>OZ245878.1:1200000-1844778 GCA_965229365.1 Methanocorpusculum sp. | reverse complement strand
AAAAACACAGGTAATGTGTACGGAAACTTCCTTGTCCCCGCACATCACGGTCGATTTACCGCTCGGTTTTCTCTCAAGAGGTAATGATTTCATTACAGAGAATACGGGATTATTTTCCTATTAGTCTGTCGGTTCTGTTTGTTTGGCTGAGGAATTATTTTATATGGTTGTAAGATCTATCTGTTTACACTCGTGTTGATTTGAATCGCAATCTTTTGTGTCCTTATCAATGAGTCAAAGTGGAGATACATTATCATGGCAGCAGCAAAGCCCCACATGAATCTTGCCGTTATCGGTCACATTGACCACGGTAAGTCAACAACCGTTGGCCGGATTCTCTTCGAGACCGGTGTCGTACAGCAGCACATTCTTGATGGATACAAGAAAGAAGCAGAATTAGAAGGAAAAGCAACTTTCGAGTTCGCCTGGGTAATGGACTCCCTCAAGGAAGAGCGTGAACGTGGTATTACCATTGATATCGCTCACAAGAAATTCGAAACCCCGAAATACAATTTTACCGTTGTCGACTGTCCAGGTCACCGTGACTTCGTTAAGAACATGATCACCGGTGCATCCCAGGCTGATGCAGCAATCATTGTCGTATCCGGAACCGAAGGCCCGATGGAGCAGACCAAGGAACACGTTTTCCTGTCCAAGACTCTTGGTATCAACCAGATCATCGTTGCCATCAACAAGATGGATGCAGTTAACTACTCCGAAGAGAAGTACAACGAAGCAAAAGAGAAGATGACCAAGCTCATCATGTCCGTTGGATTTAAATCGGCCGAGACCCCCTTCATCCCAATCAGCGCATTCTGCGGTGACAACATTAAAGAAGCATCGGCAAACACCCCCTGGTACAAGGGCCCGACACTTCTTGCAGCACTTGATCTCTTCAAGATGCCCGACATGCCGACCGACAAGCCGCTCAGACTCCCGATTCAGGATGTCTACACCATCTCCGGTGTCGGAACCGTCCCAGTAGGCCGTGTTGAAACCGGTATCCTCAAGAAAGGACAGAAAATCTCCTTCATGCCGGCAAACGTTACCGGTGAGGTTAAGTCCATTGAGATGCACCACGAAGAGTTCCCAGAAGCACTTCCGGGAGACAACGTTGGTTTCAACGTCCGTGGTATTGCAAAGAACGATGTTCGCCGCGGCGATGTCTGTGGTCCGATCGAGAACCCGCCGACCGTTGCAGAGGAATTCACCGCACAGGTCGTCGTTCTCCAGCACCCGTCCGTCCTTTCCGTAGGATACACCCCGGTGTTCCACTGCCACACCTCACAGACTGCATGTATGTTCACCGAACTTAACAAGAAGCTGGACCCCCGCTCCGGACAGGTTAAGGAAGAGAACCCGGCATTCCTCAAGGCCGGCGATGCAGCAATCTGTACCATCACTCCGACCCGCCAGCTCGTCATTGAGACTGCAAAGGAACTCCCGCAGCTCGGCAGATTCGCTGTCCGTGATATGGGTATGACCGTTGCAGCAGGTCTTGTTCTGAGCGTTAAAGCAAAGCAGATGAGATAATCTCATCGCTCACTCGAATTTTTTGTGGTGACTTAGAAAATGCAAAAAGCCAGAATACGCTTGACAGGGACTGATTATGAGAAAGTGGAGACGGTATGTACCCGTATCCGTGAGATTGCAGAACGTACCGGTGTAAATATGGCTGGACCTATCCCCCTGCCGACCAAGAGACTTATTGTCCCAATCCGGAAGTCCCCCGATGGAGAAGGTACGGCAACATGGGATCGCTGGCAGATGCGTGTGCACAAACGCCTCATCGACCTTGACGCCGATGAGCGTGCACTCAGGCAGCTTATGCGAATCCAGGTTCCAAAAGATATCAGCATCGAGATCGTTTTAGAGAACTGAACGGGATCCCCCCATTTTTTTCTTTGGATATATTTTTCTGTTTTTATAATTTTATCACATCCGATATTTTCCGTGTTTCCATTGTACAGATACGGGGCAAGGTTCGTTATTTCAGGACAGATTATCTAGGGTGTGCTGTATAACCTGTTCGAAAATGATCGTTCGGACAAAGATATCCATATCCTATCCTGACAAACATACTTTACGCATCCATGCCTCCGTTCATACAGAAAATAAAAAATCGTATCCGTGTCGAGCACGTGATCTTTGCCATTATGATTCTGGCGATCATTCTCAGATTCGCTTTTCTGGATCTCAAACTCTTTCATCACGATGAAGCGATCCATGCCTGTTTTTCCTATCAGCTTCTGACTATCGGCAATTACCTGTATGATCCGGTATATCACGGACCCTTCCTCTACTACATCACGGCATCCATGTTCGCTCTATTCGGCGACTCCGATCTTGTCGGCAGGATCCTTCCCTGTATTACCGGCTGTGCCCTCATCCATCTCGTCTACTGGCTTTACAGACTGCGGTATCTCACAGGCAAAGTCGCCGTCATCGCGGCACTTTTCCTTGCGATAGCTCCCGAACTGGTCTACTTCTCCTGGTTTTTACGAAATGATATCTTCGTGGCCTTCTTCTCTCTCCTTCTGGTTGTCGCCTTCCTTGCCTGGCTGGATAAAGGCAAATGGTATTATCTGGCCCTCGCGGCCGTGGCGGCGGCTCTCGGCATGTGTTCTAAGGAGAATATGCCGCTGATCCTTGTTACCTTCGGCGTATTCTTCCTCTATCTTCTTTGGACAAGAAAGATCACTCTTCCGGAAAAATGGATACGCGATCTCATCATTGCGGTTATTATCTTCTTTGGCATCATCTTCACCCTGTACTCATCATTCTGGACCCATCCCGAAATGATTCTGCAGGCCGGTCCTATGGCCATCGAACACTGGCTTGCGATGCACAACGAACAGCGGATCGCCGGGCCGCCGGTGTTCTATCTCCTGATGTTTGTCCTGTATGAACTGCCGATACTTATTCTGGCAGTGGCCGGAATCATCATTTTCCTAATGAACGGCAAAAAACGGTCATCTGAAAAAGAAGATGAATCGGAAAATCCGGAGGAACAAGAACAAAAAGAACCAAAAAAGAAGTTCTCATTTGCGGCTTTGTTCCGCCGGCCGGAAGTTCCCGTCTTTGTTGACAGAAAAAAAGGAGTTCATCAGGTTTGCCGTTTACTGGACATTGATCGCCTGCCTGACCTACGCCTACATCGGGGAAAAAGTTCCCTGGCTCTCTCTCCATCAGCTGGTGCCGATGATCTTCGTCGCAGCGTTCTCTCTCACCTTTACCGGAAAATACTGGAAGATCCTTCTTGTCGTATGTGCCGTCATTTTGTTTGCCACTACCTGTTATGTGGCATACACGCCGACGGATATCGCCGAGCCCATTGTCCAGGTTCAGAACTCGGAGGATCTTGTTCCCCTGATGGCGGCGATCGATGCCTCCAACAAGGTTGCTCGTGCGACCGATCAGGCCTGGCCGTTCATGTGGTATTACCGCGGCGATGCCTGGGACAAATTTACGTATTATGGAGCAGTGAAACAAGATCCTTCCACGCTTCTCTCGGGAGACTATGACATCATCATCACTCATGATGACGAGAGTTACGATTCGCTTGACGGGTACGCCAAAGAAACGATTCGGCTGAACTACTGGATCGAATGTTCCGGCACCCGGGAGGATCCCGGTTGGATCGCCTACTACTTCACCCGTGCAGGAAAAATCGGCAGTTACAACTTCGATGTGTTTACCCGTACGATCCAGATCACATAACTACTAAGAGTCTGCCCACCAACATAAGTACATCTATAAGTGATATGTACATGGAAAAGGGAATCGTGGAACTGGAAGAACTACGCAGCAGATTACTGGATCTGACGGTCCGCAGCAATCTGCTGAACTATAAACCGTCTCCCGGCAGATCGATAGAGGTTATCGACGGTGATCCTGCGGATATCTATCGGCTCCTTGTTCTTGATGAGAAGGGGCTGAGGTTTTATCCGTCAGGCAAAGCTTCAAAAACCGAGTCCGAGGATAAACGCATCTGGAAGTATCCTACCTTCTCCAAGACCGCAAAGTATGCCGATCTTATCCTCCATACCCCCTATACCGACATCGAACTCCGCAAAAAACTCTACAGTCTCCAGAACAAAAGCCGGACTGTCTTCGAAGAACAGGGGTATCCGGTTCTCTATCTTGCTCTTGGATTCGTAGAATGGACCGAGCGCGACTGCCCGGCAAAACCCTTCACTGCTCCGCTTCTTCTTATCCCGGTCGATCTGGAACGTCAGAAGATCAAGGAGAACTATACGCTTAGGTGGACCGGAGAGGATCCAACCCTTTCTCTTTCACTGGTTGCAAAACTTGCCGAACAGGGAGTTATTCTTCCCGATCTGGGACATCCGGAGACGGTCGAGGAGATATCGGCGTATTTCAACACTATTTTGGAGACGGTTGCCGAGAAGAATTGGAAATTCATCCCCGGCATCTCTCTTGATCTTTTTAGTTTCCGTAAGTTTGTGATGTTCAAGGATCTGGATCCTGCCGGCTGGGAAGGAAGTTCCCCGCTTGAGGCAAATCCTTTGATCAAAAGGCTCTTCCATCCGGAAGCCGAGACCAATCCTGCCCCGCCCTTCCTGGAAAAAGAGGCGGATCTCCGGCTCCCAAGCGAACGCAGCTTCAGCATTCTGGATGCTGACTCATCCCAGATCGCTGTGATCGAGGAGGCAAAGGCCGGCCGAAATCTCGTGGTCGAAGGGCCTCCCGGCACGGGAAAAAGCCAGACGATCGCAAACATGATTGCCGAGATGCTTGCCGTTGGAAAGACGGTTCTTTTCGTCAGTGAAAAGATGGCTGCTCTCGAAGTCGTGAAACGCCGGCTGGATATGGCCGGTCTTTCCCCGTATTGTCTGGAACTTCACAGCCAGAAAGCAAAGAAGAACGAGATTATTCGCGAACTTGAGAAGAGTCTCCAGCATCCTTCACCCGAGACATCAGGTTCAGCCTATGATCCGGGTCAGATCGATTCGCTTAGATATGAGTTGAGCGGGTATTGTAATGAACTCAAGACGCCGATAGGTGCCTGCGGATTTACGCCCTATGATCTGTTCGGCATCAGAGAGCAGTATAGGTATGAGTTTGAAAGCAGTCCGCACCGGAAAAACTACCGGCTCCAAAAGATTCCGATCGAGAATGCCGTTGCAATGACTCCGGATGAGTACAAGACTTCCGTCTCTGCTTTACAGGAGATTGCATCCTATCTGCCGATCCTGCTTAGGGATGGTGAATTTCTTTCTCAACATCCGTGGGCAATGACCAGACCCGGGCTGATCCTCCCAAGAGATCTGGATGATATCCGCTCTCTGGTAATAACCTATCAGGAAAAGATTCAGGATCTCCAGACCGTCATGCGTGCCGTTTTCGATCTGACGGACATCCCGGTCCCCCGAAGCGAAACAGAGGTCTCACGTATGATCGAGACCTGTAGATATCTGCTGAAGGGGTATTCGATAACGATCGAGATCCTGAAAAATCCTTTGTGGGAAAAACAGGCGGAACTGAACCGTCTTATCGCCAAAATGCAGGATCTCTATGATCATAATTCACGGATCCGGACAAACTTTACGCCGGAGATTTTCCTGCGCAATCCGGCCCGTCTCTACTCGGAGTTTCTTGCGTATTCGGAGAAAGGCACGTTTGGGAAACTATTCTCCGGCGGATATAAGAAACTCAAGGCAGATATTGCCAGATATTGTGTCGGTCCCGTGCCGGATGATGCCAAGATCCTTTCGGATCTGAAGGATGCACGCAATTATCTGACTGCACGGGACGAGTGGGAGCAGGACAAAGGCGTATATCTTTCCCTGTTTGCTCCAGTCTGGAAGGGTGAAGACACCGATCCCGCCTCCCTTCGCAGCTTTGCCGAATGGGTTCTTGCAGTCCTGACGATGGTGCAGGAAGAGCTGATCACACCCCATACAATTGAACTGCTTTGTTCCGGGAAGATTACTCCCGCTGCTCTCACGCCGCTTTTTGAAAAGCTTGAAAAGGCGGTGATCGCTCACAGTGAAGCACGGGACGTGCTGTTTACCCGGCTTGGCATACAGGATCAGGAATCGGAACAGACGTTCGCTTCCGTTCGCAAGCTGACCGATGTATGGATTACGGAGATCGATCGGCTGAGCGAGTGGAGTACGTTCCTGACGTATACCGAGACTTGCTGGAAGACAACGGCAGCTCCTGTGCTCCCTCTGCTATTCACCGATGCAATCTCTGCCGAAGCTCTTATCCCTGCGTATCTTACCGGCCATGCGGATGCTCTTTTGAAAGAAGCATATCGTGTTCGTCCGCTTCTTGCAAGGTTTGCTCAGGCTCCCCATGAACTGAAGATCAAGACCTTTGCCGAGTACGACCGGGCAGCGATCGCTGCAAATGCCGGAAGAATCATTCAGAAACTGGATAAAACGATCCCTGAAATCTATATCGGCGCCTCCCGCGATTCCGAGATGGGTGTTTTGACCGGCGAGTTCAACAGAAAGCGGGGTCATATGTCAATTCGGACTCTGATGACCAAGGCCGGCGGCCTCATCCAGCAGATTAAACCCTGCTTTATGATGAGTCCTCTTTCCGTTGCTCAGTATCTGGATCCCCGTTCCGTTCAGTTCGATATCATCATCTTTGACGAGGCCAGTCAGGTCAGACCGGAGGATGCTTTGGGCGCTTTGATGCGCGGCCGTCAGCTTGTGGTGATGGGTGACTCCCGTCAGCTCCCGCCGACGACGTTCTTTGATCAGATCGAGGGTCCGAATGAGGATGAAGAGGAGTCGGTCGCCGGGATCGGGGATATGGAGAGCCTTCTGCATGTCTGTAAGCAGTCGTATCCGACCCGGCGGCTTCGCTGGCATTACCGGTCGCGGCACGAATCGCTTATTGCCCTGTCGAATGAGGAGTTTTATGACGGAAGCCTGATGGTTTTCCCCTCGCCGCGTCACGAGACGCCGGATCTTGGCCTTTCTTTCGTGCATATGCCGAATACGATCTACGAGCGCGGCAAATCGGGTATTAACAAGGGTGAAGCCCAGGCGGTAGCCGAATCAGTGATCGCCTATTATCAGAGGTTCCCGGACAAGACCCTCGGCGTTGCCACGTTCTCCACCCGTCAGCAGGAAGCCATCCGCCACGAGGTGGATGTACTTCTCCGCGACCATCCGGAGGTCGAGATGCTGATGCGGCCGGCAAACGGCGAAAATTTCTTTGTGAAGAATCTGGAAACGGTGCAGGGCGATGAACGTGATACGATGCTTATCAGTATCGGGTACGGGTTCGATGAAAACCACCAGCTTTCCCGGAACTTCGGACCGCTGAATCAGGCCGGCGGTGAAAGGAGACTGAATGTTCTTATTACCCGGGCAAGGGAACGGTGCGTGGTGTTTTCCAACTTCCGCGGTGCGGATCTGCAGATCGATGCCGATTCTTCTTCCGGGGTTGCCGCCCTCTCACGTTTCCTTACGTATGCGGAAGACCGCTCTTCAATGACAAGCGGATCTGATTTCAGGAGCGCGGATGATGCGGAATATTTCCCTGAATCCGTGGCGCTTATGCTTGAAGATTATGGATATACTGTTTCACGTAACATCGGGTGTGCCGAATTCAGAATCGATATTGCCGTTTCCGATCCGAAAGATCCAGGAGTGTATATGGCAGGAATTCTCTGCGACGGATCGAACTATTGGTCTTCCGAAGTGGCTCGCGATCGTGACCGTCTGCGAAGCCAGGTCCTCGAAGGACTCGGCTGGCATCTCATACGCATCTGGTCTACCGAGTGGTTCCAGCATCCGGTTTCCTGCACGAAGATTCTTCTGGATTTCCTTGCGGAGGTACAAAACCTGGCTGAACCTGTCGTTACGCCGGTGACCGAACCCCCAAAGGAAGAGGTCGAAGAGATCACTCCGGCGTCTCCGGAGCTGATCATAGAAGAACCTCCTGAGGTAAAATCTCCGGCATATGCAAAAGTGATGATCGAGCCGTATGTTTTCTGTAACGCGTGCGATCTGGAGAAGTATCATCAGTTTTCCTCCGTTCCCGATTCAGTACTTGCTACGGCGATACTTCAGATAGTTTCAGTCGAAGGTCCGATTTCTTTGAGCGTGCTGCATGCCCGGATAAAGGAGCTCGGAAGCGTTTCGAAGATGACGCCCGCGATCAAGAAGAAGATCGCTTCACTCGCGGAGGATGAGGTGAATGCCGATCGTTTGACTGTGTATAACGAGGGATTCTACTCAGTTCCAAATAAGGAATTGGCTGCACGCGAACGTCCCGCAAAATGGTCCTGTAATGACGTATCGCTTTTGGAGATCGGTCTTGCAGCGGAGGTCATTCTCGGCAAACAATTTGCCACGCCGAAAACGGATCTTATCCGGCAGACGGCCCTCGTCCTTGGATTCAAACTGACCGCACCGGTTAAGGCAAGGATGGAAATGGGTATCGATGCTGCGATTTCTTCCGGATATATTGCAGCTGAAGGCGATAAACTCATTCGTGCCGCTGAATAGTATCTCCACACCTTTTTTCTGATGGCAGGTCCAATAGAGTGAGCAACAGTATTTCGGGTTTTTAGGTAATATGTTTGAATCGATTTCTGCAGTGACGAACTCCGCAGGGTATCTCCTTGGAGGCGTGGGTGTTACCCTTCTTTTAGTTGGTCTTTCCCTCTTTATCGGTTTTATCTGCGGAATCGTCCTGACTCTTGGCCAAGTCTATGGTCCGCAGCCAGTCCGCTGGTTCGTCGGCGTTTATGTCTGGTTCTTCCGCGGCCTCCCTAATATCGTATTACTGTTTTTGTTTTACTTCGCGCTCTTCCCGTTCATGGGCCTGGATATGCCGGTATTCGGCGTCGCCGTGACCGTACTCGGGCTCAGAAGTGCGGCCTATCAGTCGCAGATCTTCCGTGGAGCTATCCAGTCATTATCGGAAGGTCAGATGCTTGCTGCACGTTCTCTTGGCATGACCAGATGGCAGGCAATCCGCTCGATCATTCTGCCCCAGTCGCTTCGTCTTTCCCTCCCCAGCTGGTCGAACGAGTATCCGGTTCTGCTGACCGATTCGTCGGTTGCGTATGTGATCGGCGTGGCCGAACTCTTGACCAGAACGAGTCAGGTGATTTCCCGGACAGGTGAACCAATGCTGCTGTATCTAACCTGTGCGGTTATATTCATTCTGTTAAATTACGGCGGCATGATGATCATTCAATATGTGGAAAAGAAAGTCCGGATCCCTGGATTCGGCAACAACGAGGCTGAGTGTTTATGAGTGATGTTCCCATTCTCAAAGTAGAGAATCTCTGTAAGTCGTACGGTGATCTCGAGGTTTTGAAATCCGTTTCCTTCGAAGTGCACAAAGGAGAGAAGAAGATTTTCGTTGGTCCTTCAGGTACCGGAAAATCCACGCTTCTCCGGTGTATCAACCAGCTGACGCTCCCTGATAGCGGGTTTGTGTATCTGAACGGCGAGGAGATCGTTCACTCCGGCAAAAAGATCAATGAATATCGGCAGAAGATGGGCATGGTCTTTCAGAACTTCAATCTTTTCGATCACCTCACTGCGATCAGAAACGTTGAGCTGGCTCTGTTGAAAGTGAAAAAGATTGATCGAAAAGCTGCCCGGGAAAAGGCGATGTATGAACTTGAGCAGGTTGGTATGGCCGACCGTGCGGACTTTTATCCTGCCCAATTATCCGGCGGTCAGGCTCAGCGTGTCTCCATTGCCCGGGCCCTTGCCATGGATCCCGAAGTCATGCTTTTCGATGAACCTACCTCAGCCCTCGATCCCGAACTGAAACGCGAGGTGATGGAAGTCATGCGGAATCTTGCAGCGAAAGGAATGACCTGTATCGTCGTTACGCATGAGATGAAGTTTGCCACTTCGTTTGCTACCGAGATCTATCTGATGGAGAAGGGAGAGATCGTTGAGCACGGACCGCCGTCGGAGATCCCTACAAGTCCGAATTTTGTGAAAACACGTGCGTTTATGGGAAGTTACACAGACGAGTGATATGGATAACCTGACTAGTGCATCGGTGCCTGTAGACGGGCTGAGCGGATTTTCCCAGGGGGCCATGGACTCATTTATCTCCCAGATCCCGTTCTGGCAGGATATTCTGCTTCCTGCTCTCTGGAACGGGTTACTGGTGACGATGCAGCTCGTGATAATGACGGCCCCTCTCGGGTTCCTGCTCGGTCTTCTCGTGGCTGTATCCAGAGTCTACGGGCCAACGCCCGTGAAATGGCTTGCAAAGCTGTATGTCATCTTCTTCCGCGGCTGCCCGCTTCTGGTTCTGCTGTTCATCCTGTATTTTGGTCTGCCGTCTCTTGGAATCGTCCTGGGTTCGTATTTCTCTGCCCTTGTTGGATTCATTTTGTGTAACTCGGCATACAACTCCGAGTATCTCCGCGGAGCACTTCAGTCGATCAAACGCGGTCAGTTGCTTGCGGCGAGATCACTTGGCATGACGAAGGCACAGGGGGTATTGTATGTGGTCGTCCCGCAGGCACTCCGCCGTGCTCTTCCCGGCGTCTCAAACGAGTTCATTTATCTGATAAAATACTCCTCGCTTGCGTATGTGGTCGCGGTAATCGAACTTACCGGGGCGGCAAAAATCATTGCAAGCAAGTACTTCATGTACTTCGAAGCATTTGCGGCCGTAGGGGTTTTCTATCTGGTTCTCGTGACGATCACAACGATCGGTGTTCACTGGCTTGAGATGAAGTATGCGATCCCCGGCGTATCGGGCGTCGTTGGAAAAGTTACCAAAGAGCACTAAATCCTTTTAGAAATCATTTAAATATTCTTTTTTCCTATTCTCTATCATGTCATTATCTGTTGATGTTATAGACAAACTTGCTGCGCTTATCACTGCAGCGTTCGGTCTGGTTGCAGCTCTTGCATGGAACTCCGCGATTCAGGCGATATTTAAGGAGATTTTTGGAAGTCAGAGTGATATCCCTGCGATGCTTGGCTATGCCGCTTTTGTGACGATTATTGCCGTTGTCTTTACGGTGTGGATTGGATATGTCTCAGGTAAGACAAAGGAAAAAGTCGACAAAGTCAAAGTAAAGGTCTTTCAGGATAAGAAAGAGTAGAGTTCATCCAAATCTTTTTTTTTTCCGGACACGCTTTACTAGTTAGTATGCGAGTCTGTTGTGCCCAGCTGATTCAGGTATGGGATGATGTTGATGCTGCTTTTGCGAAAGCAGATGCTTTTCTTAAAGAATATGCCGGGACTGCAGATATGGTGGTTTTTTCCGAGCAGTTTGCGACCGGATGGCGGCCCGCCCCCGCTCAGGTCTCGGCCGAGGATGTGAAATGCCGGTGGCTCTCCCTTGCGGCGAAGCATAAGGTTTGCGTTGTTGGTTCCTATCAGAAAGTGGAAGCCGGAGGTCTGCCGCAGAATACGATGCTCGTGTGTGGTCCGTCAGGTGAGGTTATTGCCGAGTATTCCAAGATGTATCTGTTTGTGCCGGGAAAGGAGGATCAGTGTTTTTCACCTGGTGTCGAGCCGGTGACGTTTGCATACGGTGGGGTGAAGTTCGGGTGTGCAATCTGTTTTGATCTGCGGTTTCCGGGGTTGTTCCGCGCGTATCTGAAGATGGGGTGTGAGTGTGTTCTGATTCAGGCAGCCTGGCCTGCGGCACGGGTCGCGGATTGGGAGCTTCTGCTTCGGGCGCGGGCTTTGGAGAATAGGGGATTTGTTATCGGGGCTGCGTGTATGGGGTATGATCCTTTGTCAGGTACTGATTACTGCGGGCGGAGTATGGTGTGTGATTGTGAAGGGCGGGTAATTTGTGATGGTGGGGTTTTTGAAGGGGGATGTGTTGGTGAAGCGGATGTGGATGGGGTGAGGAGGATGAGGAGGGAGTGGGGATTGTATCCTTATTCTCTCTGAAAATCATCATCATATCTGATAATGTCTTCTTCTGTCAGAATATCCCCATTTTGAACTTCGATAACTTCCAGCGGGTTAGCTCCAGGATTTGCCAGTCGGTGAATCGTGCCTGCCGTGAAAAAGGTGCTCTCGCCAGTTTTAACTTGGAACGTCTTCTCTCCATTCGTGACTTCTGCGAGTCCGCCTGCAACGACCCAATGTTCACTTAGGTGATTATGATACTGAAGAGAGATTCGTTTGTGTGGTGCAACCACTAATTTTTTGATAAGGAATGTTTCGCTTCGCAACAGAGTTGTGTAGGTTCCCCATGGTCTGTGAACGGTTGTTTGACTAACAACTCGGTCATTATTTTTCTGCCGAAGTAACTCTGTGATTTCCCCGATATTCTGGGTCTAATTTTTAGGACAGATCATGAGAACATCTGCCGCGTCGATAATCGCCGTATCGGAAATGCCGATGGTGGAAATCAGTTTGTCTGATATGATGATATTGTTTTTTCCATCCGGTGTGATGTACTCTCCGTTTACCACATTTCCGTCATTGTCTTTATCACTAACTGAATAAAGGGCTTCAAAACTCCCAAGATCGTTCCATGTGATCGATAATGGAACGACTGCGACATTAGGAGTTTTCTCCAGCAGACCATAATCGATGGGACATTTTTGGCGCTAATGCATATGCCTCAGTTATATTATGGCTTAATGCATTGAAAATTTCCGGGGCATATTTTTGACATTCATCAAGAAACATTTTCGCAGAGAAACAAAATATTCCTGCATTCCACAAGTATCCCTCTTTCAGATATTTTTCTGCGGTGTGTCTGTTGGGTTTTTCCACAAATGCTGATACGGTGTAAACTCCCTTGAGTTCGTCTCCGGGTTTGACATATCCATATCCTGTGTGTGGAGTGGTCGGAACAATTCCAAACGTGACGATATAGTTCTTCGTAAGTTCTTCTGCGGCATTGATTGCTTTATTGTAGGTTTCTCTCTCATCTAGAAGTTGATCTGAAGAAAGGACGAGAATTATTGCATTGTTATCTATTTCATGGATTTTGAGTGTCGCATATGTTATTGCCGGCAGCGTATTCTTTCCGCAGGGTTTTTTCAAGAACATTGCAGGAAATGTTGATCTGATTGAGCTGATCATTAACAACAAATTTATGGGTATCATTTGTTACAACAAAAATCTCATTTGGTTTTGAAAATAAAGAATCACGAAAAACCGCCTTTTGGAAGAGTGATCTCTCTCCAAAAAGGGGGATGAACTGCTTTGGATAACTGCTCCGGCTCAACGGAAAAAGACGTGTGCCAAAACCGCCTGCAAGAATTATTGTGTACATGGATTATTTCATATATGTATAAGATGCGTTATTATAATCACAATGGTTATGTATTTGACAACTCTTCAATGATTTTTAAATACCAGCATCTTGAAATTGTTTCATCATTTCTACATAATTTAGACAACATTTTTAATTATAGAATTCAGATCGCGATTCATCCCATCTTGACTCGTAATTCATTCACATTATGATAAGATACTTTTAAGCATTATTCTGTTATTAATCACGATGCCACCATTTATTTGGGAATTGTAGGGATATTACCTGATCCCCCTCTCCAATAGGTTCTAATCCTAGGTTGCGCATATCAGCGTCCACCATAATTTTTACAAGATCATTGAAGGTGATTTTTGGTTTCCATCCCAATACTTTTGTTGCTTTTCTTGAGTCGGCAATTACATCGTTCACTTCTGATGGACGAAATATTTTTTTGTCAAACGAGACGTATTTTTCCCAATTTAAACCGACGTATTCAAATGCTTTTTCCACAAATTCTTGAATATAATAACTTTTGCCTGTTCCAATTGCATAATCGTTTGGTTTATCTTGCTGAAGCATGGCCCACATTATCTGGACATATTCTGGTGCGTAACCCCAGTCACGTTTTATATCAAGATTTCCCATGGTAATTTCTGATTGCTTCCCGGCAAGAATTGATGCAACGCCTTGCGTTATCTTTCGAGTAACAAACGATCTTCCTCTGCGCGGAGACTCATGGTTAAAGAGGATGCCGCTGCATGCAAAGATATTGTAGCTCTCTCTGTAGTTTTGTGTGAGATAGTGTGCATATACTTTTGCACAGGCATACGGACTTCTTGGGTGAAGATGTGTTGATTCATTCTGGGGAGGTGGAGTTAATCGAACATCTCACTGCTGGAAGCCTGATAAAATTTGATATTTTTCTCACTCTTTAGTATTGCCTCCAATAATCTCGCAGTGCCGAGTCCAGTTATGTCTCCGGTATATGTTGGGCAGGAAAAACTAGACCCAACATGACTTTGTGCTGCAAGATTGTAAACTTCATCTGGCATGATATTAGTGATAATAGATGCAATTAAATCTCCATCGGACAAATCACCATGATGTTGAATAATTGTTTTTTTCTGATCCAACAATATTAGAACTTGCCATTCTGTGATGGAATTTTCTGCTTAATCCGTGGACAATATAACCATTTTTTAACAATAATTCTGCAAGATATGATCCGTCTTGCCCTATAATGTCGGCAATCAATGCTGTTTTCCTAATGTTCATCACTCACGCAGTTCATATTAATTAATATATTCAGTTTTATGCATTACTGTTTTTGTCAGATAAATATAACACATTCTGTGGTATATTGTTTGAATTGTTACTAATTAGAAGATTGAACTTTTCTAAATTGTGTTGTGGGGAGAGAGGAGTTGATTTGTTTTATCTTTATGTTCTTACATTGAGTCTGTCCAATCGATACGTCAATACATTGGACAGAGTTTTTTTTTTGATCGAGATAACTTCACCTAGGAATATCATGATTCAACCGTTTCACTATTGACATGGGATTGGGGGGAATCTGCCAAATCAGACTTCTTTAGACTTCTTATCAATAATTTGCAAAATTCATATTCTGAAATCTATTCTGTAAATGGGCTAACATCAATAATTGGAACGTTATAAAATTCATTATTGCAGAGAGCGCTCTGTTGTTTTTCTTGCAATGCACCACATCAAATTTGACGGTTTTTTTGAGGTGTGCATGCTTACGTTCGCACGTTCCCCGCCTTTTCATAGCATCTTTTACCTCCCTTCCATGAAGAATAGTCTGATTTCTGAGATATGCTCCTACCATCTCCCGTTTACCATTCTTGCAGAGAAATACCAGTTTTTCTGTAAGAGACATTTGGGTATTTCCTCCTTTTCCACAGAATGTATTGATCTGTTTTATTATGGTCTTCTCTGAACCTAATTGGGACAATTGCGCGTCAGATCTCAGTTGAATAAGGTGTTTTGCATGAAGTTTCTCAAATATTAACGTGTGTAGCTCTAGGGAGTCATATCCCGCATCCATCAATACACGATCACAGGATACGCCGAGAAGTTCAGCAATCTGAATCAAAAAATGCGCATAGGGTTTGTCATTCTCCGTTCCTTCTGAATGAATCATAAACAAGGGATAAGCCCCCAGATTCAAAATATGTGCTTTATCCATTTTAACCTGATAATGAGGGTTAAACAGACTATTGGGACAATAACGGCTTGCAACTAAAGGAGTGGAATCGATAATTACCTCGGTTTCAGATTTGAGGAAATGGACAATCTTTTTGCTTATCAAAAACATAAGAACTTCCATACCCTCCTCACCTAACCGATATTTCACAAAGTAATGCAACGTACTTGGCGAAGGTAACCAGAGTGGTGATTTTGCCGGAAGAAGGTGGCTGAGATCTTCTTCCGTTATTTTACGCTGAATATGACTATAGGCTATTCTGCGATAAGTCATGACAACAGTCAGTTTTATCAGAAAATCAATGGGATAATGAAAATAATCGCGAAGATGAGGTGAATAATATGTTTGTTCGATTTTTCGTACAATGTCACTAATGTTGAGCTGGGACATGAGCCAGCAAATGGACATATCCGGAGGGATGACTCCATTGTTGAAATACGTTCGTATTCGTCTTGAAATTCAGACATATCACTCGGCGCAGGGATACATAAAGGTATTGTTCCCCTCCAAAAAAGTCGACAAGAGTAAATGGGGATGAGTTTATATCACAGAATCCACGATTGGACAGACTCTAAAAATGATATACTAATCAAATATTCTTGTGATGATGAGGATGTCATAATCCCTGATGGTATTGTAAAAATAGAGTCTGGTGCATTTTGGAATTGCACACATATATCCAGCATCCATATCCCTGAAACTGTGATCTCAATAGGTGGCGATGCTTTTGTTTATTGTACAAACCTGAAACAAATAAACATCCCTTCAGGTTTAAATGAAATGGGGGACGATCCATTTGCAGGATGTCCATCGCTGGAAATAAAGAATTATAGTGATGCCTTTATACTGGAAGATGGTGTTCTTTTTGATTGTTCTAAAAAGATACTGATTCATTATAACTCAAATAACACCCGTAAGAAATACATTATACCGAAAAGCGTTGAATGGATTGGAAAGCACAGTTTCTACAACTGCAAATCCCTAGAAAAACTGGTGATCACAGAGAATGTTAACTATATGAGGAATAATCCCTTTTCTGATTGTGAAAACCTGATTCTAGAAAATCACAGTCCATACTTTTGTTATGAAAATGGTGCTCTTCTAAACCGGGAAAAACCCTCCTTCTCCATTATTCTATGGGGGCAAAACAAGAGAAATATATCATCCCGGATACAGTTCGCACAATTGGCCGAAACTCTTTCTTGAACTGCAGAAACCTGAAGAAAATAGTTATTCCTGCAAATGTCCGACAATTGGGATACAATCCATTTTCTCACTGTATGCATTTAGAACTGGAAAACCATAGTCGATTCTACGCAGAAAAGGATGGCATACTCTATGATAAACATTACAAAGAACTCATATGCTGTACAAGTGTTGCTGCACAGAATGGTGTAAAACTACCAAACACTCTTATCAGCATCGGAAGAAATTCTTTTAGCGGTTGTGAAAGTCTTGTTAAAATTATCATTCCAGATTCTGTAAAAACCATAGCACGTGGAGCATTTAGCGATTGTACAGGTTTGCAAACAGTTGTAATGCCAAAAAAACTTGAGAGTATTGGGGAATGGGTGTTTAGCTACTGTGATAATCTAAGACAGATTGAAATCAGCTTCTCAACTAAAATAGCAATTAATTCATTCCGTGGAACTGATGTGGAGATAATCAAAAAATGAATTTCACCCATATATTGGATTATGGCAAACCTAACGCCGACAATCTTCTGATTCAAGGAGAAAATCTTCTTATTCTCCAGGATTTGCTCAGAGAATATAAAGAAAAAATTGATGTAATTACTATAGATCCACCATATAATACAGATATTAATTATATTGGTTACAAGGATGCAGACTTTGTTGGAGGGTGGAGTAAATTCATGTTGCACAGAATTTCAATTGCAAAAGAATTTATGTCTAAGACTGGTGTTATGTTTATCAATATCGACGAAAATGAGCTTACAACTCTCCTTCATATCTGCTATGATACGTTCGGTACAGAAAACGTCAACATATTAGTTTGGCCTAAGGTGGATGCTCGTTTTGATAAAAATAGGGTTGAAAAACCAGTAAAAAATGTACGTTCAACCCATGAATACATTGTTCTCTGTTACAATAATAAAGAAAAAACCTGTTTCAATAACACAGATGAAGATATACCTCTGTAATCAATCATTTTTGGGCTAGGAACAACCTCCTCTGCAAAAGATGAGATTGAAGAACTTCTCGGAGACCAGGCAATATTTTCCACCCCCCAAAACCTGTGGTAATCATGAAAGAACTAATCCGTGTATCTTCAATTAAATCCTCAATAATCCTTGATTTTTTTGCAGGAGGCGGCACTACAGGTCATGCCGTAATGGCGCTCAATAATGAAGATGGAGGGTCTCGTAGATTTATTTTAATAACCAATAATGAGAGTAATATCTGTGAATCAGTAACATACCCTCGTCTTAAGAAATGTATTGAAAATAATAATTATTCGGATGTTTTTTCTTTCTTTAAAATAGCTGAATAAAAGAATGTGATTTGTGATATTTCGTGGTGAGATGACCTCTTGTTTTTCTCTCTTTCACACAAATTATCCTGCCCCTATCCCTTCAGATCATTCCCCCTTTTTTAGCTCATCCATTCTCGCTTTCAGATCGCTTTGGAACGCCTCGAAGGCTGCCTTGATTTCGGCATTTCTCTCATAACATTTCTCTTTCCACTTCTCAGACGCTTCACTATCCTCCTTTTCATCCGTATCCGGGATATATGCCAAAGCATAATCAAATGCCTGGTTCATACAGACGTCGATAAAATTATTCAGACTCTGCAGGACCTTTTCCGGGATGAATGAGATGTTTGCCTCCGTTATATATTGAATCGTGTGGGCTTTTTTCATAAGCTCGTCGGATCTCTTCCGATGCCATTTGGTTCGTGCTTTTGCATCGCTTGCCGGCGGACCGCCTTTCAGCTCCTTATCCGGATGCAGCAGTAATGCCGTCGAATAGCAGTGAGAGATCACCGGAGCGAGATCCCGATATGCCTGAAGTTCCGGATCCATCATGGCATTCAGCGCCGACTCGGTATTTGCCAGATTGGTCTGGATGTTCAGCAGCTTTGCAGTAGACCGCTTCTGAAAGTTATATAGCAAAACAGCAATCCCTGAAGATAGGAGAATTCCTACGATCGTCAACCCTATGCTGACTATGCTCATATCGATGAGGACATCACCGATCATAATACTCGTAAGTGCCATACACTTCTCCTCGTCTTGGGGTATGATAAACGTAAGTCTCTGGGAACACGGATAGTCTGGTCTGCTGAAAGAGCAGGGTGCAGGTCCAACCTGCTCCCTCGGTTTTTGTTTGTGTTTTGGGTGCAGGTTTCAAAAATCTACGTGCACCCTGATAATGCTGTGATTCGCGTTTTTTTTTGGAAAATAGGCATATCCGGGAGGTTTTCAAAGAGGGAGCACATTTTTTCCCAAAACTCTCATATTATAGTATTTAGGCTTAGATAGAGATTTACAAATTTTCCCAGGGTTTTGAAAAAAATGTGCTCCCTGGGAATTTACCTTTCGATAGGGATCGACTCCCATAAAAAACATCGGTATCACATTTTTTTCAAAACCCTGGGAAAATCTTCAGATACCTCATTCCACCCCTATATACTATATTATTGGGAGTTTCGGGAAAAACCTGACACCTAGCAATAAATCCTTCAGATCCTGTATTTTTTTAAATCAAGCTGGAATAAGCGGTTTTTTGGTGTCACCATCATTTTTCAAAACCTGACACCGACCCCTCCCAAAAATATCGGTGTCACATTTCCCGGAAACCGACCTGACACCAGTCTTCCAATCAAACTCAAAATGAATTTATAGTTGTATGATCATGCATAAACAATGTCAAATCGTTATCTCCCGAAAATATCCGGCGTAGAATCCCTCATTCTTGCATTGATCTGCGGTATTGGCACGGCGATATTCACCCCCTGGTCTATCGAATTCGACCTCTTTGCACTATTCGGACTGGCGTTTCTTATCACCGGTGTAGTCCTCCTTCTCAAAAAACGTACCGGCACCAAGGAAAACGATGAAACAAAAAAGTAAAAAATTTACAATAACTTTCTTCTCTCGCTGAAACTCAAAATATCGACACTCCCGGGCGGGGTCTTTTCCGGCGTCGATGACCCCGGTTTTTCCATACACTCCATACACAAGATCATACAGTTTCGCACTTCATCCTTTCCCCCTTCGCTCACCGGCTTGATATGCTTGGCATCCCATCCCCCGCGTCCCAGGGCATTTCCTCTGTTTGCATAGATCAGCTTCTTCCCGCAGATATGACAATATCCATTCACTTTCTCAAACGCATTCCGTACCACATCTTCTGTAAATGCCCTCATCTCTCCAATACGTAGGGTTACGTCTCTACGTCACGATAAAACTATCTCTGAATGCTGTTTTGGAAAATCCCGGGGTTATGCGGGGATTTGACCCGCAAACGGGTTTTTCTCTTTCCCCCCTCCTCTATCTCAGCTCGTAAGAAACAGAAACTGATAATAGGTCCAATTCCAGAAAAGGATCTTCCCGCCGTACTTCCCGTAAATTTCCTGCCCCTCCAGAGAGGTGACCCCTGAAAACGTAAAATAATCCAGGGGACGCTCATAGATATGCACATATTTTCCCATACACTCATACAGACCCGGATGGGCCGCAAAATCCTCCTCCGTCAGATTCATGAGAACAGCATAATGCGGCAGTTCATCCTCCGCAATAGGGCGCATCGTAAACGCCTCGATGGTATCATTAAACGGTTCGAGAATCACCCATAAGCCGATCACAGAGATGATAAGGATCACGGTAATCCAGAGAAGCGCTTTTGATTTCTGCATGATGGGTCTTTCGTTCCGGAAATATATAATCGCTCTGGCTCAATCAGTCAATGCTCTTCCCCTCACAGCAGATCAAGCTTTGAATCCTTCTCCGTGATCCGCCTTACCGGCTCACACGGATTTCCGAACGCAAGAAAATCCGCGGGAACGTCCTTCGTTACGACACTTCCCGCTCCGATCACCGCATTATCTCCGATATGCACGCCGCCCAGCACAACAACATTGCATACGAGTCAGACATTATTCCCGATATGGATCTCCTCTGCGTATTTGGACATCGAAACATGCCCGTCCTCATAGCGCATAGCCGTCCGCTCCATGGGGATCAGCGGATACGAGGTCGCCATAAGGGAAACATTCGGGCCAAACATCACGTTGTCCCCGATAAAAATCCGCCCGTCGTCCATAATCGTCGTATTGAAATTCGCAAAGAAATTCTTCCCGATAAACGTATGACAGCCGTTATTGAACTGGATCGGCCCCTGGAAATAATAATTCTCACCGATTCTTCCGATAAACTCTTTGATGATCGGCAGACGGTCCTCATCGTATTCGTCGAGCGCATTGAATTTCTGACAGAGAACATGGGCCGTATGCTTCAGATCGCGCAGCTCCTTTGAACGTGCGTCAAAGAGCCTGCCTGCAAATATTTTATCTTCTTCCTTCACAGCTT
Organism: Methanocorpusculum sp.; assembly: GCA_965229365.1. Lineage (GTDB taxonomy): Archaea > Halobacteriota > Methanomicrobia > Methanomicrobiales > Methanocorpusculaceae > Methanocorpusculum. Next base: position 1,823,788 of record OZ245878.1, on the reverse strand, counting down.
AGAGGGCGCCCCGCACATTTTTCGTCGCTTCACACATCCGTGCAAGCTTCTCGAACGCCGTCTCAGGCGTATGCATCCGAAGACCGCAGTCCGGATCGATCAGAATATTCTCCGCTCCAAACGCATCCACGCAGGCAGTGATTCTCTCCTCAATCTCCTTTACCGACTCGAGATGCGGATCCGAACTTTTCACGCACCCGCAGCCGATCTTTTTCCCTGCAAGGTCTCTCTTTGAGAGAACGGACAGATTCTCCATCGACACCGCATACTCGAAATCCAGAATATCCACCGGAAGCTTCGTCCAGGAATCCGCGATCTCTCCAAGCATCCCGCACGTATGGATGCAGGACGGGGTTTTGATCCCGGAAAAGATTATTTTGAGTGCTTCCCGTGCCGTATCCACCGAAATCGCCCCCGTTGAAAGGATCGGCTCGTCCACCTGAATGATCGCGACCCCCATCTCTGCAAGGTGCTTCGCTTCCTGATGCAGAGCGGCGGCGAGATCCATCACCACCTCTTCTTTATTCCGGTAGACCGGCGTATCCACCTGCAGAGCGTAGGCGAGCGTACAGGCTCCCGTCAGGATACCCTTCACGTATTTCGTCTTTGTCAGAGCATACTTCGTATCGCCGACCGTGATCGGCTTATCGGCCGCCCCGATCTTTCCATGAACGGTCTTCTCCGAGATTCCCGGCAGCTTCGATACGAAAGCCTGGACCATATCGGCCCTCACCTGTCCGTCCGAAATAATATCCATCCCTGCCAGTATCTGTTCGGCTACGGCAAACTGAACCGCTTTCTTATACGGGTCGATAATAGACGAAAGTCCCGTTCCTTTTATGCAGGGAAACGATCCGACGACCGTCGTCGGCATAATACAGGGGAGATCCATGATATGGTAAGTCGTCCCGGGAAGATAAAAATCCTCTGGATCGGGGACCATCTCTTATGCCGCAAACCAAGAGTTTATTTTTCCGTATGAGAATCTATTGATTGATCACCAATGTCCACACCATTAAAAATTCCGAGAATGCAAAAAAGCGAATACGACTCACTCATCCGTGACAATGTCTTATCGCGGATTGCCTTCCTAGGGAAAGAATATCCCTACATCGCACCGTTTCTCTATGTCTTTGACGAGAAAAACCTCTACTTCCTCTCGACACGCTACGGCAAAAAAATGGAGCTGTTCTCCCAGAATCCGGCCGTGTCTGTCGAGATAGAAAATGTCGCTCCGGATATGTCAACCTACAAATTCGTGACATTGCTCGGCAAACTCTCCGAGGTGACGGACTATGAGAGAAAACGTGCGGTAAAAAGTTACTTCGTCCGGCTTATCTCAGACAAAAAAATCTCGGAAAACAGTCTCTATGCCTTGGGTCATTCACCCACCGAGTCCCCTGATAAGATCGTCGGCGAAGAACGAACAATGGTTTGGAAACTGGTTGATGTAAAGGAGATCGTTGCGCTGAAAAACGCATGATCTCCAAATTTTCAAAAAAAATCATACGTTCATTTAAAAAAAGACGGTCGCCCATACGCTTCTAAGGGCCGTATGGGATGACCAGCTGATTATTTGAGTTTTTTCTCGAGTTTCTTGAGCTTCTTTTTGGCGTCTTTGCTGCCTGATTCCGCCATTTTTGAGAGTTCTTCAGCCTTTGCCTTCTTTACTTTGTTTAACTTCTCCAGCTGTTTCTTACTTGTTGGCATACATGTACCTCGTTTGGATGATTCTATTTAGAGTTATTCCTTGTTAAAAATTACCCCGGCACACTCCTCACAATAACATGAAGAAAACTTCACATGAGATAAACTTCACATAATGTAGTATGAAAAAGGAAATATTCATTTCAGTCGCGGGCCTTGCCGCTGGAATCGTTCTGATCCTTCTCGCTGTCTTTGTATTTACGGGAAGTACTACGTTGAATGGTGCCTGCTATGGAGTTGGTGCCGCGTTAATTGCCCTCTCCGGAGGAAATCTGATTGGAAAATCCGTCATAAAATCGGTAGAGACGCCCGAGATCCGGAGAATGCAGGAGATCGAAGTGAATGACGAGCGCAATGTCCGTATCCGGGAACGTGCCGGCTGGAACACTGTCCGGATCTTTACCCCGGTTCAGTGTTTTCTGACGCTTGCAACAGCACTTATCGGCGTTGAATTATATGTAACGCTTACGGCCTGCGGGCTTGTTGTTTTCCTCGCTGCCCTCTCCATCGGCTCGCAGGTATATTATGACACGAGGCTCTAATGGAGAACCGGATAAAAGAACTCAGGGCCGCCAGAGGGATGACACAGGCGGAACTCGCCGAGATCATCTCCGTATCGTCGCGAACGATCATCTCGCTTGAGAAAGGCCAGTATAATCCTTCGGTCCTTCTCGCCCACAAACTTTCCCTCGTATTCGAGTGTCAAATCGAAGAGGTGTTCCTTTTCGGCGAAGAGGACGGAATCTGAAAAATCAGATGTAATAATCTGCAGTCACACTTTTTTCACTCACGCTCTGAACATATTTTTTGACCGGATCTCTGTGATAGGGATGCTCGGCATAACCGCGAAGGGCATCTTCATCATTCACATGACTGAAAGCGCGACATCGAAGGACCGCTCGGTGTGGGCATAATCGATACCGACCTCGATTTCCCTGATTTGTTCAACAACGCCTTTCATCGAAAGGAGAATATCGCGTGTTTCTTCGGCCGATGCCGGGTCTTTGAGTTTGAAGAGAACGAGATGTTTTATCATAAATAAAAGTTTTATGGACTGACTCTGTGTCGGTCCCGCGGGAAGAGAACGGTTTCCCTGATATTCTGGAGATCGAGCATGGTCATGACCAGGCGTTCGGCGCCGAGTCCCCAGCCTGCGTGGGGCGGCATACCGTATCTGAACGGATTTAAGTAGAACTCGAATGCGTCGGGGTTGAGACCTTTTGCTTTGATTTGCTCAACGAGAAGGGAGTGGATGTGGCAGCGCTGTGCGCCTGAGGTCAGCTCCATTCTTGGGTGCATCATATCGAACGCACGGCAGACCTCGGGCCGGTCTGCAAACGGCATGGTGTAGAACGGTCTCGTGGAGGTCGGCCATTCGGTGATGAAGTACATCGTGCTCATCTTTTCTCCGACGATCCTCTCGGCAGCGGTTGAAAGATCGTCGCCGAAGACGAGCGGTTCGCCGCCGGCGGTGGAAATCTCAATGGCTTCTTTGTAGGTGATCCGCGGGAAGGGAACGGTCGGGATCTTGAAGTCGGTGATGCCGAGCGTCTCGAGCGCATCGCCGCAGTGTTCTGTGACATATGCATACGCAGAAGCGACGATGTTTTCGAGCACATTCATTGCGTCTTCTTCGTCAGCGAAGGACATCTCGATATCGATCGAGGTGGCTTCGTTTAAGTGACGAACGGTGTTGTGTTCTTCTGCACGGAAGATCGCGCCAATCTCAAAGACTCTGTCGAACCCGGCACTCATGAGCATCTGTTTGTAGAGCTGGGGAGACTGATTTAAGAATGCTTCTTTGTCGAAGTAGGCGAGCGGGAAGAGTTCGGTTCCTCCTTCGGTTGCGGCTGTCACGATCTTCGGGGTCTGGACCTGGGTGAATCCGCTGTCCCAGAGGTATTCGCTGATGGCGCGAAGACAGGCGTTTCTTATCTGGAAAATAGCGTTAATGCGGGGTTTTCTGAGATCCAGGTGCCGGTTGTCGAGCCGGGTATCGAGTTCTGCGGGGACTTTTTCCGAGACGTCGAGCGGAAGAGGGGTCTCGGCACGGGAAACGACGCGGAGTGTGTCGGGGACGAGTTCGCGTCCTCCGGGTGCTTTTTCGGTGGCTTTGACCACGCCTTCGCATTCGATGACGGACTCGCGGGCCGCTTCTTTCACGGCGGCGAGTATTTCGGGGGTGACTTTCTTTTTAGGGATGGTGACCTGAAGGATCCCGGTTCGGTCGCGAACGAGGAGGAAGGTTAGCCCTCCAAGATCACGTTCTTCGTGGACCCAGCCTGCAATGTGCGCACGCTCAACTGCGGGGGTCACGTCTTTTATTGGTATGCGCATAAAATCTCTATAATATTTGCGGTGGAGATAGATTATAGTTTGTTCAGGGAATTCTCGAAAGTATCATCGACCAATTTCTGTTTCTTACGCTTCGGCGGTAATGTGAACCGCATCAATCCGCCATGCGATCTGCACGATTCCGTCCGGTATGCGGGAGCAGGGCAGAACACAACGCCGCCGGAGACCGCATTTCCGTTTCTGACAACCCCGGTGAAGATGTTCTGAACACCGACACACTTTGCCACACTATCGTTTGCCGGATGATAGAACACTTCGTCGGCAGGACTGATCTGAGCGAACGTCCCGTCGATCATCACGGCCACCTGGTCGGCGAGCCGCTGACCCTGTGCCTGATCATGGGTAGTGATGATGATCGTGGTTTTGTTGACCCGGTTTTCGTGCAGGATCATCTCTTCGAGCAGTTTCGTTGCGCCCGGGTCGAGATTAGCCGTCGGTTCGTCAAGGAAAAGGATCTCAGGTTTTGTCACCAGAACCCGGGCGAATGAAATCCGCTGCCCCTCTCCGCCGGAGAGAGTTCGGCTTCTCCGTCTGGCATACTCGCTCATTTCCATCTCTTCGAGAATTTTCTCAACCCGTTTTTGTCTCTCTTCCCGGGAAACATTTCTGTAGGACAGGCCGAGAGCGATGTTTTCCTCTACGGTTCTGTCAAAGAGCACCGTTTTTTGGAAAAGCATTCCCATCCGGTTCCGCAGATCATGGGCCGAGTGTTTTGTGACCTTCTCGCCGAATAACGTAATCTCACCCTTTGATGCCGGTTCGATTATATCCAGCATTCGAAGAAGCGTAATTTTTCCGGTACCCGACGGCCCTATGATTACCAGGATCTCACCTTTTTTTCACCGAAAAGTTCAGCGGGTTAACGATCTCTTTTTTTTTCCGTAGCTGTTTGCAAGGCCGTTAACCGAGATGATATCAGTCATCTTTCATCCTCCCGTTGTAGTGCTGGAAAAAATTTACGCCGAAGTTTACGATCAACGCGATCGTCAAAAGAATAATGCCGAGGGTAATGGATGTGGAAAACTCACCCATGGAAGTGTTCAGGGTGATGGCCGTTGTCAGGGTCCGGGTAAAGTGCCGGATATTTCCGCCAACCATCATGACTGCGCCGACTTCCGAGATCGCCCGGCCGAATGCCAGGACAACTGCCGATAAAATAGCAAATTTTGTCTCTCGAACCAGGGTCAGCATTGCCCGGTAAGCCCGTGCATTGAGTGCCATGGTCGTGAATTTCATCCCTTTGTCCAGGCCGGAAAGTGCGGCTATGGTCAATCCGACGATTAAGGGCGAAACGAGAATGATCTGTGCAATGATCATTGCATTGACCGTGTACAGGAGTTTTAAGTAGCCGAACGGTCCCGAGTTCGATACAAGGAGGTACACCAGTAATCCGACAATCACGGTCGGCAGAGCGTATAAGGTCTGGACGATGTTGATGACGGATCGTTTTCCGCGAAAATCATAGTAGTAGATAACCGCGCCGAGCGGTATCGCTATCAAGGCGGCGGCAATCGTCGCGAGCGATGAAACGTACAGACTCCTTCCGGCGATTTCCATGATCTCCGGGTTCAACGTGACGATGAGCGTTATCGCTTCCAGAAATCCGTCGGTTATCTCTCCCATGTGTAGTTTTCCTTTTAGATACGATAAAAAAACAGGATGACTGTTTTATGCAGTCGGCATGACTACAGGAGTCTTACAGTCAATGTTGAACGGCGGAAGAGTGCTGTCGTTCAAGGTGCTCATCGGCGTGAAGAGAGGTTTGCCGTAGACTTCAACACCGTATGAGCCGATAAAGTTCTGACCGTCTTCGGAGATGAGCCAGTTGGTGAAATCGGTTGCATCTTTCACATTGGTATCCGGATATTTAGCCGGAGATATTGTCATGATACTGTATCTGTTCAGAAGGGAAGCTCCTTCATCGATGATTACTTCGAGCGGGAGAATGTTTTTCTTCTTGTAGGTAAGATAGGTTGCTTCGTCAGTGAGGATGTAGGCGCCAAGCTGGCCGGCGGTGGTCAGGGAGTCTCCCATGCCTGCACCGGTCTCTTTATACCACGGACCGCATCCGGTGATCTGGGCAGTGTAGTTGAATCCTGCAGATTTCCAGATTGCTTTCTCTGCAGAGTGGGTTCCGGAGTTGTCGCCGCGGGATACGAAGATGATTCCCTCGGTTCCTGCATCGCCCAGTGCTTTGAGTTTGGCGACGCCTTCTTCAGGAGTCATGCCTGCAATTCCTGCCGGATCATCGGCCGGACCCGCAATGATGAAGTAATTGTATGCAATACCTCTGTGGTTCACACCATACCCTTCATCGATGAAGACGGCTTCCTGAGACGGAGAGTGGACGAGTAAGACATCGACATCACCATTCTTTGCAGAGGCGATCGCTTTTCCTGTTCCCTGTGAGGTGATGAGGAGGTCAACGTTGTATTTTTCGAGATAATAATCCTGGACCGCATCCAGAAGGCCGGTATCATACAGCGATGTTGTCGTCGCGATTTTCAGCAGGGTCGGTTCCTGCTTTTGTGTACTTACAAATCCTGCTGTGCAAACGATGGCGAGAAGAATGAGAAAAACACCAAACACACGTAGTATTTTTTTCATACGGATTTACGTATCTGGGGCATTCCATAAAAACCAGTATGGTGTTAATTTAACCAATTAAGTTTATTTAACACGACGTTTCAAACAAATATTGTGAATATCTTTAAAGTTTAAGAAGGTATTTTTGAGTATTGTTTGAAAAAAAATATAATAAATATTCAATTTATGCCCGAAGAATGCAAAGCAGTATTTTTCGGGATGCAATCACTCTGAAAAATTGCATAGCGTATATTTTGATGAAAAATATGCAAAAAATATTAAAAAAAAAAAGAAAATATATCCTCTTCACTGACTGAAAAGAGGTCAGTATATATAAATTATCCCGGTGAGATTCAGATAGACATTGATGTCCTCTCTAATTGTACCGTCAGAGATCTTTTCCGGCACGGCGGTCAGTATCCGGCTCAAGAGTGCGCCGGTATCATACTGGACTTTGATGCCGGTCTGGCGTGCGGCTTTGTAGATCAAAAAATATTTCCTTCGTGAGTTCGCTTTCTGCAGAAAGTGTGCAGACCAAGGTCGCCTCGAGTGAATAAATGTAGTCCAGAGCTTCTTTTGCGAGTCTGATATTATAGTTTGCCGGTTTCTCTATAAGACTAATATTCGAGCGGGTGGTCTTGAGTTCATCATCGATTTCCTGTTGAGTCATCCCCTCCTTTCGGAATTGGATCACCATCTTTTGGCGATCTGTTAACAACGGTCCGGGCATTATCTTACCTTTGCAACTGATGAGTATAAAATATCTTTGATTCCCCCATTTTTCAGAAAAAACTCAAGAAAGATGGAAAAAACCTGCGCACGCCGAGCTACACTGATATTAATCAAAAAATCGGAACGGGCCTCAAAGAACGGCCGAAATGTCATAAAAAGCCCGAATATGTTTTCTCTCAAATAACTGAAATACCTAAAATACTTGCGCGTATTGAAAAAAAGGGCTCTATAATGGATTAATCCAATGTTAATATAAAAATATAATAATATCCATTTTGTAAATTAAAAATGCTATTTTCCAGCGATTTATGATACTTTGTAAACTAACATTATTTTATACAAATGATAAATATTTTACAATACCGCTAATTAATATACCCTGGTTTTAAGAAATTTACCTATACGAGGTTTACCAAGCATGGCTGATTTGAAGTATATTCAGAGCACTTGTCCGTATTGTGGTACCGGCTGCTCCTTCAACCTCGTTGTAAGTGACGGAAAAGTCGTGGGTATTTCCCCGTACACCCGTTCACCTGTCAACGAAGGAAAACTCTGTCCGAAAGGCATGTATGCCAACGAGTTCATTAACTCTCCCGACAGACTGACAACTCCCCAGATTCGCAAGGACGGCAAACTTGTGCCTGTTTCCTGGGATGAGGCAACGACCTTCATCGCAGAAAATCTGAAGAAATATAAATCATCCGAGCTGTGTGCTCTTTCGTCTGCCCATGTATCCAACGAAGATAACTACACCATGATGAAATTTGCCCGTGGTGTTTTGAAGACCAACCACCTTGATCACTGCGCCCGTCTGTGTCACTCTTCGACCGTCGCCGGTCTTGCGGGTTCGTTTGGATCCGGTGCAATGACCAACAGTATTTCTGACATTGCCGATTCCAAATGTGTTTTCATCATTGGTTCCAACACCTTTGAGCAGCACCCGCTGATCGGACGCCGCGAATACATGGCAAAAGCAAAAGGTGCACACTACATCTACGCTGACCCGAGACGTACCATCACCGCCAGTCAGGCAGATCTCTTTTTACAGTTCCACTCCGGATCTGATGTCACTCTCCTTAACGGTCTGATGCATGATATAATCAAAAACGGATGGGAAGACAAAGAGTTCATCGCAAAACGTAACAAAGGCTACGAAGAACTCAAAGCCTTTGTCATGCAGGAGAAGTACAACCTTGAAAACGTTGCCAAGGTCACTGGTCTCACGCCCGAAGATATCCACACCGCAGCTGACTGGATCGCCAACTCCGGCGGATGTGCGTTGATCTACTCCATGGGTATCACCCAGCACACAGTTGGTGTCGACAACGTGCACGCGATTGCAAATCTTCAGATGCTTACCGGAAACCTCGGTAAACCAGGTAACGGCGTCAACCCGCTTCGCGGCCTGAACAATGTTCAGGGGGCCTGCGATATGGGCGCACTTCCGGTCAACTTCAGCGGCTATCAGAAAGTCACCGATCCTGAAATGCACAAAAAGTTCGCCGATGCATGGGGCTTCCCCGAAGACATCGCTCCGACCCAGAACGGATACGAAGTCACCACCATGATGAACGTTCTCGTGGACAACCCCGGAGAACTCAAATGCATGTACATCATGGGTGAAAACCCGCTTATGTCCGACCCGGACTTAAACCATGTGAAGGAAGCATTCGAAAACATTGAGTTCCTCGTTGTTCAGGATATCTTCTACAACGAAACCTGTGACTACGCCGATGTCATCATTCCGGCTGTCTGTTATGCAGAACGTGACGGAACGCAGACCAGCACCGAACGCCGTGTGATCCGCTGGAGAAAAGCTCAGGACGCTCCCTAAGAAGCACTCGACGACTGGAAGATCATCTCCATGGTCGCAGCAAAGATGGGCTATGAAAAGCAGTTTGCATGGCAGTCTGCATCCGAGATCTTCGATGAAATGGCTACCCTTACTCCGCAGTATCATCGAATGAACTACGAGCGTCTCAACACGCCCGAAGGTCTCCACTGGCCATGCAAGACCCTGGAAGACCCCGGAACCCCGATCCTCCACAAAGAGAAGTTCCTTACTCCGGACGGACTTGGTGTCTTCTTCCCGGCAGAATGGAAAGCACCTGCTGAAGTTCCGGATGACGAGTATCTGTTTGTGTTCACGACCGGACGCTGCCTGTTCCACTGGCACACCGGAACGATGACCCGCCGCAGTCCGACTCTCGACAAGGAAGTTCCGACCGGCTGGATCGAGATCAATGATGAGGATGCAAAAGCACTCAATATCAATGACGGTGAGATGGTTCATGCAACGACCCGCCGTGATACTATCTCTGTAACTGCCCGTGTCAGCCCGCAGATCATGAAAGGGACGACCTTCATACCGTTCAACTTCGCTGAATGCGCAGCGAACCTGCTTACCCACAATGCACTTGACCCGGTCTGTAAGATTCCGGAGTATAAGGCATGTGCAATAAAAATTACCAAGATCGAGGTGGGCCAGTAAATGTCTGCCAAAGGCGATATTTTCTACGCATGGACCGCAGTTTCCGATATTAAGGGAGAATGCGGAGGCGCCGTAACATCCATATTCAAATACCTGCTTGACAGCAAGATCGTTGACGCCGTATTGACCGTCCAGAAAGGTCTTGATATCTTCGATGCAGAGCCTGTTGTCATTACCGACTCTGCAGATCTTGTAAAAACTGCCGGCTCCCTTCACTGCGGAACGCTGCTTCTGCCGAAACTCATCAAGAAGTACCTGAACGGTGCAAAAGACATGAAGCTCGCCGTTACCTGCAAAAGCTGCGACGCAAAAGCAATGTACGAACTTGCAAAGCGTAACCTGATCAATCTCGACAACATCATCATGATCGGTCTGAACTGCGGCGGATCCGTCTCCCCGATTGTTGCCCGCAACATGATTGCATCGAAGTACGGCATCAACCCGAATGATGTAGTGAAAGAGGAGATCGACAAGGGACAGTTCATTGTCATGACCAAAGATGGTCAGCACAAAGGCATCTCGATCGACGAACTTGAGGAACAAGGTCTCGGCCGCAGAACGAATTGTCAGCGCTGTGAAACCAAGATCCCCCGTCAGTGCGATATCGTCTGCGGAAACTGGGGATTTATCGGCGACAAAGCCGGCAAAGCAACCTTTTTTGAGATCTGCTCCGATAAAGGCGCCATGGTCTTTGACGGTGCTGTCAAGGCAGGCGTTCTTGAAACCTGCGCACCCGAAGCGAAAGGTCTCGAGATCCGCGGGAAGATCGAGAACGTTATGATCAAGATGGGCAAGAAGAATCAGGAGAAGCAGTTTGCCGCGATCGGTGAAGGTACCGGCGGTCGGCTGACCTATATCATGTCTGAAACCAGCCGCTTTATAAAATGTTACGGCTGTATTGAAAGCTGCCCGATCTGTTACTGTGTTGAATGTTCAACCAAGAAGAACCACTTAGTCCCGTCAGGCAGACTCCCGCCGGACTTTATGTTCCAACTGATCAGATTCGCCCATATCGCAGATTCCCGCGTGAACTGCGGTCAGTGTACCGATGTCTGTCCAATGAACATTCCAAACTCGCTTTTTATGCACGTCCAGCAGGTCAAACTTCAGAAGATGTTCGGTCACAAACCGGGTCTGGATATGGAACTCCCTGTCCTTGCCTTTGCAGAAGAACCCGACGAGCGTGCCCGTCTGAATACGACCGGCTCGGACATGATCTTCGAGAACGTATTCAAAGAGTAACTCTCCATTCTCCTATAATTTGGATTAAAACCTTACAGAGATAAACGGGAGGGATTTACAACATCCCTTCCGACCCACCAATCTTTGATTTCTTTTTGATATAATAATATAGTGCATATTTTCAATCTGACTTTTTTTTGCATAACTATAGTTTGCACATATAATGTAACCGTATGAAAAAAAGAAAGATCCTGTATGATCGGATCCTTGCGGCGTGATCCATAATAAGCAGTCGAACCGGCATTTTGTAGATCAGCATTGTTATGGTGAAAATTTACTGCAAGTTTGTAAATATTATCAATTTAAATTTTATAGAATAACAAATTAATTTATTTATATTATTGCGAGCGAATAATGATACCGATAGGCAAAGATAATGACTTTTGACACTCCGCGTTCCGATGTAATGAATTTTGGATCCTGTAAAAACAGGGAGGGATACACATGACGATAAATACCCTGTATCCTAAATTCTCGAGATGAAAAGAGAACGACACGATGATGATCATGTAGCAGCGTCTTCTCAAGTCGGTAACACAACTCATTCTTGACACCTCAAGATGTGCCGGATGTGGTATATGTGTTGAATCCTGCCCGAAAGAGGTAATCATTTTACAGCATGCCGGTGTTCTGAAAGGAGAGGGTGCGATTTCCGTCGATCCGACGGCCTGTTCAGACTGCGGCATCTGTTCGATCCTCTGCCCGCTTAAAGCTCTGAAGGTCACCGTTAACGGGGAAGAGACCCTCCCGATCATTGATAACGAAGGTTTTCCCGAGTATGATTATACCGCCCAGATCGATGAGAAAAAATGCACCCGGTGTACTTTCTGCAGCGAAGCGTGCCCGGAAAATGCGATCGTTCGCAATGTCCCGGTCTTTGAAGGTCAGGATCCTGCCGGGGCAAAACGTCAGTCTGCTCTGACGGCGAATATTACGATGGTCATCTGCCTGCACAAGTGTACAGTCTGCGGCGTCTGTGCTTCACTTTGCCCAGCTCTTACGATCAAACACCGCGTGTTCGATCCGGAGAAGATGTCTTCTGGTCCAACAGGCTGTCCTGCGGAAAAAAGCGGGATCAAATGCGATAGTCAGTCGGGAGAGATCAAGTGGGAGAAATCCCTGTGTGATGCCTGCGGTGTCTGCGTTGCCGCATGTCCGGAGAAGGCGATCCTTGAAGTAACCCGTAAGCTGACAAATGATCCGGTCCTACCGGGAAAAGTTACAATCAACAAAGATAAATGCGTGGCATGCCGCTGGTGTGATGAGATTTGTCCCTCCTATGCCGTTGTCGTTACCAAGTTCTTCGAAGGAGAAATCATCGTGGATACAGTAAAGTGTCAGGAAGGCTGTACTGCTTGTGTGGATGTCTGTCCATGCCGTGTATTCTATGTTCCTGTTCCAAAGACGGAGAAGGGAAAGAAAAAGGGGAAGGGCAAGAGCTCCAAAACGCCCAATGTTGCCGTGAATCAGGATCTCTGTAATCTCTGCGGTGCCTGCGTGTATGCCTGTCCGGGTGAACATCCTCTAACGATTCAAAGGAAGGGTATCAATGTGAAGGGTGTGGAGACTGATATGTTCAAAACAATCGCGGCTAAACTCTGCAGTCCGAGAATGTCTGAAGGTGTGAAGAAAGCCGAGTAAGCAGTTTTGGACGAAGAGTGAAGGGAAGAATTATCGATTTCTCCCGCACCTGACTCCATCATCCCCCCTCAATTTTACAGGGAACTCATTACGTTGTTTTTTTTTGTGAAAAAGAAATGGTTTTCAGATTTTCCATGAGATGTGCGCATACTTCCCCTCTTCAGGGAAGACGAGACTGCCGTTTGCTCCCTGCACGAGCACTGAATCCAGATATCCGCTGATGATTTCTTTCTGCCATTCTTCGTGTGCATCCATCCTGTCCGCGTAGTCATCGGCCGCGGATTTCAGATCAGGATATCCTCGGTCGTCTCTCATAGGGTAGACGGCGATATCTGCATAGATTCCCATATGATACAGACAGTTCCAGACCACGTCCGACTTCAGTTTTGGCCAGTACTTCTCCCCGTGCAGACTTTCCCAGAGTCTTGTGTAGGTCACATCCCAGGCAGTGTCATTCATGAACCAGAATATATGTACCTCCTTTCCTGCCGCCTGATGCATCTTTGCCAGTGCTTCTTTCAGATTCGGCACGCTCAGCGCAAACGATGAGATTACATAATCATACGTGCCGAGATTTTCCGGATCCACATCTTCCCAAACCGCCGGGATCACGCCGATATCCGCTTCCACGTCTAAATATCTTCGGTATTCGTCCATCGCCTGCTTCATCGGTTGTGATGGTTCGACCACAGTTACCTGACATCCTTCTTTGGCTAAGGGCACGGCAAGCGTACCCGGTCCCGCCCCGATATCCAGAACCGACGCCCCGGGAGGAATTTCGAGAGCCGCAAGCTGGTCGTTTACTCTGGCCATTGCGCCGTTTTTGAGATTCTGCACCATTTTGTCAACGATTATCTGGCTCGAAAAAAATTCGGCACTGGTTTTGTACTTCGCTGTGTTTCGCTGATTATTGGTGATTTCCTGCCATTCAATGTTCGCGTCGTTCATGTTTCTCCTAACTAATATCTGTGAAGCGGGAATGTTTATGCTTTTACGCTTCGATTGTAATACTTATTTTAAAAACGATAATATTTAAAGTGCATCATTTTTTTAAAACTAACATATTGAGTCTGTCCAATCGTGGATTCTGTGATATAAACTCATCCCCCATTTACTCTTGTCGACTTTTTTGGAGGGGAACAATACCTTTATGTATCCCTGCGCCGAGTGGTATGTCTGAATTTCAAGACGAATACGATCGTATTTTCAACAATGGAGTCATCCCTCCGGACATGTCCATTTGCTGGCTCATGTCCCTGCTCAACATTAGTGACATTGTACGAAAAATCGAACAAACTTATTATTCACCTCATCTTCGCTATTATTTTCATTATCCCATTGATTTTCTGATAAAACTGACTGTTGTCATGACTTATCGCAGAATAGCCTATCGTCATATTCGGCGTAAAATAACGCAAGAAGATCTCAGCCACCTTCTTCCGGCAAAATCACCACTCTGGTTACCTTCGCCGAGTACGTTGCATTACTTTGTGAAATATCGGTTAGGTGAGGAGGGTATGAAAGTTCTTATGTTTTTGATAAGCAAAAAGATTGTCCATTTCCTCAAATCTGAAACCAAGGTAATTATCGATTCCACTCCTTTAGTTGCAAGCCGTTATTGTCCCAATAGTATGTTTAACCCTCATTATCAGGTTAAAATGGATAAAGCACATATTTTGAATCTGGGGGCTTATCCCTTGTTTATGATTCATTCAGAAGGAACGGATAATGACAAACCCTATGCGCATTTTTTGATTCAGATTGCCGAACTTCTCGGCGTATCCTGTGATCGTGTATTGATGGATGCGGGATATGACTCCCTAGAGCTACACACGTTAATATTTGAGAAACTTCATGCAAAACCCCTTATTCAACTGAGATCTGACGCGCAGTTGTCCCAATTAGGTTCAGAGAAGACCATAATAAAACAGATCAATACGTTCTGGAGAAAAGGAGGAAATGCCCAAATGTCTCTTACAGAAAAACTGGTATTTCTCTGCAAGAATGGTAAACGGGAGGTGGTAGGAGCATATCTCAGAAATCAGACTATTCTTCATGGAAGGGAGGTAAAAGATGCTATGAAAAGGCGGGGAACGTGTGAACGCAAGCATTCACACCTCAAAAAAACCGTCAAATTTGATGTGGTGCATTGCAAGAAAAACAACAGAGCGCTCTCTGCAATAATGAATTTTATAACGTTCCAATTATTGATGTTAGCCCATTTACAGAATAGATTTCAGAATATGAATTTTGCAAATTGTCGATAAGAAGTCTAAAGAAGTCTGATTTGGCAGATTCCCCCCCAATCCCATGTCAATAGTGAAACGGTTGAATCATGATATTCCTAGGTGAAGTTATCTCGATCAAAAAAAATCTGTCCAATGGATTGACGTATCGATTGGACAGACTCTAATTAACATTTTAGACACATTAAGAATGGATTTATATACTAGAAAGTTCTTCTATAAACTATCTCAAAAAAAGGAGATGGTATTATTATGTCAATTGGAATTGGAGAAAATTTAACCGGATCTTTTGGTTATGCAAAAGATAAACTCGTTGGGAGTATTGGTAACTGGATCATTCTGATGATCCTGACCATTATCCCGATCGTCAACTTCATCGCAATGGGTACCTATCTGAAGGTCTACCGCGGTGAGGACCAGAAAGTTGAAAACATCGGCAAATCGTTTGTTGACGGTCTTCTTATATTCATCATCACATTCCTCTACATGCTTATCCCGACCGTCATCGTAGGGATCATCGGCGGAGGAAGCCTCTTTGCTGCCGCTACATCTGGATCTCCCGCAGCATTGTTTGGTGTCGGAGCAGGTATTCTCGCCCTTGCAATCATTCTCTACCTTCTGTTTGCTCTCTTCATGATCCCTGCGATCGTCAACTTTGCCCGCAACGGATTCGGTGCAGCATTCCACTTTGGTGAGATATTTGGCATGATCGGCAAGGCCGGCTGGCTTAAGTACATCTTATCCATCATCGTCCTTGGTATCATCTTTGGTATCATCTTTGGTATCATCGGTCTTCTCTTCGCCATCCCATTCATCGGCTGGATCATCATGATCATACTTCTGCCATTCCTTATCGTTTGGGGCAGCAAGTTCTGGGCTAACCTGTTCGAGTAAGATACCACCAATCATTTTTTTTTGTCTATTGGGTGGTATACTTCGCTTCTGAGGCAAATTGTTTTATATCCCTGCATCCTTCATGTATCTATCTCATTCATGAGAGGGAATTATTATGTCAATAGGAATTGGAGATAATTTAACTCAGTCCTTCGAGTTTGCAAAGGAAAAACTCGGAGGCAATATCGGGACATGGCTGATCCTCTCGATCCTGAACATCGTCCCGATCGTCAACTGGATCGTCTACGGAGCGTACATCAAAGTAATGCGGGGTGGCGATCCGGATCTCGATAATATGGGGAAGTCTTTTTTCGACGGACTTCTTGCACTGATCATTGATTTCATCTACATGATCATTCCGATTATTTTAATCGTCTTCGTTTCGGTCGGCATGTTCACGATCAGTTCAGTTACCACCGTGACACCAATGTCAACGATGTCGTCGATGTCTCCGGTCGTACCCATGGTTACGACAGGTGCGGGTTTTGCTCTTATGTTCGGCCTGATCATTCTCTGTATCATCGTGGCATTCTTCTTCGCTCTGTTTGCAAAACCGGCCGTCGTCAACTTTACGCTGAATGGATTTTCCGCTGCATTCAGGCTTGGCGAAATATTTGGCATGATTAGCAAAGCCGGCTGGCTCAAGTACATCGTCTAGCTCATCCTCTTCTGGCTCATCTTCGGTGCGATCATCCTTCTCTGTTTAATGATCCCGATCCTCGGCTGGATCCTCCTGATCTTCATCATACCGTTATTGTACTGCTGGGGATCCAAGTATCTTGCAAATCTGTTCGAGTAAGAACAGAATCTTCTTTTTTTCAACGGCATTTCCAAACGACCTTTGTGTTATGCTTTGCGGATTTATGGAATGCTAAAAGAATGTGAGATCTGCAAAACTGCCCATCTGCTCCGCTTCATCATCATGAAGAAAACTGGAAATGCCGTTTCCGCTTCATTTTTTCATCCCAACGCGCTTTTTCTTACAAATCTTTCTTATCATCTCTTGGAATGGGTACATCTGCTGATATACTGTAACTCAATAAAAACAAATATATAGAACTGCAATACAATTAATATGTGCAACAAGCGAAAACAGGAAAACCCATGGACAAACACACCGAGCCTGCGGAGGTCAAAAACACTGATCCTTCAAAGGCAGAAACCACTAACCCGGATGAAAATTCCGTTCCTGAAACCACTGTTGTTGATGAACTCACAAAAAAATACGATGACCTCAATGACAAACATCTTCGTCTCGCAGCCGAATTCGAAAACTACAAAAAGCGTGCCAAACGCGATCAGGAAATTGCCGTCAGGTATGCAAACGAAAAGTTTGCGCTTGACATCATCGACATCCTCGACAACTTTGAACGTGCTCTCAAAAGCGACGACGAAAATCTTCATGACGGGCTAGAGCAGATCCACAAACTGTTTCTCTCCATTCTCTCGAGAAACGGTATTGAACCAATGAACATCACGGGAGCCGCATTCGACCCCGCCCTCCATGAAGCCGTAGCCTGCATCACCGCAGACGCTCCCGAGGGTGCGATCCTCGACATCGCCGTTCCCGGTTACACGATCCGCGACAAAGTACTTCGTCACGCAAAAGTGGCCGTAGCAAAGAAAAAAGAAGAATAATACAGGTACTAAAAATGGCATCAAACAAAGTAATTGGAATTGATCTTGGAACTACCAACTCCTGCCTTGCTATTATGGAAGGCGGCAGTCCGATTGTTATCGCAAACGCAGAAGGATTCAGAACAACCCCGTCCGTCGTAGGATTTTCCAAAGAAGGCGAAAGACTTGTTGGAAACGTTGCAAAACGTCAGGCGATCATCAACCCCACGAGAACCGTAAGCTCGATCAAACGGTACATGGGTACCGACCACCCGACCGAGATCGACGGTAAGAAATACTCTCCTCAGGAGATCTCTGCAATGATCCTGCAGAAACTCAAGATGGATGCAGAGGCATACCTTGGAGAAAAAGTCGACAAAGCCGTCATCACGGTCCCTGCCTACTTCAACGACGCCCAGCGTCAGGCAACCAAGGATGCAGGCAAGATCGCCGGACTTGAGGTCCTTCGTATCATCAACGAGCCGACGGCCTCTGCCCTTGCATACGGGCTCGACAAAGAAGACGAAGTCACCGTGCTTGTCTACGATCTCGGCGGAGGAACATTCGATGTCTCCATCCTTACCCTTGATGAAGGCCTCTTCGAAGTCAAATCGACCGCAGGTAACAACCGTCTCGGCGGCGACGACTTCGACGCCCGCGTCGTTGACTTCCTCGCTGACGAGTTCAAGAAGAAGGAAGGCGTCGACCTGAGAAAGGATCCGGTCGCCCACCAGAGACTTAAGGATGCCGCAGAAAAGGCAAAGATCGAACTTTCCTCCCTCCAGAAGGCAAACATCAACCTCCCGTACATTACCGCTACCGCTGACGGACCCAAACACCTGGACGTTGACTTGACCCGTGCAAAGTTCGAGCAGCTCATCAGCGACCTTGTGCAGAAGACCGTCGAGCCCGTTAAGCAGGCATTAAAGGATGCAGGCCTCAACACCTCCGACATCAACCATGTCCTCCTTGTCGGTGGATCGACCCGTGTACCGGTCGTCATCAAGACTGTCAGAAGCCTACTCGGCAAAGAGCCCGACAAAACTATTAACCCCGACGAGTGTGTCGCACTCGGTGCAGCCGTTCAGGGAGCAGTTCTCACCGGCGAAGCAAAGGACGTTGTCCTGCTTGATGTCACCCCGCTGACGCTTGGTATCGAGACCCTCGGCGGTATCGCCACCAAACTCATCGAGAGAAACACCACCATCCCGACCAGAAAGAGTCAGATCTTTTCGACTGCGGCAGACAACCAGACCTCTGTAGAGATCCATGTCGTGCAGGGAGAACGTCAGTTCGCCCGCGATAACTTCAGTCTCGGTAGATTCCAGCTCACCGGCATTCCGTCGGCACCCCGCGGCATGCCCCAGATCGAGGTCACCTTCGATATCGATGCAAACGGTATCGTTCACGTCTCCGCAAAGGATCTCGGAACCGGTCACGAGCAGTCGATGACCATCACCGGCAGAAAAGACCTCAAGGACGACGAGATCGAAAAGATGGTCAAGGACGCAAAACAGTTCGAAGAAGAGGACAAGAAGCGCCGCGAAGAGATTGAACTCCGCAACAACGCCGACAACGCCGTCTATGCTGCGGAAAAACTCGTGAACGACAAAGAGACCGCCGATAAGATCGACGCTGAAGACAAGGAAAAGATCTCCTCCGGCGCAGCTGCTCTCAAAGAAGTCCTTGCAAAAGAGGATGCTTCCTCTGAAGAGATCAAAGAGAAGATGGACGCTCTTCAGGAAGTCGTCTTTGCCGCGACCTCCAAGATGTACCAGAAGATCCAGGAAGAGCAGCAGGCAGCAGGCAATGCGGCAGGCTCCGGATGCGAAGGCAACTGTGACTCCTGCAAAACCGACGACAATGTCGTAGATGCAGACTACGAAGTCAAAAAGGACTAAACCTCCTTTTTTTTGGGAATGTAGAAAATGGGTTCGGAATCGTACTATGATGTCTTAGGTTTGCCCCGTAATGCTACGGAGACAGACATTAAAAAAGCTTACCGAAACCTCGCCAAGAAGTATCACCCGGATGTCTGCAAGGATCCCGGGGCTGAGGAGAAGTTCAAGTTGATCAACGAGGCGTACGATGTTCTTTCTGACGAGACGAAACGCCGGCAGTATGATCAGCTCGGACATGATAATTTCACGAATGCATCGAAAGGGAATTATTCCGGTGCAGGAGGTGCAGGATTCAATGCGGACTTCTCAGGATTCGGAGATATCTTCGATTTCTTCGGCGGGGGAGGCCGCAACAGAGCGGACCGCGTGAAGGCGACGATCTGTTGATGCGGATCCAGATCACGCTCGAAGAGGCAGTGTTCGGGACGCAAAAAGAGATCGAGGTCATGCATACGGAGAGCTGTCCGGAATGTGACGGTACGGGCAGTGCAACGAAGAAAACCACCACATGCAGCAAATGCGGCGGCACCGGTCAGATCAAGCAGGTGAAAAATTCCATCTTCGGCCAGATGGTCACCCAGTCCGCCTGTCCTAACTGCGGCGGAAGAGGGAAGATCCCCGAGTCTCCGTGTAAGAAATGTAACGGGACTGGAAGGACCAAAGTTCGCCGTAAGGTGACGGTGAACGTTCCTGCGGGAATCTATTCAGGGATGCGTCTTCGCATGGAAGGCTACGGCGAGGCAGGAGATTACGGAGCGAGTAACGGCGATCTGTATATCGAAGTCTATGTCGTATCGAATCCGAAGTTCGACCGCGAGGATGACAATCTGATCACGCAGTACGAGATCTCGCCGGCACAGGCGACCCTCGGCTGCGAGGTTGAGATCGAGACGATCGACAGAAAGAAGGTCATGCTCAAAATCCCGCCAGGAATCGCCTACGGGATCCGTCTCCGGATCGCCGGAGAAGGTGTTCGAAGACGCGGCAACTACGGAAATCTGCTGGTTCGAATCGTGATCACCACACCAAAGAAGATATCTGCGGCTGAAAGAGAGCTGTATGAAAAGCTGCTCAAGGCCGAAGGAAATGCCGGTTCTTCTCAATCGTCCAAGGATGATGAGAAGGAAGGCCGCAAAAAATGCGGGATCTTTAAATGAGTGAGGATTTGGTGACGGTTTCACCGTCACCAAATCCGAAACGGGTAGCAAGTATTTGATTTGCGAGCAAGTGAGGATGGATCTTCACCCCTCACGAAATGAAAATTTTACCCAAACAATATAACATAAACACCCCCGGATCGGGGCTCTTCGCAAGGGCCGAATACTTCGGATCAACCCCGGTCCCCACACTGATTTTTAGCCGGGTTTATCACACATTCTTAGGGGGAAGTGCTACCCTTAATAACCTTCGCGTCCATAGTAATAGATAATGACTCTTGCACTTCTGTCAGTCTGGGACAAGACCGGGATCCTTGATCTCGCCCGTGCCCTGGTTGCAAAAAACATTGGAATCCTAAGTTCCGGCGGAACGGCGAAGACGCTGCGTGAGGCGGGCATTCCTACAAAAGACGTGTCAGACTACACCTGTTTTCCCGAGATGATGAACGGGCGTGTAAAGACCCTCCACCCGAAGGTTTACGGAGGTCTCCTTGGCCGCAGAGGCATCGATGACGGGATCATGGCACAACACGGCATCGAACGAATCGACATCCTCTGTGTCAATCTGTATCCGTTCGAGGAGATGTCCAAGAAAAACCTCCCGCTCGAAGAACTCATCGAGTTCGTCGACATCGGCGGACCTGCGATGATCCGGGCGGCATCCAAGAACTACAAGGATGTTGCCGTTTTGACTGATCCGTCTGATTATCCGATGGCGATCGAAGCGATCAAAACCGGCGGATTTACACCGGAGCAGAAACTCCGTCTTGCAACGAAGGCATTCACCCGCACGGCGGCATACGACGCTGCGATCTCCAATTATCTCAACGGGATCGACAAGGAGTTCCCTGATGTCTATACCATGCAGTTTAGCAACGGCAGAAAACTCAGATACGGAGAAAACCCGCATCAGAAGGCCGTCGTCTACGGTACCTCCGGCATCGCCGGTCAGGTCGCTCTACAGGGCAAAGAGATGTCCTACAACAACTATCTCGATGTCCACGCAGCGGTCAGTCTCTGCAGAGAACTTCCCGGATTTGCGACGGTGATCGTAAAGCACAATAATCCGTGCGGTGTTGCTCTTGGGAAAAACCAGCTTGAATCGTATATCAAGGCACGGGATGTCGACCCGGTCTCGGCTTACGGTTCGGTCGTTGCGATGAGCACGCCTGTCGATACCGATATCGCGAAGGAGATCTGCTCGACCTTTGTTGAGGTCCTGATCGCTCCGTCGTTCAGCGACGAGGCACGCGAGATGATGAAGAAGAAGGAGAATATGCGTCTCTTAATTCTCCCGCCTGCAGAGCCTGCCGATGAGATCCGCACGATCGACGGGGGTATTCTCGTCCAGAGGACCCCGGCATACACCGAGGACTGGAAGGTCGTTTCCAAGCGTGCTCCAACCGCGGACGAGGTCAAGGCACTCAAACTCGCCTGGAAGGTTGTTGAGTATGCGAAGAGTAATGCCATCATCTACGCGAACAAGACGGAGACGGTCGGCATCGGTGTGGGTCAGATGAATCGTGTGGACTCGGCAAAACTGGCTATCCAGAAGGCTGCGGAGTTCGGCAGAACGATGGAAGGAACCGTGATCGGGTCCGATGCGTTCCTGCCGTTTTCAGACACGCTGGAAGTGGCGGCCGTTGCGGGAGCGACGGCGCTTATCCATCCGGGCGGCTCGATTCGTGACAATGAAGTGCTCGCAAAGGCCGATGAGCTGGGTATCGCGATGGTATTCACCGGAACCCGGCACTTTAGACATTAAAGACGGATTCTTCCGGGGATCTTCCCCTGCTTTTTTTAACCGCGTTTTTTGTCTCTGTAAAAGGGTCTGTCTGAAAATTTGTTTGAGTCAAGAAGTTCAACAGGTTCTTTATACAACATGCGTGGTTGAGGAAAAAATGCTTTAGTTTTGGGGTATTTGATCTACTATTCATGTGCCGTTAAGTCGGCATTTTATCAATAAAGCAGATGAAATAAACCAAAACTTCACATGAACACTCTGTTTTACTATAGATATATACCTAAAATGCTCATAATACGTCATCCGTTTCACTATCGGAGTCAATTCAACGGGTATATTACTATGAATTCTCCATATCTTCGGATGATATATTATTGACACTGATGGTTTGGTAATATAATGGAGAATATTATGGAAGAATGGAAATGCCCTATATGTGGATAACATTGTTATATACATTCAAGAGCCGGGAGTAATGTTCCCACATACAAATGCGATTTCTGTTTTGCCTATGAACTTGCAGAGGAGGATATACCTCTGGCCCAGAAGCACAAGGTGATTCTAGCTGGATATCTGTTTGAAACCCGCAGCAGATCGCATTCGATACGGATCAACTCCGGGACCCTCCCCATCATACTATCCGATTCCCGTATTCCAAAAACTCCTCTGCAGAAACTGGATAAATTTGTTTTGTCGATTTACGATCTCAGATCGGGATTCAAGAACCATATCTCCAAGCTGGCAAAATACCCTCCGGCAGTATGCTATGCAGAAGATGCTGCCGAATTCAACCTCATGGTTTCCACCCTGAACGATATCGGCTATCTCCGGGATCGTCAGGCACGTTTCGGCGAGTATGAATGCGGGTATTTTATCACCGTTGAGTGAATGAGGTACGCCGAATCTCTTCTTTCGGGCAACACCAGATCGACTACCGTGTTTGTTGCGGTACAAGGTTAAGATGAACTCAGATCGGTGTATGAAAAGGGAGCCAGGGCCGCCTGTGCCGAGTTTGGTCTTTCCGTTTCGATCATCGATACACCAGAAAACAAGGAAAACAGTGCGGATAAAGTTATTGTAGGGATCAAAACCAGCCGTTTTGTGATTGCAGACTTTACCAATAATACGCTTGGCGTCTATTATTAAGCGGGATATGCCAAAGGACTCGGGCGCGAAGTTATTAAAACCTGCAGCAAGGTATGGTTTGAAAAGGAAAAGGACGGGAAGCGGGTAAACCGGCTTCACTTCGATATAGAATAAGACAACCTCATTTTGTGGCAGGATTAAAACGATCTGAAGAGAAAACTCGAGGACAGAATCCAGGCAGCGATCCTCTAACGAGGTCCATCCCAAAACAGTTTTCGACGCTATCTGTAACAATTAAAAAAATAATCAGGGCAGTTTGATCGTCCCGACGATCCGGAGTTTGCCCCCGTCCAGATAATGGATCACCGCTGTATCGCCCGGTTTGTAGACAAGCGGCGTCTCCATCTCGAGAGTCAGTTTCGGAACATGCCATTCCGATCCGTTGTCCACCTTCGTGATCCGTGCAGATAAAAACTGCATCCAGTGTCCAACGGATATGACCATCTGCTCTTTGATCTCGGACGGCCAGTACTTCACCAGACGGGCATCGCCGGTGACTACCGTGGAGTTGGTAACGTTCGGGTCGGTCGTGAGAACGAAGCCTCTGTCAAGTTCCTCGGCATCAATGTCTTTTAAGGCACAGCCGACACGGTCGCCCGCATACGCCCAGGCAAAATCATCGTCATGCTTCTGGACCGATCTGATCTGTGCGGTTTTTCCGAGCGGTTCGACCCGCATCTTGTCATGCTTTTTGATCCATCCGTCCGCAACGCATCCGAGGATGACTGTTCCAATTCCCCGTACATTGAAGTGGTGATCGATCGGGACCGATCCGACTGCTCCTTCCTTCGGCTCGACATCGGGCTGTTTTGCCGCACGTGCAAGAAGATCGGCTGAAAGTCCGATGAAATCCTCTTCCATGATCTTATAGGCTTCAAGCACCGTTCCCTTGGTCAATGGGGCGATCTGATTAGGCTGGATATAGTTTTTGAGAACGATCGTACCGTTTTTCACACCGGCGCAGTCTAGCATCAGGATCCACTCGGCAAGCATAGGGGTGATCTTCGAAACGACTACGATCGCCGCGTGGGCCATTGAAACTACATAGAACAGTGGAGCGAGTCTGTCCGGATATCTGGTCGGCTCCAGGAATGTTATGGTATCGTGACCTTTTTTCAGATTGTAGAAGGTGATATCGGTACTGGTTCCTTTTTTCCCGAGATCGCGGGCATATCCGTTAGGAGCCAGAACGGCGACGGTTAAGTTCGGCATGGTTATACTCATTGGTGTTTTCGCATCATTATCTTTATGGGTTTTATCGTCCGCATCCCCTTCCCACTCAGTACACACGGTCCAAAAAAACCAAATTTCCGATAAAAATCACACAACATTTATCTATTCATCATGCACATTATCAGATATGAAAAATGTGAAAACGTCAGTTGATGGAGATATTCTTACAATTACGGTCGATCTTTCCCAGGAAGTAGGCCCCTCATCCTCAGGCAAGACCATTATCATTGGGTCCAGCATGGGAAACAAACCCATTGACCGCAAACACCCCGACGTCCGTGTTGGTGTAAACGTTTATAAAAAGGTCTAAGACGTTACGATCTATTCTCTTTTCAATGATCCGTCTACGTCTGCGTGTCTGTAAGGTAACTGTATGCGTCCGTATGTGATAATCAACGCAGCCATGAGTGCTGACGGAAAACTCGCCACCCGGGAAAGGAAACAGACCAAAATATCCGGTCACGATGATTTTTTGCGGGTAGACCGTTTTCGTGCCGATTCGGACGCGATAATGGTGGGTATAGGAACCGTCCTCTCCGACAATCCGTCTCTCCGTCTCAAAAGTGAGGTGCATGCCGGCGTGCGCAAAGCGAACGGCAAGGATCCCCATCCGATGCGGGTCGTAATCGACAGCATGGCCAGGATGCCTGCAGACGGCGATATGTTCAAAAAAGGACTGGGTCGTGTGGTCGTTTTCGTTTCTGAAAAGGCCCCAAAGGAAAAATGCGACGCCTTGAGAGAAAAAGCGACCGTGATCCAGGCAGGTGCGGATTCTGTCGATCTGAAGATCGTGTTGGACGAGCTCGCAAAACTCGGGGTCAAACAGCTGATGGTCGAAGGGGGGGCTACCCTGTTATGGTCGTTTATGAGCAGCGGTCTCTTCGATGAAATACGCGTATATATCGGAGCGCTGATCATCGGCGGAAAAGATGCTCCGACGCTTGCCGACGGACAGGGCTTCACGAATCCCGACGAGTTCCCCCGTCTCACGCTCAAAGATATCAAACCAATCGACGACGGTGTCCTGCTGACCTGGGTAAAAAAAGCTTGAATATTATTTTACCAGCCGCTTTTTCCGAAGCAGCCTGTTGTACGTAACCGCAAATCTGTGCGCATCGTCCCGTATCTCCTGGAGGTACATGTTTGCCTTCGTCTTTTTGCCGAACGGCAGCGGGAACGGCACGCCTGAAACGAATACTTCTTCTTCCGCCTTCGCAAGGGAGATGAGGGGGATATCGGCATCGAGTTCATCCAGGATCCGCTTGGCGGAGGAGAGCTGACCTTTCCCTCCGTCGATCACGATCAGATCGGGAAGAGGTTTTTCCTCTTCGATCAGGCGGCTGTATCTGCGGCGGACGACTTCGGCCATCGAAGCGAAGTCGTCGATCCCCTCGACCGTTTTGATTTTGAACCGCCGGTAGTTCCTCTTATCCGGCCTACCGGCTCTGAACTGGATCATGGAGGCGACCGTATCGGTTCCTGAAAGGTGGGAGATATCGAAACACTCGATGACGTTTGGCGGTGTCTTGAGATGAAGGGCAGCCTGGAGTTCCATGACCTTTATTTGGTCGCCGAAGTGGACCGTTTCGATATTCTTTCCCGCAAGTTCGAGCAGTTTCTTCTTGGCTCCCTGTTTCGGGACGGTGATTTTTACAACATGTCCCGCCAGATTTCCCAGATACGCAGCGAGCGCTTCGTCCAGCTCCTCTTCAACGATGATCTCTTTCGGCGCAGTATTTTCTGTGTAATATCTTGCAACGAACTCCTCGAAAAATCCGTCGGAGGCATCGAAAATGAACGCTTCCCTGCCGCCGAGCGTCCCTTTGTAGACATGGAAGACCATCAGATACACCGTTCCGTCAGCCACGCGGTAGGCAATCACGTCCTCGTCATGATCGGTTTTTCTCGCGACATACTGGCGGGAGGAAAGATTTTCGACCGCCGTGATTATATCCCGGCAGAGAAGCGCTGCTTCGAACTCCATATCCTTCGAATACTCCGCCATCTCCTCTTCGAGTTTGGTTTTGATCTCCTTTGTGCTGCCTTTCAGGACATCCGCGGCATAGCTGCACTGTTTTGCGTACTCCTCGAAGGAGACATGCCCTCCGCACGGCCCTGTGCAGTTGCCTATATGATATCGAAGGCAGGGTCTGTTCTTCGGCATATTTTTGCAGGACCTGATTCTGAAGGTTTTTTTCACGACCGAGAGCACATAGTCCCGCTCCTTTGCCGAGACGAACGGACCGAAGAACTGCCCGTTCCCGCGGGTATTTCTCGCGATGGTGATACGCGGATATGGCTCTTTCGTCAGTTCGATGTATGCATAGGATTTTGCATCCTTGAGGTCGATGTTGTACTTCGGCTGGTGATGTTTGATGAGCGTATTTTCCAGAAGATATGCCTCTTCATCGGTCGCCGTGATAATGTACTCGACTGACCTGATCACCGACACTAGTTTTTGCGTTTTTGGATCGTGATCATTTTTCTGAAAATATGAAGAGACCCGTTTTCGCAGATCTTTTGCTTTTCCGACGTAGATAATCGTTCCTTCGCTGTTTTTGTACAAGTAGCAGCCCGGCGAATGGGGAATGTCGGCAAGATCGAAGGGTGACATTTTCGGCAGGTTAATGTATGGGGGTGAATATACCTTTAATCATATGGTTGTTCCTTGTTTAACCTGTCTGCATATGGATTCTCATGAATATACCTACGACAAAGAGCGGGATTTTTACAATTACCGTATCACCTGCAAACTTGGTGTCGTTCTGCCCGATCCAATGCCGAAATCAGGATTCACCTGCGATAAATATGAAAATAAACTTGCGTCGATGCCGCGGATCAGAAGAAGTTCCTGTGCGATTGATGTAGAGCAGGCAGAAAAATAATTTTTTTGTTTACAGCACGATTATGCAGACGACCATGATCAGCAGAAATGCCGTGGTCAGCATAAGTGTTGCAAGAGGGAGCAGGTTTGTCACGATGGCGTTCACGGTCGAAGTCAGCTGAACGATTCTCGACGGGCCGAACACCTCGACCTCCTCGCACATATTGGTGGCGGCACCTCCCGACGCCGGCGAGAGATCTTCGACCGCTTTTAACACCGCTTCCGAGACATACGGGATGATCTCGCTCGGCGAAACCGCATCGCCGATAGGGTTTCTGCCTAAGATCGAGTTCACCACATGCGAATCGGTGGTCATGATCTCGACCTCGTCCAGGCCGAGGCCCAGTACTGCGCACTGCAGGATCTCTCGAACACCCATCTGCACATTGTTGGCATCAAACAGGACATACGCCGTTTTAAAGCCGTCGACCTCGGTCACCATCGTGAGGATTCCCATGTCGGCGAATCCTTCGCCACGGCTGAAGGGCGGGATGACCTGTGCCGCTCCAACGGATAACGGAAGCATCTCGGCATCCAGCATGCCGTTCATCGCCTCGTCCGCTCCGGAGATGAACTCGTTTCCGGTTTTGGTTGACGGGTAGATGATGTTGGTGACCGACGTCATACAGTTGTGGGCGTCGACGAACCCGATATTTTTGTATCTCCCTTTACTCTCTCCCATCACGATCCTGCCGATAGAGTAGTCCATATCCTCCGTCATCTCGGGAGACCGTGTCGTGATCATCAGAAGAGAATCACCAAATCTCTGGGAAAGGATAGAGACCGTGCCGAAACGTGTGCGGACCGGGCGGCTTGCAAGCCCCGTGTAATCGACCGAATCCAGACTTTCCCGGATCGCTCTTGTGATGCTCTTCGTCTCCCGATTGGAGATGAGATTCAGGTCATGACTTGCGCATCCGTGGGAAACGATAACGACCGCTTCGTCGGCAAATACGTCGTGCAGGATCTTCGGGAAATTACTCCCGCCGATCTCTGCCATCGGACCCGGGTGCAGGTTCGGGATGACGAACCAGACATCGGGTTTTCCAGAACGCTTGAAGAAGAACGTCGTTTCAGGGACCGAGACATACTCGCTGATGTGATGGAAATACTCTTCCATGTCGTTGGATCCGTTCGTCAGATGGGCAAGGAACGCATTGACGAAATGCATTGCTCCAACCCCGCTCGTCCGTTTCATCGGCAGATCGAACAGCAGTAAAAATACGATGACTCCAACTGAGAATACCACGATCGAAACGACGACCGGAATGATGAATCCCGGCCCGAAGTACCAGACGCCGACGATCGCTCCCGCGAAGGTCTGGATGGCGGCAGGGGCATACATCCGCCCGAACCGGTAATCGGCGACGGCGGCGAGAACCACGAGCCTGATCGCGAGAATGAATCCCACGCCGAAGACATAGGCAAATCCTATGCCAAGGAAAAGAGCGGTGATCATCCACAGAAGCATGAATACCTCAGACGCGAGTGCCAGCAGGCCCGACCGGTTCCAGGTAAACTCCTGCCGAGCGGTCGCGCTTACGAAGGGTTTGGTGAGGATCAGCGCAGCGACGCCTGGGGTCGAGAAGGCAAATCCGAACCACCATATCTTGCCGGTAAAAAGGAACGCTACCCCGTCGGCAGCCAGGCCGAGCAGGATTATCAAGACCAGCGATACTCTCCATTTCGGGGCGTCGAAGAGATATTTGGTCAATGACTCGGTTTTTACTTCACGTTTCATGTTACCAGAACCTGTCAATCATGACTTCCCCGTGAAGGCCTTCATAGCTGAACTTCATCTCTGAACAGTGTATCGGTTCTGAAAAGCAGGGTGCGTTCAGTACGAGTGATTCGTACTCCCCGCCCTCTCCGGCGAGATGGATACGTCTGGATTTGTGAACCGAAAGCAGGACCTCGATCAGGTTTTCATCGATCTTTTTCCCGAGAACGTTGTCGCCGAGCCCGTCTGCGGCGCAGACGACGATCACGGTGTCAAGAAGGGAAGCCACTTCGCGCATAAGAGTTAGAGGATCCATTTTCCAGAGCGGAGCGAAAAGCTTCAGACCAAGCCGGTCACAGACCGCGGCGACTCTCGACCGCTGATACTCGGACTCGATCGCCCCGACGATGATCCCCTCGACGCCGAGGGTTGAAAGACCCTTTTCAAGGTCTTCGACCTCCTGTTCTTTGGCGCCTACAGATGATATTTCCACATACGCGGCTCCGCATCGGGCCGCCATAACGGGGACGGCCGCCAGATTTGCCGAGTGGAACATATACGACTCAGTATTTTCCGGCACGACCGTGACAAGATACGAGACTTGCATACCGGCGTCGAAGGCTTTCTGTACCGCAAGGATCGAATCCTTTCCTCCCGAAGTCAGCGCTGCCCAGCTCATTACGGCTCCAGTTTTCCAAATACGGATTTGTAGCGCCCTGCCATCCGTTCCCAGTCGGGAAGGTTGGTCTGCGTCCCGATCATCTCCACGACAAACGACGAGGTAACTGCGCCGATCTTTGCACAGGTGACCGGGTCATATCCCTTTTTCCATGCGGTGAAAAACCCTGCCCGATATGCATCTCCTGCGCCGGTCGGATCCTTTGCTTCGACCGACACCGCAGGAATCTGCTCGGTTTTTTCATCGAAGTAGAGACTGCTGCCTGCTTTTCCATGGGTGATGATGGTAAACGGCACCGAGTCGAGAATATCTTTTTCGCTGCAGGAAAGGGTCTTTTTTATGATATCTATCTCATAATTATTGCAGATGAGCATGTCAATCTCCCCAAGAAGGGTCGTGAGGTCGTCGGCGGTATAGTATTTTACGTCCTGGCCCGGATCAAGGGAGGCAAACTTTGCCTGCCTGACGAGATTGATATTGAAGGCGGCGTCGCCCGTTGCCATATGGACAAACTCGCATTTCGGCGGAACTGATCTGGCGAAGGCTTCTCCTGCTCCCCACTCGAAGTAGGTCACCTGGTCTCCAGTGGCATTGTTCACCATAAATGCGGTCGAACTGTTCTTCTCACTTCTGAAGAGTGTCGTTTTCACGCCGAGTTCCTGCAGATATCTTTCATATTCGCTTCCCGGGAAGTTGGACCCGACCGCACAGATGAGCTCGGCCTGACCACCGAGTCTGGCGATACCGGCAGCGATGTTTGCCGCACCCCCGCCGAAGTATATCCTGCGTTCCGAGACTCTCCTCGATTCGCCGATGGGCGGATACTCTTCAACGGTGATGATGTAATCTACGCAGAGATGACCTGAAACCGAGATCGTTTCACTCGGCAACGTCATCACCTTCGATCAGTTCTACGGAATAGGTCGACAGGGACACGTCACGCATTGCTCTGCCTATCACCGATTTGGCAATGTGTACTGCGTGTTCGGGGTTTTCGGCTTTGAAGACCTTCATGGAAAGAAGAAGGCCGACCAGGCCGGTTCTTGCGATCACCAGAGCAGTATTGATATCTTTTCCACAGTATGGACAGGGCATATTCATCACGTCCACGTCAACAAACTTTGCTGACGGGTGCAGGCGTTTTCCTGCTTCACTCACGGCTATTCCTATGGCATCCTGAACGGACTCAACATCCTTAACCGTCCATCCTGCCTCCAGCGTCACTCGATAATCCGACATTTTCAACTCGTTGCGTATATATTATCGCTTTAAGATAATGGAATTTACGGGTTGACTAACTTTTGGTCCGTGTTTTGATTTCATGCATCCTGTTTTAAGCCGAGGTGACCCGAGAGACGAACATCGCAAAAAAAGGTTGAGACGGGGAAAAATAGTATTGCGTATTTCCTGGTTTGGTCAGCGCTTTATCTACAGGATCGTGTTCACGACCCCGTGATCTCGGCAAACTGCACGCCCGCCGTTCGTTTTCCGCACCAATCTCTCTCAGTTCCTTACGTTTTCATTGGATGAAACGGGCATTCTTCCAGCAGGCATTCCTGATTTCGTCCGGAATACTCGCAGACGATCTTCTCAGGCATGGCCATATTAATGCCGAGATGCTTTGCGACAAACTCCACCGCGGTCTGCATGGCGATATACGTGTCGCGTTTACAGCAGCGGGGGCCGCCGACCGAACCGATCTTTATCAGACATTCACCTGTCAGAAGATTTCCAAGCCCCCAGTTCTTCCCTGAAAGAGGATTGGTCTTCAGCGCGATCGAAAGAAACATTCCCGTACTTACGGCAGCCCCGCAGGTTCCGGCAAGTCCGCAAAAGCCGCCCGGAAGCATTTTACCTCTGTGCTCCATAGAGGTGAGCGCAGTTGGAAGATCCAAATTTCCCCCGGCATTTTTATACGCGGCGAGGAGAGCTGCCCCGACAATAATATGGTGTTCGGGTCCGTGTATATGTAAGGTGTCTGAATCCATGATCTCATCGGCGATGACGAAGGGGTCCGTCGATGCAGTGTGCAGACAGACATATCTGACCACGGCAAAGGAGGGGGAGGCATGACATTCGTCGCATACGAAGTGTCCTTTCGTGCATTTTGCATTGCTCAAAAATATCTTTCCGCAGACCGAGCAGGTCATCTCTTCCTCTTTATCGAGATATTCCAGCGGAGCTCCGCAGATGAGGCATGCCGGATTTTGGTCGCTGGTTGTGGCTGGCATTAATGGGTTCATTCCTTTAGTAATGTTCTAATATTTTCTTCTATTTGTATTAGTGTCATCCAATACGCATCATCATCTTTTCCGACCGGGTCGTCGATGTGCCATTCGATCAGCTGTGTTCCGGAAATGACGGGGCAGGCGATCCCGCATACCATCGTGACGATGATGTCGATCTTTGGAAGGTCGGAGATCTTTTTAGGCCGATGCGTCGAGAGATCGATCCCGTAGATCTCCTGCATGAGGCGGACGGCGGTCGGATCAACGTTGTTGCCCGGATCGCTCCCGGCCGAGTAACAGGTGAACCTGTCGCCTGCGAGATGCCGGCAGAGCGCTTCTGCGATCTGTGATCGGCAGGAGTTTTTGATGCAGAGAAAGGCGATCCGTTTCATACGATCACCTGCACGACTAATCCGGTCACCAAAGCCGCAATAAAGATCGTTGCGACAAATACCAGAACGAACTGTTTTTTGAATATCGCGGAAAGCATCGTGATATCGGGGATACTCATGCCTGCCCCGCCGATCAGAAGAGCGGCCACGGTTCCCACCCCCATCCCTTTGCTCAAAAGAGCGGCGCTGATCGGGAGGATCGTCTCCGCTCTGATGTAGAGCGGGATCCCGATGATCGCGGCTCCAAGAAGGAGGTAGGGGATCATCTGCCGGAACGTGGTCCAGGCAAACCGTAAGATCCTCTGGAGTTTCGTGCCGGTCTCTTCGGTCATTCCTTCGACTGCGACGGGTTTAACATATTTTTTGAACCCGAGCCGCTCAAGAGTGAGACTGATGAGGACGGCCGCCGTGAACATGAGAATGGCATATACGACGGTGATCTCGGGACCGAAGATGACGAGCATCATCGCGATTATCACCGGGTTCAAAAGAGGGGAGGCGAACAGAAAGGACATGGCGCTCGAAAAGGCCACGCCGGAATTCAGAAATCCGAGCGTTACCGGGATCGTCGAGCAGGAGCAAAACGGCGTGATCGCTCCAAACGCGGCGCCGATCACGCTTCCTCTGACCGAACCGGAGTACCAGAGGACCTTCTGCATCTTCTCTTTTGGGACATAGACGTTCAGTGCCCCGACGATCAGACAGACGACGATGAAAAGCGCCGTGAGTTCCAGAGCTATGACCAGGAAATACTGACCGGCCGCGAGGAGCGTGTCCGTAAAATTCATTCAGATTTTCCGCAGCAGTTTTCTTTGCAGCAGTCGGTTTCACCGGTTTTATCATCGCAGCAGGATTTTTCCGGCACGATTTTCACATTGCAGCAGCATGAGCAGTTTTCCGCAGTGATGGCTTTTTTCAGCTTTCCAAATATCGAGGTCTTTTTTTCTTCGGTCATGATACTCACATCTTTTCACAGGGTCGTGTTTCTCTGAATTTTATCAAAGCGTCTTTGTCGGTTTTTGTCGATGGCAGCCCGGCACAGATGTTTTCGAGAGCTCGGGAAAGGTCTGGGTAGAAGGTGGAAAAATCATCGCTGATTTTGTAGTATGCCCATTGTGCCTGTTTTCTGCTCTGGATGATGCCGGCGTTTTTCAGGATCGTTAGGCTGCGGGAGGCGTTCGGCTGGGAGAGGGAGAGCGCTGCTTCGATCTCGCAGACGCATAACTCGTTATCCTGCAGGAGTGCAAAGATCCTAAGTCTGGTCGCGTCGCCCAGTGACTTGAAGATCGTTTCAGGATCACTCATCGCATTCGTATCCGGGAATGCAGCAGCAGCCGCAATGCGTTTTTCGTTCGATGAGACTGTCGGAAACGTGGAGGATCTGTCTGACCTCTTCATCGGTTGGATACCTCCCGGTGATCATGATGAAGTCGTTGACGACGACGGCCGGCAGGATCTTTTCGCCTTTCTGGGATATGAGACGGGCGACGTTTGGGTTGGTGTCATATCTCGCCCGCTCAATCAGGATCCCTTTGAGTTTGAGCTTCTCGATGAGTTCGGTTATCCGGATGTACTCGGGGTGGGTCGTATCCGGGTCTTTTGCTTCGTAAAGACACATTGATGACACATATTATTATATTCACATATTAGCATATAATGATTTTCAAATATAATGGTTATTCCGCAACGCCCCAGACCAGGCCCATGGCTTTGAGCATGATCTCGATCTCTTCTACTTTTTTCAGCCACTCTTTTGCTCTGGCGGGACGACCTGCAGGGGCGGCCATAGCGGAGGCGGGGACCTTTAAGTCCCTTAGCCGAGCAGGGCTTTGCCTTGCGAACAAATCTTTGATTTGCGACTGCAGGGTCTTTTTCCACCACGTCGCCTGCGGCATACATCCCGGCAAGATTCCGCATGGCCGCGGTATTTCCCTCTGCAGCTGCTTTTTCGAACCATTCTTTTGCCTGGGCCGGATTTCTTTTTCCGCCTTCATCGGAGATAGAGATCGAACCGAGCTGAAACATTGAGTCTACGTTTACTTCAGCTGCTTCTCTCTCCAGCCGGTAAATGATCCGCTCAGGGGTAGTATTTTGCGGCTGGCAGGTTTCTCTCGGCTGAGGGGTGTAGGCGAAGAAGCGTCGTATTTTTTGAAATATGCCGTTTGTTCTTTATCAGATTAGAGGTTCTACACGTGATATTATGGTTTCTGCCCGGGGAGTCATGAACATACGATATTTCCACCGCGTCGGGCTCCGCGTCGGATCGCAAACCTCCGGTTTGCTCATGTTTCACGTCGCTTTCGCTCCCCTCGTCAGTCCCCTCCCGCACCCACACAAATCATAGATTTGATCAATTGAGGTTGGCCACTTCACGTCCAACCTGCGCCCCGAAATCAGAAATGGAATTGCATAATGGAAAGTAATTCTACAAAGCATGAGGCTCGCGAATTCTTTCTGAGATCCTATTTGGATCACCGTATCGAATGACCTGAAAAAAAAAGAAAAAAATGTTCGGGTTTCGCACCCTGCCGGGATCCTTTCGTAGGAATTCCTGCACTTAAAGTCCGGCCCGCTCGACGATAACATCGGCTACTGATTTCGCGCTCTTGAACGGGAAATCCGCTACCGTGAGAAGGGTGCCTGCTTCGCCTGCGGTCATCTTCAGATCGCCAACCTGACAGGTCGTGTCTGCGCCGTTCGGAAACGCGGCGATGAGAGCTGCGGGGGTGTCGATCGGGAACGATGCTCCCGCGAGTGCCCCGCTGATCTGGGCATTGATCTTCTCTTTTACGGTGAGGGGGACAAATCCGGGCATGCCGGCGACCTCTACCGCGGCTTTTGCGATCGGGCAGTCTGCGCTGTGGGTCTCGCACCCGAAGCATGCTTCCTTGATTGCTTTGAGGGACTCTTCCGCTTTCGTCTGTGATACGTCTTTACCTGTATAACTCCATGTTGGCATCTTGTTTCACCACATACCTATTGGGATGTTATATTTATATACAAGAGCATCATTAAAATATACAAAGCACACTGATACAGAATTATGACCCTGCGGATTAATGATTGTGTATTCTCAATACGTGTAACGGGAAAAGAAGCATTATGGGAACAACACTGGGTTCATCACTGACGGAGATCCGTGAACTGAAAAAGGAGGTCACCGGCTTGCGTATGGATCTGAAACGCTTTATCGAACATGCAAATCAGCAGCATGTGCAAACCGCTCTTACGGATCTCAAACAGAATTATGCCGGGCTCTTCGCGAACGATCAGGTGAAAACGGCAAAATCGGAACTTTCGGCGAATATGGTTTCAGACTGCGGGATGCGGGACAAATGTTACGGGGTGTTTCTGGATTTTCTGCAGAACACATCTAAGCATATCAAAGACGGTCAGGTGTCCGAAGAGATCATCCAGTCATATCGGGACCTGCTGAAAAACATGCGGGAAGCGGGGCCGTTTGACCGGTGCGACACCTGTTTTTCGCAGGTCTATCGTCTTTTTGAAAAACAGGTCGATCTCATGCAGTCTCTCGGCATTTATGCAGAAAACAGCAGCACTGACGACATCATTACCGATATCCCGGAAGAAACGGCGGTCAGAGAACTCCTGGAGCCGATCGCAAACGTACTGCGTTTCCAGATTTTAAAATTGCTTGCGGCACAGACCAGGACCTTTTCCGATCTCTCCGGCCTAACTGGATTACGCGGCGGCAATCTTCTGTTTCATATCAAAAAACTCACCGACACGGGGATGATCCTTCAGCGTCATGACCGGGGGGATTACTTGATCACGGATAAGGGATTCAAAACGCTGAACGCCGTCTCGGAACTTTACCGCGAAACCCATCACTCCTGACTGCATTAAAAAAAGGAAAAATATTTTTTGGATTTATACGAGCTCGGTTCCACCCGCCACGACCACGAACTGGCCGGTGACGTAGCTCGACATGTCGCTTGAGAAGTAGAGGATCGTTCCGTTCAGTTCACCGCGTTTTGCCGGGCGGTTCAGCGGGCAGACTCTGCTGTACTGAGCAAGGAACTCGGAGGATTTGAATAATGTGCCTTCCGTCATCTCCGATTCGAAGAGACCGGGGCCGACCGCATTGACCGTGATGTTGTTCTGTCCGTATGAGGTTACCATACCCATGGTCAGACCAAGGACGGCGGCCTTCGACGTGTTGTACACGTGGCGGACGAACATGTCTCCCTTGTCGCAGATGATCGCATTGATCGAGGCGGTGTTGACGATCTTCCCGTAGTTCTGGGCCTTCATGTGCGGAACGACATACTTGCTCATGAGGTAGATGTCTTTGACGTTGGTGTCCATCGATCTGTCCCACTCTTCTACGGTGAGGGTCTCGACGGTTCCGCGCTGGGCAATGCCGGCGTTGTTGAAGAGGATATGGATCGTTCCGTAATGTTTGACGATCGCATCAACCGCCTCTTTCACGCTCTGTTCGTTTGTTACATCGCACGGGTAGGTGAAGACACCCCCGCCTTTTTCATAGCATCTTTTACCTCCCTTCCATGAAGAATAGTCTGATTTTTGAGATATGCTCCTACCATCTCCCGTTTACCATTCTTGCAGAGAAATACCAGTTTTTCTGTAAGAGACATTTGGGCATTTCCTCCTTTTCTCCAGAACGTATTGATCTGTTTTATTATGGTCTTCTCTGAACCTAATTGGGACAATTGCGCGTCAGATCTCAGTTGAATAAGGAGTTTTGCATGAAGTTTCTCAAATATTAACGTGTGTAGCTCTAGGGAGTCATATCCCGCATCCATCAATACACGATCACAGGATACGCCGAGAAGTTTGGCAATCTGAATCAAAAAATGCGCATAGGGTTTGTCATTCTCCGTTCCTTCTGAATGAATCATAAACAAGGGATAAGCCCCCAGATTCAAAATATGTGCTTTATCCATTTTAACCTGATAGTGAGGGTTAAACAGACTATTGGGACAATAACGGCTTGCAACTAAAGGAGTGGAATCGATAATTATCTCGGTTTCAGATTTGAGGAAATGGACAATCTTTTTGCTTATCAAAAACATAAGAACTTCCATACCCTCCTCACCTAACCGATATTTCACAAAGTAATGCAACGTACTCGGCGAAGGTAACCAGAGTGGTGATTTTGCCGGAAGAAGGTGGCTGAGATCTTTTTCCGTTATTTTACGCCGAATATGACGATAGGCTATTCTGCGATAAGTCATGACAACAGTCAGTTTTATCAGAAAATCAATGGGATAATGAAAATAATCGCGATGATGAGGTGAATAATAAGTTTGTTCGATTTTTCGTACAATGTCACTAATGTTGAGCTGGGACATGAGCCAGCAAATGGACATATCCGGAGTGATGACTCCATTGTTGAAAATACGTTCGTATTCGTCTTGAAATTCAGACATACCACTCGGCGCAGGGATACATAAAGGTATTGTTCCCCTCCAAAAAAGTCGACAAGAGTAAATGGGGGATGAGTTTATATCACAGAATCCACGATTGGACAGACTCGAGATATACAATGATGAGAATGTGATGAAAAACAGATGATAATAATATACCACGATTAATCATGTCAAAAAGAAGAATTGATATATTTGTTCTTGCCTAATGAGTACAATCACGTCACATTGGGTTTTTCGATTGAATTGTGAAGGGGTACATGTATGGTTACATTCAGTCCTGCGCAGGTATGCGTGAAAATTGGAACCGCTGGTAAATCTAAGACCAGTCTTCCGGAATTGAATATGCTGGTTCGTGCGTTTCTTGCCGGCGCCTATGTTGCAATGGGCGCTACGCTTGCAACAGTTAGTTCGACAGATGCTGCAGCCTATTTTGGTTCGGGTATCTCGCAATTGATCGTTGGTGCTGTTTTCCCGGTCGGGTTGATGCTTGTCGTCTTCACCGGGCTGAGCTTTTTACCGGCGATGCGATTTTCGCTCCGATGTCGATCCTTCAGGGTCATATAGGGATGAGAAAACTTGTCTATCTGTGGGGCATCGTCTACGTAGGGAATCTTATCGGATCCGTATTCATGGCGTTTCTCGTCAGTTACGGTCCTTACTCTTCGTGGGATGCTGCTGGCGTCGTGACGGTAACAACCTTTGGTCTTCGTGCGATCCAGATAGGATCAGCTAAAGTTGCTTATAATGGAACGATGGGTCTTCTCTCCTGCTTCTTTAAAGGAATCCTTTGTAACTGGCTTGTATGTCTTGCTTTGTTCCTGGGCCTTGCTGCGGATGATGTGATTTCCAAGATAGCTGCTCTCTGGTTTCCGATTATAGCTTTTGCGACCTCGGAATTTGAACACTGCGTCGCAAATATGTTTTTCATCCCAGCAGCGATCATTACGAACGGCTTTACCGGGAATATCGTCACAAATCTCAACTGGGTCGGTATGTGGACAAACAACATAATCTGGACAACACTTGGCAATATTGTTGGGGCGGTTGTTTTTATGGCTATCATCTATTATTATTGTTACAAATCGGAGATATGTGCCTTGTCTGAAAAAACCTAGGATAAGGTGAATATCTTCTGCCAACTTTTATTCCAACTACCTTTTTTACCTTATCAATAACAAATTGCTCTCATGAGAATGCTCTAACTTCATTCATTATCGGGTAATCTCCGGCAGTAGATTCTAACAAACATACGGTTCTTTGAATTGTTACAATGTCTCTTTTTTCAGGGCAATACTCTGCTGTATCAGTTATTTGATTGATTTAATTCTGTTATTTATCAGTGTAATGCAGCCCCTCCGACTAAAGTGTGTCTCTGTCTTCCCCCTTATCTCCGCGCATTCGGGAATAAAGGGTTGGTTAATTGAATGTTGTTAAAACGCAACCATAATATAAATACGTTAGTTAATCAATATCTTAAAACTCCCTCAGAAATTATCACGAATCTTCATGTCAATTGGTATGATTTAAATAGAAACCTGACATTGCCAGTTGGCAACTCCCCCTTTTTAACGCTCTCGCTCCTCTCCCTTCCAAAAATGGGAAAAATAGAATTTGACATTTGCCTCTTCTCACCCTATCCAGCCTCACCCCACCCCGCATTTTAGCCCGAGTATCGCCGGATTCAGCGCATAAAAATTGGAAAACAAACATCGGTGACCACTCTCTTTCCCCTTCATCATGGTAGCTGTCAAATTCAGCAGTGAATATTTGATGAATTTTGTAGCCACATGCTTTGCTTCCGGAACCTCATACCGCACCAGAGACACAAACAGCTGTGCCAGAAACCCAATCAGAATTGCGCCGCGAATACTATTTTCCGTCCATACCCTCAGTGGTTTAATCTCGATCTCATTCTTCAGCGAATGAAAGATTTTCTCAATCGAATCCTTTTTTCGGTAGCGTTCAAGCGCTTCTGCAAGTGTCAAATTCCTGGTTGAAGTGAATGCGAAAAACCCTCCTCTTCCGGAATTCAGCTTCTCCCTGAGAAAGGCAATCTCTTCCTCTTCCGACATATGTATGAGCTTTGTCTGAACCGAATAGGTAATCTTCACCAGCGGATTTGCGATCCCGATCTTCTTTGGCAGCTTTTTGTTTCGGGAAATACACTCCTGAATCACCGCCGCTTCCATGAACTGCCGGTACACTTTCCGTGACAAAGCATCCAGATTCTGCGCCTCAAGCCCCTCCGAGAAATAGAAATAGGTTACACTGCCGGGTTTCACAATTTTGATGCCATATATTCCCTGTTTATCCGTTTGCTCATCATGATTGATCTTGATCGGATCCCTCTGCCAAAACGTTTTGATGATTTTATCGTCACTGGTGTTCAGTTTCTTTGCGGTCAAATAGTCATGCCTGCATGCTCCAATGAGTTCCAGATTTTGTTTTGATCCGGCTCCTTTATCGAAGATAACCAAGGAGCCTTCGGTGAGTTTCTTCTGTGATTGGAGGAAAGTTGACCGAAAATGGGTGACGTCATTTACATTTCCGGCTTTCACCGTTACGCCGATCGGTACATTGATCGGGTGAGCAAGTTCGGTGATCCCAAGAGTTATCTGCAGTTTATCTAGTCGATGATCACGACTGTAGTTGTATTTCCCCAAAGGTGAAGCACTGCCGTGAAGAACAAGACTTGTCCAGTCGAGATTTACGTCGGTGTGCTCGAACTGACAGCGGGAAAATATTCTATCCTGGAGTCAGGTTATAATAATACTCCCCTGCCGCCTTCTGCTCGCGGTCCAGATACGAACCCGGATTATTGATCCGTGGCCGGCCCGTCTTATCTCTCCTGAACGTGATCCCCAGATTCGAAAGGAACATATTCATACCGTCCTTCATCTCGAACGGACCGCGGGCAGTTCCTTCCTTACCCGGCACCCCGTCGAACACCAGAAGCCGCTCGCTGATCATATCGATCGTATACATATCATGATCGATAACCATGATCCCGGCCCCCTTATCCTCCGCCGCACGCTTGATCACCTTCGTCGTCACAAGCCGCTGCTCCACATCCAGATGCGCCGAAGGCTCATCCAGAATATACAGATCCGCCTCGCGGGAAAGACACAGAGCGATCGCCACCCGCTGAAGCTCTCCGCCGGACAGATTTTTCACCTCCGACTGCAGGATCGGCATAAGACCAAGCGGCTCTAAAATCTCGTGCTGGTAATACGACGAATCGACTAGGTGGGTCGCAGACCGGAGCGTGAATTCGACCGTGTCGGATGAATCGGTCGTCACATACTGCGGCTTATACGAAACACGCACCGTATCGAACTTCTTCTCGCCGTCCGGCGTCTCAACATCGGCAAGCAGCTTTGCAAACGTCGACTTGCCAATACCGTTCGCCCCGACGATACCAAGGACCTCTCCTCTGCGGACCTCGCCCCCTTCCACCGTCAGCTTGAAACCCGGGAACGACTTCGTCATCTTCGGGATCGTCATCAGCGTCTCGCGGTCCACATCGCTTTCATGACTCCTCGTCTCGAAAAGCACCGGATAATCGCGGATACGGACATTCTCCTCCGCAACAAAACCTTCGAGATACTGGTTCACGCCGATGCGGACCCCTTTCGGCCGGGAAATGATACCGAATGCCGACGGCTTTCCATACCCGATATGGATCGTTTCGGCGACCATATCGAGGATAGCGATATCATGTTCGACCAGGATCACTGGATGTTCGGCCGCGAGTTCTCTGATCAGGCGTGCTGCGATCAGCCTCTGGTAGATATCCAAAAAGGGCGTAACTTCATCAAGGAAGTAGAAGTTCGCGTCCTTCGAAAGAGCGACTGTCAGAGCAACCCGCTGAAGTTCTCCGCCCGAAAGATACGAGAGATCCTTATCGAGGATCGTATCGAGGGCCAGCTCTTTAGCGTAGTAGTCGAGCTTCTTGCGCTCGTCGTTCTGTTCCAGAAGGGAGCGGACCGTGCCCTTGAACGCCTTTGGGATGAAGTCGATGTACTGCGGCTTGATCGACGCCTTGATCGTCTTTGCGGCGACCTGTTTGAGATAATCCAGCAGCTCCGTTCCCGCATAATGCTTCAGGATCTCCGCCCACTCGATCTCGTGATCGAAGATACCGAGATTCGGTCGAAGCTGCCCGGAAAGGATCTTCACCGCGGTGGACTTTCCGATACCGTTCGGGCCAAGCAAACCGGTGACTTTGCCCGCAACCGGCTGGGGAAGCCCGTAGAGAACGAACGCGTTCGGTCCGTAGCGGGTCACCGGCGTATCCAGCTCCTCGGGAAGCTGGATGATATCGAGCGCCTCGAACGGACATTTCTTCACGCAGATACCGCAGCCCACGCACAGCTCTTCGGAGATCTCGGCTCTGCCGCTCTCGCCTATTATGATGGTCTCATCACCGGTACGGACCCGGGGGCAGTACGCGATGCACTCTTTGCCGCATTTTTTGGCATGGCATCGGTCTTTATGAACGATGGCGAGTCTCATTTATGCGGAGAGGAGGGAAGTCGAAAGCATGAGTGTCCAGGAGAGATACCAGGTGACGAAGGTCAGGAATGCCTGATAGAACCAGTCCTTCTTGCCGAGTTTGGACGTGTCGATCTTGATGATCATGAAAATGGATTTCTGGATCACGATCGCCACAAGTAAAACCAGAATGCCGACGATCGGATTTGCCTGCACGCCTGCAAGGCCTGCCTGGATCATCGCGTCATTGACCGGGTTCGGTGTGCCTGCAAGATAGTAGGAGACGATACCCGCCGCCATACCAAGACCGCAGGCGATCGCCGTACGAATGATCCGCTCGGAGTGCTGGGCTTTTTTCCGGGTGACCTTCTCTTCGGGTGTCTCCTTCTTCTTTGGCGGAGCACTCTGTTTGCTGACCTCTTCGGTCGTAGCTTCGGTCTTTGCCTCGATCTCCTCAATCTTCTCATCGTTCTCGGCGTCGAGAGGCTTTCTGTCCGGCCGGGTGACCATCTCGATAGCCTTCTCGGGGCAGATCTTCACGCATTTCCCGCAGCCGTTGCATAACTCTTCAACGACCGTTGCTTTCTTATTGCGTCCGATGAAAATAACCGGCTGATTTTTGCGTGACGCCGGGCAAAACTTCACGCAGCGGTTGCACATCGCCGTGTTGCATTTCTCTTTTTTAATATAGGCTACCTGCATATGATATCTCCGCGATTTTTCAGTCCTATTATATTAGTAATCAGGTCTTATCTATGTTATCTGTTTCGTCCCGCACAAGAGGCGGCGCGCCGGCAGTGTCTTTTTGGAGAGGACACGTCCCGGCGAGTGAAAAAGTCCCGGTCTGAAAACCGAAAACCGGGGTCGATTTATAGTTCTGCACGTCCTATGTATGTTAGAAATAATGGCGACAATACAAGGGATGAGCGGAGCAGATGTAAAAGCGATGACAGCGGAGCTTGCCGCGCTTTTACCTCTCTG
This sequence comes from Methanocorpusculum sp., assembly GCA_965229365.1. GTDB lineage: Archaea > Halobacteriota > Methanomicrobia > Methanomicrobiales > Methanocorpusculaceae > Methanocorpusculum. The sequence continues at coordinate 1,780,304 of OZ245878.1, read as the reverse complement.
GATCGGAAAAATATATCAGTATGACAATACCTCGTTTGGTTTCCGCCTGAATGGGAAGGAGAAGGCACGTCATATTCTGTATGTGGTAAGGGGCGTTCGTGTGCATCTCGTAACGGAGCTTCCGCCGGCGCCGAAAAACCCGTCAGGGTTCTCGATGTACCTCCGCAAATTCATTGAGGGGGGCAAGGTGCTCGGAATTGAGCAGAAGGCGATCGAGCGGGTCATCATCATCACGATTGGCAAGGGACCGTCCGAGTACAAGCTGATAATCGAGCTTTTCGATGAAGGGAACCTGATTTTAACCGACGAAAAGTACACGATCATCAATGCCCTCGTCCAGAGACGGTTCCGCGACCGGGAGATCATCGGCGGTGCAGAGTATTTGGTTACTGCCGTCTGGCCCGAGAAGCTGACGTTCGAGGAGTTCAAAGAGAAGATCACCGCCGACGAGAACGATATCGTGCGGGCTCTCGCCACAAAACTCCAGCTCGGCGGCATCCCATCTGAAGAGATATGTCAGCTTGCGGGCGTGTCGAAGTCGATGCCCTGCAGATTCGCGACCGATGCCCAGCTTCGCCCGGTGTATGAGGCGATGAAAAGCTGGCTCGCCAAACTGACCGAAGGACGCGATCCGGTGATCGACGCGAAAGGAGCCTTCCCGTTCCCGTCACTGGTCCGCGAGCCGAAAGAGCACTTCGCCACGTTTTCGCAGGCGCTCGAAGCGTTCTATCCAAAACCCGTTGCCGAGAAGGTCATCGAACAGAAGATAAAACTCTCCAAAGAGGAGCGGATCCGAAAACAGCAGGAAGCCGCGGTCGTCACCTTCGACAAAAAGATCGCCGAGGCAACCGAGATCTCGGAGATCATCTACTCGCATTACGGCGAGGTGCAGGAAACGATCGACGTTCTTGCCCCCGCAAGTCAGAAACTTTCATGGCAGGAGATCGCATCAGTCATCAAGAAAAGCGATGCCCCGGCTGCAAAACGGATCATCTCGGTGGATCCGAAGAATGCGTCTGTCGTGATCGATCTGCAGGAAAAGCACAAGGTCACGATCTTCGTGCATGATAGTCTGGAAGCAAATGTTGGCAGATACTTTGCCGTCGTGAAGAAGTTCAGGGCAAAGAAGGCGGGAGCGATTCGTGCGATGGAAGCGGGCATCGTGCATGCGGAGAAGAAAAAGGCTGCAGGGCCCGGACGGCTGAAGCCGAAATGGTATCACCGGTTCCGGTGGATGGAGACATCCGACGGCGTCTTGGTGATCGGCGGCCGAAACGCCGACCAGAACGAAGAGCTCGTCAAGAAATATATGGAAGGCAAAGACACCTTCCTCCACGCGGATGTCTTCGGTGCGTCCGCGGTGATTGTGAAAGGCGCAACAGAACGCATGGATCAGGCGGTCCTGTTTGCCGCTTCCTACTCGCGGGCATGGACCGGCGGCGGGGCTTCGGTCGATGTGATCGCGGCAGCGCCGAATCAGGTAGGTAAGACGCCCGAGTCGGGAGAGTATGTGGCTCACGGTTCGTTCGTTATCAGAGGCGAACGCAAAATCTACAAAGACGCGCCGCTCGAGATCACGATCGGGATTAGGACCGATCCGGTTCTTGCGGTCATCGGCGGACCGCCGTCGGCGATCGAACCGCTGACATCCCACTCGGTCCGTTTAGTTCCCGGAACGTTCGAAGGCAATGACGTTGCGAAGAAGGTGCTTCGAAAACTCAAAGAGGCGGTCCTGGAAAGCGAGCAGAAAGCGCTCAAAGCGATCCTGAATATCGAAGGAGTGGCGGCGTTCGTGCCGCCTGGCGGATCGGATATCAAAGAGTCCGCACCCAGCGGAGCGGACCGAGAATGAAAGCGGAGATGCCCGAACCGCTGAAAAAAGACGGATTCGGTGAGTATAAACTCATGCCCGAGTCGATCGATGATCTCTGGCATCTTTCGCATCTGATCAGTCCGGGAAATACCGTTTACGCAGTCACGCTTCGAACCGTGGACGGACCAACCGACAAACTGCGGTCGGAAAAGCTCGAGAAGCGGCCGGTAAAGATCGGCGTGAAGTGCGAGAAGGTGGAGTTCGTCCCTGAATCGTCCCGTCTCCGGGTGTTTGGGATCATCAGCTACGGGCCGGACATGGGCCAGCATCATGCGCTCAATATCGAAGCAGGCTATGAAATCAGCGTGGTCCGGCAGTGGCGGCCGATCGATCTTGCCCGTCTGGAACGGGCGGTCTCCTCCTCGGTCCACGGTGTGGTCCACATCGCGGCGATCGAGGACGGGGATGCGGAACTCTACCGGGTCAGGCAGTACGGACCCGAGCGGATCACCACTCTTACCATCGGCAGCGGAAAATCCGCCGAGCTCGACTCGAGACAGGCGCTGTTTACCGAACTCCTCTCGTTTCTCGAGAAGGTCACCGGCTCGATCGTCATCGCCGGACCCGGGTTCGTGAAAGAAGACTTCGTCAAGTTCGCAAAAACCAAAGCGCCGGAGATCGCCGAACGCATGCTCATCGCCGACACAAGGCGCTGCGGCTACGGGGCGGTCCTGGAGGCGATCGGAAACGGGGTCCTTGCACGGGTCGCCGAGGATCTTCAGCTCGCAAAAGAGGTCTCTTTTATGGACGAGGTGTTTCTCCGGATCGGGCAGAACGGCGCCGTCGCCTACGGAAAAAGCGAGGTTCGCCAGGCGATCGATTACGGAGCCGCCGAGACGATCCTCGTCGCCGATTCGTTCGTCCGGGACGGGGGCCTCGCAAAAATGATCGAAGGGGCAGAGCGGCTCGGCGCGATCGTCGTCGTCCTCTCGACCGAGTTCGAACCGGGTAACCGGCTTGTTGGTCTCGGCGGGGTCGCCGCTCTGCTTCGTTACCGGATCTGAATCACTGATACGCGACGAGATCCTGAACTTCCTTTGGAAGGCCGCCCTTGAACTTCCGGGAGATGCCCTGATAATACTCGCGGACCCGTTCGTTCATGGTCGGATTGATCCGTAGCTTCGCTTCGGCAAAGTCGGATGCCGACACGACAAAAGCGCCCCACCGCAGGGCCTGCATCGCGGCCTCCCGGCAGAGTCCTTCCAGATCGGAGCCGACAAAACCTTCGGTCTCCTCTGCGAGATTTTTGATGAGTTCGCTCTTCGCCGGATCTTTCAGCATGACGCCGTGCCGCCGGAGCACCGCATGGATCCGCTGTTTTTCGTCCCGCATCGAAAGGGACGAACCCTTTTCATACTTCTTTGCAGCCATCGTCAGCTGTTTGCCGGTCACGTTCTTTCCCGCATACGTCCCGCAGACCGCGTCAAGCGAGGCGTTGTCGAGCCCGGAAAGGGCCGTCACCGTATCTTCGAACACCGATCCTTCGATCGGCATGTTTCGAAGATGCACCGAAAGGATGTCGGCCCTGTCTGATTCATCGGGCTCGGCGATGTAGACAAGACGGTCGAACCTTCCGCTTCTGAGAAGCGCCGGATCGATGATGTCGGGTCTGTTGGTCGCCGCAAGGATCGCCACATCGTTGAGCTCCTCGATACCGTCCATTTCCGTTAAGATCTGGTTCAGCACGTTCTCCGTCGCCCGGCTTCCGTCCCCGGCGCTCCGGGCCGGTGTCAGCGAGTCGAGTTCATCGAAAAAGATGATCGACGGAGCTACCTGCCGGGCTTTTTTAAAGATGTCGCGAACGGCCTTTTCCGACTCGCCTACCCATTTGGACAGCAGTTCGGGCCCTTTGATCGCGATAAAATTCGCCCTGCTTTCATGCGCCACGGCCTTTGCGATCAGCGTCTTGCCGGTTCCCGGCGGTCCGTGGAGGAGAACGCCTTTGGGTGGTTTGATTCCGAGTTGTTCGAACGAACACTTTTTCGTGAGCGGATACTCGATCGACTCACGCACGTCCCGGATGGCTTCACTGCAGCCGCCGATGTCCGACCAGGCGATGTCCGCGGTCTCAAGGGCGATCTCCCGCATCGCAGACGGCGAGACCTCGCGTGAGGCGGCAAGGAAATCGGATGTGGTCACCTCGAGTTTTCCAAGGATCTCGTCCGAGATTCTTTCGGTCTCGAGGTTTGCGACATCGATCTGCCGGCGAAGAGCACGGATGGCCGCTTCTCTTGCAAGGGCGGCAAGATCGGCGCCGACGAATCCTTTGGAAAGGGCGGCAAGCGTCGAGAGAAGTTTGTCACGGGACTGTTCGTAGAGCGCCAGTTCGCGTTCGAGGGTCTTTTCGTCCGTGTCGTTTTTGCGCAGGGACTTCAGTTTTGCCATGCCTTCGAACGGCATGTTCTTGGTGTGGATCTGTAAGATCTCCATCCGGTCGGCGTCGCTTGGCACGCCGATCTCGATCTCGCGGTCGAATCGTCCGGGTCTGCGAAGCGCAGGATCAACGGCGTCGGGTCTGTTGGTCGCCCCGATCACGATGACCTGACCCCGTTCCGAGATACCGTCGAGCATGGTAAGAAGCTGGGCAACGACGCGGCGTTCGACTTCGCCGTTCACATCTTCCCTTTTCGGGGCGATGGAATCCAGCTCGTCGATGAAGATGATCGCCGGAGCATTCTCTTCGGCTTCTTCGAATATCTCGCGCAGTTTCTGCTCAGACTCGCCGTAGTATTTGGAGATGATCTCCGGCCCCGCGATGGAGATGAAGTGTGCCCCGCTTTCATTTGCCACGGCTTTGGCGATAAGGGTCTTACCGGTCCCGGGCGGTCCGTAGAGGAGAACGCCCTTTGGCGGCTCGATTCCGAGGGTCTCGAAGAGTTCGGGATGCCGGAGCGGCAGTTCGATCATTTCGCGGACGCGGTGCAGCTCGCCCTTAAGGCCGCCGATGTCTTCGTAGGTTATCGACTGGGTGCAGGCGAATCCCTCCTCCTCTTCGAGGATGAGTTCGGTTGTTTTCGTCAGAATGCTGGCGTTTTCCGGCTCGATTTTCGATACTTTCAGTTCGACCGGCGGCCCTGGGTGGTATGTTTTGACCGGGATGATATCGCCAAGCGAGACGGGGAAGTTGATGAGGGAGAGGAGATATTCGTCATCTTCGTCAGGCAGTATGGGGGAGATTTCGGTCGGGGGAATAAGGGTGATGGATGCTGCGGGGATCTGTTCTTCGATTTTTTCGACGTTGACCCGGTCCCCGGGATTGACGCCGGCATTGACCCGGGTATATTTATCGATCCGGATCTTGTCCTGGTTCCAGTCGGTTTCAAAGGAGCGCCAGACTTTGGCAACGGTGACCGATTTTCCGGTGATCCGAACCAGATCTCCGGGAGTAACATCGAGCTCCTGCATGGACGCGGGGTCAAGACGTGCCTTGCCGCTTCCCTGATCTTCGGGGTAGGCACTATCGACCTTGAGTGATATTGTCGGCATAATACATGTATATGATACTGAGTCGATAATTAATCCATCTATTTTGGCAGGTTCATCGCTCTCTTTAATAAGAGATAAGGAATTGGGGGAGATTGTTTACTGGAGGGTGCAGGAGGAGCAGCTTCCGTGCAGGTTCCGCTCGGTGAGCTGGCCGACCTGGAGTTCGAGGTCGCGGACCCGTTCCATGAGGTCGGCATAGTCGCGTTCGAGTTTTTCGAGGCGTTTTTCCATGTTTTCCTGGGATGTCATGTATAGGAGGTTGGTGTTTTGGGTTTTATAGGTTGGTCATGTGGAAGGGAGGCAGGGTAGTAAAATCATGATCACGGCGGGGAGCCGCCGGATATTTCAGAAATATTCACCTTTATTTTGAATCATGGATTCGCCAATACTATTATCTTATCTGAGTACCCATAAAAAAAATAAGTTGTGGATTTCATCACATAATTTGTGAAAATAATGTGATGTACATCACATAATTTTCAGTATGCTTGGGAGAGGAAGATGTATCGAACTGCAATAGAAGAGCTTAGGAAGTGGAAATCATCAGAATACCACAAACTGTTGATCGTAAACGGGGTCAGGCAGGTAGGTAAAACCTGGCTGCTCAAAGAGTTCGGCAGACAAAATTATCAGAACACCGTGTATGTCAACTTTGAGGAAAATCCCGAATACACATCGTTTTTCGACACCACGAAAGACATCGAAAGAATTCTCCCGAAACTCGCAGTTGCCAAAAAACAGACGATACAGCCCGGGAACACCCTCATTATCTTTGATGAGATCCAGGAATGTCCGGATGCCTTGAATTCTCTCAAATATTTTTATGAGAACGGTACAAAGTATCATATTTTCTGATCGCCGGCGGAGATGAAAATCTGGCTTCCTATCTTGATGGCATCCGGGAGATTGAACCAATACCAGAGGCATTTTTCGGTCCGCTTTGCGAGAAGCTGAAGATGTATTATATCATTGGAGGCATGCCCGAGGCAGTGTATGCGTGGACGAAGGAGCATGACATAAATCAGGTCCGAAAAATCCAGCAGAATATTCTGAATGCCTATACCCGCGATTTTGCAAAACACATTCAGCCGTTGTCGGATGTTCATAAAGTCATGTATATCTGGGAGTCCATTCCTTCTTAACTGGCAAAAGAAAACAGGAAGTTTCTGTATAATGTGGTGAAGGAAGGGGCACTGGCACGGGAGTATGAGACTGCCCTTCAATGGCTTTGCGATGCGAATCTTGTGTGGAAAGTGTTCCGCATACGGTCCCCTGAACTGCCGATATCATCTCAGAAGGATCTCTCTGCTTTCAAAATATATCTGGCTGATGTCAGACTGCTCGGTTGTATGTCGGTCCTCGATCCTTCAGTTATTGCAGAAGGAGATGCAGTATTCAGCATGTTTAAGGGTGCGTTGGCGGAGAATTATGTTCTGGAGGCGATCATTGGACAGTTTGAGGGGCACACCGGCTATATGTCGTCATTGAATCCAAAGTATGAGATCGATTTTATTATCCAGCGGAGAAATCAGATCATCCCAATTGAAGTGAAATCCGACCGGCATGTTACGGGGAAGAGTCTGAAAAAATATAAAGAGCTTTATGGCGATTCGGTAAAGATCCGTGTCAGACATTCTCTGTTAAATCTGAAGCTGGATGATGATGTGTTGAATATTCCTTTGTTCATGGCCGACCATTCCGCAAGGCTTCTTGATCTTGTCCTTGTCCTTGGAAGAGAGTAAGAGGGAAAAAGAACAGGTTTCCTCCCGCACCCAGTTATCAGGATTTTAGATAATTTCGTGTGATGAACGTGTCGAACACTGAAAGCAGCCGACCCCAGGTGAGGCGAGATGAGCCGACAGGCTCATCCTCAGCTGAGCAAGGCTTTGCCTTGCGAGCACCCTGGGAGGGGTTTTCGTTTTTTCCACATTGTGTCGGTGAAGACAAGGATGACTGCCAAGATAAGGAGGAGCACATTAAATATATTGCCGGCATTGACTGTCTGTGCCGGCAGGATCTGGGGAAATGCGTCGATGGATGCATGGAATATAACAAGTATTAGGAGACTGCCTCCGCTGCGGTTGTAGAGCCAGGTTATGATCAGAACGCCCGGGAGGAACCAGACAAATTTGGCTATGATATCGGCCATGTCGAAGGGATAAAATCCGGTGAAGTAGAGAGGGATATGCCAGAGCTGCCAGAAAAATCTGAGGATGATACTCGCAACGATCGGGTTGAAGAGGAATTGGAGTTTCGGCAGTGGGAATCCTCTCCATCCGGGTTCTTCCTGCAGGGGTCCGCCGATGAGGAGGATCGTGAAAAAGAGGATCACGGCGGAGAGCGGCTGGATGTTTTCCATGCCCGAGATATATGTTGAGAAGGATTGTCCGCTGTACAGCAGATCGATCACGCTACTGAGGATGACGAGCACCGGCCATACTCCAAGAGCGATGAGATACCAAACCGGTTTTACTCTCCATTGCCCGAGTGAACCCATGAGGTCCCGGACACCTTCGGTGCGGGAGAAGATCCGGGTGATCACGAAGGCGGAGAGGGCGGTGAGGATACTGTAGAGGATAAGGACGACCGGATCCGCCAGACTGCCGCTGAGAATCGGCCAGAATAAGGCGAACGGCAGGATGATACAGAAGAGGACGGCGAACCGGAGGATGGTTTTCCATCGAGGGACGATGGTTTGGGCGGGTTTCAGGAGTCAGGAGATGTATTCTGCGCTGAGTGCCGGACCGAATGCACCTATGACGCAGATGAGTATCATATATGCAGGTGTATTGAGTGGGATAACGAGAGGGATGCTCCAGATGATCCACGAACAGGCGAAGGTGATCAGGAAAAAAGCGATGATCGGGTGTTTTTTGATGGTTTCTTTGTAGGGATACACGATCTTTTTCCTTTACAGATTCATTGATGTAATGATATTTAATGGATTGTCTGTTGGGATGCGGTGTGTCGGAAATTTTCTGATTTTTTTCTGAGAATAATGCAGATAATCAAAGTGTTTTCTGAGTATTTTCGTCAGGTCTTTGTTGACTGCTCTACTCGTGAGCGGGAAAAAAGAAGGGTTTTGTTTATTTGATGATGGGGTGTGGGATAGTTGTGCTTTGTTCAAGCAGTAGGTTAGTTACATGGAATGGGCGGCATATGAGATATTTTACCGCGTTTCGGGAAGGGTATGGCTGGATGCGGACGTAAAAGAAAAACCAACCGCGTTCGCAAGTCAGAGATTTGCTCTCCGTCTCGCTTCGCTCGCTTGAATCGGCGCGAATCCCGCAAGCCTTTGGCTTGCTCCCAGAATCGGACTTGCTGTTCCTCACTCTCGCAACCCTGCTTTGCAGTCTTGCTCCTCCCTCATCGGGAACGTTCGGGCAAATACTGTCGCCGCCCCAGCGGCTCCTGTGATAGTAAACTGCCTGAGGTCTCCTTAATAGATGAAGTAGGAGCAGGATTTCGTATTCAGAGGATATATCCCCAATTATGTGATATATCCACTAAGTTTTGTTAACAAATCTGAAAACATATCCATCTTGACATAATCACTGAAGTTATGGCCGTTCGGGAGTAATTTATGAATGATATATAGTGGATATTGTTCTTTTGACGGTTTCCATCCGTCTGATTTAGATTCACCATTAATTGTTTCCATGAATAGATCGGTATAACAGTTTTCTAAATCATTTGACAAAATAAAAACATTGTCATTTTGTAAGTTTTTAATGTATTTATTAATATCAGAATACAATAGAGGACAATTTATATCAGAAATACAGTTAATTTTGGGTTTATTACTAACCAAATCTTTTGGAGTGATTTTTTCCTTGATGTAGTAGTTGTTCTCTTTCATGAACTTACAAAATATCTCAGCATTATGCAAGCTCGTTTTGTAGGTGTTATTTTTTAGGTGTTATCATCAACCTGATTTTCAATCTGTTTTCCCATATCATTTGAGATAGTGTCTAAAATTTTTAAATCTCTATCAAACTCTGGTTTGGATATTCAATGGTGTGCTAAAGAACTCTTTACAACCCGTGTGAAGAAAATCAAAATCAGCAACTATGAACCAATTTATTCCAAGTCTTTCAAGGATAGGGACATAGAGTTTGAACTGCACCTTTCCTGTTACTGCAATTATTGAGATATTGTTTTCATTCAACCAATTTTTAGAGAGATTGAATGTTGAACTATTTTCCTCTGCGATTAAGGTTAATAGCAGTTTATCACTTACACCTTCAACTAAAACAACTGTATCTGCGAAAAACAGCTCTGCGTTTTGTAATTTTGAAATAATTGCTGTTTCTTTTATGTTTGATAAAATTACATTTCGAGCAGTTGTTTTGCCATCTGTATCCTTTGTAACTCGAATAATAGTTAATTCAGCGGCTGGAGCCGTCACAAAGTCTTCTGAATGTGTTGTGAAAATAACCTGATGTTTGGGATTTTCGAGGAATTTATCTAATTGATTGGATACGATACGTCTCCCGTGCGGATGAAGATATAATTCCGGCTCTTCCATAGCCAGCAATGCCGAGGTCTTGGAGATGATTTTTTCAATATAGTATGAAAATAATCCAATAATCACTGAACTTTGGATACCAGATCCCTTATCAGTTAAAAGGCTCTCAAATCCATCATTTACATAGATCAGTGTCTGTTTATATGCATCTTCATACCGCGGGGCGCATTGCATATTAATCGTTGTATTAGGAAATGTTATCCCATTATCGGGATCATTTATTGTAGATGTCAAGTCAGCAAAAATTGATTTAGTGCTCTCATTTAGAGATTGCAATTCCTTATCAAAATCAGATTTATCTCCATTTTCAAGGAGTAACCTCAGTAATTTTCCATACCAAGAATAATCTGTGATCCGCAATTGATTATACGGATCTCGAAAAGAGGGAAGAATGAGTCTGTCCAATCGTGGATTCTGTGATATAAACTCATCACCCATTTACTCTTGTCGACTTTTTTGGAGGGGAACAATACCTTTATGTATCCCTGCGCCGAGTGGTATGTCTGAATTTCAAGACGAATACGAACGTATTTTCAACAATGGAGTCATCCCTCCGGATATGTCCATTTGCTGGCTCATGTCCCTGCTCAACATTAGTGACATTGTACGAAAAATCGAACAAACATATTATTCACCTCATCTTCGCGATTATTTTCATTATCCCATTGATTTTCTGATAAAACTGACTGTTGTCATGACTTATCGCAGAATAGCCTATCGTCATATTCGGCGTAAAATAACGGAAGAAGATCTCAGCCACCTTCTTCCGACAAAATCACCACTCTGGTTACCTTCGCCGATTACGTTGCATTACTTTGTGAAATATCGGTTAGGTGAGGAGGGTATGGAAGTTCTTATGTTTTTGATAAGCAAAAAGATTGTCCATTTCCTCAAATCTGAAACCGAGGTAATTATCGATTCCACTTCTTTAGTTGCAAGCCGTTATTGTCCCAATAGTCTGTTTAACCCTCATTATCAGGTTAAAATGGATAAAGCACATATTTTGAATCTGGGGGTTTATCCCTTGTTTATGATTCATTCAGAAGGAACGGAGAATGACAAACTCTATGCGCATTTTTTGATTCAGATTGCCGAACTTCTCGGCGTATCCTGTGATCGTGTATTGATGGATGCGGGATATGACTCCCTAGAGCTACAAACGTTAATATTTGAGAAACTTCATGCAAAACCCCTTATTCAACTGAGATCTGACGCGCAGTTGTCCCAATTAGGTTCAGAGAAGACCATAATAAAACAGATCAATACGTTCTGGAGAAAAGGAGGAAATGCCCAAATGTCTCTTACAGAAAAACTGGTATTTCTCTGCAAGAATGGTAAACGGGAGGTGGTAGGAGCATATCTCAGAAATCAGACTATTCTTCATGGAAGGGAGGTAAAAGATGCTATGAAAAGGCGGGGAACGTGCGAACGCAAGCATGCACACCTCAAAAAAACAGTCAAATTTGATGTGGTGCATTGCAAGAAAAACAACAGAGCGCTCTCTGCAATAATGAATTTTATAACGTTCCAATTATTGATGTTAGCCCATTTACAGAATAGATTTCAGAATATGAATTTTGCAAATTATCGATAAGAAGTCTAAAGAAGTCTGATTTGGCAGATTCCCCCCCAATCCCATGTCAATAGTGAAACGGTTGAATCATGATATTCCTAGGTGAAGTTATCTCGATCAAAAAAACTATGTCCAATGGATTGACGTATCGATTGGACAGACTCATATAAATATGACGAGTAACCTATATGTGTCGATACGATAGAAAAGATTAAGGAAAATTTTTTGATAAGAGGTGTTACCAAATAATGCAGAAAGAAGAGTTACTACATTTACACATGTTGATGGTCCAGATCAAGAAATATTATGAATCCGTCTCTGGAAAAATCGTTCAAACTGCCGAATACGATGCATTGCAGATCTCGCCGATCCACATTCATAAAAATAAGAATCTGCATCGCGTCGCTCTTCTTACACTTGGAAATGAGATCGTGTCGGAGATGCACGCCACTCAGACTGCCCAGACTCCGTTTACTCAGGAATCAAGCCAGAGTATTGTTGCAGAACACTGATCTTATCACAAATGGAAGAGCACACCATTTATCGTGAGCTTATCTCACTCATTTTTTCCGATCCGAATCCGGATATTCAGCTCATCAAACTTGCCGTGTGCCGGAAGTATTCCCTCGATGTGATGCCGAAAAACTCCGCAATTCTCGCTGATGCAAAACCCGAGGAGTACGAAGCCCTTAGCCGTGTTCTCATGGTCAAACCGACGAGAACACTCTCAGGCGTCGCTCCGGTCGCGGTGATGACGTCCCCATGTGCATGTCCGCATGGAAAATGTCTGCCGTGTCCCGGAGGTCCTGATCATATCTTCAACTCTCCGCAGAGTTATACCGGAGAAGAGCCGGCGGCTCTGCGTGCACGGCAGCACGAGTATGATCCGTACCGGCAAGTGACCGCGAGGCTTGGCCAATTCAAACTTCTCGGACACCATGTTGATAAAGCCGAGCTGATCGTAATGGGAGGTACAATGACCGCCCGTGATTCTGCGTATCAGGAATGGTTCGTCTCCGAATGTCTGCGGGCAATGAATGAGTTCTCCGGAAAAAACTCCACTGCGGGGTCGGTGGAGGAGCTGATGCTCGAAAACGAAAAAGCCGACGTTCGCTGTATCGCGACAACATTCGAGACCCGTCCCGACTGGTGTCGAGAAGAACATATCAATAAAATGCTTGAACTTGGCGTGACCAAGGTCGAACTTGGGTTCCAGCACACCGACGATGAACTCCTGCAGTTAAACAAACGCGGGCACACAGTTGCAGACAGCGTTTTGGCAAACACGCTCCTTCGGGACGCCGGCATCAAAGTGGGTTTTCATGTTATGCCGAATCTGTACGGAAACACGATTCCGCGTGACCGGCAGATGTTCGACACGCTCTTCACCGACCCAAGATTCTGTCCGGACTTTCTGAAAATCTATCCGACGTTAGTCACTCCCGGCGCAGAACTTGAAGAGCTCTGGAAAAAAGGTGAGTATGTTACTTACGATGAAGATGAACTCGTTGACCTGCTTGCCTACGCAAAAAGCAAGCTTCCGCCGTATGTCAGACTCCAGCGTATCCAGCGGGATATTCCGGCAAAACTCATCGTCTCCGGTTCGATTCACGGGCACATCCGTCAGATGGCCGCTGAAAGACTCAAAGAGCAGGGAGGGAGCTGCCAGTGTATACGGTGCCGGGAGATCGGCCGCCGGCCAAGCTCCGCCATGGATGAGGAGAAGACCCTGGTCTATCCCTGCTGCGGAGGGACAGAGCATTTCCTTTCGACTACCGCCGGAGAATCATTGATCGGTTTTGTCCGTCTGCGGTTTCCAGGAACCGTGTTCAGACCGGAACTTGACGGCGCGGCTCTGGTTCGGGAACTTCACGTGTACGGCGAAATAGTCCCCCTCGGCAAGCATGGATCGGGCGAAAAGCGTCAGCACAGATCCTACGGCCAGCAGTTATTGCTGCGTGCCGAAGAAACTGCGCGGGATGCTGGATATTCCTCGGTGGCGGTAATGAGCGGCATTGGGGTCAGACCCTACTATCATAGACAGGGATATCAGCGTATAGGTCCATATATGATTAAGAATATATGAAACCTGCCACGCTGGAATTTCTAAGGCAGCGCTTTTTTGCCTACTACAATGGGGCTATCTCGGGAGCTGGTGCGGGATATACACCCGAATCCCTTATCGAACGGGAGTGGGGGTTTCTTTTCTTTACGGAAAACCAGCGTTCCGGGATGCGGCGCCATATTTCGTTCACATCTTCGGAAGAGCTGACCTCCTATCTGAAAAGCATGGTTCCGGCCCATGTGTATTACTCGACCGCATATTATACACATCCGGGAGCGGCACAGATGGCGGATAAAGAGTGGCGCGGAGCCGATGTCATCTTTGATTTAGATGCGGATCACATCGTTCGCGGCCCGTATGATATCATGCTTGCCCGGGTTAAAGAGGAACTTTTCAAACTCATCGATATGCTTACAGGCGAACTGGGATTTGCAAAACGGGATCTTAGGGTCAATTTTTCCGGCGGGCGGGGGTATCATGTCCATCTTCCGCTTCTTTCCGTTCGGGGATGGGATACTGCCGAGCGGCGCGAGCTGGTGAATTACGTGTCGGGGACAGGTCTTTCATTCGACAGCATGATGACACCCTCACAAAAACCGGGCTGGAAACTTCGCTATCACGATGCTCTGGAGGACGAACTCACCCGGATTGCGGGACTGCCGCATGAAGATGTGCTTTCGTATCTATCGGGTCTTTCAGGGATATCGGAAACGTTTGCGGCAGGATTTTTGAAAAATATCACCCAAACCCAAAATCTGCTCAGATCGAACCCGGAAAAGCTTCTTGCAAACAAGGTGGTGCGGGCAATCGCCAACTCGGAGAACGAACCGTTTCAGGCTGGTGTCCTTTCCCGTGCGGCCCAGGCGGATGAGCCGGTGACGACCGACGTGAAGCGTCTGATCCGTCACCCGGGATCTCTGCACGGAGGATCCGGCATGCGCGTGGTCCCGATCCCCATCGATCAGCTGGACGCATTCGATCCTTTAATCGATGCGGTGGTGTTTGGCGAGCGAAACGTCTCCGTTAACTGCGCATTCAATCTCTCTATGCCGATCCTTGGGAATACCTATACACTGACCGAGGGCCGAAACATCGTTCCCGAGGCATTAGGGGTTTTCCTCTGCTGTAGAGGCATTGCCGAACTGTCGGGAGGCACCTAGATGAGCCGTATCAGTACCTCCGATCTTCACGGCTATCTGATAGACGAGAGGAATCTCGGCTCTCTGGCAGAAATCCCGGCGACGCTGTATGAAGAGATCCATGCAGATATTCTCGCTTTGTACAAGCAAGCCGCGGCGCACGGAGACCCGTTCGGCGAGGGCGCACAAAGCCTTCTAAAGGAGCGCGAAAGTCTGCGCGAATACATTCGCGATCTCTATGCGGTCAGGACGCGGAAAATCCTCGCACTTGCCCTAGCTCGGGCAAACGGCGAAGAAATCGAACGGGATGAGATCAGGATGATGGTTCCGGGCGAGCGCGTTCTCTTCGATGTCGTGTATGAATCGGCCTCTTCCTGCAGAAAGACTCTTTTAGCTGGGAAACCAACGTTGGAGACCACTGCATACCATTTCGTTCCCGCAGAGGTTTCAGACGAACAAGCTCCGGTTTTGCTGCAGCCTGTGAACGAAACTCCGGATGAGTTGTGCGCAGATGAAGTGAACTTAACGTTCGCCGATGCCCCTGCTCCCGAGTCATACCGCGTGATAGCGGTATATGAAAATCTTCCAGAATTTCAGGATTATAGCGGACGAATTTACGCTCTTTCGCCAGGAGATGTCGTATCGCTGCCACCCCAGATGGCAGGTGTTCTGTGTAAAGACAACAAAGCCTTAAGTATCAGGATTCGCAAATAAGTATGGTATTTGGTATTCCCGTTTAAAAGGGGTAAATATTCATGAAGAAATCAGTAAAATTTAACACCTACTGCCCATACTGCCGGAAACACACCGAGCACGAGGTTGAGAGGGTAAAGAAAGGCAAGACAACCGGTCTCCACTGGATTGACCGTCAGAAAGCACGCCGCAGCAATGTTGGTAACCGTGGTAAATTCGGCAAAGTTCCTGGAGGAGACAAGCCGACCAAGAAGATCAACATGCGCTACCGGTGCAAAGAATGCGGTAAAGCCCACTTAAGAGAAGGTTACCGTGCAGGTAAATTCGAACTTACGGAGTGAGTAATATGGTAAAAGCATCCCGAGAAACCCGGAGCAAGTTCCTAAAGGTAAAATGCCCGGACTGTGAAAACGAACAGCTCGTATTCGAGAAAGCAACCTCCGTTGTTGAATGTACCGTCTGCGGACGCGTCCTTGCAGAGCCGACCGGCGGCAAGGCTGTTCTCAAAGCAGATATCGCAGCAACATTTGAATAAATCTGGAAAAATATCTGATGAGTGAAAGAGATTGGCCAATAGAAGGAGAACTTGTCGTCTGCAGCGTTGCAGAAGTCAAGGACTTCGCGGCATTTGTAAACCTGGATGAATATGAAGGACGTCAGGGGTTAATTCCGATAGCGGAGATTGCCCGTGGCTGGATCAAATACATCCGTGACTACATCCGTGAAGGGCAGAAGGTTGTCTGTAAAGTCCTTCACGTTGATGAACACCGCGGCCACATCGATCTTTCTCTCAAAGATGTCAATGAACACCAGCGCCGGGAAAAGATCCAGGACTGGAAAAATGAGCAGAAGGCACACAAGTGGATAGAGTTTGCCTCAGCCGAGTCGAAAGTCGACATCAAGACGTTCGAAGAGGCGATGTATGCTGATTTTGGTTCGCTGTATGCCGCATTCGAGGCCATCGCCCTCTACGGTGAAGCAACTCTCGCCAAATTTTCCCTGCCCCCGGAGGGGACCCTTGCTCTCGCAAAGGTCGCTTCCGAGAATGTCAAGGTCCCAAAACTCACCGTCAGTGCGGTTTTGGAGCTGACATCCACCAAACCCGACGGGGTCAACATCATTCGCCGTGCCCTCCGGAGTGCTGAACCCAAAGTTGACGGCGCCGAGATCGAACTGCTCTATCTTGGAGCACCCCACTACCGGGTGAAAGTTGTCGCCCCGGACTATAAGACTGCAGAAAAAGCACTGGTCAAAGCATCAGAAGCGGCGATCGGTGTGATGGAACGTGCAGAAGGTTCCGGCAAACTCATACGGAAACAGAAGTAATATCCGGTGTTTTCATGACAGGTCATATTCGTAGATGTCCTGAATGCAACACCTACACTCTTTTTAATACGTGTCAGAAATGCGGATGTCCATCGGTGTCTGCCCATCCGGCAAGATATTCTCCTGAGGATTCCTATGGTAAATATCGAAGGATGGCAAAATCATGGATCAGGTAAACGTCAGATGGTATGTTGAGGATGTCGCAGCCCACTCCTCTCCGATTCTGATTGCCGGACTGCCCGGCGTTGGACATGTCGGCAAACTCGTGGTTGACCATCTTGTTCGTGTTCTTTCGGCCGTAAAAATTGCCGAGCTCACATCCACGCTTTTTCCTCCGCAGATGTATCTGTCAGAAGATGCGGTTCTCCGCATGCCGAGAAACGAAGTGTATTTTGCGTCCGGGTCGGAGAATTCCCCTGCTGTTCTTCTTTTAGCAGGCGACTGTCAGAGCACGACGCCCGAGGGTCATTACATCCTCGGCAATGCGTATGTAGGCATCTTTGAACTTTTAGGCGTGAAACGAATATACACGCTCGGCAGCTACGGTGTCGGCCGAATGGTGGAAAAACCGCGCATTCTTGCCGCTCTTTCCTCCTCATCGCTCAAAGAAGAAGTACTTTTGGCAGGAGCCATTTTGAACAAAGATGAACTGGTCGGCGGAATCATCGGTACCGCCGGTCTTTTGATCACGCTCGGCCGTCTTGTAGGAATGGAGGGAATCGCTCTTCTTGGCGAGACATCCGGCTATCTGGTGGATCCCGTCAGTTTGACCGCGGTTTTGGATGTGCTGGAGAAACTTACCGGCATCAAAGCCGACCGAACCGAACTTACCGAACTCGCTTTGCAGATGATGACGGAAGTTTCGGCAATCGCTTCAACTATGCAGAAAAACAACGCCGACGATCTGCGCTATATCGGATAATATTCATGCAGTACAACGCCGATATCCATTTACACTCCTGTTTTTCGATGGCGACCTCCCCCGAGATGGTCCCAAAAAAGATCCTGGCCGGTTGTTGGACCAAAGGGATCCATGTTGTTGGAAGCGGGGATGCACTCCATCCCGTCTGGCGCGAAATGTGGACCCCCTTTCTGGAAAATGAGTATGAGATCACGGTTGTCCCCCAGACCGAAGTCGAGGACTCTTCCCGTGTTCATCATCTGATCTTAATGGAAACGTTCGATCAGTTTGCCGAACTTCAGCAGCGGTTTACCCATGCATGCGGGCATCTTACGACCGCGGGCCGGCCTCATCTCCATCTTTCCGGTGAAGAAATTGCCCGCGAAGTCCATGAACTTGGCGGCATGATCGGGCCGGCGCATGCCTTTACTCCGTGGACGTCACTCTTCGCTGCATTCGACCGGCCTTCGGAATGTTACGGCGAAGAGGAAATCGAGTTCTGCGAGCTGGGACTTTCGGCAGACTCTTCTTACGGGGCCGGCATTGAAGAGTTCGCAGGCATTCCCTTTCTCTCGAACTCGGATGCCCACAGTGCCGCGCCTGAGAAACTTGGCCGTGAGTTCACGCGCCTGGAGATGTCGGCCCCCACTGTCCGCGGAGTTCTCGAAGCTATAAGAAAAGGTTCGGTTGTGCTGAATGCCGGGTTTTTCCCGGAAGAAGGAAAATACAACCGAACTGCCTGTACGCGGTGTTATGCGCAGTTTTCCCTGGCAGAAGCCGAACGTCTTCACTGGAAGTGTCCCACCGACAAAGGCCGGATAAAAATCGGTGTGAAGGAACGCGCAGAACAGCTTTCCACGATCCCCCCGACGGATCGTCCGCCCTATCTGAAGATGGTCCCGCTTGGTGAAGTAATTGCCCGCGTTCTGGGCGTTTCCTCGCCAAACACCAAAAAAGCACGTGCACTTTATTCTAAATTTATCGAGGCATTCGATAATGAGATTGCGGTACTACTCGAAGTTCCGCAAGATGAACTGGCCCGCATCTCCCCTGAGGTTGCCGGAGCGTTATTATCGATGCGCGAAGCACGCGTCACGCTGATTCCCAGCGGCGGTGGCCGCTACGGATCTTTTACTCTTTGACGTTTCACGCGAGAAATGCGCACCTGGACTCATCCACGATCTGCACATCGTCAAGCGACCACAGACGCATGTTTCGGGAGGTTTTTTCAATGCCCAGTTCGGTGTCCGAGTCAATGTCGATAATATAGGCTTCGAGTTCGGGTACCCGCATTCTATTTGCTGCAACCGCCCGGTGATGGCCATCGATAAGGATATATCTGCCGTCCCTTCGGACAACGATTAACGGTTCGGCAAGACCTTTTTTGATCTCATACGCCCTTCCGTCCAGTTCATCCATATAGACTTTGGACTGGGTCGGAATCAGACTCTTCACCGGGACCATCCCGCGTGAAAGCAAAGGGTCCAATCCATAGAGCGTTTTAAGAGTGGTCATATAGTCAAACACCTTCTCCGGCGTCACGCGCTCGATCTGGGACCGGATCACATCCGCATTCGTGATGATACCGACAAACTGTCCATCTTTATCAACAACCGGAAGTTTCTGCACGCAGAACCGGAACATTTTCCGTGCGACATCGGTCATTCCTTCATTGGGCTGGGTTTTGAGTATGACCGGCTGAATCAAGGGAGCAATGCCGTCGGTTGCTTTAGCGTCGATTATCTCCTTTGCCCCAATCAGACCAACGACTTTTCCATTGCATAACACGGGAAACCCGTCATGGGTCGTTGTACGGATAAGCCCGATAACATCCTTCACCGTCTTTTCTGCGTCAAGACTGATGACATTGGTCGTCATATACTCACTGACGAGTTTTTTCTCGGTCGGGATCAGTTTAGGATGCGTGGGCCGCACGAGGGATCTTTCTGGATTATCATCGATTTTTATATCTTTGATGCTGAAGATTTTCATCGCATGCGCGGTTTTTTCCAGTCCAAGTTCAATATCGGCATCCAGATACACGACATACGCGTCCAGCTCATTTAACCCGAGTCTTTCAGCCGCAACCGCCCGGTGATGGCCGTCAACCAGAATGGTTCGTTCTCCGGATTTTACCACGATCACCGGTTCGGCGAGATGTTTCTGGAGTTCGTAGGTTCTCCCTTCCAGTTCGTCCTGATGAACGGAACTTTGGGTAGGCTGAATATCTTTGACGGGAACCAGCTCACGCTTTAGATGGGTGTCGACTCCATAAAGGGCATGAAGCGCCCGCATAAAATTGAATACCTTCTCAGGCGTGACGCGTTCAATCTGAGACCTGATCACATCCATATTGGAAATGATGCCCAAAAGTTCATTCTCCGGCCCGATTACGGGAAGTTTCTGGATCCCGGTTCTGAAGATCCGGCGTGCCACCTCGGTGATCGTCACATCGGGACATGCAGTGATGGGGTGGCGGGTCATCCTCAATTCAACTTTTGTCGAGGGATGTTCGCCGATGATGTCCCGTGCAGAGATGTATCCGACAACTTTTCCTGATCTAAGAACAGGAAAACCGTCATGATCCGTTGTATGGATCAGGCGGATTACATCACCTACCGTTCCTGATGCATCAATACTTATGACATCATGTGTCATGTAGTCGCGGACCTGTTTTTTTTCCATCGCTTAAGCCTAGTATTCGCGATCAGAGGACATCAATTTTGTTAAAAAAAGTGTTTGTGCCGGGGAATTGCCCTGCAAAATTTCTGGTTACTCGATCTCGATCGGTACGCCGGCGTCTTTTACCACTTTCGGGAGAATGATTTCCACGATACCGTTTTTGAACGAGGCTTTGGCCCCGTCGGAAAGAACCTCTGCCGGCAGGTGGATGATCCTCTCTCCCGATCCTGCTCTGCGCTCACGTAAATGATAGACACCGGAAGAATCCGTCTGTGAAACCGCACTGTCATACATTGTTTTGATCTGCAGAGATGTTTCATTCAGAAGTTTTACTGAAACATCCTGTTTTTCAATTCCCGGAAGATCGCAGGTAATGATGATCTCGGTTGGGGTCTCGCACAGATCAATGTGAAAATCCCCGGTGAATCTCGGAACAGCGTTTTTTGCAATTGTTTTCAGGCTTTCAGAGCGCGATGCAAGAGTTTCGGCACGTCCCTCCATCTCGGAGAAGAGTGTGTCGAGTTCGGAACCAAGTGTTCCAAAGCTAAATGGGCAGAATCGAATTGACATTGTATTATACCTTCTGTAATTTCATGATCGAATGTGATTTACCAATAGTAAGTCATAATTGCACACACATATATATATATATATATATATATATATATATATATATATATATATATATATATATATATATATACATTCTCCACATACTAATACGTATCGGAAGAGTCTGTCCAATCGATACG
Source organism: Methanocorpusculum sp. (assembly GCA_965229365.1). Taxonomy (GTDB): domain Archaea; phylum Halobacteriota; class Methanomicrobia; order Methanomicrobiales; family Methanocorpusculaceae; genus Methanocorpusculum. Next base: position 1,759,286 of record OZ245878.1, on the reverse strand, counting down.
TCAATCCATTGAACAGAGTTTTTTTTTGATCGAGATAACTTCACCTAGGAATATCATGATTCAACCGTTTCACTATTGACATGGGATTTGGGGGAATCTGCCAAATCAGACTTCTTTAGACTTCTTATCGATAATTTGCAAAATTCATATTCTGAAATCTATTCTGTAAATGGGCTAACATCAATAATTGGAACGTTATAAAATTCATTATTGCAGAGAGCGCTCTGTTGTTTTTCTTGCAATGCACCACATCAAATTTGACGGTTTTTTTGAGGTGTGCATGCTTGCGTTCGCACGTTCCCCGCCTTTTCATAGCATCTTTTACCTCCCTTCCATGAAGAATAGTCTGATTTCTGAGATATGCTCCTACCATCTCCCGTTTACCATTCTTGCAGAGAAATACCAGTTTTTCTGTAAGAGACATTTGGGCATTTCCTCCTTTTCTCCAGAACGTATTGATCTGTTTTATTATGGTCTTCTCTGAACCCAATTGGGACAATTGCGCGTCAGATCTCAGTTGAATAAGGGGTTTTGCATGAAGTTTCTCAAATATTAACGTGTGTAGCTCTAGGGAGTCATATCCCGCATCCATCAATACACGATCACAGGATACGCCGAGAAGTTCGGCAATCTGAATCAAAAAATGCGCATAGAGTTTGTCATTCTCCGTTCCTTCTGAATGAATCATAAACAAGGGATAAGCCCCCAGATTCAAAATATGTGCTTTATCCATTTTAACCTGATAATGAGGGTTAAACAGACTATTGGGACAATAACGGCTTGCAACTAAAGGAGTGGAATCGATAATTACCTCGGTTTCAGATTTGAGGAAATGGACAATCTTTTTGCTTATCAAAAACATAAGAACTTCCATACCTTCCTCACCTAACCGATATTTCACAAAGTAATGCAACGTACTCGGCGAAGGTAACCAGAGTGGTGATTTTGTCGGAAGAAGGTGGCTGAGATCTTCTTCCGTTATTTTACGCCGAATATGACGATAGGCTATTCTGCGATAAGTCATGACAACATTCAGTTTTATCAGAAAATCAATGGAATAATGAAAATAATCGCGAAGATGAGGTGAACAATAAGTTTGTTCGATTTTTCGTACAATGTCACTAATGTTGAGCTGGGACATGAGCCAGCAAATGGACATATCCGGAGGGATGAATCCATTGTTGAAAATACGATCGTATTCGTCTTGAAATTCAGACATACCACTCGGCGCAGGGATACATAAAGGTATTGTTCTCCTCCAAAAAAGTCGACAAGAGTAAATGGGGGATGAGTTTATATCACAGAATCCACGATTGGACAGACTCAGAGATATCGTCAAAGCCATATTTTCTTGCTATATCTGCTCTGTTTGAAGCATCCTGTTCTGTATATTCGTTTGGTGCGGGTGAATTCGGCATATAAACACTATAGATTTTTTGAACAGCTTCATGCAAACCCTCTCGTCCTTTATCTTTGAACGGATGGTTGGCAAAACGAGCAAAGATCCCTCCGCTTTTTAAAATGTCAAATACTTTGGGGTATCCTAGTTCTTCCGGCACCCAATGAAAAGCAGAAGCAGAAAAAATCAGGTCACATGAATTACTTTCAAAAACAGCATCCTCGAATTTTGCCGTAACTGTTGAAAAGCGGGGATACTCGCTAAATTTTTCACGGCATACTTTTGCTAAGTTTTCACCAGATTCAACAGCAATAAAAGTGCAGCCGGTTTGCAGAATAGGCAAAGTTGCCTGTCTGCCGCCGATCCCAATCTCGAGAACGTTACTCCACTCGTTTATTTTAACAGATCTAAAGATATCGTCATATAATTCAGGTACATACCCGGGACGCATTCTTTCGTATTTTTCCGCCTTTGTGTTAAATGTCCACTCGAGCCCTTTGATGCCTGTCATTACCGACTTGTCCATTATAATATTACCTCAAGAAAATCAATCGTTGTTACAATGAAATACTATCGCGTATTCTTATAAGGATTAGAAATACTATAAATACACTCAACCCGATGCGAGGGAAGGGATTCGAACCCTTGAACTCCTAGAGACAGGGTCCTAAACCCTGCGCCGTTAACCTGGCTTGGCAACCCTCGCAATTTTGACTGTAATATATTGACAGGAGAGGAAAAATAACCTTCGCATTAATCTAGATGAATGAACAATAGTATTCTATGGTAGTTCAGCACACATGCGGCTTCAAACGCGAGATATTTTGTCGGGAGTGTGGCACCGAACTGACCCAGGACACGCGTGGAAAACTCTACTGCCCGCGGTGCGGCCGGCGGCTTGCGATCCTCTGCCCCCACTGCGGAAAACTCTGGTAGACCCGGCCCTTACGCGGCTGTTCCGCGAAGCCACTCCAGATACTTTTCCCAGATCAGGTCGACTTCTTCTCTCGTCAGATCCAGCCGTCCGGTATGGGACAAATATCGTTCCACCTCTTTTATGAGAACTTCAGTCTGGGAAAAATCGTCCACTTCCAGATACACCGGCACGTTCCGCACCGAGATCACTTCCCCGCATGCCGGGCAGAGCTTCCACTTTCCGTAATAATCGGTATAGGTAAACTGATGACAGCCGGGGCAGCGGATCACCCTATAGGTACTCATATGGTAATTGATGATTGGTGCAGAGAGTCAAAAAGATTCCCCCGGCATCTAAACCCGTGCTTTTATTAGCCGGCAGGTAAATATGAAGAGTCTATGTCAGTTCAGGTAACGGGAATTTCCGGGATCCCGCTCATTCAAAAAGGCGATGATCTCCCGGCAATAATTTGCAGAAATACCACATTCCAGGACGGAGATATCCTCTGTGTCGCATCAACGATCGTTTCGAAAGCCAAGGGATATACCCGCGCTCTCGCCGACATCACGCCCTCGCCGGATGCATTACGCATCTCCGGCCTCACGAAAGAAGATCCCCGGTTCATTCAGGCGATCCTGGATTCGTCCACCGAGATCATCCAGGAGTATCCATTCATCCTCTCCGAAGTCCCCTGCGGCCATGTAGGCGTGCGCGCCGGCGTGGACAATAGTAATATAGAAGGCGAAAATATCATCATCCTTCCAAAAGACCCCTCGGTCGAGTGCAGAGAGATCCGGGAAGCCATCAAAAAGATCACCGGAAAGGATGTCGGCGTTATCGTAACCGATACCTGCGGTAGGGCATTCCGCCGCGGTCAGTGCGGAAACGCGATCGGCTGGGCAGGCATGACCGCGATCCGTGACTTCCGCAGCGACCACGACCTCTTCGGTCTGGAACTCGAGATCACCGAAGAGGCGGTCGTCGATGAGATCGCGGCCTTCTCCAACTTCATTATGGGGGAGAGCAACAACGGGATACCGGCCGTGACGTTTTCCGGCTGCGGCACCTGGAAAGGCCATGACTCGGTCTACTTCACCAAAGAAGAAGATCTGATCAGAAAGGCTATGAAACGATAAATGAAGGTCATTCTTGCTATGGACCTGATGGACGGGTATGTCGTCCACGGGAAAAGCGGCAACCGGGATCAGTACAAACCCCTGACCTGGGGGCTTTCCCCCTCGGCCGAGCCGCTGTCATATCTTTCGGTGATGAAGCCGAAGTACGCATACGTGGCCGACCTTGACCGGATTGGGATGTGCGGCGATCACACCGAGACCATCCTGAGACTCGCATCGATCCCGGAAAAGCTCTGGGTCGACCGGGGATGCAGTATCCCGGAAGAGTATCTCCCAGGTATCGCGAACATCGTCGGCACGGAAACGGCCGATGCTCCTTTCGAGGAGTTCACAGGCGGGTATCTCAGCGTCGATGTAAAAGATGGAACGGTCATCCCCGACGGGCTTGACCCGGTCGAGATGATCCGTGAGGCGGACAAATACGCCTTTGACGGGATCATTCTCCTAAACATCTCCTCGGTCGGTACCGAATCCGGGATCGATGTTGATTTTGCAAAGCGGATCAGAGCAGCAACGAAAAAACCGCTCCTCTACGGAGGAGGCGTTAACACGATTAAAGATCTTCGCATCCTCTGCGATGCGGGGTATGACGGCGTGATCATCTCGACCGCCGTACACAAAGGAAAGATCCCACCGGAGATCATCCGGGAGGGAACAATTTGCTGATCACTCTTGAGGGGATCGACGGAGCAGGAAAGTCCACGCTCTATGAAGGTCTCAAAACACGGCTCCAGGATCTCGAACCGGTGTTCACCAAGGAGCCGGGCAGTCCGCTGGTAAACGGAGCGGTCCGCCGTGAGATAAAGGCAAACCGCGATCCGTTCGCGGAGGCGACGCTTTTTGTTGCCGACCATGCGGCCCATCTGGCACAGATCGTGCTTCCGGCGCTCGAAGAGAAGAAGCTCGTCATCTCGGACCGATACTCCGACAGCAGGTTTGCCTACCAGCAGGTCTCGCTCGAAGGAATCGTGCCGGATCCAAAAGCCTGGCTCACCGCGGTGCATGCAGGCTGGTCGGTTCGTCCCGACCTGACAATCCTTCTTTTGATCGCGCCCGAGACGGCAATGATCCGGCTTGCAGGCAGAGAGGGAAAGGAACACTTCGAGAACCCGGCATTCCTCGAAGGGGTCCAGAAAAAATATCTTGAACGGGTAGCCGAGGATCCCGAACGGTTCCTTCTGATCGACGCCGCTCAGGAACCGGAAACGATTCTTGACTTCGTCGAGAAGAGTATTCGGGCACTTACACGAACGTGACCTTTTTTCCATACGAAAGCTGATAAGAGTGCAAGACGTATGTGTCCCCACATGTCGGGTTTCTTTTCCGTATACGGGATTTCCACAGGACTGCTTGTATCCGGCGATGATATAATCGGCCGGCTCATCTTTTCTCTGAGTGATACCGAGGCTAAATCGATAGAAGACGGCGACATCCTGCTTTTTGCCGAGTCGCCGCTCTCCACCACCGAAGGCCGCAACATCAGGCTCGACGACATCACGCCATCCGCCGAGGCAAACCGGCTTTCGGAGAAGTATCATCTCGACGCCCGGCTCGCCGAGGTCGTCATCCAGGAAAGCGATACGATCGTCGGCGGCGTCCCGGGATATCTCCTTGCCGGAAAATGGGATCTGATCCTTCCGAACGCCGGCGTGGACGAGTCGAACGCCCCGGACGGGTGGGTCACCCATCTCCCGGCCGATCCGGAAGCGAGCGCCAAACGGCTGCGTGACGAGATCAGGGAACGCACCGGAAAAGAGACTGCGGTCATCATCATAGATTCAAGGACCCATTCGATGCGCCTTGGCGTCTCTGGTGTAGCCATCGGGTGTTCGGGAATCCTGCCGATCACCGACGAACGGGGTAAACCCGACCTTTACGGGAACAAACTGCAGGTCACGAGACGGGCGATCGCCGACTCTCTGGCCTCGACCGCCGAACTTCTGATGGGAGAGGCCTCCGAAGGCGTCCCTGTCGTGCTCGTCCGCGGCTACCCGTACATCAGATGCGAAAACTGCAGAATAGAAACGATACCGGCCGAAGAGGATCTCTTCCTCAATCTCGGTAAATAATTTTTTTGTATAGAACGTTATTTTGTAAAAATAAAGGCAAACTCAATAGTGACTTCTATTTTCAGGAGAGAGAAAAGTTATGATAGAACAAATTCAGGTTGAACTTATACCAATGAAAGAAGCAGACCGAAATCAGTTTATCCTAGACAATCAGGAAGCGTTTCGCTATGGCGCGTTGGAAGAATTTGGTGTAAGAGATGAACATTTTGAGGACGGTGAAGAAATCATATCCAGACAGACCATTGAAGAATGTATGGATATGAAAGGCGCAGAAATATACCGCATTACTCTTCATGGCAAGAATGTCGGCGGAGCAATTCTGCACATAAATCCAGAAACAAATCATAATTAACTGGCATTATTTTTTTGTAATTCCGACTGTGCATATTAAAGGTATCGGTCAGGCGGCATGGAAAGCAATAGAGCAGCTGCACCCGGAAACGAAAGTGTGGGAAACCTGTACGCCGTGTTTTGAGAAAAGGAACATACACTTCTATGTGAATTGCTGCGGTTTTCACATTGTTGAATTCTTCAACGCAAAGCATCCTGACCCAAACAATCCCAATGAGTTTTTAGGAGCATCGGCAGATGATGAAATGTTTCGTTTTGAAAAATTGATGAAATAGAGAATTGCCGGTTTATCGGAAAAGAACACCACGTAGTAAGTCCTATTTTGTAAAAAAAAAGTTACTGGGCAGCAGGAACACCGCTGCTGATTGCTTCCTGGATCTGCTTCTGGAGTTGGGAAGCTTTGGTGGTCATTGCCTTTTCCTGCTTGTCGAGAGAGCCGATGCGAAGTTCGAGGGAGTCGATCTTCTCATCGAGTTCCGCTTTGACGGCTGCTTTCGGTTTCTGGATCAGGATGGATCCGACGGCCGAATAGATGACGGAATCATCCGCCGCGGCCTCGATCTCTTCAAGAGCACGCTTCGTTTCACGGAGCGTCATCTCATACTGCATTTTCTGGGACGATACCTGCTGAAGCTGCTGCTGGATCTGCTGGAACATTCCAAGCTGCTGCTGGATCTGCGGCGGGATACCCGCCGCCTGCTGGGGTGCTGTCATTTTTTACAACTCCAATACTTCGTGGGATACATTAACCAACCGCAGCCACATATTGAGGGACGCACGAAGAGACGCCGCATCCTCCGCTTCCACCTGGAGTGTCACGGAAGAGTCGCCGCAGGTGAGCCGCACGTTGGATTTTTCCCCGGGATCGCTGACGGTTTCCGGGGCGAGAACTTCATACAGTTTTGCTACAAACGGGGTTTCAAAGACAAAACATGCTGCGTGGTTCATACCATGACCTGCAGGACATACTGCTTTTTCTGGGTGCCGCAAAAAACGATAGGACCGTCGGCGTTCTCATCAAAGGTGATGGGAACATGCGGCGAAAGGTAATCAAACAACTCCTTTTCCCGGGTAAAAAACCCTTTGGCAAAGACGCCGTTACGTTCGGATTCGATCACCTTGGTAATCAGCATGGAAAAGACCAGAGAGTCGTTTACCATCAGATCAAAGACGGGACCTTGCCGTTTTGAACCCGACAGAAAAATAACGCGGGGGTCATCCCCCCCTATATCATGAACTCCGGCTTTCCCGCGCTGAACGAACGGAAAGTCCAGAGCAAAGGCGATCTCCTTTGCCAGTTTACGGATTTCCGGAGCCGGTTTGCGTGATGAAGTTACAATTGTCATCTGGCTTTCAGTTCTTTCGTGCCGGCTCCGCGGACTTTGAAAAGAATACGGTGACCGCAGTAGGGGCAGCGGATATTCGTACCGATCTCGACCAATTGTTTACAGCGGGCGCACTTATAAGCAACCATTGGGTTATACTCCTTTGGTCTCGATAGCACGAAGAACGACCTTGAGGCCGGGGGTCTGCGGGACGTAGGCGCCGCCTGCGTATTTGTATCCGCATTTTCTGCATTCCCAAATGCCGGTACCGACACGCTTTACAGCGATCGTATCGCACACCGGGCACAGGTGCTTCGCGCAGGAGATCTTCTCGCTCTCATTGACCATCTTACGGCAGAAACGGCCGTATCTCGGACCAAAGCGTCCGGCGCTGCCGGTGACGCGTCCTTTTGCAACATGTTTACTCTTGGATGCCATTTTTATTCCTCCAGAAATATCTAGTAATATCCGTTCTTAGTTGTTTTAATAGTATGCGTTACTCAAGTATCTTGAGCTGAGCATCACCTTTCGCCGCAGCGTTTGCCAAATTGAAGAACTCTTCCTGCATGCCCGCAGGTATCGTCACGACGCAGATCCAGGATCCATCACTCTGCCACTCGTTTTTATCCATAGTGACAAAGGACGCGCTCGAGAGAGAGGCATAGGCTTTTGCCGCAAAGTCCATCGGGAACTTGGCGGCAATACGCCGTTCCTCGAACCGGATCGGAAGGATCGGGCGGAGCGCTTTTACGGTCTCTTTCACCATATCATCAACCGACTTGAACGGATCATAGTTTACCCTGACCTGTTCGAGGGCCATCTCGATCCGCATGAGCGGGTGGGGAAGGCCGGTCTGCGGGTTCACGGCGTTTCGTGCGATTAAGTTGATAACGCGTCTGCGTTTTTCCTCGATCAAATGACGACGCTGCTCGGTCGTCAGATGAATTTCACCTTTGAAAATGATATGTTTTGCGATCTCCGAAAACTCGGTGGTCTTGAACACTTTCAGCAGATCTTCGTCAGGGGACTTGTCTCCACGTGAAGCGTTCTCATACACATACAGTGCTGCAACAACATCTTCGATGTCGATATCCGCCCCGTGCCGGATTTTATCGGCAAGTTCGGGATCGACCAACAATTCAAATTTCAGTCCGTGTGTTTCCAGACGGGCAGTTACTGAATCATCAAGGGAAATCATATGATAAACTCACTCCTTTTTGGCTGGAGTCGTCTTGGAAAATTTGGCAACAGCTGCCTTTACTTCATCTGCATTCAGTTTTCTAAATGTGATGGTCGATATTTTTGTTCCGTTCGCAGTCTCGCTCTCCTTTTTGGAGGAGTGCTTTTTGGAATACTCGCCGGCGATACCGATCTCGACGGTGTTCATATCGAACTTGCCTTCGGTAGCCGTGTGCAGGGCTTTGAGACCAAGCAGGACCGCTTCTTCCGTCGAGCAGGTTTCTTTGTACTCCTGTTCGAAGAGTTTGATGACCGCGGGTCTGCCGATACCAATTCCGGTGGCCGAGTACTCGAGAAGAGTTCCGGAAGGATCAGTTTCGAAGAGATGATACTTGGTTCCTGTCGGTGACGACTCGGCACCGGCGATTAGAAGCGTCGTGCCGTAGGGGCGTGCCCCGCCGAACAGCGTATAGCTCTGCATATGGTCGCAGAGTTTCTTTGCCAGCGTCTCCACATCGACCGGTTCGCCGTAACTTACCCGATTGATCTGAGCCTCGATTCTGGCACGGTCGACAATAATCCGGGCATCGCCGACAAGACCCGAGGAAGCAACGCCGATGTGTTCGTCGATCCGGAAGATCTTCTCGATCGAAGAGGGTTCCAGAAGACGGGAGTTGACCCGTTTGTCAACGAGAAGTACGACTCCCGTCTTGCATTTGATACCAACGGCGGTCGTTCCCCGTTTGACCGCTTCTCGTGCATATTCAACCTGATATAGACGTCCGTCGGGGGAGAACATCGTGATGGCACGATCATACCCACCCATTTGATATTGTTGTGGCTGCATTGTTACTCCTTAATTATATCATCTCTAGTTAGATATCTATGCCCATTCTCTTTTGAGAGATTATTAACCTTCTTACCTGCGCACAAATATCACGGATACATGGTGTCGTCAGGGGTTTCGGGTATCACTTTCTTTTTCAAAGAAAGGATCGTTCCCGACACAGCGATCGATCGAAATGCCGCAGGTTCGCCGCATACTTTCGTGACAACGGCCAAAGCGGCGATGAGGGATTGTTCATATCCGCGGGTACATCGGGCAATCGCGTAATCGCTTTCGGACCAAACGACGGCCGGGTGCATTTTTGCCGCCCCGACGTCCCCGAAAAGCGCGGTGACCGAATCCGCCAGAGACCGATACACCTCCTTTTGAGTCGGGTTAACCTGGGTGATGATCTGAAACAGGACGTAGCGCCGGTTTTCGCGAAGGGTCGGCGGAAGGAAGCTCATGAATCTCCCCCCACAATATCGACCGTCTTTTTCGGATAGAGAATACCTTCAACGGCACAAAGTGCTGCGTCCACCTCTTCCTTCGTCATTCCAAAGAGATTGGCGAGCGCAGCGATCTCCGTGATGTTTTTCTGTCCAAGGCAGTCGGACGCACCGCTGGCGAGTACAAGCGGAAAGTGATACTTCCGGTGGAAGGTGAGAATCTCGACATACCGGGAAAGGGCTGTCCGCCGGGTCTTTGGATCGATGATCCGGGAGAGGTCGAGAACGACGCCGGTGTTCTGCTGCGCCGCCATCTTTGCCGTGATGTGATCGAATCCGCCTTTCGGGATATCGGCGATACCGGTCAGAAGATGTACGCCATTCGTGGTGATCGCCTTACGATTGAAACCATTTTCCCCGGCCTGCACAAACACGACGGTCCCCGAAGAGGTCTTTCTGACGGCATCAAGGAATGCCTTTCCGGAGATTCTGCCAATCATTTTTCCCTTCAGGATCGAAACGCCGGCATACTCTAAGATATTCTCTGCGGGATGACAGGCAATGATGCAGGAAAAACCGCAGGAAGCGGCGATCAGAGCAAATCGATGAAGTGTGGTGTTTGACGAGTCATTCGCATACACGCATGCGTCTGTTATCATAATGAGAAAAAATGAGAACCGGGTTATTTACCCTGATTCTTGTGGGAGGTAAGGCTTGGCCGGCACTTTTCAGTTCCGGTTCCGCGGTTGTGGAGTCCGCGTGCCTTTCTTCCGGAGGAAGTCTTTCCACGGAACACACGTCCACGAGTATCTGCGACCCATGCAAGGTTCTTGTCGGCGAGAACAGACGGGCTGCATCTGTCAACAAGGATGACCTCGTAGTACTTGCTCTTTCCGTCCTGACCTACCCAGTAGGAGTTTAAAACTTCCATGTTCGGGTAGCGGGTTGCGGCGCGCTCTTCTGCGATAGACTGCAGGTTCTTGCCGGGGGTTGCTTTGCGCATTCCCATACGGTTGGTTCTGCGTCCGCGGATGTATCTCGATTTTCTGCGGCCACCGCGGCGGATGGATGCACGAACAACGATGATGCCCTGCTTTGCTTTATATCCGAGCTCCCGTGCTCTGTCGATACGGGTCGGGCGCTCAAGCCGGACAACGGCACCCTGACGGCGCCAGGTCTGCATTCTCTCCCAGAGGAGCTTCTTTACTCCGGACTCTGCGGGCTTCTTCCACGCGTCACGGACATATCCATACATTGATTTCGACATGTGTTGGTTTCACCTCAGGTTCAGCCGTATAGGCTACATTCCTGTGATATACAGACCGCACCTTTATGCAGCTAGCTGTAAACGGTATATTATTGGAGCTATGTTGTATAAATACTCCGTGATGACCGAAGAGATCGTTACTGCGGAACACCCTTTTTCTTCTCAATGACGAAGATCCCGTCGATACGGGTCACCGGATACTGGCCGGCCTCGTCTTTTTCCGCGGACTTGACCATATCCCAAATCGTAAGAAGGGAAAGTGACACGCCGGTCAGGGCCTCCATCTCGATGCCGGTCTTCCCATAGGTCTTCACGCGGCAGAACGCCTCGATGTACTCATTTGTCTGCTCAAACCAGATCGTTACCCCGCCGACCGGTAGCGGATGGCACATGGGAATCAGTGCCCAGGTCTGTTTTACCGCAAGCGTCCCCGCCACCTGGGCGGTCGCAAGCACATTTCCTTTCAGGACCAGGCCTTCGGCGATGGCCGCAAGTGTCTCGGGTCGCAGATAGATCCTCCCTTTTGCGGTAGCTTCACGGGATACGTCGGGTTTTGGCGTCACATCCACCATGTGGACCTCGTTATTTTCATTCAGATGAGTAAAAACCGGCATCTTATTTCTCCTTATACATTATGTATGCAAGGTGCCTTAGTAAATCGCTTGCGATTAAACCGTCCCCGGTGTCTTCATCGGCCAGTTCCCCGGCCAACCCCGCGGCATGCACCGCGGCGCAGGCAGCCTCAAAGGCACCCATCCGGGCAAGAAGCCCACCGCAGACGCCGGAGAGAACATCGCCGGTTCCTCCCGTGGTCATGCCCGGAGCGCCTGACCGGTTGAACTTCACCCTGGATCCGTCCGAAATAACATCGACCTCCCCTTTCAAAAGGACCGTCCCGCCGGCACGCTTCGCGGCTTCACGGACGATTATCCCCCGCTCACCGAGTTTCTCAGGCACCGGGCAGAAAACCCGGGCAAACTCTCCCGCATGCGGCGTGTAGATCGTCTGCTCCCGTGCTTTCGGCAGAGGATTTCGCAGGAGATCAGCATCCACCACCGCCCATTTCGCGACGGAGACCACCTGCGCAGCCACCTCGAGACTTTCCGGATCGGCGCCGAGTCCGGGTCCGGCGATCACCACATCCGCGTTCTTTGCCAATTCAAGCAACCGGTCGAGATGCTCTTTGCCCACTTTATTTCCCGGCAATCTCTCAAGGATCAGATCGGGCATAAATCCGTCAACAGGAGCCGCTACTCGGACGACATCCGCGCCCGAACGAAGGGCGGCGGTCCCTGCAAGGAACGGGGCACCCTGATACGGCCCGCTGCCGATCACGAGCACATAGCCCGCCCATCCCTTGTGTGCCCCGAACGGTTTTTTCGGGACGGAAAGAAGATCCCCCTTCCCGCAGAAAACCTCGGCGCCGAACGGAATCCCGATACTGTACACCTCGGCGCCCTCGGTTTTAGCGAGATGAAAAGCGATCACGCGGTCAGCACGGCCGCCCGGCGTCGGCATATCGCAGGCGAGGACCCGGCCTTTTGCCTCGTTCATCAGACCCACAAGGGAGGCATACGGTTCTTTGAGCGGGAGGGATGCGCCGGTTCCAAGAAGAGCGTCCACGATAACATCGGCGGAGAAATCTTCGGCCGACCAGGAGGAAGCACGTTCCACCGGGCAGCCTTCAAGGGAGGAAAACGCCGCTCGTGCCTCTGGCGTCTTCGGCTCGCCGGTAAAGATCACCTTTACCGAACACTCCTTTGCGAGATGACGGGCGCAGACGAACCCGTCCCCCTCGTTGTTTCCCGTTCCGCAGAGGATCAGAACGAACGCGGGACACTCCAATCGAACGGCGGCGGCGAGGACACAGCCGGCGCTTTCCATCCGCTCGGCCGCGGAGATACCGTAATCATCCGCGTTATTATCAACAACCCGCATCGTCTCCGGCGAAACAACACCGGACAACTCGAACTGAACCAGATCCCGCATCATATATGTTAGTATGTGCCGCTCGGGTAATGATTTTTCCCCAGATACATCCCATCAAATAGGGAATGGGATTCGTTGAAGATGTCAGCCGTGCCGCAGAGATGATCCAGGAAGCGGATGCCGCGACCCTCATCTCCCATATCGACGCCGACGGGATCACCAGCGAAGCGATCATTTCGCAGGCAGTCACCCGGTTGGGGATCCCAATAAACCCGGTTTTCGTCCGCCAGCTCGAGCCGATGACGATGAAACATATCCCGGATGATGACACGCTGAAGATCTTCACCGATCTGGGCGGGGGCCAGCAGAATCTTCTGGAGGAGGCGGGCATCCCAACAGATAAGGTCCTCATCCTTGATCACCATATAAGCCAGCCGGCACCCGGCGGGACCGAATACTTCCAGGTCAACTCCCAGTTTTACGGGGAGGAATACACGAAATGCAGCGCGGCGGGGATTACCTATCTCGTCGCAAGAAAGCTCGACCCGGTAAATAAAGATCTTGCAAAACTTTCTGTTGTTGGAAACGTCGGCGATATGATGGCAAGAGAAAACCGCGGACTCGTCGGCGTTGCCAGATGGATCGCAGAAGACGGAGCCGACTTCGGACAGATCAGAATCACCCGCGGGCTGAATTGTTACGGTCTTTCAACACGACCGCTGCACGTCTGCCTCTCGAACGCGGATGACCCAATCATCCCCGGCATCTCCGGAAAACCGGGCGAAGCGGCTGCCCTTCTCTGCAGGACCGGGATCTATGAGTCCCCTTCCGATCAGCGGCTTTGGGAGGAACTGTCTCCCGAGGAAGAAAAAATGCTGACGAGCGTTCTCGCCGAGCAGATGATCGCAAACGGAGAATCGCCGAACGGGATTGTTGCCGAACTCTACTTTTTCCAGGACGAGATGGAAAAGACGCCGCTTAGAAACGCCTCCGAGTATGCCACGATTCTGAACGCCTGCGGACGGTGGACCAAGCCGAAGATCGGCGAGGCGGTCTGTTTCGGCGATCGGGGACAAAAATACAGGGAAGCCGAACATATGCTCAGACATCACCGGTCCATCATCCGCGAACTCTGTGAGTATATTATCGAAACGGGCGCGGAGGATATCGGATCCATACAGGTGATCCGCACTGGAGACAAGTATCCCGACACGATCGTCGGGATCGGCGCAGGCATGGCCCTTTCAAAACTCGACACCGATAAGCCGATCCTTGTTATGTGCAGTGTCACAGACGAGCCTGATCTCGTCAAAGTCTCGATGCGGACCTACGAAAAGGTCCTGCGCAGAGGGGTCGATCTGCAGGAAGCACTGGTCACGGCCGCCGCCGAGGTGGGGGGAGTAGGCGGAGGGCATAATATTGCAGCCGGCGCATATATCCCCAAAGGATGCGAGAATGATTTCACCAGAAGAGTTAACGAGCTTGTCAAAGGGCAGCTTACAGCGGGTCCGAAGGATCGCTAACTTCCAGTTCGGGCGCGGGGCAGGAGAAGCCCTGTTCCCGGATCAGGTCACGTTCTCGTACTCAAACACAAAAAGGGTACGGTACGTGAGCCTCGCAAAGGACCGGCTGGTTACCGTGCGGGCAAATGACGGAAGGTTCACGCTCGGGTATCCCGGAGCGAGCGCCCTGCATGCATTTCTCCCGGCCCCTGCAAACCGTGTCGTGATCATGGAAGAGGCGGTGCCTTTTGTTGCCGACGGCAAAAATGCCATGGCAAAACACGTAATTTCGAGCGACCCTAATATCCACGCAGAAGACGAGGTGTTCATCGTCGATGAATCGGACAATCTGATCGCAACCGGTATGGCAGTGCTCTCCGGAAGCGAAATGATCGGATTTAATTATGGAACAGCAGTAAGAGTTAGACAAGGAAGGAACAAAAAATGATGCCAAGAGTAAATCCCAAACAGATGAAAGCAGCGATGAAGAAGATGGGCATGAAGATGGACGAGATTGCAGACGTCTCGAAAGTTGTAGTATACACAGCGTCCGGAAATTATATCTTCGAGAATGCCGAGGTCGTCGGCATCACGATGCAGGGGCAGACCTCGTATCAGCTTACGGGCGAGGTTCACTTCGAAGAAGCCGCAGTCGAGATCCCTGAGTCGGATGTGGAGCTTGTTGCCTCGCAGACCTCCGTCTCCCCGGACGCAGCCCGCGCCGCTCTCGTCGAGTGCAAAGGGGACATTGCCGAGGCAATTTTAAAACTTACCGCTGTATGATCGGATCAAACAGAATCATCGTCCGCGGAAACGGACGCGAGTATTATGTCAAGGCAGGCGAGGGAAAACTCTCGACGGACCTTGGGATGATCGATCTAAAAGAAGCCGAAAATCTTGAGAGCGGAGACGTGATCCTGACCCATCTGGGTAAACCGTTCCACGTCTTCGTCCCGAAAGCAACGGACTTTTTCTCGCACGGAAAACGAACAGGCGCTCCCATGATGCCAAAAGACATCGGCATGGTCATGGCATACACGGGAATGTGCCGGCGTGACCGCGTGCTGGATGCCGGAACCGGATCAGGGATCGCGGCCACCTTCTTCGGCGGATGTGCGGGATCGGTCGTAACCTGCGAGGCACGGCCCGAGTTTTCCAAGATAGCGGAAGGAAATATCCGTGACGCCGGGCTCGACAACGTCGAGTGCCGGCCCTGCGATGTTCTGGAGGTCACGGATGGACCCTACGACATCGTGCATCTAGATATGCAGATTCAGCCTGAACATGTCAGGCATGCATATTCCCTGCTGAATATCGGCGGATACTTCGCGACCTATACCCCGTTTCTGGAACAGACGTTCTGCGTGATGGACACCGCCCGGGAACTGTTCAGCGAAGAGGACGTCCTGACCTTCGAGTGCCTGGAGAGGGAACTCACCCGAAGCAAACGGGGAACGCGGCCTTCAACACGCGTCTCGCACACCGGCTACCTGACGGTCTGCCGAAAACGCTGAAATCTTTTTTTGCCCGACTGAATAGGGCTGCTGACGTGATCGCAAAGCCGGGGAATATCCATATCTTTTAGGAGAACCCATGCTCCTTGTATGAAATGCAGCAGGTGCAGCAGAGAAGCGGTCATCACCCAGCCATACTCCGGTCTTTCTCTCTGCGATCTCCACGCTGCAGCCGACATAACGGCAAAAGCCAAGAAAGAAATCAGGCATAGGGGAGGGCTCCCCTCGGGATCCCGACTCTTCGTCGAAGAAGATCGAACGTTCCGCAGTTTTGCCCTGCGGATCTTTCTGGCCGACATGCTTTCTGCCCGAACTGATCTGCTCTTCGTAAAAGACCCTAAAGATGCCAACGTGATCCTTGAACCGGCCACGCTGGACGATACCGCACTCTTCGTGCTGGAATCCGTCTGTGCCGGAACTCAGGACCGGCTGGTCGATTCCGGCAAAGGGCGGATCGCACCGTTTTCGGTGATCCCAACGGACGAGGTGTTTTGGTATGCACAGCGGTACGGATACGGGGGACCAGCGCCGAAGATCTGCGGAAACGCTGCGGAATTCCTCTCCGGGTTTACCGCAGAGCATCCGGGAGCCCGATATGCGCTCAAAAATATCCGTGATGCGTTAAAATTGGAGGATAAATGACCGAAGTTACCTGTGAATGTATCGGATGCGAGATCGTAAAAACCAAAGACCTCATCAGACAGACCGTTTGGGAGGCAAACGCCCGCGGTGTGGTCATCGGCATCTCCGGCGGGATCGATTCGGCGGTCGCCTGCTCGCTCTGTTGTAAAGCTCTTTCACCCGAACGGGTGCTGGGCGTGAATATGCCGGTCTCGTCCAATAATCCGCAGGATCACGAGGATGCAGAAGAGCTCTGCCGCGGCCTGGGCGTCGAACTGATCACGGTTCCTCTGGAAAATGTCAGATCCGCGTTCCTTGCAGCCCCCCATATCACCGACACTCCGGTCCTCAGGGGAAACATCGCGGCCCGCCTCAGAATGACGGCACTATACAATATCGCCGCGGCTCGCAGGTATCTCGTCTGCGGAACCTCAAACAAGACCGAGTATATGATCGGCTACTCGACGAAATGGGGAGACTCGGTAGCCGACATCCAGCCGCTTCTCCATCTCTGGAAAAAGGATGTGTATCTTCTAGCAAAGGAACTGGGTGTCCCCGAGTCGATCATCAGAAAAGCTCCGAGTGCAGGCTTCTGGGAGGGACAGAGCGACGAAGGAGAACTGGGTATGAGCTATACCGACCTGGATGCAGCACTGATCGAACTGGAGAAGAACTGCGGCGTTCCTGGCAGTCCAAACGAGGAGAAGGCACTCGGTTTCATCCAATGCTCGAAACACAAACGCGCCCCGGCGGCAAACCGGCTCTTCACCTAAGCCGAGACGACGGATTTTATGAGAATGAAGAACCAATAGGTATTAACTATGGGTGAACTTATTCACACACATGCGGTGACCGAGATACGGCGTGTTCTTGAAACCGCAGGATATGACTGTGAGATTGAAGAGGGGCCGTTCAATTTCTCGGCAGTGCGGGGTGCGAATTGCATCCTGGTCATGTGTTCTGACGACATAAATCTTCTTCAGCGCTTTGACATGACCCCCTACACGATAAATCTCGACGGAATTAAAGTCCGCTGCGACAAGATCATTTTTACCGGCAGTTCATACTTCCAGCCAAAGGAATCCGACCTCTGGTCAAAGGAGATGCTCATCAAATATATAGGAGATGCAGCTGCTGCACGCATCTGGAGTCTGCCGTTCGACATCGTCGGGGCGCCCAGCTATGCATATACGAATGTCGGGACCCATCAGCCGCCAATAGGATACGATCTTGTTCTTCCGGTCAGAATCTCCGGACAGGAGGCAATGCGTGTTGCCCGTCAGCAGGGAACGAACGTTCTGCGTATGATCCCTTACTGGTATTACCACTACAAAAGCGGCGGAGAGGCAACCTACAAAGGAAAGAGCGTCTCTTTCGACGATGAAGGATCGGGCTGGATCAATGCGATCAACGATTTCCCGGGACAGTTCGGCGATGTCGTTCCGCAGGAGGCAGAGCTCCCGCAGGACGCAGAGGTCATGCCCCCGGTTACCAGTCTGGATCAGGCAAAAGAGCGGATCAGATGCGATCTGATCAAGAAACTCACCAGAAGAGTCAGGATCAAGACCACCGCAGGAGATGCAATTTTTGCCGAGGAGAAGGACTTCCGGCCAAGCGATGAGAACATCGATCTGGTCTTCAAGAAGGTATATGTCCCGGTATGGCAGGTAAGAGGAAAGAAGGACATCGTGGAAGTGAACGCATACTCCGGCGAGGAGCTCAATCTTCCCTCCGATGAAGGGTGTGAAGTGTTCTGAGATGATCTATGTTATCGGGGCAGGACCTGCCGGGCGGATGGCTTCGCTCCGCCTCGCCGGCGCCGGAAAAGAGGTCACTCTTCTTGAGAGGAAGGCGATCGGAGGAACATGCATCCATGACGGGTGCATGCTTGTCTGCGGGCTGAACGATGTTGCCCGCAGCATCAATACCCTATCTTTTTTGAAAAAATCCGGAGTCATCGACGGTGATGCATCCGTCCGGTTCCCGGACGTTATCCAGAACCTTGAAGGAGTCCAGAGAAAACTGGAGATCATTCTCGAACGGGAGACAAAAGCAGCCGGCGTCGTTATAGAATACGACGCGGCGGCTGAGATCAGAGACGGACAGGTGTTTGTGAACGGGGAGATGCGCGTTGCAGAAAACATCATCATCGCAACCGGAGCAGGCATCCATGTGCCGGACATCCCGGGTAATGCTCTTTTAGGCACATACACCGCAAAAACGCTTCGGACAATGCCAGCTCTCCCGAAAAGGCTTGCGATTATCGGCGGAGGCATCTCCGCTACCGAGTTCGCCTACATCTATGCGGCATTCGGGTGTGAAGTGACCCTTTTCTGCAGAAGTGTTCTCCTGTCCGTTCTCCCCGAAAAAATGCTGAAGGCGGTACACCGAGATCTCGCAAATGTCACTATATTATATGGACAGGTCGAAGAGATCCTTGGAAAGGATCAGGTTGAGGGAGTCAGGATGAACGGGCAGGGCCTGCCTTTCGATGCGGTACTTTTCGCGACCGGTATGAAATCCGAGACCACGCTTTTTACCGGCATGGAGAAAAATCCGGACGGTTCGATCAAAGTGAACGAACGAATGGAAACATCAATCCCGGGGATCTACGCCGCCGGCGATGTGACCGGCGCACCGTACTTCACCCCGGTAGCCCGTCTGCAGGGATTTGCGGCGGCCGACGCACTACTCGGCCACCCGCGGACCGTGGATCTTGATCAGGTCCCGTTTACCATCGTTCTTGGTCTGGACTACACCATCTGCGCTCCGAAAAAAGGAGAGGAGAGTATGACCTTCTCTTCACCTAACATCGCAGGACCAGAGTCGTTCTGGCATGTGGCGGATGGATCGGTTGGGTCCATGCATCTGACTGTTGGAAAAGAAGACGGAAAGATCTTCGGTTTTGCCACCGCGGCACCATCTACGAGCATTGTCGGGACCTATCTTGGATATCTGGTTCGCAAAGGCGTGACCGTCCATGAATTCTCTCCCATGCTCGAAGTCCACCCAACCCCGGACGGCATGTACTCGATGATCCACCTCGTGGATGATGCTTTGAGCAGACAGTAGTCGGCTTTATCACGTTATATTAACCATATTTAGATAATATGTCGTCCCTAGCACTATTTGACCCGGAAATTTTCCAGCTGATAAACAAAGAACACAAGCGCCAGGTTGAGGGGCTTGAGCTTATCGCTTCGGAAAATGTCGTCGCACGCGAAGTAATGGAAGCAATGGGAACCATTCTGAACAATAAATATGCAGAAGGTTATCCTGGAAAGCGTTACTACGGCGGCTGCGAATTCTATGACCAGATCGAAAACCTGGCACGCGACCGGCTCTGCAAACTTTTCGGTGCAGAACACGCAAACGTCCAGCCCCACTCGGGAAGCCAGGCAAATGAAGCAGTATATCTCTCATGTCTGAAGCAGGGAGACAAGATCCTGAGTCAGAGCCTGAATGACGGCGGTCACCTGTCCCACGGCGACCCGGCAAATATGTCCGGAAAATGCTTCAACATCTCCTTTTACGGAGTCGACTTCGACACTGAACGTCTCGACTACGGCGTGATCGAGGAGCTCGCACGGAAAAACAAGCCCGACCTCATCGTCTGCGGAGCATCTGCATACCCGCGTGAGATCGATTTCAAAGCATTCGCAGAGATCGCAGAGGATGTCGGCGCCAGATCCATGGCAGACATTGCTCACATCTCCGGACTCTGCTGCACCGGACTCCACAACTCCCCGGTCGGCGTTACCACCTACACCACATCCACGACGCATAAAACTCTCCGGGGACCCCGCGGCGGCGTGATCATGTGCAACAAAGAGTATGCAAACTCGATCGACAAGGCGGTTTTCCCGGGAATGCAGGGCGGACCCCTTATGCACGTGATCGCCGCAAAGGCCGTTTGTTTCCGCGAAGCCCTTACAGAAGACTACAAAGAATACGCCAAACAGGTCGTCAAAAACTGTAAAGTGCTCGCCGCGACCATGGAAGACAACAACTTCCGGCTCGTCTCCGGCGGAACCGACAACCATCTCTGTCTGCTCGACCTCTCCGACCACAACATATCCGGCCAGCAGGCGGAAGTTGCTCTTGGAAAAGCCGGCATCACCGTTAACAAGAATACGATCCCAAGACAGGCTCTCTCCCCCTTCGAAACCTCCGGTATCCGGATCGGTACGCCGACCATTACGACCCGCAGCATGAAAGAAGAACAGTGTAAACAGATCGGTGACTGGATCGCCAAGGTCTTAAACCACATCGACGACGAGAAGACGATTGCCGGAGTCAAAGATGAAGTCACATCGCTTTGCCTGAAGTATCCCCTGTATCCGGAGATTCGGACCTTATAATGGATGTCAGCATCAAAGGGATCGGTATTGGAGGTGCCAATCCTCCCCGCCTTATGGGGGTCCTCAATATCAGTCCAGAGTCCTTCTTCTCGGACTCGTTTACCCCCTACGAACTGGTAACGACCCGCGTTGAGGAGATGCTCCGCGCAGGTGCCGATATCATCGATATCGGAGCCCGAAGTAAGGCTCTTACGGCGCCGCCGATCACCGTCGCAGAGGAAAAGGAACGGGTCATCCGCACGCTGAAAAATCTGGAATATTCCGGCGCCGTCTTCTCCCTTGACACAATGTATCCCGAGGTCCTTGAAGCGGCGCTCAGATACGACATCGACGCGGTGAATGACATCGGCGGACTCTCGAATATCCGTTACGCAAAAGTTGCGGCGGACAGCGGCCTGCCGGTTATCGCCATGACGGCACACAACCGGCCGGGAGACCCGACCAACATTGCCTACACGCATGAAGCTCTCACAGAAATCATCACCAGGGCTGAACATTACAATATCGACCAGCTGATTCTGGATCCAGGTATCGGAAAATGGGTCGCGGAACGATCGAGTGAGGCGGACTGGGAACTCTGCCGCAGATTTTCCGAGCTGGACGTATATGGATATCCACTTCTGGCTGCGGCCTCCAGAAAAACATTCATCGGCGACTGTCTGGATAAGCCGCCGCACGAACGGCTGTATGGCTCCCTCGCCGTGCTTTATGCTCTTCTGGAAGGGGGAGCAGATATTGTACGGGTCCATGATGTGGGTCCTTCAAAGGACATCCTGAAAGTTTTTCAGATGATGCACCCCTAAGGAGAACTAAGGAGGAGTCTGTCCAATCGTGGATTCTGTGATATAAACTCATCCCCCATTAACTCTTGTCGACTTTTTTGGAGGGGAACAATACCTTTATGTATCCCTGTGCCGAGTGGTATGTCTGAATTTCAAGACGAATACGAACGTATTTTCAACAATGGAGTCATCCCTCCGGATATGTCCATTTGCTGGCTCATGTCCCAGCTCAACATTAGTGACATTGTACGAAAAATCGAACAAACTTATTATTCACCTCATCTTCGCGATTATTTTCATTATCCCATTGATTTTCTGATAAAACTGACTGTTGTCATGACTTATCGCAGAATAGCCTATCGTCATATTCGGCGTAAAATAACGGAAGAAGATCTCAGCCACCTTCTTCCGCCAAAATCACCACTCTGGTTACCTTCGCAGAGTACGTTGCATTACTTTGTGAAATATCGGTTAGGTGAGGAGGGTATGGAAGTTCTTATGTTTTTGATAAGCAAAAAGATTGTCCATTTCATCAAATCTGAAACCGAGGTAATTATCGATTCCACTCCTTTAGTTGCAAGCCGTTATTGTCCCAATAGTCTGTTTAACCCTCATTATCAGGTTAAAATGGACAAAGCACATATTTTGAATCTGGGGGCTTATCCCTTGTTTATGATTCATTCAGAAGGAACGGAGAATGACAAGCCCTATGCGCATTTTTTGATTCAGATTGCCGAACTTCTCGGCGTATCCTGTGATCGTGTATTGATGGATGCGGGATATGACTCCCTAGAGCTACACACTTTAATATTTGAGAAACTTCATGCAAAACCCCTTATTCAACTGAGATCTGACGCGCAATTGTCCCAATTAGGTTCAGAGAAGACCATAATAAAACAGATCAATACGTTCTGGAGAAAAGGAGGAAATACCCAAATGTCTCTTACAGAAAAACTGGTATTTCTCTGCAAGAATGGTAAACGGGAGATGGTAGGAGCATATCTCAGAAATCAGACTATTCTTCATGGAAGGGAGGTAAAAGATGCTATGAAAAGGCGGGGAACGTGCGAACGCAAGCATACACACCTCAAAAAAAACCGTCAAATTTGATGTGGTGCATTGCAAGAAAAATAACAGAGCGCTCTCTGCAATAATGAATTTTATAACGTTCCAATTATTGATGTTAGCCCATTTACAGAATAGATTTCAGAATATGAATTTTGCAAATTATCGATAAGAAGTCTAAAGAAGTCTGATTTGGCAGATTACCCCCCAATCCCATGTCAATAGTGAAACGGTTGAATCATGATATTCCTAGGTGAAGTTATCTCGATCAAAAAAAACTATGTCCAATGGATTGACGTATCGATTGGACAGACTCAGGAGAAAAGTATCTATCATCAAAAGGCCCCAAATAGTAGTAACAATGTACTTCCACGCCCTGATTCCGTTCAAACCGGTCAACCCAAAGACCAGGCTATCATCCGTTCTGTCCCAGGAGGAACGCGAGGAGTTTGCGAGGATAATGCTGGAAGACGTGATCCTCGCCGTCAGAAGGACAGGATGCAGTGCAACGCTCCTTTGTACGTCAAAGTATGAGTACCGGGATGCCCTCGTGGCGATACGAAAGGAGGGACTCAACGAAGCGATCAACTGGGCCCTCCCGCAGTTCCACTGCCCGGCCCTGATCATCATGTCGGATCTTCCGATGGTGACGCCGGGAAGTCTTCAGCGGGTCATCTCCACCAAAGCGGATATGGCGATCGTGCCGGGCCTTGGCGGCGGGACGAACGTGATCTTTGTCAAGAAGCCGGAAAACTTCCGTGTGGAATACTATGGATTTTCGTTCAGGCGGCATCTCCAGATCGCCGAGGAACTCGAACTCACCGTCGAGATCATCGATTCCATCCGGATGTCGACAGACGTCGACGAGCCGGCAGATCTGGTCGAATTGATGATCCACGGACATGGAAATTCCCGCGAATGGTTGTATGAACACGGTTTCACCTTGTCGGTACAGGATGGACGGGTAAAAGTTCACCGGGACGGTAAGGAAATTGTCTGATTTTATCGAAAAAGCGGAGGAGCTGGCTCTGTCCGGAAAGATTCAGGAAGCGCTCGAAAAATATGACGAGGCTATCAGAGAAGATCCGACCGATCCGCTGACGTACGTCGGAAAGGCTTCGATTCTCAAGGCACTCGGGCAGTATGATGAGTGTGCAGCGTGTATGGATACGTCCATTCGGATCCTGCCGGAATGGAGAGGCACAGATTTGGAAAAGATCTCAGCGTTCACCTCGATGCTGCTTGTTCTCAAAGCCGAGGCCCTTCTTTACGCGGAAAAACCGGAGGAGGCACTGCTCACCGTTGATGAGGCAGACAAAATCAGCGACGCAGATGCGGCATCTCTCGTAGTTCGGGCACAAGCATATGCCCAGCAGAAAAAATATGAAGAGGCAGGCAACTGTCTGTACCGTGCAGAGGAGTGGTGTTTTCTGCATGACGACGCAATGCTCACCCAGATCTGGCTATTGAAGGTCCATATCGCAAAAAAATCCGGGAAAGCCTTTGCTCCGCCGTATGCGGCCGAAGTATACAGATCAGGGAACTGGCGAAAACCCTCGGGAACGGGTGAAGAACTGTTCGAACGCGGAAACAATCTTCGCGGAGAGGGACTTCTCTACGACGCACTCAGATATTATGATGCCTGTCTTGCGGGCGAACCCAAAAACAGAGCACTCGTTCTTTTCTTCAAGGGAATCATCTTTGAACAGCTGAAAAACTTTGACGAAGCATATTCCATGTACTCGGACGCTTTGTCAGCCGGATCGGCGCCAGAAGATGAAATAAAGATCCGGGTAAGATGGGCAAACGCAAAAACCCTGCGTACCTGAACACTCTTTTTTTACGATCGGTTTGAAAACATAGTCAGAAAACTCTTGAAAAAACGAAGCGCCCAAGTCGGAATTCGAATCCGAGTCGCAGCCGTGACAGGGCTGCATGATAGGCCACTACACTACTTGGGCAACACGCCGCACGTCAATCCCGCACAATCAAAACTTAAGAAGAAGCGCCCAAGTCGGAATTCGAATCCGAGTCGCAGCCGTGACAGGGCTGCATGATAGGCCACTACACTACTTGGGCATTGATTGCGTCTTTAAAATGGTCCCGACTCCCGGATTCGAACCGGGGACATCGCGGTAGCCGCGCAGTACGCCCGCAGGCGTTAATTTCTTTCTACAGCCGCGCACTCTACCATCTGAGTTAAGTCGGGATTGACTGCTTTAACTAGAAGGAGTTGTAAAAATATAAACATGCCGGTTTGGAAAAACCAGTATCCGAAGAGCATGATAATAAATAACTTGATAAATAAGAAAAGGAAGAATTACTGAAACTGAAAGAACCATGAAAAACCAAGAGGGATTTGCCGTAGTCGGGTGTGTGAAATGCAGAAGGATGCTGGTCACCGACCTTTCCTATGCCACCAAAACCTGCATATGCGGGAACAGGATCGATCTTTCGAAAACAAAACTGTTTGCCGTGTCTGAATCGGCCGACGAAGCAGGTGAACTTCTCAGATGCATGCAGACAGCGAAAAACTCAGGATTCACCTCTGCGAATAAGATCGGCGGACCGTTCAAAAAAGAGAGTTAGTCAAAGGGTACTGCTTCAAGGGTCGAAGCAAGTTCCCAGATTCTGGTCCTTGCGTGGATCGGCATATTCGAGTCATTGCTGACCTCATCGATCATTGAAAGGGCACTTGCAGCCCTCAAACCGATCGTCTTCTTCTCATCCTGGAGAACCGTCATCGTCTCATCGGCGACGCGGCGGATATTCCGCGGTATCGTCGAATCTTCACTCATTGCACGCAGCATCATAATACACTGCTTGATCATATCTTCCGGATTTGCCATATTTAGCTCCCAACCCCAAAATCTGTAACTCATGTTAAACCTCCGCAAAAATAAAGACTCCCTTTATTCTTGAGACATTATATACTCTGAAAACCAATTTGTACAGAAGAGAAAAACAGCCATGACAAAAAAACCTGAGGATATAATGACGGAGTATCTCCTACACGGAGCGAAAATGCTCTCCGAACTCTGTCCCAAATGCGAGGCCCCTCTTTTTGATGTGAAGGGTAAGAAGATGTGCGTGGTCTGTGCCAATACTCCTACTGAAGATACAGCGCAAAAGGACACCGCGGAAAAGGTCCAGATGATCGTGCCGAAATATTCCGCTGCCGGTCAGACCCCTTCGCCCGCACCTGCCAACATTCTCGACAGCCTTGATGCCCTGATTCTCCAGCTCTGCACCCGTGCCGCCGCAGAAACCGAACCGGAACGTTGCCGGACCCTGATCGAATGCATTAGGACCGCCGCAGAAGCAAAAACCATACTCTCGAGATGATGAAGGTCATCGGTGTTGTCGGGTATCCCGCAAGCGGGAAGGGCGAATTTTCAGTGATCGCCGGTGAACTGGGCATCCCGGTCGTGGTCATGGGAGATATGATTCGGAGAAAGGTCATCGAGAACGGACTGGAACTAACGGACGAGAACATCGGAGCTGCTGCACGAAAACTCCGCGGCGAACTCGGTATGGACGCGGTCGCAATATTAACGGCAGAGGAAATCGCGAAAATTAACCCGAAAACCGTCGTCATCGACGGGATCAGAGGGGACGCCGAGGTGACCTACTTCAAATCCGTCTTCAGCGACTTTTCGCTGCTGGCAATCACGGCATGTTTCGAGACCCGCCTTCTCCGGATGAAAAAACGCGGTAGAAGCGATGATACAACCATCCCAGAGACGCTTCGTTCCCGTGACGAACGCGAGGAGTCATTCGGGCTTGGCCGAGCGATCTCTCTTGCGGACGTAAGAATCGAAAACGAGTCGAGCCGCGAGGAGTTTGCTGCAC
The DNA here is from genome assembly GCA_965229365.1 of Methanocorpusculum sp. Classification (GTDB taxonomy): domain Archaea; phylum Halobacteriota; class Methanomicrobia; order Methanomicrobiales; family Methanocorpusculaceae; genus Methanocorpusculum. Next base: position 1,732,743 of record OZ245878.1, on the reverse strand, counting down.
GGATCCGGCGTTATCTGGAGAGTCTTGCATGAAGATCTTCTTTGCTTCCTCTTCAAAAGTCTGGGAAGATCCGGCGTGGGTCTCGGAAATCCCCGAGGTAGGTTTCGACGGCTGGGAGATCTCGGCAGATGGAAACTACCGGCTGGATAAACCGGAAACGCTCGCCGCAGTCAAACGGGTAATCGATGAAAACGGACTTGATGTCTCTGTGCATGCCCCGTTCAGCGATCTGAATCCCGCATCCATCAACATGCCGATCTGGGAAGAGACCGTCCGACAGTTCACCGTATGCATCGAACAAGCGGCTCAGCTCACAGACACGGTAGTTCTCCATCCGGGATATCTCTCCCCGGTGAGCAGATTCGACGGAGCTTCCGCGTGGAACAATCACAAACAGGCGTGCATCCGTCTCGGAGAGACCGCACAGCGTGTCGGCGTTACGGCGTGTCTGGAAAATATGCCGAACCTCGACGACTTTTTCTGCCGTGATCCCTACGAACAGGAGGGGTTTGTCGACGGCGTGCCCGGGATGGGACTCGTGCTGGATATCGGGCATGCCAATACAACAGGCAACCTCGAAGCGTATTGTAAGATCATCCTGCCCAAAGCCCACCATCTTCACATCCACGACAATCATGGAAAATACGACGGACACCTCTCTCTTGGGAGCGGCACCATTAACTGGGATAAGATCATGCCGAGAATAGTCAAAGAATACAAAGGAAAAATCATCGTCGTCGAGGGACGCAACCCGAAAGAGGGAAAGAAAAGCCTCGAGTTTTTACGGAAGTGGATCTAAATGGCCGGCGAAACACTCTTCGTGCATTTTCTCGGGACCGCGGGAGCTCTCCCAACGCCGCTTCGCAATCCTTCCTGCATAATGATCAGACGCGGATCCGACACTCTGCTTTTTGACTGCGGGGAAGGAGCACAACAGCAGATGATGCGGCTGAAGACCGGATTTACGGTAAATGCCGTTTTTATAACCCACTGGCATGCCGATCATTATCTGGGCATATTCGGGCTCATAGAGACGATGTCCTTCAACGGGCGGACCGAGCCGCTGACGCTTTACGGTCCGCGGGGTATCGACTGGTTCGTGAATATCATCCATCAATTGACCCCAAAAATCCCGTTCCAGCTCTCGTCTGTAGAAGTGTCCGACGGAGATGTGATTATGTTCGACGGATACTCGGTCGTCGCATTCCGGACCTTCCATGGAATGGAAAGCATCGGATATGTGCTGGAGGAGGACATGCGGCCCGGCAGATTCGACCGGGAAGGCGCGATCGCCTTAGGAGTGAAACCCGGACCGCTGTTTGGCAAACTTCAGAGAGGAAGCCCGGTCACCATTCTTCGCGGTGAAGAAGAGGTGATCATTACACCTGAGATGGTCATGGGAGAGAGACGGCGGGGCCGGAAAGTTGTGTATACGGGAGATACGCGGCCGGTCAAAAACCAGCCTGAGCTTTTAGCCAATGCCGATCTTCTGATCCATGAAGCGACCTTCGATGAGGAGGAGGGAAGTGAACGTGCGAAAGAGGCCTGGCATTCAACCGCATGCGAAGCAGGCCAGGTGGCCGCCCTCGTAAAGCCGAAAATTCTGGCACTTGTACATTTCAGTTCACGGTATATTACTGCGGCAAACCACATCAAAGATGCAAAAGAGTATTTCAGCGGGGAAATTATCGCACCAAATGACCTGACAACGGTGGAGATTCCGTACAGTGATGATTGAACCGCAAAAGCTCTCTTACTGAAAAGATGCCGTATTCCCAATCTACTTAAGATGGTGCGGGTAAACAATACAGTAAGCTACAGTACATGCCAGAACCGAACAGCAAAGAACCACTGAATATCTACTCAAAAAAAGGCACTGTGATCACAGTACGCAGTCCGATCCGAAACCGGATCCTCTACCTTATGGCAGAGGAAGGGCCGGTCTCTTTTACCAGAATTATGGAGTATACAGGTCTTTCCAAATCCACCGTGTCCGGATACGTCAATACCCTCGAGATGAAAGGTCTGATCTCGGTGAGACCCGACCCACGGGATGCCAGAAAAAAAATATATCAAATAACCGCATCGCATATCGGCAAAATCACACCAAGCGTACAGACCGGGACTTCAGACTTTCGTGAACTCATCAGACAGGCATATGCACAATATGATAAAATCGATTATAAAGAAATCATCCCCCATATCATAAAAGTAGCTCTCAGCGAGGCCGTGATCAACATTGATCCTGTCATCATGCGCGGAGGAGAAATCCTGGGGCAGGCGGTCGCCGTGTATCTGGTGGCCGACACTCTGGACAAAACACTGGCAAACATCGCCGAGTTCTGGAAACATTACGGGTTTGGCGAGGTGAGGATACGATCCACCGATCCGGTGCAGATTGAAGTTTATCACTGTTATGAATGTATGATCATGCCGAAGGGCTCCGGGAAAAACTGTGCGATCTCCTGCGGGATGTTCAAAGCGATATTCTCCGCGTATTATAATGAAAAAGTCAATGTGGAAGAGACCCAGTGCATGACCGAGGGGCATGACTGCTGCTGTATGGAAATTATCAGACAGGAATATCCGTAAACCCCTCAGCTGCAAGATACTTTTTTGTGACGGGATTTTTTCTGTTTGACCGAATCTTTATGGAAAAATAGATTGATGATGGGTTCTTACGACCCGTCAATGATCATTCTGCAGTTTTACCGATGGCGCGAGCCGATGAAAGCAGCAATTCCCGCCCCGGAGAGACCAAGAATGATTCCCGCGATCGGAACCGGACTTGCCGGAACCGAATAATCGGTGAGTCCTACCAGATATCCGTCGGGAGATCCGGTAAGATAACTCCAGCCGGCTAAGATTACACTTCCGGCAGATACCTGGGTTGCTGAGTTGAACTGGCCGGCCACACTGGGATAAACAACCTGAAGCAGCGCTCCAGCCGGTGTAATGGTCATCCAGAGAGGAGCGTTCCAGCCGTTACCGGCGATCAGGTAATTGTCACCGAGTTTTGCAACGCCGTACGGGACCGATCCGCGCAGTTCCTTCTCCCATACAACCGTTCCGTTAGATGAGATCATCGATACCCAGATGATGCCAAAAGCGGTGGAGAGATTATACGGAGACGTTGTGCCGGCAACGAAGTATCCCCCGTCGTCTCCTTCAGAGAGTACATACGCAGTACTTCCGGGCCCGTAATACTCGGGCTGCGTACTTGTTTTTTTGATAACCGTGTTCCAGACGACCGTACCGCCGTCTTTTATCTTCATGATCCAGGCTTCATCGCTGACGGCAGATACATTGGATGTTGACCCGCCGACCAAAACAAAGGTCCCGTCATCATTCTTCATCATTGAAATGGAGATCCTATTTTCCGGAAGAGAAAGCTGATCATTTGCAGGCGTGCCGTCACTCAACAGAAAACTCTGAGTAAATCCGGTGTCGGTTTCCCAGAACCAACCGGCAAATTTGATCGTATTGCCGGACACCACAACGGGCTGAACACCCGCACCAATACCCGTCAAAGGAACCTCATAGATGATTTTCCCTGTCTGATCCGCACGGCAGAAATAGGTATCGAGATTAAGGGCCGTCACATAAAGGCATCCGCCGTCCGACAAGGTCGTGATCGAACGAAACTCGGAGCCTGTGACATTGGTTGACCATAGCTCATTTCCTTTTGCATCGGATTTTACCAGAGACAAAATGTCGTCGTGGATTATGCCGATATAATATCCCCCGTCATTTGTTGCCGCAACAGACAGAATATCTGTGTAGTAATCTCCTATATGATACGTCTGATTCAGATTTTCGGTGACCGCCGCCTGACCTGTGCCGCAGAAAAGCACTGCTGCAAGAAGGAGGAGAAGAACCGCGTTTATTCGTCGGGACATATGAGTATATTTCACGTTCCTTATTAGTATCTTTTGTCGTTGTCCCTGCCGTACACCCCCTTCATTAATGATAATAGAGAACAAACCTTATCCTCGCGTGAAAGCAGAATTAGACGGAACCCAGGTAATCGCCCCATCCGAAGCTCTCTCCCTGTACGAGCAGAGCGGCTATGGACGGCCGGACAAATCAGGAATCCTCCGTCTTGATCCTAAAGAAGCACTCTATCTGATGGCACGGGGTAAAATCGATATCCCCGGACTCTCATTTGATCAACTCCTGGCGGAATGCGCTAAAAAACCCGGCTTTTTACGAAACTTCGTTGTATACAGAGATATCAGGGAACGCGGGTATGTCGTAACCACCGGTCCGCAGGACTTCCGCGTCTTCCCACGCGGCCTTCGACCCGGAAAAGGACAGTCACGGTATCTTATGCGCGTGCTCTCTGAAAGAGACATGGTCGATCTCGCCGCAGTCATCAAAGATGCCGCAGCCTCGGCAAACATGCGCAAACAGTTTGTCCTTGCCGTGTTGGACGACGAACATGAACTCACGTATTACGAGATACGGATTGGGACGCCAAAACCCGTTGAACGGTCAGAACTCCCAACCAGGATTCGTGCAATGATTGCCGGTATCCCCTCATATGTGATCGAAGAGGGAGACGGGATCACGGAAAAACTGAAAACTCTCTGGCTTGGAACGATGCTGGATGGGGTCAGACTGTTCCTCTCGCCTCTTGAAACTGCGTGGCTTTTGGAAAACGGACATCTTGAAACGGAACCTTTCATGGCCGCTGAAGAATACATCAATCTCGCCGCATCAGTCGACGGCGAGTTCATGGACAAACTCGCACTGTACAGGTACCTGAAGGACCTCGGATTTTTCCCGCGGTCGGGATACAAGTACGGTCACCACTTCCGCGTGTACACACAAAGCGGCAAACACTCCGAAATGCTGGCACATGCCGTGCCTTTTGGAACACTCATGTCCATGAGTGCAATCTCTAGGTCCGTGCGCCTGGCTCACAGCGTCAGAAAAAAGATGCTGTTTGCTTCCATCTCCGAAACAGAGATCACCGAAGTCGAATTCGCCAGAATGAAAATGTGATGTGAAACAATGGCAGAACAAATAAACCCCTGGTCAAGCACACCGAAAGTCGACATTAACCGGCTCTTTGAAGAGTTCGGGATCGAGTCGTTTGCTGCCCAGAAACAACTCCTGGAAGATCAGCCAGTCTTCATCAGAAGAGATATCGTTGCCGGACACCGCGGTTACGAGGCGATATCCGAAGCAATACGAATGAAAAAACCGTTCCATGTCCTAACCGGATTCATGCCCTCGGGACATCCGCACTTCGGGCACCTGATGGTGATGAAAGAGGTCGTCTGGCATATCAATCAGGGCGGACGCGGGTTCATTTCAATGGCGGACAGAGAAGCCCACGCGGTCCGCGGACTCTCCTGGGACGTCTGCGACACATACGCCCGCGAATATATGGAATGCCTCTATGCTCTCGGATTTAAAGGCGAGATCTACTCTCAGCGGAAAAACAATACCCTCAAAGATCTGGCATTCGAAGCAGCGACGAAGATAAACTTCTCCGAACTCTCGGCAATATACGGATTTGGGCCGGAGACTGAATTAGCACATGCAATGAGCGTTGCCATGCAGGTGGGAGATATCCTGTATCCTCAGCTTGTGGGCGGGGCTGCCCCAACGGTCGTTCCGGTAGGAATCGATCAGGATCCGCATATCAGGCTGACACGCGATGTCACCAAAGCCCTGCGGATGTTCCTTGTCGAGGACAGAGGTTCGCATATCAGTATCAGAGTGAAAAAAGCAACCCCTGACGCAATCGATGCGGTCGCAAAACGCTTCAAGGGTGCGAAAAAATACGAAGGACACATCGATCTTCCGGCAGGATATACCGTTCCCGCAGTCGGTGAGATCGTCAGATCCGTCGAGCAGGAGTTCGGCGGCTTTGGATTCATGCTGCCGTCTTCGACCTATCACAGTTTCATGCAGGGCCTGCAGGGCGGAAAGATGTCATCCTCGGTCCCGGACAGTCTTGTCTGGTTCGACGATACGGAAAAGGATGCGAAGAAGAAGATCATGGGCGCTCTTACCGGCGGCAGACAGACGCTGGAAGAGCAGAAAAAACTCGGCGGCGAACCGGAGAAATGCTCGATCTATCAGCTCAACAAATTCCACATGCAGGAAGACGATAAGGAACTCGCAAAGATGTGCGAAGCCTGTAAAGCGGGTGAACTGATGTGCGGGACCTGCAAGAAGGAAACACTGGAACGTGTTCTCACCTTCCTCAAAGAATTCAAAGAAAAACGCGATGAAGTATCTCACATGGGGGAGTGGTAACGTATGGATCTCACAATAAATGAAAAAAGGGTGCTTGCAGCCCTCAATGGATCCGGGCCTAAGGCTGCGGAAATACTCGCAGAAAAGATGGACGCTGCGCTTGAATCGGTGATCCAGTGGGCCCATCTCTGTGCAGAAAAGGGTCTTGTGACCCTCGAAAAAACAGTCACCGAGCAGGCAAAGCTCACAGAGGAAGGAGAGAAATACGCGAAAGCGGGACTTCCAGAACGGCAGATACTGGAAAGCATAGATGGCTCCGTTCCGATGAGCGAATTGACCAAAAATCCGCTCTCGAAGATCGCGATCGGCTGGCTGAGAAAGAAGAACTGGATAACGATCAAAGACGGTATCGTGTCCGTCAATGAAAATATCACCGTCGGCGAGGATGAATTGGCGCTGAAAAACCCAATCCCGGGGACACCTGCCTGCAAAGAACTTGCAAAACGCGGACTGGTTGAAACGGTGGAAAGCACCTCCTGGAAGATCGCGTTGACTCATGATGGCGAAAGACTCGCCAAAGAAGGTCTTGATCTAAGAGAAGAAGTGGCCACCCTCACACGTGAGCAGATTCTCTCCGGCGAATGGAAGAGCCTTCCCCTCAGAAAATACAGCATCGACAAGCTTCCGAAAAAGATCTATGGGGGCCGGATCCACCCGAATCAGCAGATCCTGGATGAGATCCACGATCTCCTCTTCGAGATGGGATTCACCGAGTTCCACGGATCGATCGTCCAGAACTCGTTCTGGAACTTTGATTCGCTGTACCAGCCGCAGGATCATCCCGCCCGCGAGATGCAGGATACGTTCCATCTCGCAGAGGAACTACCGCTCCCAAACGGATGGGAAAAGATCAGGGATATCCACAAATTCGGCGGAGACACCGGTTCGACCGGCTGGGGAGGGGAGTGGAGCCCGGAGGTTGGAAAGAAGTGTGTTCTGAGAACCCACTCCACCTCGCTTTCGATCCAGTATCTTACCGAGCACCCGAACCCACCGCTGAAGGCGTTCTCGATCTCCCGTGTCTACCGTAGGGAGACGATCGATCCGACCCATCTGCCTGAGTTCGAACAGCTGGAAGGTATCGTGATGGACAAGGATCTGCATTTCGGCCACCTGCTTGGATTCTTCAAGGAGTTCTTCGGTAGGATGGGATTCGAAGAAGTCAGGTTCCGTCCGGGCTACTTCCCCTACACCGAGCCATCTGTCGAACCCGAGGTCTGGGTCGACGGCCTGGGCTGGGTCGAGCTTGGCGGAGCAGGTATCTTCCGAAAAGAAGTTACCGCCCCCTGGGGAATCGACTGTCCGGTCCTTGCCTGGGGTCTAGGTGTTTCCCGTGTCTCCATGCTCAGAATGGGTCTCAAAGACCTGCGTCAGCTCTATAAGAGCGATATTGACTGGATACGCGCAAGCCCGGTAAGGAGGAGCTGAAGATGCCGATCGTAAAACTCAACAATGCATATCTGACCCGCCTGACGGACACTGATATCGAAAGGATCCGTTCGAGCCTCCCCATGATGGGATCAGAGGTGGAACGCGAGGAGGAGGAGCAAACGGATGTTCAGTTCTTCCCGAACCGTCCGGATCTGTACAGTTCTGAAGGTACGGCACGTGCCCTCCGGGGATATCTCGGGATAGAAACGGGTCTGCAGAAGTATGAAGTGAAGCCGTCAGGCATTTCTTTCTCAGTCGATCCAAAGCTGGCGAATATCCGCCCCTACCTCGGATCGGCGGTCATCAGAAATGTCCACATGGATAATGCGATGCTCGAATCCCTGATGGGTCTACAGGAGTCTCTTCACTGGGCAGTCGGCCGCGGCCGCAAAAAGGTGGCGATCGGTGTGCACGATCTCGACCGAATCGAAGCACCGTTCTCCTACATCGCAGCGGACCGGAAGACAAAATTCGTTCCGCTCGATTACGATCGGGAGATGACGATGGAAGAGATCCTTGCCGGGCACCCGAAAGGGAAAGCCTATGCAAAGATTGTGGAAGAGTTCGAGAGATTCCCGCTGATCACCGATGCAAAAGGCAGGGTCTGTTCCTTCCCCCCGATCATCAATGGTGAACTGACCAGAGTGACGGAGGATACCCACAACATTCTTCTGGATGTCACGGGAATTGAACCGCGTGCAGTTGGCATGGCGGTAAAAATCCTTTGTGCAGCGTTCGTCGAGATGGGAGCTGAAATCGAATCGGTGGAGATCGACGGAGTATTCTCACCCGATCTTCGTCCGGAAAAGCGGACCGTTTCCGTCTCTGAATGCAGCAAACTCACCGGCATCCCGATGACCGCATCCCAGATGACCGAGCTTCTTATGAAAATGCGGTTCGGCGCCGAGGTGATCGATGAGGACACCGTTTCCGTCAAGATCCCCTGTTACCGAGCAGATATCATGCACGATCATGATGTGTATGAAGATGCGGCAATCGCCTACGGATACGATAAGATCGAGACAAGTCTGCCGCCGAGCTTCACTGTCGGAAAACCGCACCCGGTCCAGAAACTCTACAGTCTTGTCAGAAATATTATGGTCGGACTGTCGTATATCGAGAACACGCCGTTTACGCTGACGAGCGGGGAGCTCTCCTACACTATGATGCAGAGACAGGAGAACCCGGCAGCCCTGCATGTTCTTCACCCGATCAGCGAAGACCAGACGATCATCCGAACCGACATCCTGCCGCTTCTGATGGAATCACTCTCGATCAACCGTTCCCGCGAACTTCCGCAGAGGATCTTTGCATGCGGCGATGTAGTCGAGAATCTGGTCACCTATCCAAAGATGGCGGCGGCTTCGATCCATACGGCAGCTGATTTCTCGGAGATCTATGCCGTGATGGATTCATTTTGCCGGATGATGTCGATCGGATATGAGGTGCGGGAGTCTCTGGACGAGGCATTCATTCCCGGAAGACGCGGTGATATTTACGTCTCCGGAGAGAAGATCGGCGTTTTTGGCGAGATCAATCCGGATGTTCTCGTCGGATTCGAACTTGAACATCAGGCAGTTGCTTTCGAGATCGACCTGAGAAGGTTTGTCTCAAGCGGGTAAGCGCCGAACTCGATAATCACTCCTCTTTTTTATCCAGTATCCAAGCAGGAATTCATCGGCATGAAGATACAACTCATAATTTATTTACTTATGTAAGTTAAACTATATTCAACTATGAAACATGTACGAATACTTCTGGTTTTCCTGTTGGCTATTACCGTATTTTCCGGCACTGCCCTTGGATGGACCCCGGTGACCATCACCGATGATTCCGGCTTTGTATCAATAATAGAGACTCAGCCGCAGACCATTGTCTCACTCGCCCCGACGAACACGGAAATTATTTTTGCTCTCGGACTTGGCGACAAGGTCATGGGTGTCACCGAATACTGTAATTATCCGGAAGAGGCCCTGACAAAACAGACCATCGGGGGATATTCCACCATCAATGTCGAAAAAATCGTTACTGCAAACCCTGACATCATCTTTGCCAACCCATTGAATGGGAAGGAGAATATTGACTCTCTCCGACAGCTTGGATACACTGTCATCGTTATCCAGTCAGACAGTATCGAGGGAACGTATGATGCAATTAAACTGATTGGAAAATGTACCGGTACAACTGCCGAAGCGGATTCTATCATATCTGATATGAAGATCCGGATTCAGGCAATAACGGATAAGCTTACAGAGATTACGGAAAGACCAACGGTCATGCATGCAATGAGTGTCGACCCGTACTGGGTTTCCGGTTCAAATACATTCCAGAACGAACTTATCACTCTTGCGGGAGGAACAAATACCTTTTCTGACTTAGAAGGCTGGGGTGTGGTGACGCTTGAAAAACTGCTCACAACCGATCCGGAAATCATTCTGGTAGACTCAGGTTCAAAGATGGGAACTATCGGGGAAAACACACTTCAGAAATCATTCCTAACTGAACCACAACTCAGCGGTATTACTGCAGTAAAGAACAAGGCCATCTATGTAATGGATTCGGATACCTTCGATAGAGGGGGACCGAGGATCGTCATTTCTTTAGAGCAGCTTGCACAAATCCTCCATCTGGAGATCTTCGTAGAGTATGCTGAACCCGGCTCAACCGCAGCTTCCCCGGGATTTGGTGCGGTCCTGATCATTTCCGGACTTATTGGCGGCCTCTTTGTCTGCAGAAGAATGTGAACAAAAATCAAATCACACATCTTTATCTTACTTAACACAGACAATATATCTAAAATTATGCTTCGCCACCCCGTTCTTCTCCTTCCTGTGCTTCTCATAGTTCTTCTGATAAGCATTGTTCTCGTCACCTGTATCGGAGTGTCGGGGTTGTCCCTTCTCACTTTTGATTCGGATATGATCCGCAAGCTGATTTTTGAAGTCAGACTTCCGCGCGTGATCGGGGCACTTCTTGTTGGAGGTGGGCTTGCAAACGCCGGATGCGTGATGCAGGGACTTTTCAGGAACCCGATGGCGGACCCTTATATCATCGGAACTTCGACCGGCGGCGCTCTTGGAGCGGCCTGCGCGATTGTGTTTCTCGGCGGATTACTCATGCCGCTCTTTGCCTTTATCGGAGCAGCCGCTTCAACGATCACGGTGTATATTATTTCGCAGAGAAACGGCAGGATGGCAGTCGAAACCCTGCTTTTGTCAGGGATTGCCGTTTCGCTTTTCCTTTCCGCCATGCTCTCCTTCATCATGTACTTGTCCGGAAACAGTCTTCACCAGATCATGTTCTGGATGATGGGCGGATTCTGGAACATGTACTGGGACGATGTGGGACTCGCTCTCTTTATTCCGGCGGCAGCTGTCATTCTCTACATTTTTTCCCGCGATCTGAATGTTATGGCTCTTGGGGAGGAGGAGGCGATCCATCTCGGCGTCAACACCGAGAGAACAACAAAGATCCTGCTCATGGTCTCCACATTTATTACCGCCATCGCAGTTTCAGTATCAGGGTGCATCGGATTCGTTGGACTCATCATTCCCCACATTATGCGGATTTTTACCGGGCCTGACCACCGAATCCTTCTTCCGGCCTCAGTAATGGCAGGATCCATTCTTCTCATATGGGCAGATACGTTCGCCAGAACACTTCCTGTCGAGATCCCCGTTGGGATCGTCACTGCATTTCTCGGAGCTCCGTTCTTTATTTACCTGCTCCGCCGGAGGACCAGGGTATGACACCAACCATTTCTGCAGACAATATTTCTGTGAGATACGGTGAACACCGTGTTATTGAACAGTTCTCTCTCGCCGTCGATCAGGGCGGATTCATCGGGATCCTCGGACCGAACGGATGCGGCAAGACAACCTTTCTCCGCGCTATTTCCCGTATCTTAAAACCGGATCAGGGTGCGGTTTTCATTGAGGGTCTGGATGCAGAATCATACGATTCACGAACCCTTGCAAAAACGATCGGGTGTGTTGGTCAGGAGCCCGATGTTGCATTTCCATTCACAGTAAGAGAGATCGTCTTAATGGGCAGATATCCGCATGTTGGAAAACTCGCCCCGTTATCTCCGAAAGATCTGGCGATCGCCGATGAAGCGATGAAAACAACAAACACGTTTCATCTTGCCGATCGGCTGATCACCGAGATTTCCGGAGGAGAACGGCAGCGTGTCCTGATTGCAAGAACGCTTACCCAGCAGCCGAAGATTCTCCTTTTAGACGAACCGACATCCCATCTCGACATCAATCATCAGATAGAGATCATGGACCTTATCAGGGACCTTACGCCAAAGATCACCATCATTGGCGTATTTCACGATCTGAATCTGGCGTCATACTTCTGTGACCGGATCATTCTGATGAAGCAGGGAAAAATTCTCGCGGTCGGGACCCCCATGGGGGTCCTGACGCCGGAAAAAATCCGAGAGAGTTTTTCTGTCGGGATGATGGTTTCGACCCATCCCCTTACCGGAAAACCGCACCTCATTCCGGAGTACGGTTTTCAGCCGGCGTCCTCCTCCACCCACATCCATGTGATCTCCGGAGGCGGAACGGGGACAGAGATTCTCCATACCTTATGTCTGCATGGTTTTACCGTCTCCGCCGGTGTTTTGGCGGCGAACGACTCGGACTGTCTTGCAGCAGTGAAACTCGGGCTGGAAACGATTATCGAACCGCCGTTTGCCGTCGTGAGTGATGCCTCTGTCCAAAAACTGAAGAAGATGCTTGCCGATGCGGATAAGATCGTGGTCACAGGTATGCCGGTAGGATACGGGAATCTGGCAAATCTGAAAGCTCTCGCCGGGGTGTCGACACCAATATATCTGATTGGCGAAGGAGAGGATTACACTGAGGGTGAAGCGACGGAAATTCGCAGAACTCTAATCGAAAACGGGGCCGTGGTTGTATCCACCATCACAGCCCTTATGAAAATACTTTATGGATGAATTCCCTTGAGAGCTAAATCCATGAATGAAGTAGGCATCTCCACAAACTGCGTTATGCACCTATCGCTCGAAGAGGCTCTCGCCACACTTGAGCCGCTCACAAATCTCGTGGAGATCCAGTGCGATTCAAACCATTCCCTTTTTCGGCACGCATCCGTTCTGGATAGATTTGATCTGCGCTACACGATCCATGCGCCGACTGCCGACGGAAACATAGCCGAGTCGTTTGAACCGATTCGTAGAGCAAGTATCGACGTGCTCAGAGAAACAGCAGAAATTGCAGACACGGCAGGGGTGGAAAAACTGGTAATTCATCCGGGATTCTGTCTTGACCAAACAGGCAGGGAGGCTTCAGTCTCCGCTCTTCACAGATCGATTCAGGAGCTTGGAGCTCTTCAGGAAGAGTTCTCCGTCCGGTTCGTCATGGAAAATCTCGGATCAATGGAGTGGTGTTATTTTCAAAACACGGAACTTGTCCAAGAAATACGTGCGGCTGGACTTGGACTGACGCTGGACGTGGGACATGCAAATCTTACTGGAATGCTCGATGCATTTCTCCAGGAAAAACCGGACCATTTTCATCTCCACGACAATAAGGGAATTTCCGATGAACATGCCGCATGCGGCACGGGGACGGTGAATTTTGGAAAAATTCTTCCGGAGACCGGAGATGCGACGCTTATCCTTGAAGTTCTCAAACTTGAGGATGTCAAACCCAGTCTGGATTATCTGGCATCTCTTGGATATTGACCGTAATCCTGGTGAGAAACTAGGCCGCAAACATCCGGTTTACTGCTCTCTGCAAATCATGTACATCTTCTGACCTGAAAATCCAACGCAAACTCATTTAACTGCATCAATCCTACAAATATATACTATATCTACCGGAGGTTTACCCATGCTAGAAAACGAATATCAGCTTGAATACTTCAAAGAAAACGGATTCAGCCGCAAAATCTGTAAAAAATGCGGCAGTGCATTCTGGACCCTCGACCCAAACCGGGAGATTTGCGGGGATGCACCGTGTGAACCGTATCAGTTCATTGGAGATCCTATTTTCAAAAAATACAGCCTTACGGAAATGCGGGAGGCTTACCTCTCCTTCTTCGAGAAACATGGTCACACGAGGATTAACAGATACCCGGTAGCCGCAAGATGGCGTGACGACATTTATCTTACCATTGCATCCATCGCAGACTTCCAGCCGTTCGTGACGAGCGGCGTATGCCCACCGCCGGCAAACCCTCTGACGATCTCCCAGCCGTGTATCAGGCTGAATGATCTTGACAACGTCGGCAGATCCGGCAGACATTTCACCTGCTTTGAGATGATGGCCCACCATGCTTTCAACACCGACGAAAAACCAATCTACTGGAAGGACCGCTGTCTTGAACTCTGCAGCGGGTTTGTTGAGTCTCTCGGCGGCAACATATTCGATCTCACCTACAAAGAAAACCCGTGGTTCGGCGGAGGAAATGCCGGGGCAAGTGTCGAGGTCTTAATGGGTGGTCTCGAAGTTGCCACACTCGTTTTCATGAACCTTTCCCGGAAGAACTCAGGCAAACCTCCTGTCAGTATCGACGGCAAAGATTACTATGAGATGCCCCTGAGAATCGTCGATACGGGATACGGCCTTGAGAGATTCACCTGGGCATCCTGCGGCACGCCGACCACCTACGACGCAGTCTTCCCGGAGATGATTCCACGCATCCTCACCTCTGCAGGAATGGAGGATCGTCTGGAAAATCCCGAGGTCGAACGCATCTTAGGATTGAATGCGAAATTTGCCGGCCTCATGGATATCCGCGGCGAAAAGATCCGCGACCTCAGACAGCAGGTAGCCGACGCAACCAACATCTCGGTTGCAAAGCTCGAAGAGATCATCGTCCCTATGGAAAGCGTGTATGCTCTCTGCGACCACACCAGATGCCTTGCCTATATGCTTGGTGATCTCATCGTTCCGTCCAATGTCCGTGAAGGATACCTCGCCCGTCTCGTCCTTAGGCGCAGTATCAGAATGATGCAGGACCTCAAAATGGACGACGACCTCGGCGATCTTGTAGTCAGTCAGATGAAGACGATCGGTCTCTACAATTTTGAACAGGATGAGGAGATCGTTCGGCACATCATTAACCGTGAGGTCGAGAAGTACGATACGACCATCGAACGCGGAACCAGAACTGTCCAGCGGGTAGGGCAGACCTATGTCAAGAAGAACGAACCGGTCCCGCTCGCTGAGCTGATCACCCTCTACGACTCTCACGGCATTCCGGTCGATCTGATGGGAAAAATCCTCAAAGACACCGGCGCCGAGTTCGAGATCCCCGACGACTTTGATTCGCAGATTGCGGACATGCACTCAGAGAACGAGACGGAAAAGCCGGTCTCGCCCCTGGCAAAGTACGCTGACAGGATCGCGAAGATCCCTGAGACGCGCAAGAGCTTCTACGAACGTCCCTCCGACATGGAATTCGATGCAACGGTGCTGGATATCTTCGACAACTATGTTGTTCTGGATTCAACCCTGTTCTATCCCGAGGGAGGAGGACAGCCTTCCGATACCGGTATGCTTGTGACGAAATCGACGATGGTCCGTGTTGACGAAGTCGTAAAGTGGGAAAACGTCATCCTCCATAAGGTTCGGGAAAACACTCTGAAGCGCGGCGACAGAGTAAAAGGAGTGCTGGATGAGGATCGAAGATGGGCGCTGATGCGTCATCACTCGGCGACCCACATGGTCCTCCGCGCTGCAAAAGAAGTACTTGGCCCGCATGTCCACCAGGCAGGATCTCAGCTCTCGACCGACGTCGCACGGCTGGATATCCGCCACTACACCCACATCACGCCCGTGGAACTGAAACAGATGGAGATGATCGCCAACCGTCTGGTGATGGAAAATCTCCCGACGATGATCAAGATCGAAAACAGAGTAAAGGCGGAGCAGAAGTTCGGATTTGCCCTTTACCAGGGAGGAGTTCCTCCGGGAAAGGACATATGTGTCGTTCAGATGGGTGCCGAGGTTCAGGCATGCGCCGGAACGCACTGTCAGTCTACCGGCGAGATCGGGCCGATCAAGATCCTGAAACTGGAGCATATCCAGGACGGAGTCGAGCGTATCGAGTTTGCGGCAGGATTTGCAGCTCTTGATGCGATGCAGCATATCCAGAGCCTCGTGAATACCTCGGCAGACACTCTTTCCGTGCAGACAGAAAATCTCCCAGGATCGGTCGAACGTTTCTTCACCGAATGGAAGGATCAGCGCAAAGAGATCGAAAAGCTCCGGGCAAAGATTGCAGAACTTGAACTGTCAAGAATTGAAGGCATCGACATCGGCGGGATTGAGGTCGTCATCAAGCAGATCGACGTCTCCAGAATGGAGCTCGTCACGGTCGCAGGAAAGATCGCCGAACGGGGAGGCGTGACGGTATTGATCACGACCGCAGACGGGCTTGGCGTCGTTGCCTCGTCAGGGACCGGGAAGATCCATGCAGGAAAACTGGTCAGTGAAGTTTGCACGGAACTCGGCGGAAAAGGCGGAGGTAAGGAAAATCTAGCTCAGGGAGCGGGAGCGGATCCTTCAGCTGTCGGGAAGGCGCTTTCCAAATCCGAGTCGTTCATTCGTGCAGAATTGAACACATAACTACCACTTTTTTCGCAGTTTAGGAGAGGGTTATATCCACTCGCATCCATTCAAGTAGAGTACATATCATGCAGGAAGAGAATGTTTTTGTGCTGGAACATGGCTCACTTGAGGCACAAAAAGATGCCAAGGCGATGTCTTCTCCCACATCTGCGGATTTATTCAACGCACTCACAGGAAATCCGCAGATTGCCACGGCTCTTGCCAAGCGGACCGGACTTCCCCTTACAACAGTAAAATATAATCTGGAAAATATGCTTTCGGCAGGGCTGGTCGAAATCTCCAACACCCGGTGGAACGAAAAGGGGCGTGAGATGAAAATCTATGCGGTCAAAGATCAGGTCGTTGTGTTTGCACCGCGAAAGACCGTCGATTTGAAAGGCATCGCGGAGAGATACAGTACAATGGCCGGGGTGATCGCCATCGGATGTTCCCTCGTTATCGCCATCCCCCAGATGCTGAACCGATTAACCGTCATGGCAGGATATCCTATTCAAACCAGCGATACAGCAGAGGTGTTCACGATCAAAGCGGCAGCAGGTCCAATGGCGGAGAGCGTGTCATGGATGCCGCTGGTCCATAATGTTGTACAGGGATTTCTGGTGATATCACTCGCCATTTTGGCACTGATGATGGCATACGAAATGTATCTTGTCAGAAAAAACGGATAAGACTCTTTTTCTTTTTTAATTTAGGAGTAAAAACAGGAGTACCAATTCAGAGATTGGTACGATAGTTCGGTGCTTCATCGGTGATCAGGATGTCGTGCGGATGGGACTCTTTCAGTCCCGCAGAGGTAATTCTGACGAACCTGGCATTCGTCCGCATAGTTTCGATATCTTTGCTTCCGGAATATCCCATCGCCGATTTCAGACCACCGATCGTCTGATAGATGACGTCGGTCACGGAACCGACATACGGAGTGGCACCCTCGACGCCTTCCGGAACATATTTGGTTGATCCAATACCTTTCTTCTGGAAGTAGCGGTCGCTTGAATTTCCGGAGGTCATGACGCCAAGCGAGCCCATGCCGCGGTAATGTTTGTATCTCCGGCCTTTGACGATGATCGTTTTACCCGGAGCCTCGTCGGTTCCGGCAAACATACTGCCCATCATTACAGACGAAGCGCCAGCTACGATCGCCTTGGCCACTTCACCGCTGTATTTGACGCCGCCGTCTGCGATGACCGGGATACCGCACGGATCTGCAACATTGCATACGTTGGCGATGGCAGAGATCTGCGGAACGCCGACACCAGCGACAATCCGGGTTGTGCAGATCGAACCCGGACCAATGCCGACTTTGATTCCGTCAACGAACTCTACAAGTTCGCCTGCAGCTTTCGAGGTGGCGATATTTCCGGCGACTACATCGCATGAAACGGCGCCTTTGATTGCCCGGACTCCCTGGACAACATGCATATTATGACCGTGGGCACAGTCCACAACGATAGCGTCGACGCCCGCTTCTGCTAGTTTTAATGCACGCTCCATATCGAAAGGTCCGACTGCGGCGGCAACACGGAGTTTTCCGTTTGCATCGCGGTTGGCTTTCGGATACTGCTGCTTTTCAAGCAGATCCTGCATAGTGATGATGCCCGTCAGTCTGCCTTTATCGTCAACAACCGGAAGACGCTCGACCTTTTTCGTGTACATCATATTGATGGCATCATCCGCAGTTATGTTGTCTTTCACGGAGATCGGTTTTTTGGTCATGATTGTTTCGACGGTTTCCGTTCCGACCTTGTTAACCAGACCGCGAACATCCCGGCGTGATACAATACCGAGAAGTTTGTCGTGCGGACCTACGACAGGCACCCCGCCGATAGAGTGGCGATCCATGAGATTTGCCACAAGAGCAATGGTCGTGTCTGGGGTCACGTATCTGACATCGCGTTCGATGACATTGTCGGCGGACTTAACGCGGGTTACAAACGCAACCTCCTCATCAGGCGTACAGTTTCTGTGCAGAACGCCGATCCCGCCGGCGCGTGCCATAGAAATTGCCATGTCCGCTTCGGTTACGGTATCCATTGCTGCACTCACCAACGGTATTGAGAGTGAAATATTTTTAGAAAATCTGGATCGAACATCTACATCATTTGGCTCTATCCAGGATTCTGCCGGTTCAATCAGCACGTCATCGAAGGTGAGTGCTGTAGGGATGTTGAGTTTTTCTCCAAACATGTTGTTTACCTTACCATCTGAATCGCTTTTTTCACGAGATCTTCCTGAACCATGGTTGTTCTGTCTCCGCCGCAAACCATACCACGGACACCGATGATCTCCGGATTGATTTCTTTGAGAATCGAAAAATCCTCAAACTTCAGGGAGCCGGCTATGGCAGTGCCGATACCAAGAGATCGGTTCAGATCGGTGAAGTCTGTCAGAACATCTTCGTTCATGAACTCGAACGTACTTTTGCCGTCTTTCATGCCGGTATCGATCATAGAGAAATCTGCGCCGTATTCAGTTGCGAGCGGTGAGATGTCAAAAGGACTGATCGCACCGAGTCGTTCAAAGTCCGAGTAACCGGCAATGACAACGTTTTTTTCCGGGAAAGGTTCTTTGACGGCACGAACAACGGCTTCAATTACTTCTTTTGCAGCGTGTTTATCACTGAACATCAAACCAATCTTCACAAAATCAGCTCCGGCGCATGCAGCACCGTATGCAGCAAGGGAAGCATTCCCCGGAGTCGGGCGGTAATCGCCTATAGCTGCGGAAACGGGAGTTGAACCGGCCATACGTTTAATTTCGTGGATAACCCACGGAAAATTAGCGCCAAGCGACCCTTCGGCAGGGCGCTTCACATCAATAATGTCAGCATCGAGGCAGAACTTTGCCTCGTCTATTGAACTTGGGCTGACTAAGAGTTTCATGTGTATTATGTGGCGGTTCGGGTTAATAGGGATTACGTCTGAATACGATAAGAAACCCCAGATTCGCCGGATTAATCGTGAAGATGTATCCCGGCGCGACGAACGGCGAGTTCCTCTTCCACGAGATCAAAGTCCACATCAGCCGCTTTTAAAGCGACCATCAGATGGAAAATGAGATCCGCTACTTCTCCAACCGTTTTTTCAGAAACACCGTTCTTTGCGGCGAGAATGAATTCAACTGCCTCCTCCCCTACCTTTTCAAGGGGTTTATCAATGCCATTTTCATGAAAAAGGAGATGACGCACATACGACTTCTCGGAACTTTCAGACGTTGCCCTTTCGCAGATAACCTGCCATAACTCATCGAATACTTTTGCATCCGTCATACTCTTCCTCTGTTCGGTATGAGGATATCTCCAACCTCTTTACCATAAAACCTTCGGACCAGAATTCTGGCCTTTTCGATTTTGGATCCGCCTTTTCCGATAGCAAGGCCGAAGTCTCCACGTTCCGGAACGGTGATCATCACCGGTTCATCCCGACAGCCGTACAAAACTGAAGCGACCTCGGCCGGTTTGAACATATTTGCGATGAAAACCTCACGGTCCTCATCGAACTCGACCATCTCAATCCGTTTACCAAGAACACGGGACATCTTTTTGATGTTTTCTCCGCCTTTCCCGATAGCAATTCCCATGTCACCCTGACGGATAACATAGATGATCCGTTCGAACCGGTCATCAATGATACAATCGATCGCCGTGGCTTTGGTCAGGATCCGAAGCTCCTCTATATAGCGGCGTTCTTTGAAGCCGAGAGTTCGGTCAAGCTCGTGCATCTCCTCTATCGGCATGCCGGCCCGGGCATTATCATCTTGTGTGTTTGAATATTGGTCATTGTTTTGCATGATTATCCTCTGTTTTTATATGGATTGTTTTAATTTTATTTGTATTTTTTAGTATGATCTGCCGAAGAGTGCGGTTTTTCCCGGTTTGCCGCAGACGATGCACGGCCCTTCATCATCGACGATGTATTTACTGCGGACACCCGTTCCAAGAAGGGAAGAGTTGGTAAGCTCCTCGAGTTTATCGGCGCAGGCCTTTTCCCCACACCAGTGTACGACGACGATGTTCTCTTCAAGCATCTGATTACACTCGTCTACTGTCGCAACGGTCTTCAGATGACTGCTCAGATGGTTTTCGGCTTTTGCGAGGATCTGATCGTGTGCTTCATCAAGCAGACGCTTCACAGATTCGGCGGCATTTTCTCGTGGAATCGTGGTCTTGACGCCAAGCCTGTTTGCACAGACGAGCTGGTTGCTGTCAAGATCACGCGGACCGAGTTCAACCCGAAGAGGGATGCCGTGGAGTTCCCAGTGATAATACTTGGCGCCCGGCCGCATATCGCGTGCATCCGTTTTCACACGGAGACCGGCTGCTTTGAGTCCGCTCTCGAGTTTCTCCACCGCAGCCATGATCTCTTCGCCGCGTTTTCCAACGATGATCGGGATGATAACAACCTGCGTCGGAGCGACGGTGGCCGGAAGAACCAGCCCTTTGTCATCACCGTGAACTGCGATGATTGCGGCAATGCATCTTTCTGAAATGCCAAAGCAGGTCTGCGAGGCAAGTTTCTGTTCGCCGTTCACATCCTCGTAGGTGATGTTGTAGGTTTTGGAGAAGTGATCCCCGAGATGGTGAACGGTACCGATCTGGAGAGTGCGGCCGTCAGGCATGACGGCGTCGATTGCCATAGTGAAATCGGCTCCCGGGAATTTATCCCAGTCCGGGCGGCGGGAGATGATGATCGGTACACCGAGATCGCGGTAGAATTCGGCGGCAAGACCAAGCTCATACTCGACCTGTTTATTTGCATCGTCCCAGTCGGTGTGAACCGTGTGGGATTCCATGAAGGAGGTGATCTCTCTAAGCCGAATCAGAGGACGGGTGTGTTTTGTTTCATACCTGAAGGTATTGACGACCTGATAGAGCTTTAACGGAAGGTCGGCGTGGGAACGGACCCACAGGGCATACATCGGATAGATGGCCGTCTCGCTGGTCGGACGCAGAACAAGCTTCACATCAAGAGGCGAGAGACCACCGTGGGTAACCCAGTAAACCTCGTCTTCGAATCCTTTGATGTGCTCGGCCTCCTTCATGAACTCGGTTTCCGGGATGAGAAGAGGGAAAAAAGTTTCCTCGTGATCTCTATTTAGAAGCGTTCTAAGAAGGGTGTATGTGTGATTGCGGAGTGCAAATCCGAACGGATACCAGACGTAAAGTCCTTTAACGGGATATCTGACGTCCATGATATCCGCACGGCGGATAACTTCGTTATACCATGCGCTAAAATCGGTAAGGGAGGGGAGTGCCCCGGTTTCTTCTGCCATATATTCACCTGAAGTAGTTATTATTGGGCCCTTGAGAGTATTAATCCCACGTTCCGTCAAGAGATGTTTAGAGTCTGTCCGATCTTGGATTCTGTGATATAAACTCATCCCCCATTTGCTCTTGTCGACTTTTTTGGAGGGGAACAATACCTTTATGTATCCCTGCGCCGAGTGGTATGTCTGAATTTCAAGACTAATACGATCGTATTTTCAACAATGAAGTCATCCCTCCGGATATGTCCATTTTCTGGCTCATGTCCCAGCTCAACATTAGTGACATTGTACGAAAAATCGAACAAACTTATTATTCACCTCATCTTCGCGATTATTTTCATTATCCCATTGATTTTCTGATAAAACTGACTGTTGTAATGACTTATCGCAGAATAGCCTATCGTCATATTCGGCGTAAAATAACGGAAGAAGATCTCAGCCACCTTCTTCCGCCAAAATCACCACTCTGGTTACCTTCGCCGAGTACGTTGCATTACTTTGTGAAATATCGGTTAGGTGAGGAGGGTATGGAAGTTCTTATGTTTTTGATAAGCAAAAAGATTGTCCATTTCATCAAATCTGAAACCGAGGTAATTATCGATTCCACTCCTTTAGTTGCAAGCCGTTATTGTCCCAATAGTCTGTTTAATCCTCATTATCAGGTTAAAATGGATAAAGCACATATTTTGAATCTGGGGCTTATACCTTGTTTATGATTCATTCAGAAGGAACGGAGAATGATAAACCCTATGCGCATTTTTTGATTCAGATTGCCGAACTTCTCGGCGTATCCTGTGATCGTGTATTGATGGATGCAGGATATGACTCCCTAGAGCTACACACGTTAATATTTGAGAAACTTCATGCAAAACCCCTTATTCAACTGAGATCTGACGCGTAATTGTTCCAATTAGGTTCAGAGAAGACCATAATAAAACAGATCAATACGTTCTGGAGAAAAGGAGGAAATGCCCAAATGTCTCTTACAGAAAAACTGGTATTTCTCTGCAAGAATGGTAAACGGGAGATGGTAGGGGCATATCTCAGAAATCAGACTATTCTTCATGGAAGGGAGGTAAAAGATGCTATGAAAAGGCGGGGAACGTGCGAACGTAAGCATGCACACCTCAAAAAACCGTCAAATTTGATGTGGTGCATTGCAAGAAAAACAACAGAGCGCTCTCTGCAATAATGAATTTTATAACGTTACAATTATTGATGTTAGACCATTAACAGAATAGATTTCAGAATATGAATTTTGCAAATTATCGATAAGAAGTCTAAAGAAGTCTGATTTGGCAGATTCCCCCCAATCCCATGTCAATAGTGAAACGGTTGAATCATGATATTCCTAGGTGAAGTTATCTCGATCAAAAAAAAACTCTGTCCAATGGATTGACGTATCGATTGGACAGACTCATTTAAACAAGCTAATTTTTCCCGAAATAGCTATATCTTATGGCATTGATTACTCTTTCATGAATAAACATGGTCCATTAAGAAATATATTAGAAAAAAATATGGGTCCTTTATATTCTCTTGAGGAAGTTGCAAATCAGTTGCATGTGAGTAAGTCTATTGTCTGGAAAATGACATTTGTCTCAGGAAAAAATCTTAATAATAACAAAACAGTGAAAGAAAGTCAAAGAAAATACATAAAAGGTGAGAATCTATATGGCTTATACTTGGATACCAGAGAAATTATGATAACCCAATCTTCTGTCGAAACCTATCTACAAAATCATGTGATGAGAGATTCATTGGGCGATCGAACTATCATTGAGAATGCTAGTAAGTCTTTATTAATCTTGGGAATAAATGGATTGGGGCCCTTACATCAAAACAGAGAACTCATCATCAATTTATTAAAAAATGGTGGCTCTGTGAAAGTTTTGCTGCTTGACCCTCGTTCTGATTCTTTTGAAGAAAGAGTGAGTTTTGAAAAGTGCTTTGATGAGCAAATGACAAACCGGCTGATGTATGAATTCTTGGCTTCTGTTAGTCTATGCAAGGAAATATACGAGTGTGTTGCACATATCAATTCTCTAGCGAAGAAAGGGCATTCTGATGACTCTTACCCGTTATGCAAGGGAAGCCCTGAGAGTACTAATCCCAAAGGTGATTTTGTAATAAAGTTATATTCCTCAAAACCAACAATGTCATTAGTAATTGCTGATTATGAGTGTGATACGGGAGTTCTCAATAATAATTTTTATCCCAACATAAAAGGGTCGCGGGGTATGACAGTTCGTTCAATTCAACTTAAAAAAAGCGAAGAGTCTAATCGTGATTATTTTAATGGATTGATAGAGGGATATTTTCATATGTTTAATAATACTAATTCAGATAAAGTTGATTTTCGTACAGATCCTGTAAACTATTTGAAGTATAATCCATTAGTATTAAATTGACCCAGACTGACCAGATTTTCCCCGATATGGTCGTCGACTTCGTCTCCAACCCGCTCCCGATGAGGGATGAGCAAGACAGCGAATTGCGAAAGTGAGGATAAGCAAATTCGATTCTGAGAGCCCAAAGGGCTCAGATTCGCGCCGATTCAAGCGAGTTGGAGAGCAAATCTATGATTTGCGGTTCGTAGTTGGTTTTTTTATGTATCCACAAGAATCCCTGATATCAATTCAGATTACACCCCCGCAGAAAAGAGTCTCTTCTCCTGCATTCAATATCTGAGAAATCTCCACCGCATCGGGCTCCGCGCCGAAGTCGCCCTCCCGCACCCCAGATTATCTTGTAAATTCAAACCGATTCAAGCGTGTTTCGTCCACTTTTTGTCCAACTGGCTTCCGTATGGATAAAAGGATATTTTTGGTTATTTCTAGGGGTGCGGGGACGCGACTGCGGGGTGAGTCCACAGGCTCACCCTCAGTTGAGCAAATCGAAGGGTAGCGATCCGCTGCGGTGGAGATATCCTCGTTTTTGATTCTAAAGATGGAATGTACTTTTTTTACGGGAGAATGCACCTGCCAGTATATTTCAGCCGTCGTATTTCAGGTAATGATAATCATTCAGAATGGACTATTTCATTGTAATACAGATGAAAAACCTGAAAAAATGCGATCCGCCTCCGCGCCGGAGTCGCGGCCCCGAATCGTCAACTCAAATCACACCCCTAAAACCCGCTTCTCTCGAGCTCGTCGCCGATTCTTGCGAGCAGCAGTTTGTCCCCGTCAATTCGTGCAAGATCCTCCGCGGTCGTAAGATCGATAATCGCCCCCTCGACCTCCCCATCCTCGAGCCGGATCAGACCCCGGCCGAGATAGGCAAGCGCCAACCAGTGGGGATCCTCCTTACCGGCGGCACGTAAAATCTCCTCGAAATCCTCCCGTGCTTTTTCAAGATCGCCCGACTGCAGAAAAAGATCCGCCCGGTTATACCGGATCGGATATGCGGCCGGCCGGCGGGAAAGAGCCTTCGTGTAATCGGATATCGCCTCATTTGCAGCGCCGGTCTCCTGATAACAGACCCCCCGGTAATAATAATAATTCACATTCTCCGGATTTTCCCGCAGCGCATCCGTAAAGTAGCCTGCCGCCCGTGAAAAATCCCGGGCCGCAAACAAAACCAGGCCCTGCCGGAAAAGATCTTTGTCGTTATTCATATCTTCCAGCCGGACAGCACCCCAGCAGCGATCCGCCGGACAAACGGATTTTCATCATTGAGCATCGGCGAAATCACCGGCTCGAGTTCCATTGTTCCGGAGCGTCCAAGTGACTTGACCGCCATATACCGGACATGATCCTTCTCATCGGAAAGAAGCGGCGTCAAAAGCGGGATCCCGCCCGGCTCGGCCGTAAATCCGATGATCTCCGCCGCACGATATCTGAGCCGCCATTCCGGATCGGTCAGAAGAGAACGGACAGCCTCGATCGCCGCCGGACCCGCCCCCCCGACCTTTTCCGCCGCGAGACGCCGGTCCTCCTTATTCTTTGAGCGAAGAAGGATAAGATACTCTGGAGGTATTGATGTCATACGTAGATTGTACGAATCAAATTATATTTCACACTTTCGATATTTATCATACGAAGTTACAGCCGCAGACTTCACTAATACTACGAGTGTGGATGATTAGTCAGACTAATTTATGAGGATACATAACCAACCAGAAACATATGAGTGCAAAAGGTCTCCTGCTGGTCGGTCATGGGAGCCGACTTCAGTATAACAAGGAGCTGATCACGACCACCGCAAAGATGATGGAGGAAAAAGGCGGCGGATATCTGATCAAATCCTGTTTCCTCGAATACAGTAATCCGACCGTTGCCGAAGGTCTCGATATGATGCGCAGCGAGGATCTGGAGATTTTGATCGTCGTCCCGCTGTTTCTCGCAAAAGGAGTCCATATCCTGCGCGACATTCCAAAGATCCTCGGGCTTGAACCCGGGGAAAAACGCGGAACCTTCACCCTTACAGACGGCCGCGTGATCCCTCTCGTCTATGCCGAACCGATCGGGATTGATCCGCTCTTAGCGGAATTGATGCTGAAAAATGCGGCCAGCGCCCTGGAAATTCCGGAGGGGGTATGAAAGTCCTCGTTCTCGACACGATCCACGGCGGAACGATCCTCGCAGAAGCCCTTCTTCGAAACGGCGATGACGTAGACGCCTTGGATGTCTACCGAGGCGTCGGCCTCACGCCCGAAGAAGCCGCATCGCGCCGGTATGATCTGATCACCTCTCCGGTCCATCTCGATCCGACATATCCCCTACTCAATACAGCAACCCCGGTCATCTCCCACCATGGAATGACCCGACGCCTCGCAAGCGGGCTTCCGCCGACGGTCATCGAAGTGACCGGCGCACGAGGAAAAACCACCACCTCGGTTGCGGTTGCGTCCCTTTTCACGACGAAAGGCGTGCTCCACACGAGCCGCGGCACGTATCTGTATCCGGACGGCACCTTTCTCTGGAAAAAGAGCATCACGCCCGCGTCGGTTCTTCTCGCCGCCGGGGGAGCGAAGACCCACCATGCGGAATGGCTCGTTGCCGAAGTCTCCGCCGGCGTCACCGGGATCGGGACGCTCGGCATTATGACCTCTGCCGACGATTATCCAATCGCCGCAGGAAAGAGGAGCGCTCTTGCCGCAAAACTCGAGTCGCTTGCAAAATGCAAAACCGTGCTCGTCCCGCGGGGCGTCCCGGGGCAGGACGGGTGGCACGTCATCGACGATCTCGTCTCCGTCGAAGGAGACGTTCTATCCTGGGACGGCGGATCGTTCAAAAACCCGCTTCTCGAGCTCGCCGGATACCGCGAGCCGCTCAAATGCGCCGCGGCCGCCGGTCTTCTGCTCGGTCTGGACCCTGCCCGGCTTGCGGGATTTACCGCGATCGAAGGAAGAATGCAGTATTATCTTGAAGACGGCGTGCCGTTCCTCGACAATGCAAACAGCGGAACGACAAAGGCGACCACGCTCGATGCGGCCGCCTATCTCCGCCGGCTGGTCCCAGACAAAGAGATCGTTCTCGTGATCGGCGAGGAGCATAAGGCCGTCTGTGATGGATTTCAGAGTGACGCGATCCGTCAGACGATCGAGGAGATATTCCCGATCCAGACGATTTCCGTGAGCAAAACAAGCGGCCTGAATTTCGCGGCCTCCAAGGCGCAGGCTCTTTCGCTCGCAAAAGAACACAACGCAGCTGTCCTCCTCGCCGTAAAAACATGGAGATAAAAATGCGGTACGTTCAGCCGCGTCCAAGCTCGATTGTTGCCGCCCTCTATACCCTTCGTGATCTGAATGTCGACCTCGCAATCCTCCACGGCCCGTCCGGGTGTTCATTCAAACATGCCCGACTCTTAGAAGAGGACGGAATCCGCGTTCTGACGACCTCGCTTGGGGACGAAGAGTTCATCTTCGGCGGGCAGAAGGTCCTCGAAGATGTGCTCAAATATGCGGAAAAAGAGTTTACCCCCCGCCGCATCGCCGTTGTCGGAACCTGTGTTTCGATGATCATCGGCGAGGATCTCGATGCCGCGATCGAAGCGTCCGGCATCACGACCCCTGCGATCGGCGTGTCGATCCACGCAGGATTTCGCGAAAACATCGACGGCGTCATAGCCGCATTCGAGCCGGCGGCACAGATCGGCTGGATTTCAGAAGAGGAACTGATTCGGCAAAGAGGCGTCCTTGCCTCCGCGAACAAAACCGAGCGGGAACGCGGAGCTGCCTGTAAAACCTACATAGCCCCGTCCCGCGGCGATCTGAAGCATGTCACCGCCGCCGAACTCGCCGCCCTTCTTCGTTCCGGCAAAAAAGGCATGGCGATCATGAATGCAAAGAAGGAGACGGCCTACATGTTCGCGGATCATCTCTGCGCCGTGCATGACTGTGTCCCGGAAGCGAACGTTACCTTTGTCGCAAACCTCGAAGCCCGAGGTCTGCCGAAGGTCAGAGGGGACGCAGCCATGATCCTTGCCGAACTGAACGAACGCGGCATCTATCCCGAGCTCATCGGAGCGCTGGACGAGTACGGCGGAAACGGCCCGCGGATCGCGGAAAAGATCGCTGAGGTCAAACCCGATTACCTCCTTCTCGTCGGTGTCCCGCACGCAGTTTCGCCCGCAGCCCTTGCCGGGATCAAAGTATTCTCCGTGACGAACGGACCGCGGCAGGTCCTCCCCCTGAAAGAGCAGGGACATGCCCATGTCATGGTCGAGGTGGATCTCCATCCAAAAACCATCGGCGTCCACAAAATCGTCGAAAGCGAGTTTGGAGCCGTTCTACGGAGCATGTGATGAAGTCTTTCCTGATCTCGGGAGACCGTTCCGGAGCCGGAAAAACCAGTATCACCCTGGGTCTCGCCGGTCTTCTTGCAAAGGATGCGGTCGTCCAGACCTACAAGGTCGCGATGGACTACATCGACACCTCCTATCTTTCAGGCGTCACCGGCTGGCCGTCCTACAATCTGGACACCTTCGTCCAGACCGATGAGGAACTCGCCGGTCTTTTCTCCTACGGGGCAGATGGTGCCGACATCGGAATCGTCGAAGGGGTCAGGGGCCTTCACGAGGGCCGCGATTCGTTCACCGACATCGGCAGTACCGCGGCGATCGCCAAACGCTTCTCCCTCCCGACGATCCTCGTGATCGATGCACGCAGCATCACCCGGTCTGCGGCCGCTCTCGTAAAGGGGTTCCAGGCGTTCGACCCGGAAGTCAGAATCAAAGGAGTGATCCTCAACAACACCGGAGGTGGACATCACGTGACCAAGGCGACCGAGGCAATAGAATACTACTGCGGGATTCCGGTTCTCGGCGCAGTCCCCAGAAGCCCGGAGATGGATTTATCCATGCGGCATCTCGGCCTCGTTCCGTTCGTGGAAGGGATGCGGGACCCGGGTTTTGCCAAAACGATCGAAGGGATCATCCGGCATGTCGGCGCCCACGTGGATCTCGACGCGATAAAAGCCCTCACAGAAGACGTTACGCCTCAGCCGAATCAGGTCACAAAATCGCTTGCCTCCCGGCCGGCGGCATCTCGAACGGTCGCTATCGCATTCGACGAGGCGTTCACTTTTTACTACGGCGAGCTTGAGGCTGTTCTGCAAAGTCAGGGCTGCGGTGTCGTAAGATTCAGCCCACTCCATGACACGCTGCCTGAGGCCGACGGCTATATCTTCGGCGGCGGATACCCTGAGATGTTTGCAGAGGAGCTTTCGAGAAACACCGCTATGCGGGAGGCGGTCCTTGCAAAAGCAAAGGAAGGGACGCCCATCTATGCAGAGTGCGGCGGTCTGATGTACCTAACCCGATCCATCACCCTGAAAAACGGCTGGCTGGGAAGGAGCGAGGACGCAGTCTATCCCATGTGCGGGGTCTTTTCCGGCGATACCGTGATGCCTACCGGAAAAACCCTTCGATATGTGGAAGGGACCGCCGTTCTGGCCGGAAAAACGTATCCGTTCAAGGGACACGAGTTCCATTACAGCGGGGTTATGATGGATCCCGAAACGCAGTTCGCCTACACGCTCTCGCGGGGAACCGGCATCATCGACGGAAAGGACGGCGCCGTTTTCAACAATGCGCTTGGTTCCTACACCCATCTTATGCCTGTCTCGGCGAAAGGCATCTTAGCGGAGATATTCGGGGAAGAGCGTGGAAAACATTACCTTAAAGCAGATTCCCCGCAGACGTTATAGTATGATTCCTCTCTTCCTCGACCTGTCGGCATCCAGTGTCCTCGTGTTCGGCGCAGGAAGCGTGGGTATTCGAAAAGCCCACCATTTCACCTCGGTCGCCAGAATGACCATCGTTGCCGAAGATCTCTCTCCCGAGGTCTTTGCCTTTAAAAACGCATCCATCAAACAGCAGGCGATCGAAGATATGGAAATCGAGGATCTCGAAAAGCTGATCGGCCGTCACGACATCGTGATTGCCGCCCTTTCGGATGAAAAAGAGA
Organism: Methanocorpusculum sp.; assembly: GCA_965229365.1. Lineage (GTDB taxonomy): Archaea > Halobacteriota > Methanomicrobia > Methanomicrobiales > Methanocorpusculaceae > Methanocorpusculum. The sequence continues at coordinate 1,702,755 of OZ245878.1, read as the reverse complement.
ACGAGCGGCTGTGCAGCCTCGCAAAAGCCGCCGGAAAGCTCTACAACAATGCGACCGGAGAGGGAAACATCCGCATCCCGTCGGTTGTCTTTGGGGCCGAGTATCAGATCGCCGTCACGACCGAAAAATCTGCCCCGGCGGTCCCGGCATTTATCCGGTCCTATCTGGAGGAAAACCTTCCCTGGGTGGACAACATGGTGCTTCTCCTGAATACGCTTCGCGAAGAGCTGAAAACGACGATCCCCGACCAGGCACGGAGGGCAGAGATCCTCCGGGCCGTGATCGGCAATACGGAGATACAAAACGCCTGTATATCCGGCGTTCCCTCAACCGAAATCTGTAAAAAATATCTATGACCCGCACACTTCTTACCGACATCGCGGTGGCGACCGCAGATCACAGTAAATACGGCGAGGAGGTTCTCGGCCTTTTCAGGTTTAAGGACGAAACAGCCTTTTTCGAGAAAGCTGCCAATATCTTTCCCGGCGTGGTCCTTCTTGAGACCTGCAACAGGGTCGAGATCCTGGTACACGGGAGGGCTAAGCAGCTGAGGGACTTCCTCCACGGCGAACATAGGTTCGGGTTCGATATTCTCGAAGGTGAAGCAGCCCTCATGCATCTCCTGGAAATTGCCGCCGGAACGAAGTCGATGATCATCGGCGAGGATCAGATCCTCGGACAGATGCGCCGTGCTCTCCTCCTTGCCGAATCGCACGACACCAACGACGTCATCACCGATGTCTGTCTCAACACCGCGATCCGGGAAGGCGTGTCGATCCGGCAGAAGACCTCCATCAACAAAGGGGCGGTATCCATAGGATCGGCCGCGGTGCTCCTTGCCGAGGAGCTGATGGGCGATCTCGACGGAAAAAACATACTGGTCGTCGGCGGCGGCGAGATGGGGACCTTGGTCGCCCGCGCCCTCTGCGAAAAGAATCTCCGGGCGATCTATGTCACGAACCGGTCCTTTGACCGGGCTGTCCTTCTCGCAGAGGAGATCAAAGGACGGGCGATGCGGCTCGATCAGCTCTATCCGTGCATCGCTTTATCAGACGTCGTGATCTCCTGCACGGGAGCCCCACACCTGATCATCCATGCGGACGAACTTGCCGAAACGATGAACGAACGGTTCTGGCCGCTCGATCCCGAGCCGCGGCATCTTCTCTTAATCGACATCGCCCACCCGCGGGACATCGACGATACCTGCCGGGACATCTCCGGCGTCTCGCTGAAAACGCTCGACGATCTGAAAAGCATCTCGGAAAAGAATCGTGCCGCACGAAAGACCGAGTGCGAGCATGCGGACGTTCTGGCCAAAGCCGCTCTCCCGGAGTTCATCAAGGCCTTCAACCGTGCGGCTTCCGGCGATCTGATGAAGAGCCTCTACATCTGGGCGGAGGAGATCCGTCAGCGTGAAAAAAACAAGGCCCTCTCCCGTCTTCGGGACACCGATCCCTATCTTGAATCGGTAATCGACGACCTGACGAGCGCTCTTACGAAAAAACTGCTCGAGGATGCGGCGAGAAGCATCCGGGCGAGCGCAGAATGTACCGACACACAGACCGCAGAAAATCTCCTCAAAGCAATTATTACAGGTGAAGTATCATGTATCCGCAGATCAGAATGAGAAGACTCCGGCAGAATATTCTTCAGCCGATGTTCAAGGAAACGAGACTCGTAAAAGATGAACTGATCATGCCGCTCTTTTTCGATGAGAAAGCGGTAAAGCCGGTTCCGATCGCCTCCATGCCCAGTCAATTTCGCTATCCCCTCTCCTGTGCCGAAGAAGTCGCAGAAGAGATGAAGGCCGCGGGTATTCGCGCCGTTCTTCTGTTCGGGATCCCGAAATGCAAAGACACCGAAGCGTCGGGCGCGTTTGCTCCAAACGGCGTTGTCCAGGAAGCGACGAAACGGATCAAAGTCGCGGCTCCCGATCTCGTAGTCATCACCGACACCTGTGCCTGCGAATACACCTCGCACGGACACTGCGGGATCTTATGCGGTAAAGAGCTCGACAACGACGCTTCGCTCCTTTTGATGGAGAAGATCGCGGTCAGTCAGTCCGTGGCCGGCGCCGACATGGTCGCCCCGTCATGCATGCTGGACGGCCAGGTAATGGCGATCCGCGAAGCTTTGGATGATGCAGGTTTTTCGAACACCCCGATCATGTCATACTCGACCAAATTCGCATCCGCTCTCTATGGTCCGTTCCGTGAAGCCGCCGAATCGGGATTCTCGTTCGGAGACCGGACCAGTTATCAGATGAGCCCGGCAAACCGCAGGGAAGCGATCCGTGAATCCTATCTCGACGAGATGGAAGGAGCCGACATCCTGATGGTGAAACCCGCAGGATTTTACCTCGACATTCTGCGGGATGTGCGGGAGTCCACGGATCTGCCGGTCGCCGCCTATCAGGTATCAGGCGAGTATTCGATGATCAAAGCCACCGGCATGAATGGCTGGATCGATGAAAAGAAGATCATGATGGAGTCGCTTCTGGCGATCAAACGTGCAGGGGCCGACTTGATCATCACCTATTTTGCAAAAGAGGCCGCGGAGATGCTGCCATGAAAAGTGAAGAGTTATTTACCACAGCAAAGACCTGCCTTCCGGGCGGGGTCTCAAGTCCGGTGCGTGCAATCAAACCGTATCCGTTTTATGTAAAATCCGCCAAAGGCGCAACGCTCGAGACAGAAGACGGGGAATCACTCGTCGACTGCTGCATGGGATATGGCCCCCTGCTTCTCGGTCACGCGCATCCTGTGATCCAAAAGGCGATCGAATCTCAACTTGACGCCGGCTGGCTCTACGGCACGCCGACGAAGCTCGAGATCGATCTTGCCCAAAGGATCTGCCGCGATCACCCCTCGACCGAGATGCTCAGATGCGTTTCGACCGGTCTTGAGGCTACGCTTGCCGCGATCCGGCTTGCCCGGGGTTTTACCGGTAAATGCGGGATCGTGAAGCTCGAAGGCGGGTTCCATGGAGCCCACGAAGCGGTTTTGATCGCCGCAGGAAGCGGGGCGATCACGCACGGAACGCCCGACTCGCTCGGCGTTCCCCCGTTCTTTGCCGCCCAGACCCGTCAGGTCCCGTACAATGATCCCGAAGCACTCGAAGAGCTGCTTTCAAAGGACAAAGAGATCGCTGCATTCATCCTCGAACCGGTGATGGGAAACGTCGGCCCGGTCCTCCCGGACGACGGATATCTGTCCGCGGTCCGCGAGATCACGAAAGCTCATGATGTTCTTCTCATCTTCGACGAGGTCATTACCGGATATCGGCTCGGTATCGGCGGAGCACAGAAAAAATACGGCATTAAACCCGATCTCACCACGCTTGGAAAGATCACCGGCGGCGGTCTGCCGATCGGCGTGTTCGGCGGCAGACGCGACATCATGGAGCTCGTTTCTCCCTCGGGCGGCGTCTACAACGCCGGAACCTTCAACGGCAATCCTCTTTCGATGGCGGCAGGGATCGCGACAAACGTCTACCTCCACGAAAATGAGAGTCTGTATGCAAAACTCGATGAAAAGACCCGAGCGATCGAAGAGTCGCTGCCGGCAAAAGCTTCCGGCTCGTTTGTGAGACTCGGTTCACTCTTCAAGTACTTCTTCAGAAGCACGGCTCCAGGAAACTATATCGAGGCAAAGCAGTCGGACACCGCTGCTTTCCGCGTCTTCTTTGAAAAAGCGCTCAAAGACGACGTTTTCATACCTCCTTCACAGTTCGAGACGAACTTCCTCTCGACCGCACATGACGCACCCTCGATGGAGAAAATCATCTCGGTATATCAGCATGTCTAAAATACGGATCGGCACACGCGGCAGTAAACTTGCTCTTGCCCAAACGAAAAAGGTCATCGGTCTTCTTGCAATGAACGGTATCGAAGCTGAGTATGTTATCATCAAGACGACCGGCGACAAGGTCACCGACCGGGGTCTTCATCAGATCGGCGGATTCGGGATGTTCGTGCGCGAACTCGACAATACAATCCTCCGCGGCGAGATCGACTGCGCTGTCCACAGTATGAAAGACATTCCGGCCGAACGGCCCAAAGGCCTTCTAACGGTCGCGATTTTGAAGCGCGATCCGCCGTATGATTTTCTGGTGATGAACGGCAAAGTAGAAGATCTGATGGTGATCGGGACCTCGAGTCTGCGTAGAAAAGCCCAGCTTCTCCGGTATTTTCACAACTGTCCTGCGGTCAGGGTCGAGATGCTGCGGGGAAATCTGGACACGCGGCTTAGAAAGCTGGACGACGGGCTGTATGACGGGATCATGGTCGCTGAGGCGGGACTCATGCGGCTGGACTACAAGCGAAACGGGGTCAGACTCCCGCCGGATATGTTCGTTCCGGCGGCAAATCAGGGAACGATCGCGATCGTCACCCGGGACACGCCCGAGCTTCGTGCAGCTTTTGCCCCGCTGAATGATCCGCAGTCGGTTCTGGACTGCGCGATCGAGCGGATCGTGATGGAACAGGTCGGCGGAGGATGCTTTACCCCGATGGGGATATTCTGCGAGAACCAGCACCTGACTGCGGAGGTGCTTTCGCTCGACGGCACCCGTGCCGAGCGGATCACGGCGGAAGTAATCGATTTAGAGGGAGCGAGACTTGCCGGGATCAGGCTGCGAACCGTGGCTGCCGAACTGATCGCCGAGGCGAAGCTTGCTCTCGGCGAATCGGCCGAACCGGCCAAAAAACTCGGGAAGGTGTATCTCGTGGGTTCCGGTCCGGGAAGCCTTGGGCTTCTGACGTTCCGTGCCCGCGAGGTGATCGATTCCGCGGATGTGATCATGTATGATCAGCTGCCGGGTTACGAGATCATCGCCTCTCTGCCGGAACGTGCGGAGAAGATCGATGTCGGAAAATACGGCGGTCATCACACGATGAAGCAGGAGGATATCGAAAAACTGCTCGTCGAAAAGGCGCAGGCAGGCGGGATCATTGTCCGGCTGAAGGGCGGCGATCCGTTTTTGTTCGGCCGCGGCGGCGAGGAGATGGAAGTTCTGCGCGAGCACAACATCCCCTGTGAAGCGATTCCTGGGGTCACGAGCGGGATCGCGGTGCCTGAATGCGTCGGAATCCCGGTCACCCACCGGGATTTTGCAAGCCAGATGACCTTTGTCACGGGACACGAGAATCCGGAAAAGGAGGTCTCGTCGATCGACTGGAAGTGGCTGGCCGGAAGTCCCGGAACGATCGTGATCTACATGGGCGTGAAAAATCTCGGCAGGATCGCGGAACTTCTGATCGAAAACGGGAGAGATCCGCAGACGAAGATCGCGGTGATCGAACGGGGATTCCGTCCCGATCAGCGGGTGACCTGCGCCACGCTTGCGGATATAGGCGAGGTGGCCGCCCTGGTCGGGATGAAGCCGCCGGCGATCATCGTGATCGGCGAAGTGGTCGGGCTGTATAAGGAAGAATAAAAATCCGTTCCACTCCTTTTTTTCAGCCGGGATACGAAAAGATCGGGTTTGAAATGCGAAAAGAAAAATGGATTTATTCCATGTGAATAGCGCTTTCGGGGCACTCATCAACACAGGATTCACAGTCAACACATTCATCGGCATTGACGACTGCTTTGTCATCGACAAGTTCGATCGCTGCTGACGGGCAGATGTCCACACAGGTCGCACATCCGGTACATTTTTCTCTATTTACTACTGCTGGCATTTTTGGAATTACCTCGTATAATTATAGTATTTCTTATCCGAAGGGGAAATACATTTCGAGTTGGTGAGGGACGGCTCTTTTCCAGCCGGTGTTCAAAGTACCTGGAATAAAAAAAAGATTTGAATGGGGAAAGATATGGATATCAGAAAAAGAAGACCAGGGTTATAACCCAAGGACCTCTTTCATAGTGTATAAACCGGGCGCTGCTCTGGGCACCCATGCCGCCGCACGGACCGCTCCTCTCGCAAATACCGCTCTATCGTAGGCACGGTGCGTCAGCTCGATCGTCTCGTAGTTCTGATGGAACTGGACCGTGTGGTCGCCGACCACATCGCCGCCGCGGATCACATGCACGCCGATCTCGTTTTTCCGCTCGGTCATACCCTCGCGTCCGTACATCTCCTCGCGTTTTCCGACCTCTTCCTGGATCACTTTTAGAATCGTCTTCGCCGTTCCGCTTGGAGCGTCCTTCTTGTGCCGGTGATGGGCCTCGATCACCTCGATATCGTAATCGCCCAGACGCGATGCCGCATCGCGGACAAGTTCCCAGAAAATGTTCACGCCGACGCTGAAGTTGGTCGTTTTAACGACCGGAACATTCTTTATCGCGTCAAGCAGCTCGGCATCCTGTTCCGGCGTGAAACCGGTCGTGCCGATCACTAAAGCCACGCCTTTTTTCGCGGCGATCTTTGCATTGATCATCGTCGCCGCTGCAACGGTGAAGTCGATCATCACATCGGGTTTGACCTCGTCAATGAATGCGGCAAGCTTCTCGGATGGAACGACCGGTTTTCCAAGGACCGTAACGTCCCGGATATCCACACCGCCGACGAACTCGAGGTCCGGGTTCTCGATCACCATATTCGCGATCGTGGTACCCATTCTGCCGAGTGCGCCGCAGATGATGACCTTAGTCATAGCGGGAAAGCACCCCGCGAAGGATCGCCGTGTTCTGCTCGCCAAGCGAATCCAAGGGAAGTCTGACGTTGCCTGACTTTATCAGTCCGCGGATCTCTGCGGCACGCTTGACCGGCACCGGGTTCACTTCCATAAAGAGCGCCTTGGACAGATCCATCAGCTCGTAATGCTTCTTCATCGCCGCCTTGACGTCGGATCTTCTGAACATATCATACATCTCGACCATGCGCTTGGGCTCGATGTTTGCCGTAACGGAAATACAGCCGTGGCCGCCGACCGAAAGGACCGGAAGCGTCAGCGAGTCGTCGCCTGAAGTAAGGATGAACGGATACTCGCGGTCGAGATACTGGGTGCCCTGGATGATCGCCATCATCTGTTCAAGATTTCCGCTGGCTTCCTTAACGGCGACCAGATTTGGAATCGTCTCCACCATCTCGATGATCAGATCGGTAGGCAGGTTCTGACTGGTCCTTCCGGGAATGTTGTACACGATGACCGGAAGACCGATGTCGGCGACCTTGCGGTAGTGCTTCAAAAGACCCGATCTGTTCGGCTTGTTGTAATACGGGCTTATCAGAAGTACGCCGTCTGCTCCGGACATCTTTGCAGCACGGGTCATCAGAAGAGCTTCTTCCGTATTGTTCGAACCGGTTCCTGCGATAGCAGGAATACGGTTGCTCGCAGCAGAAACGGTTCCCTCAATGACATGAATGTGCTCGGCGTGTGTCATTGTTGCCGATTCTCCTGTCGAACCGCATGCGAGAAGTCCGTGAACGCCTCCGCGTATGACATACTCGATGCAGTTTCTCAGACCTTCAATATCGAGCGACTGGGACGCGTCGTCATTGAACGGTGTGATGAGTGCAGGGATTACACCTTCAAACATAGTACATTACCTTTTGATTGAACAACATGATGTATTTTGCGTGTTCGGTGTTCGTGTGCCCAATCGATATGTCGATTCTTTGGACAGAGTAATTATAGATCGATGAAGCCGTTTTCTTATTAAGTGCACGGTATTTATTTGGGCGGGCAACCCCGTGATGGCGCCCTCAGCCAAAAAATTTTTGAAGGAAACTTGTGAGCAGGATTTGCCTTGCGACGGTGGTACCACCCATCACACGAAATTCACGAAACAAAACACAAAAACACGAAAATAAAAAAACACTTTGACAGGATACATTTAGTACCCTCCCCTGTCTCCCACACGAAATTTTCCAAAATCAACGAAATTCACGAAAAGGGAGACAGGGGCGGATGAGTGGAGATTCTCTGATTTTAGAAGAGGATAGATATGTTGGGTTTTTATCATTCAAAATAACACGGTGGTTCTTTTTTCCTCCACCCATGTCCCCCTTTTCGTGAATTTCGTTGATTTTGAAAATTTCATGTGGGAGACAGGGGAGGGTACAAAATCTATACCCCCCTATCTGGTCTATTTTATTTTCGTGTTTTTGTGTTTTGTTTCGTGAATTTCGTGTGATGGGAGTATCATTGTTGCAAGTCTATCGACTTGTTACGCTGAAATTGTCCGCTCCGCGTCCAACCCGCCCCTCCGAAATGCGGACCCTTATATTTAATATCCTTCATCCGCACGAAAAGATATTTTGTTCAGCGGTCGATGTACCATGAATGGAAGACGTCTATATCGCCCGTGCCGGGGCACAGTCACAGGATCGGAACACCGCAAACAAGATCAAGGCATTGTGTATGGCGGCAGGCCTTGAAAACATGGTGAACCGGGGGGATCTGACCGCGGTCAAGGTCCACTTCGGCGAACGGGGAAACGACGCGTTCGTAAATCCGCTCCATGTCGCATCGATAGTCAAAGAGATCGAAGCGATCGGCGCGAAACCTTTTCTTACCGATACCAATACCCTCTACCTCGGTGGCCGGAGGAACACCGTTGATCATGCAAAAACCGCGGCGATGCACGGATTCTGCTATCCGGTTTTCGACTGTCCGGTGATCATCGCCGACGGACTTCGCGGGCAGAGCTTCACCCCCGTAGAGGTGTATGGAAAACACTTCGATTCGGTCAAGATCGCATCCGATATTGTTTCGGCAGACAGCATGGTGGTCGTTTCCCACTTCAAAGGCCATGAGGCTGCGGGATTTGGGGGAGCATTGAAAAATCTCGGCATGGGCTGCGCCTCAAACGAGGGAAAACGCGAGCAGCACAAGACCCGGCCGATGATTCTGGAAGACAAGTGTATCGTCTGCGGAGCCTGTATGAATGCCTGCCCCGAGTTCTGCATCAGCATTGCCGGCAAAGCCGTTTCGATCGATCTTGGCCACTGTATAGGCTGTTTGATGTGCATGAACACCTGCCCGGAACATGCGATCGACCTCGACTGGAAGGATGACGGCGTCGTGTTCGTCGAACGGATGATCGAGTACGCGGCGGGAGCGGTCGGCAATAAAACCGGGAAGGTGTTTTACATCAACTTCCTGACAAACATCACGCCGCACTGCGATTGTACGCCGTGGAACGACATCCCGTTCGTTCCCGACATCGGCATTCTTGCATCTACCGATCCGGTCGCGCTGGACAAAGCCTGCTTCGATCTCGTGAACGGCGAGGAGGGGGTCTTTGGGAGCCTTCTGCCGGATCACCATCAACCCAGCGAGGAGAAGTTTACCCGCGTATGGCCGGGAACCAGCCCGATGCTGCAGATATCCTATAAAGAAGAGATGGGTCTTGGACGCGGTGAGTATCGTCTGGTCGAGATTTAATTCTTTTTTTCGCATATTTCACAGCGGTGATTTTTACACATAATCTTATCTGTATCAAAAATAAACCTTAAAAATACCTATGGATATCCGGATCCGACGTCTCATTTTCGCCCTTGTCGTTACGGCACTGCTGCTTGGATGGCCGTATATTCCTTATTTGGGTCTGGTGGTCCTCGCCTTTGCCGCTGTTCTCTATTTTGTGGACAAAAGCCGGTATTTTGCGATCGGCGTTGGGGTCCTCGCCATATTATATCAAGCCGGTCTGATACCCATGTCAGCCCTGATCGGCCCTCTGATGATGATCGTCTGGGGAGAATACCTGCTCAAGATTTTCAAAAACGTCGGTCATCAGGGAGTTCTTTATACGATAGGCTCCTCTGCAGCTCTTTTAGCGACGATGCTCTACACAAACGAGTATCAGCCGCTTGTGGGCATCATCGCCGTGATCGTTCTTTTGATGCTGAGAAGCATCTTGAAAGACCGCGAGGACGGACCGATGATCGGCCTTCTCGGGGTCGCGATGACCATCACACTGTTTAAGGATCTGGAATTCTTCGTCGATTACCAGACGCTCGCCTTTGCGGTCGTTTTGTGTGCGGCGTTCGGCTACTTTGCCTACCGGGCAAAGACGATCGATATGAGCGGCGTCTTTACGGCGGTTCTCTTCGGCGTGATCCTCATCACCTTTGCCGGCGTGAACTGGTTTTTCATCGTGATGCTGTTTTTCATTCTCGGATCGCTCTTCACCAAGTTCCGGTATGCGGAAAAGGAGTTTTTAGGGGTGGCCGAGGGTAAGAAAGGCCGGAGAGGATATATGAATGCATTTGCGAATGCCGGGGTCGGGGTCTGCGGCGCCGTACTGTACGGGATCACCGGGGATGTTATCTTTATCGCCCTGTTTATCGGTTCCATTGCCACAGCGACCGGCGACACGCTTGCAAGCGAAATCGGTGTGACCGGAGGAACTCCGCGGATGATCACGACGCTGCGTCCGGTCCCGCCGGGAACGAACGGCGGAGTTACCTGGACCGGAGAGCTTGCCAGCCTTTTTTGGGCGTCCGTCATCTGTCTGCTGGCATTTCTCCTCGGCGTGGCCCCCTGGTATGTCTGCCTGATCGGCGTTGCGACAGGCTTTATCGGAACGAATCTGGATAGTCTCTACGGCGCTCTGATAGAAAATAAGGGTTTTATCGGGAATTCGGGAACCAATCTTCTCGCCACGCTTTCGGGCGGGATTTTAGCCATGCTTATCTGTCTGGCTTTGGTCGCGGCAAGTCTCGTCTGAGTTATCTGACGAATAGATCGCCGCCGTGTGCATCGATCCCGACAACGACCGGTAGATCGGTCAGTTTGATCTCCCATATCCCTTCTGCCATCCCAAGTTCCGGATAATGACAGCCGGCCAGTTCCATGCATGAAGCGGCGAGAGCGGCGCATCCCCCGGTGAAGGCAAAATAGACCGCCCGTCTACGGAGTTCGTCCCGAACTATCTCAGACATTCCACCTTTACCGATAAGACCCCGGACGCCTGCATCGAGCATGTACCCCGTGAGGTCATTCATCCGTGCCGACGTTGTGGGACCTGCGGCGACGACTTTATTTTGTGCTTCGTCGATGACCGGGCCGCAGTGATAGATCACCGCTCCTTTCGGATCGAAGGGGAACCCCTCTTCGCGTATTTTCAGATGGGCTTCATCCCGTGAAGTGTAGATGGTCCCGGAAAGAAGGACCCGGTCGCCGGCACGGAGGTCGAGCACCTCTTCGCCAAGGGGGGTTGTAAACCGGATCATAGTTCCACCTCGACGACGCCGCGTCTTGAACACCAGCACTGAATATTCACGGCGACGGGGAGCGAAGCCGTGTGGCATGCCCCTTCTTTTACCTTGACGGCAAGACAGGTCATGTCGCCGCCAAGTCCCATAACGCCGATGCCGAGCTGGTTGATCGAATCGCATATCGTCTGTTCGAAGGCGGTCATGCTGTTTATCGGTGAGAGGAGCGCCTCTTTTGCAAAGGATGCGGCCGAGTCGAAGGTTCCGCCGATCCCGACCCCCACGACTATCGGAGGACACGGACGGGAGCCCGCATCTTTGACGACCGAGGTCACGAACTCCGGAATCTTTCCAACGTCGGAGGGAAGCATCATTCTGATCTGGGACATGTTTTCCGAACCTGCTCCTTTGGGGAATACGGTGACCCGGAGTGTATCGCCCGGAAGGATATGGACTACCGGGATCCCAGCCCCGGTGTTGTCGCCCGAATTTTTCCGGGTGAGAGGATGGACCGCGTTTGGCCGGAGAGGGACGGATTTTGTTGCCCGGCGGATCCCTTCGCTTACGGCGTCGTAGAGCTTTTTCGTCAGCGGAACGGTTTCGGGAATGGTCAGGTAGATGACGAAAATCCCGGTGTCCTGACAGATGGGTATGTCCTTTTCTCGGGCGACCTGAAGATTGGCAAAGATATTTTCAAATTCACCGCGTGCCGTCGGGTTGGTTTCTTTATTGTATGCAGTATGCAGTGCTTCCTCCACGTCGGGCGGAAGGATCGTCTCGGCCTGGTGAATTGCCTCTTCCACGGCGGATGCAAGACGGTTGTAGAGGGGGTCCATGGTATATATGTTTAGATGAGATAGGGATTAATGGTTTTGATAAAAAAAAAGACGGCGGGAGAGCGGTCCAATGGAGATGCCGTATGAGAGGGTGTGAATGGTATCAAGGAACGGTTCCCCCAATTCTTTGGAGAACTATAATATCCGCTCAGATCAATTAACGATTATTGAATGAGGTGAAGGGAGAAACGTATGTTAGTAACATTTAACCCCATCGGCACGATAAAAATCGAAGACAGCCGGTATTACATCGAGCTGAAAGAAAAATTCTTTGAAGCGACTCTGGGACTGGATAAGTTCAGCCATATTCAGGTGATATGGTGGTTCAATTTGTATGACAGCGAGGAGTCCAGAAACTACTTTGTTATGGACAAACCGTACACAAATGGCCCGGAGAAGGTGGGAGTGCTGGCCAGCAGGTCCCCGATCCGGCCAAATCCGATAGCCGTGACCGTGTCTCCTCTCATCGCTCTTGACAAAGAGAAACACCGGCTTGAACTTGGCTATATCGACGCGGAAAACGGGACGCCCGTGCTGGATATCAAACCGTATTACCCGTCCGAAGATAAAGTGAGAGATGTCGTGATGCCGGCCTGGTGCAGACACTAGCCTGACTGTATCGAAGCAAACGAAGGGTTTGACTGGAGTAAGGAGTTCAATTTCCCGACCGAGTGAATATCCAAAAAAACGGCGATTATCTACAATGAGTTACTCGATCGATTTAACCGGGATATCCCTGCAAAGCTATCAGGAGATCCTGAAAAAACAGAACCTGCTGCCGAGCCGCAGGATCCTTCTGGATGATCCTGAGGCACACTCTCAGCGGATGGCCGATGCCGGCATCGGTGATCTGTCGGCATTGAAAAAAGCAGTATCTTCTCCAGAGAAACTTGCGAAGTTTGCAGCGCAAACGCATATTTCAAAGGAGTATCTGACCATTCTGAAAAGAGAGCTCGGCAGTCTTGAGCAGAAACCGGTCAAAATCTCCGATTTCCCGGGACTGAGCGGACAAACCGTCCAGATATTAGCAAAACATGGGATCAAAACATCGAAAGATGTCTACACCGCGTTTCAAAACGACGTGACCGAGAAATCACTCCTGGAAATATCGGGCATCATCCGGAACGAGCTTGAAGAAGTAGGCTGCCTGTCCGATCTGGTCAGGATCAACGGCGTGGGGGCTGCTGCCGCGAGGGCGATGTTTGAGGCAGGATACAAAAACATAACGGACATCGCCTCTGCCGATGCGGGAAAACTCCTCGGGCAGCTGTCCGCCGTCAATGCAGACGGACGGTATTACCATGCCAAACTTGGAAAAAAGGATATGCAGTTCGTGATCGACTTTGCCGTTCTTCTCACAGATCTCGAATAGGAGTTACGCGGTGTGATCTTAACCGGAAAAAACTGAAGTTCTTATGAGATGTACTTCGATTTCGTGTGCGGCATTAATATGAGTGTATGAGATTCGCGGTTCAATAATTTCTTGTGTACACACTCAGTAATACCCTTCACGAATTGGATTGAGGATAAGCCCGCATAAGTTCTACTAATAAATTGATCCTGGAAAAAGGGAAAACGAACTTCACACAAACCATCGGGAGATAGATATCGGCAATAGGAAATACTGGATCCTCGAAGCTCTGGAAATGTTTGCCGGGAAACGCCCTGAGTGCTTCGCGGTTCGATATGTTCACAAGTCAACAGTAATCCCCTGCAGAATACCGACATTGAACCAGAAAAAATCAAAAAAAGGATAAAAGTATTTTACAGGATCTTTGAGGTGATCGTCATGAAGACCGGGCCGCGGAGATCGAGTTTCTTTTTATTGTCGGTGATGTACCGCATGACATACTCCTCGATTTTCAGATTCACGTCGCTTGGGTGTTTCGACATTTTTACCTGAACGCTTGTCCCTTCGCCGACCCTTGCCGCCTCTTCGATGCGGGCGAGCGCGAGATTTGCCGTTGAGAACAAAAAGGAGATACCTACCGGGACCCCTTCAGCTCTGACGTCGGCAAACTTTTCGGTGTCAGGAACGCCGAGGATCGCGCCGTTTCTGACATAGACCTCGTTTTGTGCGGCAGGACCAAGAAGACTCGTGTTCTCTTCCGGCTCTTCGACGGTGATCTCCACTTGATGACCAAACAGCTCGCCTTTCCATGCGGAGAATGAACACGGCGAGCGTTCCGCTGCGTGGGCGGCGGTAGTTTCCATGACAGAACGCACTGCCCGGCGGCCCTCGGGCGTCTGCGGCTCCTCTCGTAATCCGATACCTTTGGTCAGATCCGTGTCCGAATACACCGGGGGATAAAGCTGGGCAAACGAAAGTTTTCTCACATCTTCTGCCTCTGTCAGGACCATCGCCAGACGCTCGACACCCATGCCGAGGTTCATGACGGGAACACCTACCCCGTATTCAGCGAGGGCTGCCGGCGAGTAAATCCCGAACGTAGCCACCTCGACCCAGCCGTGGACCGGGTGTTTGCCGTACACTTCGGTCTGGGTCTCGGGCATGTAGTACTTCGAGCGTTTCTCATCCGGCTGGAATCTGAACTCGGTAAATCCGAACGCCGAAAGAAGACCTTCGGCGACCGCCTTTCCTTCTTCGATCGTCACATCTTCTCCGGCAACGATACAGGATGCCGAGTGATAGGTTCGAAGATGGGTCGCATCCTCTTCCTGCTCACGGCGGAAACACCGGTCGACCGAGAACATTCGTATCGACATCGGCTTTTTATCCCACATTTGGGCAAGCGAGATGAACCACCCGCTGGTCATATGGGAACGAAGCGTCGTTCTGGAAGACTCCGGGGCGAGCTCCTTGAACTCCGGAAAGACAGTGTCAAGAATGTGAACGACCACACCGTCGTCCACGTCCAAAGCGACCGACATCTCATGCGTGAGATCGTCACCATCGAATTTGCCTTTCTTGTAGGCATGCAGACACTTCATCAGCTTCTCTTCCGTGCCTTCGGCGAGAGGCTTCTCGATGATTTCGGCGATCACATCCAGCCGTTCACGGGATATCCCTACATTCGGACGGGGAAGCCCACCCACATAGTAGACGCGGTCCAAAACAGCGGCGGCTTCCGGACCGAACTGACGGTAAACGTCCTGCTCATCGATGAACACGGGGACCATTGCCTCATCGAATCCCATCGACATATAGGCGGCCCGAAGACGGGCGATCGTGTCGAAGATCGGGTGCACTTTTGCTCGGCGATACGCATAACGCGGATAAATCTTTGATGATTCCGGCGGGGTTATGATCGACGGGCCGGCATGCCAGGCACCCTCGAAATCGGTTTTTCTGCGTTCCTTGAATTCCTCAATATCGAATTTCATGATTTTCTCTTCAGACAAACAACGCGGCTCGGCACGTTTTCATCCATAATCTCATAGTTGCAGAGTTGGGCAACTCCTGCGGCGAAACGACGAATGGTTTCCATGTCGGGGACATGCATTTCTGTTAATCTCATTCGACTGTATCCCAAATACATGTATCCCTTTACTTCAACAAAGAGAGGCTGTGCCTCTTCGATAATTTTGGCAAAACCTTCCTCATCGCCGTCATTATACCCGTTGACGAGGGTGATCCGGACCGCCGTTCTGATTCCTTCCTCCTCTTTTTGTCTGAGAAGCGAAAGAGACGTCTGGATATTCCCCCACATGGCCGCCGGATCGCCGATCGGACGGCAGATCCTTTCATAAGAGGACACATCCACGGCATCCAGCGAAAGATACAACTGGGTCGGCCGGATCCGTCGGATCATGGAAGGCATCGTTCCGTTCGAAACCACGAACACGCTGTTTTTGGGATCTTCTCTGAGAATATCGATGAGTTCGGGCAGTTTCGAGTAAAGTGTCGGCTCGCCGGAGAGAGAGAGCGCATACTGGGTCGGGTGTTCCGTTGCCTCTTCCCACCTCACCGAATCGGTGTAGGGTTTGTCGCCGGAGAGTCCCTTCTTCTGCATCTTTGGAATAGCTGCGACGATCTTCTCCGGAGAAAGCTCCGTCTCGGACAGGATCTCGTGCTCCATGGACCGCCAGCAGAAAAGACACCGCTGATTGCAGCGTAAGGTCGGGGTCATCTGGACGCATTTCCAGGTGTCGATCCCGTAGAACTGGTGTTTATAGCAGGATTCCCCGCCGCGGAGAGCGCGTTTGCACCACATGCACGGTTTTACGGCGGCTGACGCGCCGTCAGCTATGAAGTTGTATCCCTGCCGATGAAGAGACGTTTTAGGGGTTTTTGACGGGGAGCGTTTTCTCGGCATGCCGATTAACGTCTGGGCACGTATTCATCGAACAGATCGCGTGCCACAAACAGTTCCTCAACGGTTGGATCGGTCAGGATACAGTTATCGGTAGCCAGATCGCCGAGAACCGCACCGGAGAACCATTCCTCCTTGAATCCCTCGACAACGGCATACTCATACCCCATCCAGGCATAAAAATCGAGAACAAGATAGATGTCAGTACCCCGGAGGGTCAGCACGGTTTTTTCCGCATCGATGCCCGCACCGCAGCTTGCTCCCGCCTCAAAATGCACCGTCGTATCTTTTCCCGGCGGCAGTTCCCAGATATGGTGACCCATATGTTTTATGGTACAGACCGTCCCAACTTCCGCGAGAAGCGGAACGAGTTTCGTAACGAGGGTGGTTTTTCCAGAATTCGAATGACCTATGATATTGATGACCCGCATTTGTATCTATATCATCTTACGTAAGATGGATTTATTACTTTGTACCAGAAACATACACTTACATTTGGATAATGGTGATAGATAAACATGAAATTGATGATGAGCAGCGGGCGCACAACGGAACAGGGCGCACAGCTGTATTATAAGGAAGGGGCAAAATATTCGATAGAAACGTCCTACTGCTTTTTACACCCGATGGATGCCATGGAGATCGGGGTCGAGGAAGGAGAACATGTCCTCATTACAAGTGAGGCAGGTAAAACGGTTTTTTCCGTCCGGGAATCCCCGGAAACACCTGCAGGTGTTGTTTTCATTGCCTGCGGACCGTTTGCTAATTTTATTCTGCCTTCAAAGACCCATTCTACCGGAGCTCCCGATTTCAAAGGTATCCCAGTCGAGATCGAACCAACCGATCTGCCTCTCGCGACCGCATGGGATCTGATGGAGGAGTTGGGCGGTCTTAGATACGAGGTCCCGCAGGGTATCGTTCTCCCGGGTATAGAAAAAGGAGAAAAGATCATCAAAAATGCGGCATGTCCTCTCTGCGGCTGTCTCTGCGATGATATCGAGCTCCACGTCAAAGACGGGGTCGTAACTGAAGTGGTGAACGGATGCGGACTGTCTGCAGGAAAGTTTTGCGCAAACGGCAGAATGATCACGCCGATTGAACGAGACGGAGATGTCTGGCGCGAAACGGATTTTGATTCGGCAATCAAAAAAGCCGCCAATATGTTTGTGCATGCAAAAAGTCCGCTGTTGTACGGATGGTCAGGCACCTCGACCGAGGCAATGCACATAGGCCTCGAGATCGCCGAAGAGATCGGGGCCGTAATGGATAACTGTTCATCAGAATGCCATGGTCCGACCATTATGGCGGTCCAGGAGGTAGGTCATCCCGGATGCACGCTTGGTCAGATCAAAAATCATGCAGACGTTATCGTTTACTGGGGCTGTAATCCGATCGCGGCCCATCCCCGTCACGAGTCCAGATACTCGACTTATGCAACAGGCGCATATCGTAAAGATGGGAAGGGAGATCGGACCGTGATCGTGGTCGATATTCGGGAAACCGACACGGCAAAACTCGCCGATATCTTCATGCAGATCAAGCCCGGAGGAGACTTTGCGCTCTTCAACGCTCTGCGTGCAGTCGTTCGCGGCGAGCGTGATGTGATTCCCGATACCGTGGCCGGTGTTGAGAGGAATGTGATCTTCAAAATAGCAGACGTTTTACTTTCCGCAAAATTCGGTTCTTTCTTTACCGGTATTGGTCTCACTCAGTCTCGCGGCAAATACAAAAACGTCCGGGCAGGGATCGAGCTGGTGGACGAACTCAACCGGCACACGAAGTACACGTTAACGCCGCTTCGCGGTCATTGGAATGTTGACGGAACAAACCAGATGTTCTCTCTTGTCGCAGGATATCCGTATGCTGTTGATTACTCGCGGGGAATCGTGCATTACAATCCGGGAGAAACGAGCGGAGTGGATATGCTCGCCAGAAAGGAACCCGACGCGGTTCTGATTATCGGAACGGATCTCGGGGCGCACTTCCCACGAGAGACGGTGGCCCAACTCGCACGTGTCAATACCATCGTGATCGACCCGTTCATCTCTCTTTCTACCGCTATTGCAAAACTCCATATTCCCGTAGCCTCGGTCGGAATCGATGCGGAAGGAACGGCCTACCGCCTTGACGGCGTCCCGATCCATGTAAAAAAGGCGTTCCACTCGGATATGCCGTCGGATGAAGTTATCCTCGGGAAAATACTCGAAGAAGTCAGAAAAATCAAAGCTGAAGAATCAGTATAACCTTTTTTTATAGAAGTACCCGAATCTATATATCATATGCCCGCACATAAGAATTCACGGCGTGAATGATTATGACGCCAAAATATCAAAAAGAAACACTCAGCATTCATGTCGGACAAAAACCGGACGAAGCGACCGGGGCACGAACCGAACCGATCTACATGACCACAGCGTATGTCTTCAAAGACGCAAAGGAAGCGGCGGCACGATTCGATCTCTCGCTGGACGGAAACATCTACACCAGACTCACGAATCCGAACAACACCTCGTTCGAAAAACGGATCGCCGCGATCGAAGGAGGGAAAGCAGCGATCAGTACTGCCTCGGGCATGGCAGCGATAAGTACATTGATCCTTGCCCTCACCAACCCGGGCGATGAGATCGTCTCGGCCGACAATCTGTACGGGGGAACCTTCGAATTGTTCAGCCTGACCCTCCCGAACTTTGGACGGACCGTCCGGTTCGTTCCTTCGAACGATCTCGAAGCCTTAAAAGCCGCAATCAATGAAAAAACGCGGGCCGTCTACTTTGAATCCCTCGGCAACCCCAAACTCGACATCCCGGATTTCGAGGAGATCGGAAAAATCGCCCATGAAGCAGGTGTTCCCTTCGTCGTGGACAATACGGTCGGGATCGGAACGGTCCGTCCTCTCGAGCACGGAGCAGATCTGGTCGTGATATCGGCAACGAAATATGCCAACGGACATGGTAATTCCCTGGCGGGTGTGATCGTTGAAAGCGGCACATTCCCCTGGGACAACGGAAAATTCCCCAAGTTAAACGAGCCGGATCCGGCATACAAAGGACTCGTTCACTACAAAGCATTCGGTCCGGCAACCGTTTCGGCCAGTATTCGAATCTCCCTGATGCGCGACCTCGGCGCAACGCTCTCGCCATTCAATGCCTGGCTGACGTCGATCGGCCTTGAGACCCTCTATTTCCGGGTCGCCCGGCACGCGGAAAATTCATTCATCGTAGCAAAGCATCTGGCATCTCACGAAAAGGTTGCCTGGGTCAACTATCCGGGCCTTCCCGGACATCCGTCGGAAAAGAACCGTGAAAAATACTTTGGAGGATCCGGCGGACCGCTTCTTACCTTCGGGGTCAAAGGAGGATTTGATGCAGCGGTCACCGTACAGAATAATGTGTGGCTCATCTCGCTTCTGGTAAACATTGGAGATGCAAAAACCCTCATCATCCATCCGACATCGACGACCCATCAGCAGCTCACCGAAGAAGAACAGCTTTCCACCGGGGTCACGCCGGACACGATCCGCCTCTCGGTAGGTATTGAAAATCCGATCGACATCATCGCGGATCTGGACCATGCCCTCTCCCTCATCTAAACAGAACCATGTTACAGGATTCACTTGGTGAAGTCACCACTCACTATCACACCTTAAGCCGCCCGCTGGATCTGGAGAGCGGAGCATCTCTTTTTGATGTGATCATTGCCTACGAACATTACGGATGAAAGGACAACAAAAACGTCATTCTCGTCTGTCACCCACTGACCGGTGATGCACATGCGCCAGGCTTCCATGCAGGAGATACCAAACCCGGGTGGTGGGACGGGATCATCGGGCCGGGCAAGGCGCTTGATACAAACCGTTACTGCGTGATCGCGACCAATGTTCTCGGCGAATGCAAAGGATCGACCGGCCCGTCTTCGATGGATCCGACCACCGGAAAGCTGTAAGGGATCACGTTTCCGGTGATAACGATCCGGGACATGGTCCATGCCGAACACCGGCTGCTCGAAGAACTCGGCATCACAGAACTCTATGCCGTGATCAGCGGTTCTATGGGCGGCATGCAGGCCATGCAGTGGAGTGTCGCGTTTCCGGTATTCGTCCGCCGCGTTATCTGTATTGCTTCGGCCGGCTACTCGACCCCGATGCACATTGCGTTTGGAGCCGTCGGCAGAGCGGCCATTATTAGCGACTAGCATTGGCACAACGGGGAGTATTCTCCTGCAGAAAAACCGGTCCAGGGTCTTTCTCTTGCGAGAATGATGGCACATATCACCTATCTGTCGGATGAGTCCATGCACACCAAGTTCGGGCGGAGACTTCAGAAATCAGAGGCCTTCGGCTACGGATTCGATACCGAGTTCTCGGTGGAAAGCTATCTTCAGCATCAGGGAGAGATGTTTGTGGAGCGGTTCGATCCAAACTCCTATCTCTAAATCACCAAGGCCGTTGATTATTATGATCTTACCAAAAACGGCAGTTTGACCGAGGGTCTGGCAGAGACGGAGGCAAAGTTCCTGATCATTTCCGTCTCTTCCGACTGGCTGTATCCGCCGTATCTCTCGCAGGAGATCATGTTTACCTTAACGGCAAACGGTAAAGAAGCCAGGTGTGCAGAGATTGTCTCCCCTCACGGTCACGATGGATTCCTGCTGGAAAATGCCCAGCTGAACTATATGGTCGGTCAGTTCCTGACGCCGGTCACAGTCGAAGATCTGATGATGAAAAACCCGCCGGTGATCATGCAAACCTCCTCGGTCCGTCAGGCGGCGGAACTGATGATCGGACACGAGGTCGATCATCTGCCGATCGTATCAAAGGAGCTGACGCTTTCGGGCATCGTCACCTCCTGGGACATAGCCAAGTCGGTAGCCGGCGATTTCCAAAGCCTTGCCAAGATCATGACCAAAGACGTAATCACTATTCGATGTTCCGACACGCTTCGTCTCGCAGCTTCGCTTATGGAAAAGCACGCCATCTCAGCTCTCCCGGTGATTGATGAGGAAGGCCATGTTCTTGGCATGCTCACGAGTGAAATGATCTCACGTACCGAGGCGCTGCAGTAAAGATCCTTGGCATCCACACGGACCGCGTGTGGTACAAAGTCACCACAAAAACAAAGATCGCCGAACCGGATCCCGTGCCCGAAGATGAGATGGAGAACTGTGTTCTCCTTTTTGCCACCGTCGAGAAATCGGATGAACGGTCGCCCGAACTGACGGTCACGTCAACGGTAGAAAGCGTCAGACTCCGCCTTTCCCGCCTAGGGGTAAAACGGGTGATGCTTTTTCCCTACGCCCATCTTGCAAGCGATCTTGGTTGTCCGGGCGTTTCCCAGTGGATTTTGGAAACGATCCAGAGCCGACTCATTGAAGAAGGGATCGAGACGAAACGGACGGCATTCGGCTGGTATAAATAGTTTGAAATAAAAAGCAAAGGACATCCGATGGCAGATTTTCCAATGACGATCTGCCCGTTTGCCGGTGGAGAATGCGAAAAAAACAGTAAATGCTGTCAGAGTGAGACAAAGAGCTGCTGAGTTAATTGCGTTTTCCAGCGAGGAGGGGGGCGGCTCGTATATTTCGGCAGCCTGACCGGAACCGGTGTCAAACTCGTTATCGGCGATGACGCCGTACCGTTTGGTCAGTACACGAGAACAATCATCCAGAAGTACGAAAACGCCTCCCATCCGGGATATGTTGATGCCTTCATGGCAAACGTTGTTACCCAGGTAGATGCAGTTACAAAAATCAAATCATACCTGACCCTCGGCGAAGCCGACGCCTCGATCGTTTACATGTCCGATATCTCGAAAGACGACAAGAACGACATAACATTAATTGAGATTCCTGACGAATATAATGTAATCGAAAGTTATCCGTATGGAATTCTCAAAGCAACCACCAAACTCTCTGCAGTCCAGAAATTCGAATCATACCTTACCTGCAGTGCGGTCCTTACCGATTACGGATTTGTACCGGTGACATAAAACCTCACCATGAATCCAACTGCCAGAACACACGCATTGAGTCGCATCGCGACTCAATTTCTGACAGGAGGACTCATACTCCTTTTTCTCGTATTTGTTTCCGTACCGCTTGTATCTCTTTTTAAGCGGGTCAGCGTCGGAGATCTGCTGTATGCAATAACCAGCGAAGCGGCGATCAATGCTTTGACGTTAAGTGTGATCACTGCCGTACTCTCAACGGTCATCGTCA
Source organism: Methanocorpusculum sp. (assembly GCA_965229365.1). Lineage (GTDB taxonomy): Archaea > Halobacteriota > Methanomicrobia > Methanomicrobiales > Methanocorpusculaceae > Methanocorpusculum. The sequence goes on along the minus strand of OZ245878.1, from coordinate 1,680,323 downwards.
TCATCTTCGGCACTCCGCTTTCCTATGTCAATGCAAGAATACCCTATAGGGGAAGAGACATCGTAGATACCTTAACCGATCTCCCGATCGTTCTTCCGCCCACAGTCGCCGGTCTCGCCCTCCTTATGGCATTCGGTGCAAACGGTATGTTAGGGCAGTATTTTTCGATTTTCGGGATAAAGATCGCATTCACAACTACGGTAGTTGTCCTTGCCCAGATCTTTGTTGCCTCGACATTTTATCTTCGACAAGCACGCTCCAGTTTCGAAGCGATCGATGTTGAATATGAATATGCATCCAGAACACTTGGAGCAGGGCCTTTGAAAACGCTCTTTAAAGTCACCCTACCTCTGGCTCTCGGTTCACTTTTGTCAGGAATCATCATGACTTTTGCACGGGCTCTTGGAGAATTCGGCGTCACCATGATGTTTGCCGGGAATCTACCGGGAAAAACCCAGACCATGCCGCTTGCAATATACAGCGAACTGCAAAGCGATCTCTCGGTTTCGGTAGCTTTGGCAATATTACTCGTGATTTTTTCGTTCGGCATCATACTGATCATAAAGTATCTGGGTGCACGGGAGAAGAAAAAATATGCTTGAAGCAGCATTCACCCGGCAGCTCAGAGATTTTACGATGAAAGTCGATCTGACCGTTCAGTCCGGAGAAACCCTCGCGCTTATCGGAGAGAACGGATCGGGAAAATCGACCACACTGAAGATCCTCTCCGGCCTTATGAAACCGGAATCAGGCAGAATAATTCTGAACGGTCAGGTCCTCTGTGACTCTGCGACCCGCCTGCATATTGAACCTGAGATGCGGAACATCAGTTAAATGTTCCAGAATTATGCGCTGTTCCCGCACATGACCGTGAGGAAAAATATCGCATACGGCCTTGTAGTGAAAAAGAGACCTAAAGAGGAGATTCAGGCACGAACCGACGAACTCATCGGCCGCATGGGGCTTGAACAGATCGCCGACGAACCGGTGACGCGGTTATCCGGCGGTCAGCGTCAGAGAACGGCCCTTGCACGCTCGCTCCAAGGCCTTCGCTTCTCCTCCTTGACGAACCGCTCGCCGCACTCGATGTGAAAACCCAGGAGAATATGCGGCGTGAACTCACCTCCGTGATCAGGGCGGAAAATATCCCCTGTATTCTCGTAACCCACTCGATCATGGACACCCTTTCGATCGCTGACCGCGTATCGGTGATCAAACGCGGGACTATCATCGCTGCGGGAACGCCCGAGGAGATCATTCACGATCCGACGTATGGATTTTCGGTGTCGGAGAATCCGAATCTGTACCGCGGTGAGATCCGCATTGGAAAATCCGGGAAGGTCTGCGTAAAAATCGGAGAGATCTACCTCAGAGTGGTGACCACATTATCCGGTGTGGTGAATGTGGAGATCAGCCCGGAAGAGCTGATCATCTCGCGGGAAAAATTAACATCGTCAGCCATCAACTCATTCCAAGGAACGATCACCGATATTCATCCAAGCGGCCTGGAAATGCTGGTCTTTGTTGATGTGTGGTCCCTCTTGCAACAGCGCTCACCCCTCAGTCGGTCGAGAGACTTTCCCTGAAAAAAGGCGATGTAGTTGTTGTAACGTTCAAAGCAACGGCAGTTCACATATTTGCATAAAAAAAGATGCTTAGATCCGGTCAAATGACCCGACCCGAAGTGTGCCTTTTGCATTTCTGTGGGCAAGATCGCCCCGAAAAACAGTGAGATGATGACCTTCTTCGATGATCGTTCCTGTTTCCTTAAAGGTCGGCAGAAAATCGGTCACATGCCCGTACACCGCAGCATCTCCGGCGAACATATCTCCGCAGGGCATCAGACAGTCTCCTTCGATCAGCAGTTTTCCTCCTTTCATGTTACTGCCCGCATGAATGCCGGCATTTCCTTTTATATGGATCAGTCCGCCGAACAGACACTCGGCGCAGTAATCCCCGACATTGCCTTCAACAAGGATCTCGCCGCCGCGGACACCTTTTCTCCCACCACGGTATCCGGAGCCGCAGTAGTTGCCGGCATTTCCATGACAGATGATGCTGCCGCCAAGCATCTCGCGGCCAAGCCAGTCCCCGGCATTCCCCTCGATCTCGATGGTGCCGCCGGTCATGAAGTCGCCGCAGTGCATTCCGATATTCCCTTCGCCAATGATCTTCCCGTTGGTCATGTACTCTCCGACCCGTTTCACCTGATGACAGTCGCCGACGAGAACGATCTCGGTGGCCGAGGGACCTGCAGCCTCGCCGTCGACCCTGATATCAAAAACATCCGTGATGCGCTTTCGCTCATTTCCAACGTAAACGGAAACATCAATCTTTTTTGAAAAGATCTCCGGGGATATTGCTTCGGCTTCGATCGGAAGATACGGATCGACATCATCACGTAGGATAAGCGTGACGCGCCTCATAACATCGTCTCCGTTTCGATTCTCATACTCTTCGTGAGATAATAATCCTCATCAACGGCATAATTTTCCATTCTGATCGTGTAATACCGGTCAAAGGTCCGGATCAAATCAGGATCTTTCGACATATCGTATTCCTTTGGAACCTGCGGGCTGCACCAGAACGTGCGGTTCTGATTATCCGCAAGGATCTGATCATCCTTCGAGATCATCACGCCAAGCTTCATGGTATACTTCGTCTGGGCAAAACTCCGGATGATCTCGGCATACTGTCTGGACGGATCGGTTTTTTCAGGTTTGATCGGATAAACCGCGATGTCGGCCTCGGCGCCGGGACCAAGATGTCCTTTTCCTCTTTCGATAAGACCCAGAGCACGCGCCTGACCGGCCCGCGTCATTACGGCGATCTCGTCAAACGTCAGCTCCCGGTCAAGCGACGGGAGGATCACCCGGCTTGCGGTCTTTGGATGGACGGTAGCAAACTCACGATCACGATACTCCTTGCTCATGAGGAGACCGATGATCTCGGGATACTTGACGAACGGAGCACCGTTGGGGTTGTCTGTCGTCAGGAGACACTGCCAGGGATTTTTCACCTGCAGAGCTAGTTCAAGGCCGATAGACCACATGATGCTGTTCACCAGATTCTTACGCCGGTAGATCACCGGGATAACACCTGACGCGGTTTCCAGTTCCACATCATGATTACTCCATTTGTCCTGATGGAGACGATACAGATTGAACTCCATCGGACCGTCGGCCGTCATGGTCGTGGTCCGCCCAAACATCACCTGCCCCATGTCGATGGTGATCTGGGGACGCAGGTTCACCATGTTCGCAACCGGTTCCGACTTCGAACAGAAATCGTTCCAGCCGGTTCCGCCGTATGAGTGGAACTGAACGTGCGTGAGATAGCAGGTCTGCCGTTTCTTGTTCAGATCGGGAACAAGCCCCATCGTTCCGATCGTGCAGGTGTAGTTCCCCGGCTTTCCCAGATTGTTGCAGTGAAGATGCACGGAATGCGGAAGACCAAGCATCTCATTCGCCTCGATGACCCCTTTGATATACTCGGCTGGGCTGATATCGAACTCGGGAATGGGCTTTCTGATGCATTCAACATTCTTTCCCCAGCTCCACATCTCGGCGCCAAGAGGATTGGTCAGTTTTACCCCGTAGCCTTTCACGGCATCGAGCCGCCAGGCGATAAGCGCGGCCGCCCGCTTGATGTCGCTGGAGGCCACGGCACGCATGACTCCCCAGTCGCCGTCGAAGAGAGTGAGGATAAGACCATCCTGGAGAGGCGTGTGTTTGAACTCCTCATGGGTATGCCGGGCTTCAAGCGGAGCCATTGCTCCTTCCGTGAGCGTTGTATACCCCATAAGCGCATACCGATAACTGTTTCCGTAGGTTGTCGGGATACTATATCCGGACACGGCACGCATTCCTTTTCTCCGGGGAGCCCTGCCCGCCCGCATATCCTCGGGGCTCATGTACCTGCCGAAATTCACCTTCGTTCCGCAGATATGTGTATGGGAATCTATTCCTCCTGGAAGGGTCAGACACCCGCCGGCATCGATGACTTCGACTCCTTTGGGCTCCTCATCGGTGATTCTGCCGTTTGAGACGAAGATGTCCCTGATCTCGCCGGATATTTTATTGATCGGATCGACCACATAGGCGTTATTGATGATATAATCCATTTATCTGTCCTCCTGCAAAGCGGCAACATTCCTGATCACGTGGATCGCACCGTTCGGGCAGATGTCCATACACACTTTGCATCCTTTGCAGCGTTCATTGTGCTTGACCGTGTTTTTCCCGTGTTCGACACGGATAAGAACATCACTCGAAAGAGAGGTCCCGCCTGCCCCCATATGCGGGTCGATCTCCCGGTTTACCGGACATGCGGTCGTGCAGTTTCCGCACCCCATGCATTTTCCGGTGTCGATTTTGATGATGTATTCATGGGCGAATACAAGTCCCTGCTCTTTTTTGCGTGCAAGGAGGTCGCCGCTTGTCAGAACTCCCTCGGGGCACGCCTCAACGCAGTATCCGCAGCGAACGCAGTGTCCCTGCGTGATCTGAGGATTCCAGACGCCGTTCGTCTGGACAACATCGATCGCGCCGGGGCATGGACAGATCATTTTACAGGCAAGACAGTGCGTGCATTCTTTTCCGGTCAGCTCGGGAAAGTCCCGAAAGTAGGACGGTTTTGTCAGCGGCGGTGTTTTCACGGTGAAAAACGCCTTAAGCCAGGACAGACGGCAAAACTCCCTGAGATACGTGAAGACCGTCATTCTACCGCTCCGCACAGGCAATACACGGATCGGCGCTGATGAATGTGGATGTCACATCAGCCGCAGACGCCAGATTTTTCATCATTGCATGGGTCGCAACTTCGATATTCGGAATAGACGGGGTCTGAATCGAAACGAACACAATCTGACCGGCCTCGTCAATCTCGATCTCGTAGGTTAGATCGCCCCTCGGCGCTTCGATCGTGTGTTTGATGCGGCCTGCTTTCATCTCTCCGCCGTTACGGATTTTTCCGGGTTCGAGAGCCGCAATACCGTTTCGGATCAGAGTCAGAGACTGGTAGAGTTCATCGAATCTGAGCATGATTCTGGCATAGTTATCACTTTCAGTTCTCGTGATCATATGCCAGCCCATCTCAATATACAGAGGATCGTCCTTTCTGGCATCGCGGAAAAGACCGGAAGCGCGGGCAGTCGGGCCGACCACGCCTGAGGCAAGCGCGTCCTCCATCGAAAGAACGCCGATAACTTTCGACCGAAGGCCGATCATCGGCCCGGTCTCGAACATCTTTACAAAGCGTTTCAGTTCGCTCTCGATATGGTAGGTTGCTTCAAGGATCTTTGCGGCGTTATCCGCGGATAAATCTTCACGCACGCCGCCGGGGACGACATATGCAGTCATGATCCGTGTCCCGGTCATCATTTCAATCGAATCCATCGCGGTCTCACGAAGATTCAGAAGATACATGCCGAGTGTTTCATGCTCGATCGTGTAGCAGTATGAATAGTTCGCAAGGAGATGACTCTGGATACGGTCAAGTTCATTTAAGATCAGACGAAGAAGTTCGGCCCTTCGGGGAACCGTGATCCCGCTGATCTTTTCCAGAGCTTCAACGATCACCGTATTGTGAACGACTGAGCAGATACCGCAAACCCTCTCTGCAAGGAAGATCGTCTCCTGCCAGGGTCGTCCGATCATGATTTTTTCGATTCCCTTTTTCACATATCCGAGTTCCACTTCGGTGGTTACGACGCGTTCCCCCCGCGTTTCACATTTGATCCTGCAGGGTTCTTTGAAGCAGGGATGAATCGGACCGACCGGCAGGGATACGTCAACTACTTTTTTCATGATTGACCACCTCCTTCCTTCTCCTCTTGATGGACCTCATAGTCTTTGAAAAGGATATCGGCGGCGCCGAGAATCGCCGAGATTATTTCCGACGGACGCGGAGGGCAGCCGGGTACGGCCGCCGTGACCGGAATATATTTGCTGACCGGCGGATCGATCAGTTTCCCGGGACGGTTGAACACGCACCCGGAGATCGGACAGTTGCCGATCGTCACTACGGCTTTCGGCTCGGGAACCCGGTCCCAGAGATCGGGTAATTTGTCGATCCACTGAGGAGACATTCCCCCGGTTACGAGGATTACGTCAGCCTCCCTTGGATTGTTGTGAACATAGATGCCGTACTGTTCGATATCATATTTCGGAGCGAGACAGGCAAGGATCTCTATATCACATCCATTACAGGATCCGGTGTTCACATAGCATACATGGATCGAATGCTGCCGAACGGCATTTTTAAGCTGCTGCAGAATACTCATGAAATCTCCTCCAGAATAGCACGGCGTATGTCGGAAAGGTCGGCGTCCTTTTCCTGTACCAGAGCACGGTAATGATCGGCCCGTTCCTTTGAAAGTATCCCCGCAGCTGTTGAAAGATGATGAAGGGAAAGAGCGTCTCCGATCTCATCCGACGCGGCCTGTATCTCTGCCGCGTCATAACGGGGTCCGAGATTTTCCAGAGTCATTATATCACATTTTTCGATCAGTATCTTCCGCATACGCTGGCGGGATATCCCAAGCCGCTTCGAAAGGGCAATCGCAGCGGCGTTCTGCCGGACCCCATTGAGAGATGTGAGTTTCATGGGATTGAGATCTCGTTCATAAATAAGTTTCATAAGACCCCCCAGAAGCGAAGAAGCCCGTAGATGACGAAACAGAAGATCATCACCCAGATAAGGACCATCTCGCCGGTATGTTTCATATGATCATTCTTCCAGAAGAACACCGTCGCCAGAGCAGCCAGAAGGAGAGAACCAACCAGAGCTGCCGGCAGAACTGACAGATGGAGAGACAATTCTATCAGCATGAGAATGATATAGAATCCCACTCCTGCGGCGGCAGTGAATGGAATATAATTCATGATATCATCACCACCCAGACAATTATTCCGTAAATACAGACAATCCCGGTCCAGATCGTCTGTATGAGAACCGTGTTGTACGGCGTAAGCATCGGCGTCGTTGCGCAGATAAAGGAGACCGAAACCATCACGAGGATCATGACAATGAGGAAAAGCCACCAGGGCAGAAAGCCAATGAACACGACGATGAAGACGGAGATAAGCACGAATGTCTTTAAGGAAAGAGCTATGTTCAAAAGAGCTCGCCATCCGCCGAAGTGTTCGGTCCAGTAGCCGGAGACGAGTTCCTTGGCTTCGATCACGGAGAATGGACCGTAGTGTGCCTTCGACAGAATGATCAGGTAAAGCGAGACCGCCGCCGGTAAAGCGATGCCGATCAGGGGAACGTGTGCGGCTTCCCATCCGGCTATTCCCGAAATGGACAGTGTTCCCGTAAAGAGATAGATGACCGACACGGTGACAAGAAGCGGGAGTTCCGCAGCGGCGGATATGACCGATCTGATAGCGCCGAACTTGGTGTAGGGAGAGCCGGAAGAAAGACCGGTTCCGTGCTCCACGATCTTATGGAGCATGTAAAAGGCAAAGATCAGAAGCAGACTTCCGTCGATCCAGAGAACATACAGGGCGGCAGTCCATATCCCTATCGCGATCAGGACAATCGCAACATACATGACCTGACTCGCGGTCTTCGGGATCCACGTCTGTTTGAAGGAGAACTTCAGAGTATGGAGTATCTCCTGCCAGATCGGCGGTCCCGGACGTTTCTGGATCCGTGCGATGACTTTCCTGTGGATCCCGTGGAGAAGAAGACCGAAGAAGACCGCAAAGATCAGGAGAAGAAGAAATTCTATCATGTCAGTACCCCACAAACAGAAGATCTCCGTCTTTTGAACCGGCGGTACATGCAAGAATTACGGAGATCAAAAACCCAGGCACTGATACGATCAACAGAAGGATCCAGTACGGATTTCCGTCGGCAAGCACTGCCGAGATGACTGCAGCGCAGGCAAAGAGGACTGCAAGTAGGATGTATGCTGGTTTTTTCATAATCACACCGTCAAAAGGATCTCCACGACCCGCAGGAAGAGCAGGAGAGAACTTACATGGATCATCAGGATATACGGAGCTCCGGAAGCCCGCGTTATCTCGGCTTTACCAATATAGAAAGGCGCCATTCCTTCACCGAGAACCCCTATCAGCAGGAGAAGTCTGGCGACGACGGGAACGCCACCCTTGGCCGCAAGTTCCCAGATAGAGAGCGTGCCGGTCGTTGCGGTGATAATAGCCGCTCCGGCAAAGAGAGGCACCGTTCCCATCATCACGACCAGTCCGTAGGAGAACGCGGCCGAAAGAACATGTTTGTTTTTCACGGCGGCAACGATCCCGATATTCAAAACACCTATAAACGCGGCGAACAGCGTGAAGTTGAAGATATCTCCGGTCACGATCGCGCCGATCGTTGCGATACCACAGGCAATTGCCATGAATCTCTGGAATCTAGCAAGATCCACTGGTGTTTCCTTCAGAGAATACCCGTCCGTTCCAAAGACGATCTCGACCGATTTTTCCGGCAGGGAAATAACTGCAAGGAAAACGAACACCGCGGCAAATCCAAGCAGGACCGCGGTGTATCCCGAAAGATAATGGATCATATCGCCAAACGGTATCGTTACGAGAATCGACTCCATCATGATCCGTCACCCCGCATGGTTCCAACGAGAGCTATCTTTGCCATCACTTTGATCATGATTCCAACCGCGGCGGCCATAAGAGCAAGGAACCACTGGCTCGGGAAGAGAATGAAGATCAGAAATACCAGAACCCAGAGGACCCAGGCATACCCGGAGGCATTCTCCGAAGAGAGGAAATTTTCCGTCGTCGATTTCCCAAGGAAGAACAGAGCAAGACCCAGACCCGCAATAATACCGCCGGTAAATCCTGTCAGGAAGATACCGTACGCCGTAAGAAGTGCGCCGATGATCGGCGGGGCGGTATGCAGGACTTCGATGTCGAGACGGCGGACAGGCCGGACATTCTGGAGCCCTTCCTTTACGAGCCACAATTCCGAGACCGCCATGATCTCGGCAACTCCCACCACAAGTCCCGGAAGAATGAGTGCTTCGGCTAGATCGGTCGCGAGCAGTGCGATAACGACAAGGCCGGTTATTTCTATTAAATCAATAATGATGAGCAGGCTTATCTCATCTCTTTCCCTGACGACCGCAGAAAACGCGACAATGATCGCGATGAAAGCGACGGCAAGCCCTATTTTATAGATAAGATCCATTTCAGCAAAAAATTCGATCATTCCTTCGACCTCCGGTAAAGAAACGCCGCGATCGCGAAGGCACAGAACAGAATGCTGGCTTCGACGATAGTATCAAAGCCCCGGGTATAGTAGAGGATCTCATCGAGAATACCGCCGGGGTGGGAAACAATCGATGTCCCGAGATGGAGCGTGTAGTCTGCAAGGAGCTGGCTCATTGGTGTGAGATATGCGGTCACATAGCCAAGTATCGGTTCATTTTCCGGATACTGGGAAACAATATCCGCCGGTTCCGTGAACGGGATGCCACCGCGGTCATACGGATTGAGGGAACTGGTTGGGTCCAGCGACTTGGGGTAAAGCTGATTCTCCTCATAGGCAATGAACGGAACACAGCAGAGACCGAAGATGATGATCAGACACACGCAGATCGCGTAGAGCTTTGGCAGATTTTCGATCGTCGAGAGATAGCAGGAAAGTTTCTGGAACGGCGCAAACGCTCCGCGTGCCTTTTTTGCCGGGCAGTCTTTGATATCCTGGCCTTCCTTCATGCTCCCTCCTTTTTCTCGATCACTCGAACAAAAATCAGCGTGGTTACGACATTGACGGCGACGAACGTGACCAGAGCGAGAGTCTCGTTGAAACCGAGCATGATGAACACGAGGCCGAACTCGGCAACCTCCATGTTGATGAGCCGGGTCAGATATTTTTTTTCACGCGGATATGCGGTGAAAATCACACCGGCCAGGAGGAGAATACATCCTACGATGAACTCGGGGGGGACGATCATTTGGCTGCCTCCTGTTTTTTGCCCAGAAGAAGCAGAATGAAGATCGTGCCGACAGGCATCAGGAGGGAGACGACGATCGCGACGTCCAGATATCCTTTTTCCACAAGGAAGAGGACGACGCCGGCGGTCAGGATGCCAAGACATATGAGTTTGTCGCATGCGGACCTCACCACAAGAGCGGCTATCCCCCCAAAGAGAGCCAAAAATATTACCAGGATCAGAATCAGGTCGGTCATTGTTCCTCCAGCCGTGCAAACGTACTTGCTATGGCGTTCGATTCAAGAGTCGAGCCGATGAAATACGCGATTGCCGCACAAATCGTTATCGGATACGGCATCAGAAGGACGATTGCTCCGGCAACGGCGAAGTTCATGACGTTGAGATACGACAGTTTTTTCAGCGTTTTCGGCTCGAATACGGCACGGATAGCACAGTATGCTGCAATAACCACACAGATTCCCTCAACGATCATGAGACTTTCCTCCAGATTTTTCCAAGCAGACGGGATGCATGCCTGGCAGAGATGCCCTCAACCAGGAAAATAGCTATAACACACCCGGCGATGAAGGATTCCGGTGGAAATCCCGCAAACGAGGTGAGTGCCCAGATAATCAGCGCGGCACAGACCGCCCCGCTTGTTCCCGCAAAACCTTTGTCGGCACATATGCGTGCTCCGATATAGACGAGAACAATCGAGATCACCGCACCCCAGATTCCCCAGACATAATACCCGCATGCGGCAAGAAGTGTTCCTGCCGATGCATCCGGCGAAGAGATGATGTTGCCGATCATCCACCCACCGTTGAGATCCCCGCCGTTTTTCTCCAGCTCTTTTCCGATTACATCAGCTCCGGAAACACCGCCCTGCTTTGGGAGTTTCCAAAAGATATCAAGTACAGTAAAAAGCACGAGGCATATCACAGCAGCAATGGGAATGGCGGCGAGTAAATCAATCATAATATTTCATCCAAACCTACGAAAGACGGAGGGGTAGTGCTAATTAGTTAGGTATTGGCATTCGGTTAAATAAAGGTGTTGCATTTGGTCATCTACTGGGACTCGGCAGAACCGGCAAAACAAAAGAGACAAAGCAAAAAAAGGAGTTAATACAGGATTTCCCCGACAAAGACGGTGGCAGCAGGGCCGGTCATCTGCGGGGTGTCTCCAACGGTGATGTCGAGCGGACCGCCGACGGTCTTTACATGGACAACACTACCGTGAACCTTTCCGGTCTTGGCGGCGATCAAGGCCGAGGCTGTAGAGCCGGTACCGCAGGAAAGAGTTTCGCCCTCAACACCGCGTTCAAACGTGCGAATGACGATCTCGGACGAGCCGGTGATCTGCACGAAGTTGACGTTGGTTCCTTTGGGGAAGGAGGAGTGGTGACGAATATTGGGCGCGACCTCGTCGATCGCGATGCCGTCGACATTGCCGACGAAAATCACCGCATGGGGCACGCCGGTGTTGACTGAATAAACGGTCATTCCATCGATCTCGCGGCTCTCCTGATAAACCGCAGTTCCCATGTCGATGGTTGCCATGAAATCCCCTTCGGAGTCATAGCCGACACGAACCTGCATCACGCCCGCAAGAGTCTCGACTGAAAATGCCTTCTTCTTGACATACTCTTTATCGAATGCATACTTCGCAAGACAGCGGATCCCGTTGCCGCACATCTCGGCCTCGCTTGCATCAGGCTGGAAAAGCTTCATGCGGATGTCGGCCTTCTCGGACTTTGAGATAAAGAGGACACCGTCCCCTCCGATACCGAATCTCCGGTCACAGTACACAACAGCAACCTGGGCCTTCATATCATCCGGAATAATGACGTGATCCATTCCGTCGATCAGAATGAAGTCATTTCCGTTTCCGTGAAGTTTCGTGAATGCTATCGACCTAAGGTCATGCTTCGGGAACTTAATGATCATAATATATATTATAGGAGTTTGGAGATTTGAAAGAAATTGACCGATATTTCCCATGTTGGCAACCTGTCTGATACTCATCAATGAAAGCGGGAGAATTATCCGTACCCCTAGATAGTTCGGGCAGAAAAAAAAGAGGGAGAGTTACGGGGTATATACTTCACTGTTTTGGAAAAACAAATTTACCAGCGGTACAATCTCATCCTTCATTTCATAAGGAACACTGTAATCGGCACCGATAAAAGGAGTGAACCATGCACCATTGATCGCTCCTGCCACGGTATACCCGTCTTCTACAGGCGTTAACGGATCTGCAGTGCCGCAAATAACCAGCGTTCTGATATTGACCGATGAAAGATTCGCAAGCGTACTTTGCATGGAAAGAACTGCCAGCGATTCCAGATAAACTCCTCTATCCGTATCGGGATTTGCAATATTGCTTTCAACCAGCTGCCGGAGTACGGAAGTCTCATTGGTTTTTACGCTGAATGTTGTTGAACAAAGAACCGCTTTTGATACATTCTCCGGATAATAGATCAGCAAATGCTGCGTGATCATCGACCCCATGGAATGTCCGAAAATGTACATCTTTTCGTATCCAAGAGCCCAGATTAACGAATCGGCATCGTCAACCAGCTGCATGAACTGATAGGGTTCGACATCCCTCGTGCTGTGCCCCATGCCGCGATGATCATAGACATAAACATGATAATTTTCTGCGAACATACTGATCAGATCGGGATCGACATCATCCATGAGGGTGGTATACCCGATGATAATCAGAAGAGGCTCGGCAGTTTCGCTCCCGAATTCACGATATCCGATGGTTATATTATTCACATCCGCATACTGAACCGGAGTATCCAATACCAGATTCCCGGAGTCCGCCTGAGTCCCGGGAGAGATGCAGCCTGCTGCCGAAATGACTGCTGCAAACATTATCCCAAGCATTAACAGGATTTTTACATGAGATTTCATACATTACATTGAACACAGACGGATATATAGTGAGAAGATATCCGAAAATATGAGAGCCGGATCAGATGAATGTTACAACGCCGGTGCTGAATGCAAAAAAGAATTTTTTATGGAAAAAGCTCAGGCAGCTCCCCATTTCTCCAGCGCTTTTCGAAGCTCGACATGCGTCTTGGCATACTCTTCCTCGCTTACTCCAATGAGGACGGCATCTACCGCCTGCCGCATTGCACAGGTACCGGCGGCCGTGCCGTCAGGATGGCCGTGGATCCCGCCGCCCGCCTGAAGCACGATTTCGTTTCCAAGCGTAGTGATCTCGGCGTGGACTTTTCCTGGGTGAAGACCGCCGGAAGCCACCGGAAACACCGGGAGGAGATCTCCGGCAGGCCGGGTTAGAGCTGCATTATCTCCGAGGATCTCGGCAGCTTTTCCTCCCATCTTTCCGGAAACCGTACCGGTGTGGAGCTGGTCCCCGCCGCAGACACGGACCAGTTTTGCAATCGGCCGCATCGCGATGCCGTGAACGGGGTTTCTCGTCAGCGCACCGTGCATCGTCCGGTGGACATGAATCGGGACATTGATGGAGGGGTCGGCTGCAAGACGCTGGACAGCGGAAAAACCGGCTGTCAGAACATCGACCATCAGCATGTTCGCGCCCATTCGCACGGCATTGGAAGCGACCTCAAGGATCCGGTCCCCGCCGGTCGTGATGTTCAGTGCGTACAGGACCTGCCTGCCGGTCTTGTCCTTTGCCCGATCGAGTGCCTCCATCACCATCTCGAGTCTCTCCATACGCGGACAGAACGTCTGATCGGTCAGCGTCTCATCGTCTTTGATCAGATCTACCCCGCCGATTGCGGCCTGAAACGCCACGGCAGCAGTGTCTTTCGGCGTCAGACCGACCTTCGGTTTGATGATCGTTCCAACATGCGGACGACGGGTCGTTTCGGTACCAGTGAGTTTTCTGACCCCTTCGATCCCGAACTTGGGTCCGATTCCGTCAAGACCCATGGGGATCTCGATATCGAGAAGTCGCACTGCCTCAAGTTTTCCAAGACCGAACAAATTTCCGGCAATGACCGAAAGATACTGGGGGATGTTTCCCGGCTCGAATATCTCGTACGGGTACCGTAGTTTCGTTTGGAAACCATCGCCTGACGGCACGATCTCAAGCACCTCGCCGTCGAAGGCATGGACGTATTCGGTCTTCTCGTTCACGGTCGAGATGTCGGTCCAAGTTCCGGTCGTCTGCTCATCGCTGATTGCCTGAGCAGCATATTCCGGAGTCACTCCCGATTTTGGTTTGAAGTAATAGGTGGCAATTAAATCATTCATGTTAGTCTTTCTCCAGACTCAGAAACTGGTTCTGCAGTTCGTCGAGTCCCCATCCGAGGTACTCGCGCATAATCGTAAACGCAAGATGCGGGGGAATCGCGCCTGCTTCGGTAATTATCAGATCAATATATTCGGCCGGCGTAACATCAAACACGGGGTTTTTGACGCGGACAAACGGCAGTCCTGCGGCAATATCGTCAGGAAGAACTTCGTGTGCCGGACGTTCCTCGATCTGTATGCGTTCGCCGAGAATCGTTCGCGGAGCAAACTTGTAGGTCTCGGCGGTCACAATCACGTTTTTGCGAGCCTCGTGGGCGCAAAGAGCGATCTCGGATGTGCCGATCTTATTCACGACGGCCCCGTTCACCGTAATCGCGTCGGCCCCCACAATAACGAGATCGACCTCTTTCATCATCATCCGTGCCGCTGAATCCACGATATAGGTTGTAGGGATCTCATGATCGTTGAGGGTTTTGATCGTGATGCGTCCCTGATTCCACGGCCTGACCTCGGTCGCATAGACCTCTATATCTTTTCCCTGACGTTTCGCCTCGATAATGCTTCCAAGAGCCGCACTGGAATTGCAGTGCGTCATTATCACACTGCCGTCGGGGATATGATTCGCTCCCATCACGGAGATCCGGTCGAGCGCGGTCCTCGAGGACCAGATAAACTCGTTCGCTTTTTCCCGCAGGTTCCGTCGTGCCGCCTCCTCGTTTTTGGAAGAGCGGACGTCCCGCATAACGATCTGAATAGCATTGGGAAGCGAGACGGCTGTCGGACGGGTAGCGAGCAGAAGATCTGCTGCCCGTTCCATTTCACGGATGAAAATCAATACATCTCCAGTCCGCGGAAGCGTCTCGGCATGATCACGAAGCGCAGAAACTGCTTCCCGGGCAATCTTTCCGGCGCCGCGAATCTCCATCGAGATGATTTTGTCGGCTGTGTTGTTGATGCTCATTTATATTACTGATAGAAGTCTAAGATTAAATAACTGAGTATCGGGCCACGGCCCGTCTCAAACAAAGAGATTTATGACTGTTGGCATAGTTTTTGATAGTGCAGGAACGCTTCTGAAAACGAATCGCGCCGTCAAAAATATAAAGAGCGGGACATTGTTGAACGACAGCCCGGAAACGACGATGCTGACCTTCGAAGATCCCGACCGGATCCTCGTCCTTTTGAATGTCAGTTCAAGCGGCATGATGAAGATCCCGCCGGAAAAAACCTTGCCGCGTATCTAAAAGAGGCGGATGTGGTGTTTGGAATCAGCTGCGGACGAAAAATCATCGATGCCGAGTGTGTTGGAACGATTCTTTCTTCCGACCCCGTCTGCCGGGTATTCGATCTGCAGGAGGTCATCAAAGCCTGCTGGCAGATCGTATCCAAAGAAGCCGAATCGTTTGTCATGAATACGGGGGTGATCGTCAGTCTCCAGACAAACAAGATCGAGTTTACACTTGCCGCCGCCGGCTATCCGTTCCCGGGGGTTCAGGAAATGATCTCCACGCTCCATCAGAAAGGAGTGGCGGTCTACATCGCGTCCGGGGACCGGACCTCGAAACTGGAACTAATCGCTGACAAGATCGGGATACCGCGTGAACGTGTCTACGGCTTAGCAACGCCGGTGACAAAAGCAAGGATCGTAACGAGCCTCAAAAATGACTACGAAATTGTCGTCATGGTCGGGGACGGGATCAACGACCTTTCGGCGATGTGGGCTGCCGATGTTTCGATCCTGATGGTCCAGCAGAAGGGAGAGCGACCCGAAGCCCTCCTTAAACAGGCGGAATACATTATAGACGACATAAGGGACGTAATCGGCATCGTGGACAAATTCAACGCTGACGATGAATGAGAGCCTGAAACTCAGGCAAAACCACACTAATATAATAGCTCTGCGCAGGCATCCCTGACGGGAGGCACAAAGGGAACATGCGCAGAGTTTTGCCGGTGTTCCGACTCGCTTCTAAAAACTAATAACTGCGTAAAACAAACACATACCATTATAGAAGGAAGAATATATGAAAACCCCGTTTATTACAATAAAGGATCTCATCATGGATTTTCCCGTCTCAACCGAAGATTGCGACGAAAAATTGACCGAGATGGTTCGGGTCCTGGATAACATCAACCTTGAACTGTCCGAGGGAGAGATCGTTGGTGTAATCGGCAGAAGCGGCTGCGGTAAAACCGTACTCATTCATCTTATCCGTGGAATCGATCAGGCGCCAACCTCAGGGAAAATCATTTATCACATATCCAGGTGTCCAAAATGCGGCAAGATCGAGTTCCAAAGCGATGCCGGAAAACCCTGTCCGGCCTGCGGAGATACGCTTGTTGCTGAGGATGTCGATTTCTGGGACCCGGAAAACGAGAAACTCAAAACACAGATAATGGCAAGGACCTCGCTGATGTTCCAGCGGACCTTTGCCCTTTACGGGGATGACCGCGTCATAGAAAACGTTCTTCGCGCCCTCGACGATATCAATTACCCGTCGGAAAAAGCCATCAGCAGAGCAGCCGATCTGCTCGACGAGGTCAGGCTTACCCACAGAATGATGCACATAGCCCGCGATCTTTCCGGCGGGGAAAAACAGCGTGTTGTGCTCGCCCGTCAGCTTGCCCGTGAGCCGCTCTTCCTTTGTGCGGACGAGCCGACAGGAACACTTGACCCGAAAACGGCAAGGATCGTCCATGATCTTTTGAAGAAAGCAGCCAAGGAAAACAATATGGGCATGATCGTCACCTCCCACTTTTCCCAGGTTCTTGAAGATGTCTGCGATCGGGCGGTCCTCTTAGACGACGGAAAGATCACCAAGATCGGGACGCCGGACGAAATCGTCACCGAGTTCATGAAGGGATACCACGACGACCGTGTATACACCGATCAGATCTTCGGCGACCCTATCGTCAAGGCCGAACATCTTCTCAAAACATTCATCGCTATCGACCGTGGAGTTATCAATGCGGTAAACGATATCACCTTCGAGATCAATGAGCGGGAGATCTTCGGAATCATCGGCGTGTCCGGTGGAGGAAAAACCACCCTTTCGAAGATGATCGCAGGTCTCTACGAACCGACATCCAGCAAACTCGAAGTCAGGATCGGCGACGAGTGGGTCGATATGTCAAAACCCGGATATCTCTTCCGCGGTAGGGCCAAACAGTACATCGGACTTCTGCACCAGGAATATGATCTCTACCCTCATAGAACGATCATTGACAACTTAACCGATGCGATCGGTTTAGAGTTCCCAAAAGAGCTTGCGACCAGAAAAGCGCTCATCACCCTCCGGTTGGCGGGATTCACCGAAAAGAAGGCAAAAGACGTTCTGCACAGACTGCCTTCCAGCCTGTCCGAAGGAGAGAAGCACAGAGTCGCTCTCGCGCAGATCCTTATCCGGGAGCCGCGCATCATCCTCCTCGACGAACCGACGGGAACGATGGACCCGATCACCAAAGTCGACGTCAAACACTCGATCATGCATGCGAGAGAAGAGATGGAGGAGACATTCGTCATCGTTTCCCACGACATGGAGTTCGTGCGTGACGTCTGCGACCGGTGCATGTTTATGCGTGGCGGAAAAATCATCGCGATCGGTTCAACCCACGAGGTTCTCGAAAACCTTTCCGAGGACGAAAAAATCGTCATGAGGCATGCGGTCGAGAAGGAACGGGCACGGGCCGAAACCGGAGTCCCGAAAAAGGCGACCCTTGCGGGAGGGGCCCCCGAAGCGGAAGCAACCGAAGGAGCCCTCCATGAAAAGACCGATGAAATGTTCGAGATGTAGGTCGGGATCATGACCGAGATCCATGTGTTTCTCAACGGCGAGCAGAAGACCGTTGAAGATACGGCAACCATCAAAGATCTCCTTCCGAATCAGCCGGAAGGAACCTCTGTTGTTCTCCTTTTACCCGGAAGCGTCTCCCGGGAAAAAACCCCGCATCTTCGTCTGACGACGACCGCCGGGGATATCGTAATCGAACTTGCGAAAAAAACGACATTCCCTTTATCGACGGGAGAGGTGAAGGAGAATCTGCGTGTCCACTTCGATGACAGGAATTCGGCATCGTTCGGCCCGTTCCCTCAGAAATTTACGCCCGATAAGAACTCCTACCGATATGAACGGGGCGTGGTTTGTCTCGGGTCCGGCGGATACGACGCAAAAAACGCCTATTTGACCTTTTCCCGCAGAGAACATATGGCCGATCACGGGGCAGCCAAAGGCGGCGCTGTATTGGGCAAAGTCATCTACGGTCTTGGGATCATGAACCGCTGGAAAAACGGCGACACCATAACCCGGATTGAAGAAGTTTTTTCCATTACTGATTCTACTAACGCGAAAGTGACCTCGGATCTCTCTGTCGTGGTGAAGGAAGGGATGCAGATATTTTCCGAACTGGTGATCACCGCAGAAGGATATCAGGAAGATCATGCGGAGATCGACTGCGGATGCACGGAATCGGTCGAACATATGCTTTTCTGCCTGCGTGAAAACAGGCTGCAAATCGACCGCACCACGTCGACGTATATCCGCGATCACACCGAAGGGAAACTCTTCGTTCCCCAGGAACGCCAAAAACCGAGAAGAGAAGGGACGTTCACGATACGAACGGCGGGAAAAGGATCCGGCGGTCTGTATATCTATATACGCGACGTGCCGAGCAATCAGCACCACACGCGGACCGGGTCGGTCACGCGAGGCATAGAACTCGCCAAGTTTTCCACGGAAAAAACCGTTCTTTCCGTTACCCCTGTTCCTGAGCTCCTTGATCTGCGCGGCTTGCCTCTCGGTGAAGCCGTCAGTCTTGTGAAAACACGCGGACTCAAAGTGATGGCAGACAACAGAGATGTAAAAGGAAGAGTCGTCATTGGCCAGAAACCGGAGACAACCCTCGAGATCCTGAAAGAAGGCAAAGTCTCGCTTTATACGATGGATCTCGCAAATGTCATCGACATCTCGCTGGATTACAAAAAAGCCCCGCTCTCGGTTGACCTGTTCCGCCGGGTGACCGGACTGAAGAGATATGCGGTCGGGACGATGCCTTTAATTTACAATGTGGATGACGAGATGTACCTCTTCAAGCCGCCTTTTTCAAGCGGAACAAACATCATTCCGGAGAACACGCCGAAAAAACCGGTTAAAACAAACACGCTCGCACTTACAAACGATTCGCGGCATGCGGTCGGGATGGTCGGGGTCAGAGTGGTCAAGAATACCGAGTACGGACCGACCGGGGAGCCGTTTGGAGGAACGAATATCATCGGAAAGGTCATCGACATGGATAAATTATCCATGATGAAAGAGGGCGGGATCATTTACATCAGAGAGGTGAAAGAATGAAACCGTATGTTCCTGAGTATGTTGGGACCGTAACGAAGTACGTTTTCGTGGACTCTCCAAACACCACGCCTCAGGACATCGCGACCGCCGCATACGAGATCGCTCAGGGAGTGATGATCAAAGAGACCTGTTTCGGGTGTCAGATCACCGGTTCTCCTGAAGATGTCGACCGGATCGTCTCGCATCTGCGTCTTCTTGATCCATACCGGATCTTCATTAAAGACCGGGGATTTCCCCCGGGAGATTCCCGGAGATGCAGAGCCGATCTGGGCGGCGCCAGACCCGGGTATCTCGGGCACGAATATGAAATTAGTTTTATCAGATATATCTCTCACGGACTGGAAGAGACCGAAGGGATGAACAAAACCTCACTCAAAAAAGCTGCAGGGGAACCTCTGCCGCTGGAAGAACAGCTCGATGCGGATCTGCTCGAGAAACTCTTTTCGGAGGAAAAATAATGGCAAAAGTATTCATCTATCCGGCAACCAGCCTCATCTTATCCGACCTTGTAGCGAGGTTCGGTCACGAACCGCTCGGCTCGGCTCTTTCGATCCGCGAACATGTCCAGACACCGGGTTTTGATTCGCCGCCGATCCAAATGACCTCGGAGGATCCGCAGAAAGGTCTGAAATGGGCGGCGGTCGAGGTCCCGTCGGGGATCCGGGGGCGAATGGTGCTGTACGGCCCCTTAGTGGAAGAGGCGGAGGCAGCCATCATCATCGATGAGCCAGATCTTGCCTTCGGGTGCATGGGCTGCGCACGAACGAACGAGCTTTTAGTGTTCATGCTCAGGGAAAAGGAGATGCCGAAACTGGAACTGAGATATCCGGCATCCAAAGAGGAGGGCGTGACGTTCGTCGCGAAAATCAAAGAGTTCCTAAAAGAGCTGGAGGTCAAAAAATGAGCGCAAAAGAACAACCCGTACGGATCGCCCAAATCACCTGCGGAGCAGAGTACAGCGGGATCCAAAACGAGATCACTTCGGCGGCAGATACCGTCGGAGCAAAGATGTTTTACCCGGACGTTACCTTAAAGGATGTAAAACGCGCCTACAAGGACTTCGGTCTTCCGGTGAAAAGCCCGGATCTGAAACTTGCCATCGCCCGCGCCCAGGCAATCGTAGAGGGCAGGATCGAGGCTGACGGAATCTTCATTGCAAGCTGCTTCCGCTGCGCAGAAGCGGCGATCGTTCGAAACGAACTCCGCAGATATATCGTGGAAAACTCGAAGATCCCGGTCGTCTCCTACTCGTTCAATGAGCGGACCGGCGCATCCACCCTTCTGACCAGACTCGAAGCATTATCGACGATCGCTAAACGCCGTGCGCTGATGGCACGTGAAGTTCAGGTCGGAACAACGATGGGCGTGGACTCCGGTTCCTCGACCACCAAATGCATCATCATGCAGGACAACGAGATCATCGGGACTGGCTGGAGGCCGACCACCGATGTTCTGAAAAGTGCAGACGACGTCGTGTCTCTGGCATTAAAGGAGTCGGGACTCAAACTCTCCGACATAGAAGCCGTTGCAACGACCGGATACGGAAGGTTCCTGGTCGGCAAACATATCAAAGCCGATCTCATTCAGGAAGAACTTACCGTCAACTCGAAAGGAGCGGTGTATCTCGCAAACGCCCAGAAAGGATTTGCCACCGTTATCGATATCGGCGGAATGGATAACAAAGCCATAAGCGTAAAAGACGGAATCCCAGGATCCTTTACGATGGGAGGAATCTGCGCCGGAGCGTCGGGACGGTTCCTCGAGATGACGTCCAAACGTCTCGGCGTTGACATCACCGAACTCGGCGCACTTTCCATGGAAAGCGAAGGCGGTGAGAATGTTCCGATGAACAGTTACTGTATCGTCTTTGGAACCCAGTCTCTGGTTAATGCTTTGGCGGCGGGATACAAACCCGCAGATGTTGCCGCGGCGGCATGTCACAGTGTAGCCCAGCAGGTGTACGAACAGCAGCTCCAGGAAGTGGATATCAAAGAACCGGTCATCATGGTCGGCGGCTCATCGCTTATTCAGGGCCTTGTCAGAGCCATGGGCAGGATGCTCAGAACCGAGGTCGTCGTGCCCCATCACGCCCAGTACATCGGGGCGGTCGGCGGGGCATTGATCTCCTCGGGATTCGTCGATAAAAAGGTGAAGGAGGCGTAAATGGGTGGTTTGGACTACTTCGAGGTGGAATGCACCGAAGACGGGTCGGACAACTATATCAAAATCGCCACCACCGTACTGCAGGATCATAACCTGCTCAGTATCGTGGAAGGACTGCACATCTACATCGATCCGAAGTATCCCCTCTTCGTGGCAACAGGATTCATCCGTCCGCCGCGTTCGGTGATAAAGATCTCGGATGTGGGCAATGTAATGATTCAGGACGATCTGGCAACGATCGCGGTCGGAGATGAGACCTATCTTGCCGCGATGCTGAAGATGCTTTGGACCAAACTCGGACACGACAATGTCGATCAGCCGGACCGGTTCACGGTGATCATCAAAAACACGGAGATCCCAAAAGATCTGAGAGACTGGGTGGTTATCGATCCTTCCCAGTCGCTCTTTAAGGATCTGATCTACGCGATACAGGTCATCGCCCCCGAAGGTTTCAAGGTCCGGCGCGAAAACTACGGAAAGAACCGGTTTTCCTATGCAGCAAGCGAAAACACTCTCCCGGCGGAAGAGATCGAGAAAATCATCGCCGAACGATTTGAGAGGATGGAGGAGGCACTGAAATGATCCTTGTCCCGATCACCTACAAAGGCGGCGTCTACCGTCTCGACGAAGTTATTGATTACATCGAGGATCTCGGCGGCTATATTGTCCAAAGGCACAACATTGCAAGCGAGGTCGTCCTTCAGGTTCTTATGCCGAAGGAGGATATCAAAAGGCTCGCCGCATTCTCCCGGCCGCTCGCGGGGGAGATTCAGGAGTCGCCGCTCGTCGGAACCGAGATCGCGGTGGTCATCCCGAGTCTGGAGATCCACCATCTCCCCCATTCGGCATGCGACGTTGCCGAGTATCTGCGAAGCCACGGTTCGAAATCGAACATGCTCGGCATGGCACGCGGGTTTGGAAAACGCATCGCCCAGATGAATGACGAGGAGCGAGATCTGATCAACGAACATGATCTGGCGATCTTCGTTCTCGGCAACTTTGCCTCCTGCATCAAAACGAAGTTCCCGAAGTTCCGGCCCGGGATCACCGTCCCGATCATTCTGACCGGGGGACCTGAGAGAGAGATTCTGGTAAAACAGACCGACCCGCCGGTTGCCGGATACGTCGGAGGCCTTGGGCGGTTTATGCACAGGACCCAGACGGAGGCGGACATCCACCGGCTCGATCTGGTGATCGAAGAGGTGGAAAAAGTCATCGAGGCACGCCGGCAGGAGATCGCAAACGATCCCCTTTCGGTCTCGCCGGCCAGGCTCCAGGCTCTGATCAAACAGGAACTGCCGGAGATCGAAGAGGTCTACTCGCCGTCCCCGATAGCAGTTCAGCTCAACGGTCTGCGGGTAAAACTTTCGTACCCCGCCTATGCACAAAAGGTCCGCGATCTGGTGATCGAGGATGAAATAAAGGTCGGCGATGTGACGGACGTTTTGCCTTCACGCATGCGGGACTATATTCTGATCCGCATTAAGCCGCTTTCGGAAACAAACATTGTGGTCTAGATCATGGTAGATATCTACATGAATTTTGAAGAGGCGATCGCCGAATTACAAAAAAACGGAGCGAAACTTACAGCCTGTGAGTGGCTTGGAAAAATTGAAGCCGAGTACGGCACATCGCCATTGATCTATCAAAAACTTGAGGCATGCCCGGAAGCTCTTATTTCCCATCTTTTATACAAAAATGCGGTGACCCAGGCCGGAGCTCTCCCGCCGAAAACCGTCGAACTCATCAGCCTTGCCGTAGGTGCGGCATTAAGGTGCGATCACTGTACTACGTATCATATGCAGGTTGCAAAAAAGATGGGGATCAGCAAAGAGGAGATCTTAGAAGCGGTTTTGATCGCCGGTCTTCTTGCGAACTCTTCGGTTCTTGCAAACGCCTACCGTCTGGTCGTGCCGGAAAAGGACCCATGTGCAGGGACATGCGCCATACAATAAAGGAGATCAAATCCCGTTTGAAAAAAAACGGGAGAGTGATTTACACTTCTGACTATTTTTTTCATCTGGAGTGATTCAGTCTCACATTTGACTCCGCCTTCTATTGGAATGCAGAGTTTGTGATGACGGGTCGCCGACTGGAATTCCTCGATGTGCACATCCATATTGTAAACATCCTTGATCAGTTTTGCATCCAGAACATCATCCGGAGAACCGTCTGCGATCACTTTCCCCCTGGATCGTCAGGACGCGGTTTGCATACAAAAAAGCATGATCCGGATTGTGCGTTGAGAGGATAATGATGTACCCTTCCTTTGGAAGATCGGATATCCGGCACATCACCCGAAACTGATTGCCGTAATCCAGATCTGCAGTCGGTTCATCCATAATACGGACCTTTGCTTTCTGCACAAGAGCGCGGGCAATCAACGTGAGCTGACGTTCACCACCGCTGATCTCACCGTAACCGGCATCCCGCAGATGAGCAATACCCAGACTTTGCATAGCAGCAAATGCTTCGTTGATATGATCCTGATTTGGAGCGGACAAAAGACTGAGCTGGTTGGTAACCTCCATTAGGACCACATCAAGCACGGAATAGTTGAAAACCTGATAGGTCGACTGGGGAATATAGGCAACATGCTTGGCGATCTGCTTATGCGTAAGTGATCTTATATTGGTGCCGTTTAGGATGATCTCCCCGGAATAATTTCTCAGAAACCCGAGAATACAGCGGAACATCGTACTTTTTCCAACACCGTTCGGCCCAAGAACGGCGAGAAGATCCCCTCCCTTTGCAGAGAATGATATATCGTCCAGTACAAGAGGGAGATGCTTTCCGTAGGAAAAACTCAGATTGTTTACACTAAGCCTCATGAACGTTTTCCTCCCATCATCAGAAGATAGGCAAAAATCGGCGCTCCGATAAATGCAGTCAAAATGCCGATTGGAACTTCCGTCGTTGCAATAGTCCTCGAGACATCATCCACCAAAAGAAGAAAACCTCCTCCCATGATAATAGCGGCAGGAATGATTTTCCGATAATCGTACCCGAAAAGCATCCGGCAGAAATGCGGGATCACAAGACCAACCCAGCCGATTATATCGGAAATGGATACGGCGACGGCGGTGATGAGGGTAGCACAGACGATGACGACAAAACGGAGCCTGTTCGTATTCACTCCCATACTCTTCGCCTCGTCCTCGCCCAGCGTCAGAACGTTCATTCTCCAGCGAAGAAGGAAGATCGGGAGCGTTCCAAGAATAATGATGATTCCGGCAAAAATCACGTCATTCATCGTTGCCCCGGCAAGACTTCCCATCAGCCAGTAGGTAATCTCCGGAAGTTGCTCGTTCGTGTCGGCGACCAGTTTGATATATGACGTTGAGGCGGAGAAGAGACTCCCGACCAGAATACCGGCAAGAACCATGCTCAGGGTGGCACTCCCTTTCGTCAGACGGCTGATAACATAGGCGACCAGCACCGCGATCAGACCGCCGGCAAAGGCAAGAATGGTGACCATCCCGCTTCCAAGCGACAGATAAATGGCAAGACAGGCGCCAAAGCCCGCGCCAGCCGATGCTCCGAGCATATCCGGAGAGACGAGGGGGTTTTGAAACATTCCCTGATACGCAGCTCCAGCCGTGGAAAGTGCGGCCCCGACTAAGAGCGCAGCAAGGATACGGGGAAGACGGATATTAATTACAACACTGTACATGGCATAATCCCATGTATCGACGCTTACGATAAACTGGGACAAAAGACTCAGAACAGTATTCTGGATATCGGGAAAAGGACTTAAAAGATAGGAAATACTGCCGTAAATGGCCGATAAGAAGGCGGATGCCAGAATCTGGAGAACATCTGCCATGTTTATGGAGAATCTACCGACAACAAAGGAAAGCAGAATGCATGCCGCCGCCGCAAGAATGAGAAGTATGAATCTAAGTTTATAGTTTGGTTGTTTTCGATTCTGAACGGTCAGAAATTCAACGGGTTCCGACATAAGTCATAATATTTATATCCTAAAGAAATATTAAGTATTCAAAGTCAATCTGAAAAGGTTAAATTAAAATAATTTACATGATGACGTGAAAATTCACCGGGAGAGGTATTAATACCTCGGGAATAAATATCATCATATAAAGGAGGCATCGTTTGGCACGAAAAAAAGAGTTTGATCCGTTAGGCGGGTCGATTGGTAGTGAAAAACCGAAAAAGGCGAAGAAAGACAATACGGTTCTTGGATCGAAAGAACAAGCCTGTTCGTCCAGCATCTACTATGAAGTGTATTATATGCCGGGATCTGAAGGCAGCACCGATGCGCTGACCGCAAGCGGAGAGTCGGACAAGCCAAAAAAGAAAGGTCTTTTCTCAGGTATTTTTGGACCGAAACCTTCATCAAAAGCAGCGAAAAAAGCAAAAAAATCCGGATACGATGCAGACATTCCAAGAAAGGAAGACTTACGGACACCCGATACGGATATAAACAGCCATAAAACGGCCGATATCCCGGAAGAAGATATCTTTGAAGAAGAACCTCTGGAAACCAATCAACCGGTGGCTCTCAATCTGCAGCCACATGAAGATACGTATCTGCCTAATTCGCAGATTAGCCCAAGAGACCGGAAGCCTACAACAAAACCGGCAGAAGAACCCACGGCATTTTTCACTGAAGAAAAAGCACAACCGCAAAAACGGACAGTAAGATCTCATCCAAACGTCTGCTACCTCTGCGGAGCGGATTCCCCGACTCCGCACCGGCAATTTGAATTCGGGGGAATCGGATTCGGAAAGCGCCGTTCCCCTCTGCAAGATCTGTATGCGTGCCGTAAATACACTGATGAAATACCGTGATCCTGCAGATGAACAGGAGATCAAAAGCGAGTGGCGTGTCCTTGCACCCGGTCTGGATGAAAAACGGGCCGACGACGTCATCTGTGAAGGACGCAGGAACTCCCGACGGTAACTCTTTTTTGAGTTGCATATCAAAATAGATATCCATTAATACATCCGAAAAGCAATTAAGATGTGTATGGAAACATTGCATCTGAGTGCAAAACAGTATATTATTGCAGTAACAGTCGGAATTGCCTGTTTTTTACCCCCGTTCATCGGAGAAGCGACAAACATCGCTCTCCCGAATATGCTTACCGGACTGGGATATACAATGGGGCCGGACTACTGGGGTCTTTACGGCTGGATCCTTACCGTTTATCTGCTGACATCCACGATTTTTCTTATTCCTGCGGCAAGACTGGCCGATAAATTCAGCAAGAAGTGGTTTTTCTGCATCGGTGTCCTTCTTCTTGGGATAGGGTCTCTGGGTGTTGGGATGTCGACTTCCGGCGAGATGGTCCTTGCTATGCGCACGATCGAAGGTATCGGAAATGCGTTGATGTTTGGAAGCGCAATAGCGTTGCTTGCATCGGCCGTAAAAGTAGAACTCAGGGGAACCGCCATTGGTATCGCCATGACCGGGGTTTTCATGGGACAGCTCACCGGACCTCTGCTTGCCGGCGCTCTTACGGATGTGTTTGGATGGTCGATGGTGTATTTAATCCTCTGTCCCGTGGCGCTTCTCTCCTTCTTCCTTGCCATTTCTTTCATCCCGCGGGACCAGAAAACCGATAAAGGTCCTTACGACTGGATAGGTGCCCTGCTCTTTATGGTCGGCATGGGCCTTGCCCTCTACGGATTTTCCAAACAGCCCAATACGGAGGCGCTCGCACTTCTCATCTCCGGGATTTTTCTGTTGATAGCATTCTTCTTCTATGAGAAGAGGAATAAAAATCCCCTCATTCCGATCAACCTGATCCTCCAAAACAGACAATTCACCCTCAACAACTCCGCAAATCTGCTGTATTATGTAGCGATCTATGCAATGGGCTCCATTGTCTCGCTCTACATGACGAATGTCTGGGGGATCACGGACGCACTGCCCCGTGCTTTGATCGTGACGACACAAGGGTTGATCCTCGTGCTTTTCACGATCGTGGCAGGCAGATTCTACGATCACCTTCTGCCCAGATGGCTGCTCGCATTCGGCGTGCTTTTCACGATCGGAGGTATAGCCGGAGCATTCGTTATGGGCACGCCTTCCGCACAACCTCTCTGGCTTATCGGCGCGATTCTCTATGCAAGCATCGCAGCATTCGGTATAGGATCCCTGATTCTCACCGCGATAGACCGGTTAATCAGAAAAGCTCCGCCAAAGTATGCAACGACCACGGGACTTCTCCTCATCAGTATCGGAATGATCGTCCTTCTTACCTGCAGGATCGAGACCGCGATCTGGAGTATGATCGCCGTTCAAGCATTCTTCGGTGTGGGTATCGCCATATTCGTCACACCCAACAGTACGGCGATCATGAACTCGGTGACACATCAGGAATTCGGCATGGCGTCCGGGACCCTTTCTACGACCAGGATGCTTGGAATGGCGATCTCGATCGGTATCGTTTCCATTCTGAAAAACATCTTCCTTGCAGGAGTTTCGGACGACTACGCGGCCTCCTTCCTCCAGATGACGGACGGGACCATTATTGCCGCGCTCGTCGTATTAGTCCTCGCAATGATCTTTTCCTGGACCGCGGGATCACGTAAAAACGCGTAACCCATAATCTCAACCACGCTCTTTTTTTCGTCTGCGTTCATACACTTACCCCATATGGCAAAGAGATCAGGCAAAAAACGACGTTCATCCGCTTCGACCCAAAAGAAGATCATCAGTCTCGTCTGCGGTCTGCTCATTATCGCTGGAGTGGTGATCTTCGGCGGAGCCGAACTCGGCGGAAATGGAGGTTCAGCACCTCTTGCTCCGCTGGTCACCGATTAACACGCGTTTTCCATGCATGTAATCGATATCGGACAGGGAGATGCCATCCTTCTCTCCAAAGACGGAATGTTTGCACTGATCGATGCAGGAGAAACGATGTCTCCTTCGATTCGCGAATCGCGCTCGGCGATATTCGCATGCCTTGACTCGATTGGCGTCGATAAACTGGAATTCCTGCTTATAACCCATCAGGATTACGATCATATCGGTTCGGTAAAGGATGTTCTTGTGGCCTACTATGTTGGATCCGTCTACGACAACGGTGTCGAACACACATCCGCAACATATGAAAATCTTCAGCAGTACATCTCTGACGAAAATATCAGTTACTCTATTGTCAGAGAAGGAGATCAAATCGCAAATCCCTGGCCGAATGTGACGATCGGGGTCGTCTCGCCCCGCAGGATCTCGTCATGACCGGATCATTTCCCGACATCAACGAAAACTCCATCGTTCTCAACGTCACTTCCGGGAATGTCTCGTTTATTCTCACGGGAGATGCCGGTAAAAAAGCCGAGGCATACATTCTTTCCACCGGAACCTCAATTGATGCGGAGATTCTGAAAGCCGGACATCACGGAAGCTCCACCTCATCCAAGAATGCATTTCTGAATGCAGTCAGTCCTAGCTTCATCGTCATGAGTCTTGGTGCTGACAATGATTACGGTCATCCGCATATCGAAGCCCTGACGCTGTTCGCAAAATACACCGACCACATCTACCGGACCGATCTTGACGGCGATGTGGTTGTGACGACCGACGGATCGGTCTACTCCGTCGTCACCAGAAACGAACATATCGCAGGAAATACTTTCGTGTCGGGAGACGGGGGTCAGGGTATGAAGCTGCTCGTAACCGTAGATGAAATAGAAAACAACAAAGCCGCGCTCCTGCTTCGCGGTCCAAAAGGCGAGAGACCGCTTGGAGTGTTTCCTCTGGAAAACCTGCCGGCAGGTACAAACATCGGTGATATCCTCTCACTCTCGTTTGAAAAAGAAGAGGAGGAAACGACAGCAACCAGGCAGCGGATCCATTCTCTGCACAAAGCTCTGGAAAAATGACAGATTCCTTTTTATTTTTTTGAGACATAGTGAAACATATGTCCATTGAAGCCCACCTGTTTTTTTTTCGACGCCGGCAATACTCTCCCAATCCAGCGCATACTCCTCGCTCTGCAGAAACTCCGAACATCCATCGAAACCCATGAGCCGGAAATCACGGCAGCTCTTTTTGCGGATCTTGGAAAATGTCCCTTCGAGGCATATGCATTCGAGATCGCACCCTTCCTTCACGAGATCGATTACCTGATCAAACACACGAAAAAGGTCCTGAAACCGGAGAGATTACGTTCCCATCTGATGATCTTCCCGGCAAAGACCATCATCCGGCACGATCCGTTCGGTCTTGCCCTCCTTTTGTCCCCGTGGAATTATCCGTTCCATCTCTTCATGCTCCCGCTTGCAGGCATCGTCGCCGGGGGAAATGTCGTGATCGGAAAAACGTCCCGGAGATCGCCCGAGACGGGTAAAATCATCCGGACGATCCTTTCCGAAGTATTTCCAGAAGAGTGGGTCAGTGTAGAGGATGAAGTCGATCTGGATGCACAGTATGACTACATCTTCTTCACCGGCGGAAAAGATACTGGAAAAATGATCGCTGAAAAGGCAGCGGCCCACTTAACACCGATGACCCTGGAACTCGGCGGGAAAAATGCCTGCATCGTCGATGAAACGGCCGACATCTCCGTAGCCGCAAAACGGATCGCCTGGGGAAATTTTGCAAATTCCGGACAGACCTGCATTGCCCCAGACTATCTGCTGGCGCACAGCTCTGTTCGGGACAAACTTGTTAGTAAACTCAAAAAAGAGATCGTTACCCTCTACGGAAGTAATCCGGCAACAAACGATGACTACGGGAAAATCATCACAATGGATGCATATGACCGTCTGATTTCATTCGAAACAGCGGAAAATTTCATCTTCCGTGCCGTAGAGCATAATCCAGACGGAAGAAAAGTCGCGCCGACGATTCTGTCCGCCGATATTACCGATCCCGTCATGCAGAACGAGATCTTCGGACCGATCATTCCAGTCCTCGCGTGGGAGAGAAAAGACGAACTTGAACAGCTGATCAAAAAAGAGCCGCTGGCCCTCTACATCTTCTCCGAAAACGAAACCTTCCGCAATCATCTCATCGACCATCACCTCATCGACCATCACCATTTGGGTGGGGTCTGCATCAATGATGTCATGATGCAGGTCGCCAACCAGAACGCCCCCTTTGGCGGTGTTGGAACAAGCGGTATGGGAAAATATCACGGGAAGGATTCGCTGGAAACCTATACGCGGAAACGCACGGTCGTGATCAAGAAAACAAAACCCGATCCGAAGATCCGGTATCCGCCGTACACCGATAAAACCCTGAACATGGTCAAAAAGTGGCGAAAGTTGCTGTTTTAGATGGTAAATAAATGCCGGTCTCCGGAAATCGAAAACAGACCGGCACGAACCCCGCAGTCCAGCCAGCCGTAGCCGTAGGAAAATTGAACCAGGGCGTTGATGAGATTATCCGGAAGATAAACTGCCCCGGGGCCAAGATATGATTGGGCAGTTTCAATAATCATACACGCCACGGCATACATCACCGTCTCAGGTTCGGGCGAGGGGGAAACCCCCTCCAGCGCGTTCGTCAGCATTCTCTGATACCGGTAGGTTTTCTCGGTCAGATGCTCTGCGAGTGATTCCGGGAGACGGTCATCGATCTCTGGCGGAGCCGACGGCGAGCCGGCAAGATATCCAAGAAAGCGTCCCGCGTCCAGCCAGCCGTATCCGTAGGCAAACGAGGCGGCGGCATTGACCAGATCGCCTTTTTTGTAAAAAACCCTGCCGTCCGATGCATAACAGGAAACCATCTCGATGATCTCGTCCGCGGTCTTCCCAAGAACGGTGCCTCCCGGGACAGTCTTTTCAGAACGCGAATCTTCGGCAAAGGTTTTCCCGTATGCATCGATCAGCATAGATCCGCAAACCTCTCCAGATACTCGCGCTCGATGTCGTGAAGTGTTGCCGGAACGATTAAAATGTGCAGCGGAGAACCGAAATCAAACACCTTCATCTCTTTGGCATTTCCTGCATGGACCACAGGCTTTGGCGAACCTGCCCAGGCGATACCTACATACAGAGGGATCCCGGCATCCATGCGGCGTGCCTGATCTTCCAGAAGATCGACGGCCTCGGAGATCTTCATGTAGCGTTCCTTGTCCTTTTGAATATCCAGAAACACCAGCGTGTGGAGATTTTCCTTGAGATTTGCCGAGATGACTTCTATCGGAGTCATCGGGAACCATTTCCCGTACGGAAACGGTACGGAAACTGATTTGCCGAATCGGTAGTTCTGCAGACCGGAAAGACCGCAGACCGCGGTCGTTATCGAGGCGCCGTGAATGATGGTCGTCGGGATATTCCGGTCGGCCGCCCGGATACGAAGATCCGAATGGGTCGTTGCGACCATGGAATCACCGGCGGTCAGAAAAACCGCATTCCCAAACTCCGCCGCATCAAGGATCCTATCCGCATGAATCTCCACATCTTCCCGGTACAGAGGCGTGATTTTCTTGCCGTAGAACGCTTCGAGCCGTTCGATTGGGGCACCCATAAGAACCGAGGTATACACTTCCAGAAAAACCGTGTCGGCGGATTTTATAGCATCCAGACCCCGGACCGATATATCATATTCGTCAAAGAGGCCAAGCCCGATAAAAGTCAGCATTGTTACTCACCTGTTGGCTCTCGGTCATGTTATTTTTATTGAGGGAAGGGGGATCGCCGCTCACACCAGCATGAAAACAAAATGCAGAAGTGCCCCAAGGGAGGTGCCGAGCAGAAGCGTAAAAACCGTGATGAGAGCGGCGGCCTTTACCCCGATCTCCTTCATCAAAACGGCAATCGTCGAGATGCAGGGAACGAAAAGAACGCATACCAGCGCGAAAATATACAGCTGGCTGCTTGTGAGAATGGAAGCAAGATCGGTCGTTCCTCCCATGATCGCGAGCGTTTCAAACGCCATCTCTTTACGAAGGATCCCAAACATGAGAGCGGTGAATGCAAAGCCCGGCAGACCGAGAACTGCAGTTGAGATCGGATCGATGAACGACTCGAACATCGTAACAAGACCGAAGTATTCGAATATCCCTAGAAACACGCTGCTGACAAGCAGAAGCGGCATGGCGATGTACAAAAACTCGCTTACCCGCATCCAGGCTTTCCGGACCACATACTTCGGGATCGGCCGGCGAAGCTGCGCCATTTCGAGGATCATCCCGTACTGTTCTCCAGGAGTGATCCGGGAAAGAATGCAGCCGAGAACAAAGACCAGAATGAAAACGATACCGTAGATGGAGAATGCGGCGCCGAATCCGATGAATGAGGCGACTATCCCTGAGATAACGACCGTTCGCGCAGAGCAGGGAAGCATCGTCACGAGAACGGAGGCTATGATCCGTTCGCGCCTGGTCGGAAGAAAACGCGTGCTCATGATGGCCGGAACACTGCATCCAAACGAGAGAACAAGAGGGATCAGTCCCTGACCATGGAGACCGAGATGATGCATGCCCCGATCCGCAAGAAAAGCGGCCCGGGTCAGATATCCGGTGTCTTCCAGGATCGAGATGAAGATGTAGAAAAGAAACACATACGGAAAGGCGATCCCAAGACCCGACATTAGAGCAAGGATCACCGCACCGCCGACCGTATCCCAAAACACCGGAAGATTCAGCGCATGAAAAGGATCTAAGAGATACGTCGTCATCACGCTGATGATGGCTTCTTCCAGGAATCCTCCAAGGAGAAAAACGACCCCGAGGATCCCTACCATCGTGATGATCAGAATGGGAATCCCCGGAAAACCGCGAGTCAGAAGTGAATCGAGATCACGGCGTTTCTTCTGGGGTGTGATCGTCGTCACCTCATCAGAGATCGCTTTTGCCGTGTTGTGACGGTTTGCCCCGATGATTTGTTCAGGAGACATCATATGCCGTTTTTCAATCTCTGAGGAGATGGCTGCTGCACTCTCCATTACCTCCGGCGAAAGCGTGCTCAAGGAAACGTTTTCCAATGCAAAGAGCGCTTCGGCCGCGGAGAGATTATGATACTTCTGCAGATTTCTTGCCGCCGCTTCGATGTGATGATCGTACCGCGGAACGATTACCGGAACGGGGAGTTCGTCGCCGATGACGTAGTCGGCGATCTTCTCCAGATTTTTTCCCTCGGTCGCAATCGTCTCGATCACCGGAACGCCGAACTTCGCCGAAAGTGCGGCGTCATCGATGATTTTTCCGGCCGATCTGGCATCGTCCATCATATTCAAAACGATAACCAGGGGTTTTCTGATTTCGGCAGCCTGCAAAAGAAGATACAGATTCCGCTCGAGATGTTTGGCATCCAAAACCGCGACGATCAGATCAGCATCGCCGGTGATGAGGAATTCTCTGACGAGCTGCTCCTCATCGGATTTTCCCGACAGCGAATAAATGCCCGGCAGATCGGTGAGGGAAAACTCTGTTTCATTGTAGCGGACGATACCGGTCATCAGTCCAACTGTGGTTCCGGGATAATTGCTCACCTCGACACCAAGACCAGTCAGGTGATTGAAGATGAGGGATTTTCCAACACTGGGATTCCCGATCAAAACGGCACGGCGCATCATTGGGTATTGCACCGCTCGACCAGAATATTCTCGGCGACCTCGGGACTTAAGGCGATATCGCACCCTTTGACGGTAATTACGACCGCATGATTGTCAAGCTTGCGACGAAGCGTTATCAGTTCGCCGGGAATGACGCCGAGATCGATGAGTCTGCTGTGTTTTCCAAAACACCGGATCATGGAAACATGCAGGAGGGAGCCTTCCTCACACTCGGACAAGGAGATGATCGGATTGCGTTTCGTGAGGCCGGTATGTCCTTCGTGCTCCTGAAAGACGGCATGCTCCATGTGGGCCGCGCGTCTTCCCCAGGGCCTCCCGCGCCCGGATTTGTGTCCACCGGGTCCGCGCGTTTCCAGGAATGTGTCGAGACGTTCGATCGTCTCTGACGAGATGCTGTGCTCCATTTGGCATGCTTCTTTCGATGCATGATCCGGTTCGGTACCGAGAACGTCGGTGAGGAAACTGGTCAGGACCGCATGTTTGCGCGCCACCTGGGACGCCTTGACTGTTCCCTTATCAGTGAGTGAAAGTCCCTCTGCAGATTCGGTGACGTAGCCTTTGTCTTTGAGGCAGGTAACCGCTTTTTTGAGCCCGTCAGTGTTGCCGTTCACCAGATTTTCCAGATTAGAAACCTTTACCGCCGCTTTTCCGGTATTGAGTATTGCTTCGAGAATATCTTCTGAGAGTTCAGAGGTCATTATTACTATCTTAGTATCTTTGTTCTCAGAATATCTATGTTATGCCTTTGACATCATTTTGGAAAAGAGTCTGTCCAATCGATACGTCAATCCATTGGACATAGTTTTTTTTGATCGAGATAACTTCACCTAGGAATATCATGATTCAACCGTTTCACTATTGATATGTGATTGGGGGGGGAATCTGCCAAATCAGACTTCTTTAGACTTCTTATTGATAATTTGCAAAATTCATATTCTGAAATCTATTCTGTAAATGGGCTAACATCAATAATTGGAACGTTATAAAATTCATTATTACAGAGAGCGCTCTGTTGTTTTTCTTGCAATGCACCACATCAAATTTGACGGTTTTTTTGAGGTGTGCATGCTTGCGTTCGCACGTTCCCCGCCTTTTCATAGCATCTTTTACCTCCCTTCCATGAAGAATAGTCTGATTTCTGAGATATGCTCCTAACATCTCCCGTTTACCATTCTTGCAGAGAAATACCAGTTTTTCTGTAAGAGACATTTGGGCATTTCCTCCTTTTCTCCAGAACGTATTGATCTGTTTTATTATGGTCTTCTCTGAACCTAATTGGGACAATTGCGCGTCAGATCTCAGTTGAATAAGGGGTTTTGCATGAAGTTTCTCAAATATTAACGTGTGTAGCTCTAGGGAGTCATATCCCGCATCCATCAATACACGATCACAGGATACGCCGAGAAGTTCGGCAATCTGAATCAAAAAATGCGCATAGGGTTTGTCATTCTCCGTTTCTTCTGAATGAATCATAAACAAGGGATAAGCCCCCAGATTCAAAATATGTGCTTTATCCATTTTAACCTGATAATGAGGGTTAAACAGACTATTGGGACAATAAAGGCTTGCAACTAAAGGAGTGGAATCGATAATTACCTCGGTTTCAGATTTGAGGAAATGGACAATCTTTTTGCTTATCAAAAACATAAGAACTTCCATACCCTCCTCACCTAACCGATATTTCACAAAGTAATGCAATGTACTCGGCGAAGGTAACCAGAGTGGTGATTTTGCCGGAAGAAGGTGGCTGAGATCTTCTTCCGTTATTTTACGCCGAATATGACGACAGGCTATTCTGCGATAAGTCATGACAACAGTCAGTTTTATCAGAAAATCAATGGGATAATGAAAATAATCGCGAAGATGAGGTGAATAATAAGTTTGTTCGATTTTTCGTACAATGTCACTAATGTTGAGCAGGGACATGAGCCAGCAAATGGACATATCCGGAGGGATGACTCCATTGCTGAAAATACGATCGTATTCGTCTTGAAATTCAGACATACCACTCGGCGCAGGGATACATAAAGGTATTGTTCCCCTCCAAAAAAGTCGACAAGAGTAAATGGGGGATGAGTTTATATCACAGAATCCACGATTGGACAGACTCGAGGGTACTAAAAAGAGGGAATGCGGTAGGGCTTTTATGACGGCGGTAAAACGCAGGAGTTTCTTTTGCGGGCGTGCATCTTTTTCCCCGCATCAAAACTGGCTGTACCCCCTCATTTGCAAAGTTGATATCCTATGACGCGGATATATAAAATCAATGACAGAGATTGTATTCATCACCGATATTCACGGGAAGTTCGATACCGTCTATGAGATCTTCAATAGAGAAAACCCGGATTACGTTTTCATCGGTGGGGACGTCACCGATCTTGGCCAGACGCTCGCCGGCGTCATACCCTTTATGGAAGACATTCCGGCGCCGACGTTCGTCGTTCCCGGAAACTGCGACAACCGGGACATCCTCACTGTTCTTGAGGCATCCGACGCCATCCCCATTCACAGAAAAAGCATCGATCTTGGAAAACTGACCATCTCGGGTATCGGCGGCTCGAACGCCACGCCGTTTTCTACGCCGTTCGAACACACCGAAGAGGAACTCACGGCGATCACCAAAGAAGTTGCCGCCAAAACCGGAAAGAACCGGTGGAACATCCTGATCACCCATGCGCCGCCGTTCGGGGCTCTTGACGAAGTAGCTCCGGACGTGCATGTCGGCGCATTCCCTATCGCCAAAATCGTCAAAGACTTCGACATCATCTGCTGCGGGCATATCCACGAGCAGAAAGGTATCTGCGAACTGGAAAAGCGCATCTGCGTGAACCCCGGGCCGGCATACGACGGGAATTATGCACTCATCACACTGGATGATGAAGAGGATGAACCAAAAATCGTGCTGAAAAACATCCGCGATCCAATATAAGTCACGGAAGAATAATCTTCATCATCTTTTTTATATACTCCGTGATCATCTGCGTCTTGGATTTTTCGATCAGAAGGTTTCCACCGGTCATGATATACGACGGGATCACCCGCACGTTTCCAAAATAGAACTCGCCGCCCCGCAGTTTGTAGGTCGCGCCCAACGGGATGCAGTTTTTGCCTGTCTGTTTTTTTACAAGCATGTTGAACGACTTTTTTGCCGTATTGCCCATGAGCATGACGATGCGGAGATTTGGGAAGCGGGAAAGCTCTTATTCCAGCAGAGGCAGACTGCGTTCGATCGCGGATAGTTCCACGGCGTATCCGGTTTTGGGGTATTTGACCGCGTTCGTGAGATAAATCCCGCGGTCGAGAAGTTCGGATACAGAGGAAACACCGATGCCCGCCTGCCTAAATAACGCGACCGCCAATTCTGCATATGCGGCACCCAGTCCCTCGTAAAAATCCTGCCGGGGATCTTTTTGGACGACTTCGTTGATCATCACGACGTACACCGATGATGGATCGACGGATATCTCAGGCGGCTGAAGAGTCACGTTTTTCCCGGATATTCAGGTTTTTCTGGAGTCAAGCAAGATCTCGAGATAGGATTTTGTCAGGCGTTCTCCGACGATTCCGGCCATCTCTGCGGTCTTATTGATCACGGCGATAGCCTCGTCCTCGGAAAGGTCGAAGGAAGCTTCGATCTCCGAGAAGGTCCCGATTCCCGGCAGCGTGTCCAGCGTGACGAGCGCATTTTCGCACTGATACATCTCCCGGTGTTTCACGACCTCGGCGGTCAGACAAAATCCGAGCCGCTCGAGGATCGTACAGTATTCTTCGGCTGAGGAGAGATCGACAATGAGTTCTTCTCTGGATTTGAAACCCCCGCGGCCGACTCTGGGACCTTTGTAGGTCACGTTCGGCGGCATGGCTTTCCCGAAGATCTGGTTGGTCAGATACCGGATCCTGAGCGCTTCGTCGGTCACGGCAAAATCCCGGTGGGGAGCATTATAATACAGATCATGCTCCACCTGATCGGCGATCAGTTCCGCTCCGTTTTCGAGGAGCTTTGCCCGGATCGGATCGAGGGACGGAACCTTGACTTTTATTTCTATTTCCAGAGCCATTAAAATATTATGTGCACGAGGAAATATCATAAGCATTTGTATATTCGATCCCTGCGGGAAATTATTATATGATAAAAGTAAGATAAACGTTACATGAAAAAGCTGATAGTCTTACTTGGACTTATGGCCGTCCTGTTTGTTGTGTGTGCAGGCTGTGTAAGTCTGAATGTGCCGGCAGTAAAAAACACTACGACGACGATCGATCCGATCGTCGGGACCTGGCAGAGCAACCTGCCCTTTACGGTGAATGTTACTGAGTACTACGTTATCTATGATCTTAAGGGAGACAACACCGGATATGCGATGGTGGCGGAGGCCGGTTCAACCGAAGCAAAGAAGCTCGATATTTTCTGGGGCAACGATAACGGAAAGTATGTGTTTGCCTATTCAACAGACACATCAACGGTCTATCCCCACACGTTATCCGCCGATGGAAAGACCCTCACTGATGCGTATGGTGATACGTACGCCAAGATATAACCTTTTTTTAATCTTTGATCCTCGGGGCATTCCCCAACTCTCATAAGGAATGAAGGCACATGTAATAAGGAATTCGTATGGCTATCGAAAATGGTACATATATTAAACTCAGCTACACCGGATCTGTGAACGGTGTTCCCTTCGATACAAGCGACGCTGAAGTTGCAAAGACTGCTGGAATCTTCCGTGAAAATGCAATGTATGGTCCTTCGATCGTCAAAGTCGGTGCAGGACATCTCATTCGCGGTGTTGATGAGGACCTTGCCGGCAAGGAGATCGGTACGGAATACACCCTTGTTGTTCCTGCAGAAAAGGCATTCGGCGAGCACAAACCCGAAGAGATGAAGGCATTCGACAAGAAAGCTTTCGAGAAGAAACCCGAAGTCTATGAGCGTGTGACGATCGAGGGCCGCGAAGGTGTCGTCGTAAACAAAGTCGGCAGCAGATACGTTGTTGACTTTAACCACCCGCTTGCAGGTCAGGAGATTACCTACACCTACACGATCGAGGGCATCGTCGAGGATGGAACCGAGAAGCTTGCCGGTATCATCAGACTGATTACCGGCCGCGAGATGAAGGTGGATGCATCCGATAAGACGTTTGTTTCTATCGAGATCCCCGCAATGATGGCGATGTACAATCAGAACTGGCTCATGACCCAGTATATGATTTCCCAGGAAGCATTCGCGATCTTCCCCGTGATCGAGAACGTTAAGTTCATCGAGTCTTTCCCCCGCCCGAACTACAAGAAGGAAGAAGAGAGCGCCCCTGCAGAAGAGCAGGCAGCTGAATAACCCATACTCTTTTCTTCTGACGAATCCTATTATTCGTCAATGACCTTACATCCTGCACGTCTCTGGAAAGTTTCCGGCGATAAGATTTCCTGCGGTGTTTGCGCCTGCAGATGCAAGATTGCGAATGGCGAGAGAGGATTCTGCGGCGTGCGGGAGAATACGGATGGGGTTTTGTATGCGAATTCGTATGGTCTTTTGACGGCGGCAAATCTGGATCCGATCGAAAAAAAGCCGCTGTATCATTTTCTGCCGGGGAAGACGACGTTTTCCGTGAGCGGTTTCGGCTGCAATTTTAGGTGTAAGCATTGCCAGAATTATACGCTTTCGCAGACGACGAGTGCCCCTGCGGAGTATGTTCCTCCGGAGGTGGTGGTTCAGGAGGCGGTACGGCTTGGAGCGAAGAGTATTTCGTTTACGTATAATGAGCCGACGATTTCGTTCGAGTATGTATATGATACGTCGAAACTCGCGAAGGAACACGGTCTTACTTCGGCTTTTATCACGAACGGATATATGTCGAAAGAGGCTCTCCTGGAACTTGCCCCGTATCTTGGGGCGATCCGTATCGATCTGAAAGGATTCACGGATGCGTTTTATAAGGAGGTCTGCGGGGCACGGCTGAAGCCTGTGCTTGATACGATTCTCCTTTCAAAGGAGCTTGGCCTCCATTTGGAACTGGTGACGCTCGTTATCCACGGATATAACGACAGCGCAGAAGAGATCGATTCGATGCTGGACTGGGTCATAACGAATCTTGGCCCGGCGGTGCCGCATCATTTCACGGCGTTCATGCCGATGTACCATATGCAGGACGTTCCACGGACGCCGTTTTCGACGCTTGAACGGATTTACTATCAGGCAAAAGCCCATGGTCTGTATTATCCGTACATCGGGAATATGCCCCATGACGAAGGCTCGAAGACGATTTGCCCGGAGTGCGGAGCGGTGCTGATCGATCGAAACGGGTTTTCGTCAACAGCGCCGGGGATGAAAGACGGACACTGCGGGAAGTGCGGGCGCAAGATCGAGGGGGCATTTTCGCTTCAGCAGGTAGTGTAGTTATGATAGAATCATAACCAAAAACAAAGGGATTGGCCGGCTTTGGACACAAGAGAAAACCCACCGCGAATAATCACGAATAATCGCGAATCGCATTTTTCCTGTTCCGCCCTCTTGACCTTCGGTCGCGTCCCTACGCTCC
Source organism: Methanocorpusculum sp. (assembly GCA_965229365.1). Taxonomy (GTDB): domain Archaea; phylum Halobacteriota; class Methanomicrobia; order Methanomicrobiales; family Methanocorpusculaceae; genus Methanocorpusculum. The sequence goes on along the minus strand of OZ245878.1, from coordinate 1,639,608 downwards.
GCCTTATCGGCTCCGCGTGGTCGGGACGGCGGAACGAAAAATGCTGGAAAACCCGCGTCGCGGGTTTTCTTTAAAGATTCTCAAATCCTTGTAATAACAAAACAAATCAGTATTTTCTCAGGAGAAAACCCGCGACGCGGGTTTTTCAGCATTTTCCACGCTGGGGTTCCGACGACGCGGAGCCGATTAGGTGCAGCGTAGAAACGCGGCCGAGGAGTGAAATGACGAGGACAAGAGGACAGCGTAAGAAAAATGCGATTCGCGGAGATTCGCGATTATTCGCGGTGGAATATCTCATGGGTCCACACTCAGCAAACATCCATTTTTGTATGGATTCTCCGCGAAAAGAGAATAGTCTATGAATTCATATGCTGGAGCAAGATTGCCAAGATGGTGATGAGAACGAACTTTAGAAAGTAAGGGATGTACTGCAAATCATTTTAGTTTTTTACTATTTTGTGGGCTTAAACAATAAATTGTCCAATTTCACCCATGTATGATTGTAATTTCAATTAATATATGAAAATAGTGAGGATATGTATATAATAGATTAGATTTCATATTTGAACATCAAAGATGGTGTGAATAAAGTGGATAAAAAATATCAGATATTTATCAGTTAAACTTTTGAAGATTTGAAAGAACAACGTCAAGAAGTGTTAAACGCGATCTTGAAGTTGAATCAGATTCCAACAGGAATGGAATTGTTTCATGCTTCAAATGATGATCAGTGGAAGGTAATTCAGAGAGTTATTGATGAGTGTGATTACTATCTCTTAATAATTGGTGGTCGATATGGTTCTCTAGATAATGAGGGAGTAAGTTATACTGAGAAAGAATTCATCTATGCGAAAAAAATTGGGAAACCAATCCTTGCTTTTTTACCAAAAGATAAAAATTATGTTGAACAATCAGAACCAAACAAAAATAAGTTGAACGATTTTAAAACCAGTGTAATGGATAGGAAACTGGTTGCTTATTGGGAAAATAAGCATGAGTTAAAGTCTGAAGTTATCCTATCTTTAACGAATATTATGGAAGATTACCCCTCAATTAGCTGGATAAAAGGAGATCATATATCATCTGAGGAGCTACTTCTAGAAAATTCTCAATTACGAAAGAAAATTGTGATGCTGGAGGAGGAGATAAATATGATATCCACTGAACCTCCAAAAGGGAGCGAGGAGTTTGCACACGGCAATGATAAGTTTGAAATAACTGATACCTACACGTCAGATCCTTTTGTTACATATTATACTGAGGACCTTTCATTCACATGGAATGAAATATTCAAAGTAATTTCACCAAATTTAGTTAATGAAATGGCGGAGACGAGAATGAAAGATTGTCTTAATGGATATTTATTACAACAAAAACAACAAAATAAATCCGGGATAGGTTGTAATATATCTCACCTTCGTATTGCCGATACATCATTTCAGACAATAAAAATTCAATTGGTTGCATTGGGTCAAATTATTGAGAGTAAAAAAACACGTGGCGTCAAAGATACCAATACATATTGGACATTAACAAAATATGGATACAACTTAATGATGCAACTTCTTGCAATTCGAAAAAGAAGTGCTAATACTCGTCAAAAGAAAAACTGTCGTGCAAATATCTAACATCCTCCAATTAATTACCCTCTATTTCCCAATTGGACATATTTTTTACCAAAACTCAGACGTAACATCTCCACAATAATCTTCTATCAAATACAATCATCACTCAAAAAAAGAATAGATTTCCTATAGAAATCTTACAGCTCCGGATACGTCAGCCCCGTCACATCGAACTCCGTTCCAAAGCGAGTGTTGAACTCGGTTAAAACGCTCTCCACGCTCATATCCTTGAACACTTCCGGATGGATCATTTTTGCCAGAGCAACCGCCGCGGCACAGGATCTCGGTCCGTAGGTCAGATCGTTTCTCAGAAGCCAGACCTTGTCATTCTCGACCGCAGAGATCGTATTGAACCCGGTCCTTGATACGACCTCGTCATATGCGGCCTTTGGATCGTTCATATTGTTTACGAGCTTCACAATGATCTCCGGACTGGATGAAACCATCCAAGCATCGGAGATCTTTTTGGAACTGGCATCGTTCATGATATTGCTCCCGCCGGCAATCGTGATCAGCTGGCCCATGGCCGTATCCGTTCCCTGTCCCCAGTAAGCCGTGTAGCTTTCTGCGTAGACCGTGGGGGCCCAAGAGACCGGAGCGACCCTTAACGCGACCTTGGTAATGACCTCATTATAATACTCCGCGATTCTTTGAGCCTTTTCCGTATTGCCTGAGATCTTGCCGATCTCGACGATATCCTGCGTCATCGTATTCGGCTTCGTGCAGTCGATATACACGATCGGGATACCTGCAGACGCCAGAACCTCGGCATTCTTCGGCTTCGAGGTCGCACATCCGATCACCAGATCGGTATCCAGCGAGATAAGATACTCCACATCCGGCTCGTTCCATGCTCCGACCACCGTCGCATTCGGATACATCTTCACCTGCTCGGCATTGTTCGCAATCGACTGGGAAATACCCACGACTTTACCGGCATCTCCTAAAAGATACAAAATCTCGCCCGCATTCGAATTCAGCAGAACGATACGTTCCGCCGTATGATTCAGCGTCACAGTCGATCCGTCTGAATTCGTAATGATGATCGAACCCGCCAACTCATTGGAAATACAGCCGGCGGCGAAAACGATACAAAGCATTGTCAGGATGACACCCGACGCAATCAGCAGTTTTTTCATATTAACCTCTATGATGGAGCGTAGGATAGAATAAATTTCCCTTTCGCATTTTCAATAAACTCGACATCGACGCCGTAAACGACGCGGACCGATTCGGTCGTGAGAACATTCGATGGAGGGCCGTAGTCGTACATCTCCCCGTCTTTTAACAGCAGCACCCTGTCGGTGTACCGAAGCGCCAGATTCAGATCATGCAGAGCGATGATCATCCCGGAATTCTCTCTTCTCACGATCTCCCGCATCGTTACTACCGTCTCCAGCTGATGCCGGAGATCGAGAGAACTCGTCGGCTCGTCGAACATGAAAAAGTTCGGATCCTGGGCAAGAGCCCGGGCAATAAATACCCGCTGCCGCTGGCCGCTGGAGAGTTCGTTCACGAACCGGTCGGAGAGATCGGCGATGTTCATCGTGGTCATGGCCTCATCCACCGCGGAAAGATCCTCATCCGAAACCGACCAGCTCATATAAGGACGCCGGCCGATGAGAATGGTGTCCAGCACGGTCGTAAAGGGCGTGTAGTGGAAGTAATGCGGGACATAGCTAATCATCTTCGCACGGTCGATCGGGTCGATTTTCTGCGTATCGAGCCCGTCGATCGTGATCGACCCGGACGATGCCGGCAGAATGTCGGCGATCGTTTTGATCAGCGTGGACTTCCCCGAACCGTTCGGACCGAGAAGTGCGATGACCTCTCCCGACTTCGACTCGAAGCTGATGTCTTTGAGGACCTCGTGACTGCCTTATTTCTGAAAAACGGAAGAGACCGAGATGTTCATGCCAGTTACCTCCCGTGTCCTCTGGTGATCAGGAAAAGGAAGAAGAGGCCGCCGAGGATGTACATGATGATCCCGACCGGGATCTCGATCGGGGCAAGAATTACTCTGGCGACCGTGTCGGAGATCAGAAGGATCAAAGCGCCGAGTAGAGCCGAAGCCGGCATAAGATACCGGTAATCATTCCCAATAAGCATCCGGCAGATGTGCGGGGCCATGAGGCCAACGAACCCGATGATCCCGGTAAACGCAAGGCAGGTGGACGCGGCGAAGCTGACGATCAAAAGACCGGATATCCGGAATCGCTGGACATTGATGCCGAGATTTTTGGCGACATCATCGCCGCTTGAGAGCGTGTTGAGATCCCAGGCCCGCCGTTCGACGAGGAAGAAACAGATCAGAACGACCGGCAGAAGGATCGCGATCGCCTGCCAGGTCGCACCCCACATCCCGCCCATGAGCCAAGTGACGATATCACGGAGAGCGTCGTCGTTCGAGACGTATTTCAGACCGAGCAGGCCTGCCTGGAACAGATACCCGATCACAACACCTGCGAGGATCATTATCGCCTGGGAGGATCATTATCGCCTGGGAGGATCATTATCGCCTGGGAGGTGTATTTCGTCCGGGAGATGAATTACACGAGTACCACGCTCAGCCAGCCGAAGATGAAAGCCGAGAAGATGAGAAGAACGGATTTGACGGAAAACGTAACGCCCACAAGAATGATGCTTCCAGTAAAAAGCGACCCTAAGATCGCCGGGCCGAGCACGATAATAATGGCAGCCCCGAATGAGGAGGCGGATGAGAGGCCGAGGGTGAAGGGACTGACGAGCGGATTTCTGAGAAGTCCCTGCATGACTGCCCCGGCGGGATGTACACCGATCCTATCCCGACCGCAAGAATAGAGACGAGAACGAGGATGATCGAAAGCGTGACTAGAACAAGCAATTTTCGTTTTTGAATAGTGTGATAGAGATGCGCAGTGCCGGTGTTACTATCCCCATCATTCTTCATAACTAAATAAGTGTTGGTTTTTCATTATAAAGAATATACCGGGTTTATGAATAGAGTCTGTCCAATCGATACGTCAATCCATTGGACATAGTTTTTTTTGATCGAGATAACTTCACCTAGGAATATCATGATTCAACCATTTCACTATTGACATGGGATTTGGGGGAATCTGCCAAATCAGACTTCTTTAGACTTCTTATCAATAATTTGCAAAATTCATATTCTGAAATCTATTCTGTAAATGGGCTAACATCAATAATTGGAACGTTATAAAATTCATTATTGCAGAGAGCGCTCTGTTGTTTTTCTTGCAATGCACCACATCAAATTTGACGGTTTTTTTGAGGTGTGCATGCTTGCGTTTGCACGTTCCCCGCCTTTTCATAGCATCTTTTACCTCCCTTCCATGAAGAATAGTCTGATTTCTGAGATATGCTCCTACCATCTCCCGTTTACCATTCTTGCAGAGAAATACCAGTTTTTCTGTAAGAGACATTTGGGCATTTCCTCCTTTTCCACAGAACGTATTGATCTGTTTTATTATGGTCTTCTCTGAACCTAATTGGGACAATTGCGCGTCAGATCTCAGTTGAATAAGGGGTTTTGCATGAAGTTTCTCAAATATTAACGTGTGTAGCTCTAGGGAGTTATATCCCGCATCCATCAATACAAGATCACAGGATACGCCGAGAAGTTCGGCAATCTGAATCAAAAAATGCGCATAAGGTTTGTAATTCTCCGTTACTTCTGAATGAATCATAAACAAGGGATAAGCCCCCAGATTCAAAATATGTGCTTTATCCATTTTAACCTGATAATGAGGGTTAAACATACTATTGGGACAATAACGGCTTGCAACTAAAGGAGTGGAATCGATAATTACCTCGGTTTCAGATTTGAGGAAATGGACAATCTTTTTGCTTATCAAAAACATAAGAACTTCCATACCCTCCTCACCTAACCGATATTTCACAAAGTAATGCAACGTACTCGGCGAAGGTAACCAGAGTGGTGATTTTGCCGGAAGAAGGTGGCTGAGATCTTCTTCCGTTATTTTACGCCGAATATGACGATAGGCTATTCTGCGATAAGTCATGACAACTGTCAGTTTTATCAGAAAATCAATGGGATAATGAAAATAATAGCGAAGATGAGGTGAATAATAAGTTTGTTCGATTTTTCGTACAATGTCACTAATGTTGAGCTGGGACATGAGCCAGCAAATGGACATATCCGGAGGGATGACTCCATTGTTGAAAATAGGTTCGTATTCGTCTTGAAATTCAGACATACCACTCGGCGCAGGGATACATAAAGGTATTGTTCCCCTCCAAAAAAGTCGACAAGAGTAAATGGGGGATGAGTTTATATCACAGAATCCACGATTGGACAGACTCTTATTGTCATCTTATTCACCTATGGGAAATATATTCGTCGTACTATTATTTGAGGAATTTGGCGGGGTGTATTTTTCGGCAGTGTGTCGATCTGGAAAAAGGGAAACAGGATCATTGGGGTGATAAATCCGACTGATATTTCTGCATCTCATGTTTTTCACCAGCCGTCATCACATGAAATTGATAGTATAATCTATTTTCTGTAAAATTGAAGCTGTCCAAATTCCTCGGAGTAACTAGTAAAAAAGGTAAAAAACCTCTCTTTACAGAAAATTAACTGCATTATCTCTCACAACATCCTGCCACACAACAGAAAATTATTATATTACTAAGACGTAGTTACGGATAAGTATAAAAGCCTCAATAATGATTTCAGATTAATTGAGGTAATGCCAAGCAACTAACATGAAGGTACTTGCAATAAACGGAAGCCCACGTAAAGAGAAGGGCAATACGGCCTTAATTCTCACTCTTTTTCTTGAAGGAATGAAAAAAGCGGGTGCAGAGGTTGATCTCTATTATACATCTGATTTAAACATCAATCCCTGTAAGGGAGATTATAGCTGCTGGTTTAGGACACCGGGCCGGTGCATATATGATGACGACATGAATCTGCTCATGGATAAAATGCATGAGATGGATGTCCTCGTAATTGCATCCCCGGTTTACAGCTGGGGTCTGACCGGTCCAATGAAAATCGTGCTGGACAGGACGTTTGCTCGTGTCCAGCCTTTTGTCGAGATCAAGGACGATCATATGCAGCACATCCGTCGAGAGGGAAGCAAACCGCATCAGAAGGTTGTATTGGTTTCTAACTGTGGGCTCTGGGAGGAGGATAACTTCGACCCGCTCCTTGCCCAGATAAAGGCCAAGTGTACTTATGGCCACATGACCTTTGCCGGCGCACTTCTGCTTCCTCACGGCCCGGCACTACGGGCAATGATGGATAGGGGGCTGCCGGTGACTCATGTCACGGTCGCTGCGCAGATGGTGGGTGTACAGTTGATCAAAGAAGGCGTCATGTCACAAGAACTGTTGGAAACGGTCCGTCGCCCACTTATGCCAAAAGAGGCATACCTACAGGTCATGAACCAGAACTTTTCAGCCATGCTTGCATCTGCCGGACATGTGGGAAAAGAGTGAACGTCAGGATTAGAATTCCTCCTCCTCTTCTCTATAATATTCCGCTGCAGATGAGCAAGACAGCGAAGCTGGATTGCAAAATTGATTTTTCTTATTCTTTCACACCCCCGACCCCTTTACCCAATTGGATCTCTCTGCACCATGTTCGTCCAGATCTAAGAAACCCTCAGAAATGGCTGAAAATACTATCAGGACTCTTCCGAGATATCCTCGTTCCATACAGCCGGATTCTCCTCGATATACGTTTTCATCATCTCAATGATCTCTTTGTTAGTCAGGATCGTCATCTTGATCCCGCGAGAACGCAGGAAAGCGGGTTCACCCGGATAATTGACATCCTCACCGATAACGACTTCCGGGATCTTATACACCAGGATCGCGCCGGAACACATTATGCACGGTGAGAGGGTAGTGTACATAGTGCATTCTTTGTAGAAAGACGCCGGATGCCTGCCGGAATTCGAGAGGGCATCCATCTCTCAGTGCAGGATAGGATTCCCCTGCTGAAGCCGCCTGTTATGTCCCCTTCCTATGATCTCTCCGTTTTGAACGATAACAGCGCCGATCGGAATGCCCCCCTTCTCTTCGTCCGGCAAGCGCCTCTTCATATGCGGCCCGCATATACTGACCCATCGATTCCGTCATGTCTTGTTCACCGATATCCAGAGATGGACCTGCGGAAATAATTATACTACGGTTTTCGGCTGGAAACCGCTGACCTCCCCATACCTAATAAGCCCTGAGGGTTCTCCTGTACCGAAATACATATGCCTTGCAAAACCAAAACACGTAAGAATATTTAGATCTGACCGTATCGGGAAAAAAGCCCGGCAGAACCATATCTGAATGCCGTAAATAGAGTTGGAAGATACGAGGAAAGGAAGGAATACATGAAAGTTATTTACAGCGACGGAACAATCGGCGAGTGTCCGAAAGAAGAAGAACTCCACGTAATACGTCATACTGCAGCCCACGTGCTTGCCCAGGCGGTCAAACGCCTCTACCCGCACGCAGCGTTCGGCTACGGTCCGGCGACCGAGAAGGGATTCTATTACGATATTGACCTTGGAGACACAAAACTCTCCGACACCGATCTTGCCGCGATCGAACAGGAGATGCGGGAGATCGTTAAAGCGAACCTGCAGATCAAACCGTTCATTCTTCCGCGTGCCGAAGCATTGAAGCTGATGGAAGAGCGCAAAGAACCGTACAAAGTCGAGCACATCGCCGACCTGGACGAGAACGAGCCGCTGAGTTTCTTCCAGCAGGGCGAATACATCGACATGTGCACCGGCCCGCACCTCACCTATACCAAGACCCTCAAAGCCTTCAAACTCACCGGACTGTCCGGCGCATACTGGAAAAACGACAGCAAAAACAAGATGCTGACGAGGATCAACGGAACCGCGTTTTCGAGCGGAAAAGAGCTGGAGGATTTCCTCAAACTGCAGGAGGAGGCTGAACGCCGCGACCACCGCAAGATCGGGAAAGAGATGAAGCTCTTCATGTTCTCCGATGAGGGTCCGGGATTCCCGTTCTTCCTGCCAAACGGCATGATCGTGAGGAATGCTCTGCTCGACTACTGGCGTGAACTTCATGCAGAGAACGGGTATCAGGAGATCTCGACGCCTTTGATCATGAACCGCCGTCTTTGGGAAACCAGCGGTCACTGGGATCATTACAAGGACAATATGTATGGAACTAAGATCGATGACGAGGATTACTGCATAAAACCGATGAACTGTCCGGGCGGCGTGATGATCTATGCAAACGAGCCGCATAGTTATCGGGAACTTCCGATGCGTCTTGCGGAGCTCGGACTCGTTCACCGCCATGAGCTGAGAGGCACGCTGCAGGGACTCTTCCGTGTTCGCTGTTTCACGCAGGACGATGCCCACATCTTCATGCGGAAAAACCAGATCGCCGACGAGATCGCAGGCGTTGTCCGGCTCATCAACGAGGTCTACACCAAGTTCGGGTTCGAGTACTTCCTCGAACTTTCCACCCGTCCGGAAAACAGTATGGGCAGTGATGAGGAATGGGAAGCGGCGACCAACGGTCTGAAGGATGCGCTGGATCAACTGAAGCTCCCCTACACGATCAACGAAGGAGACGGAGCGTTCTACGGCCCGAAGATCGATTTCCACTTAAAGGACTGTCTCGGTCGAACCTGGCAATGCGGAACAATCCAGCTCGATTTCCAGATGCCGATCAACTTCGATCTGGCGTATGTGGATGAGAACGATGACAGACAGCGGCCGATCATGATCCACCGGGTCTGTTTTGGTTCGATTGAGCGGTTCATCGGCATCCTGACCGAGCACTTCGCCGGCAGGTTCCCGGTCTGGCTCGCGCCGATGCAGGCAAAGGTCCTTCTCGTTACAAAGAAGAGCGAGAATTACGCAGAGGAGATCTATGCGATGCTGAAGGATGCAAAGATCCGCAGCGAGCTTGACAACCGCAATGAAAAGATCGGATATGTGATCCGGCAGGCGCACTATACCGAGAGGGTCCCGTATATGATCATCATCGGCGAGAAGGAACTGGAGGATCACACCGTTTCAATCCGCACCCGCGATGGAAAGACGGTCACAATGACGCCGGAAGAGTTCATGACAAAGATCACCTGCGAGATCGAAAACCGTATCTAATTTTTTTATTGGGAACAAAACCGTATCCGGTCTTTATCCGTGGGAATCCCGTTGGATACGGATTTCCACTCGCCGTTTATGCATTCTTCATACGTTTCAAAAGCACAAGGAATTCCGTTTGCCGTCGCTATGTCGCTGCTGTACATAAGCTGAAAATGCAGATGCGGGGCAAATGAATTGCCGGAATGCCCCACTCTCCCGATCAAGTCCACTTTTTTGATACTCTGTCCGACGGCGACCTGAACAGATCCTTTCTGCAGATGAACGAGCGCGGCATACACGTTTTCGCCGCATTTCAGAATGATGTAGTTGCCCGCAATGCGTTGGACGTCATCTTTTTCCGGATCGAAGGAATTCGCATTTTTGTAGGCATTGGCGATGTCCGACAGCAGCTTAGTTCGTGCACGTTCTTCATAACCGTCCTCTGCCTGAACAACGATCCCGTCACATAGTGCATAGACTTCCCGGCCCCAGCAGTAGTAGTCCTTTAAGGAAATCCCGAACAGAAGATAGTGCGGAAAACTCACACGATAGGCGGGATTGCCCTTTCTCTTCCAATCCACCTGTATGAAGTCATACGCATATCTCGTCCCGAACCGGTTCGTGCTGTGGCTTGGAATTTTGGTCCCGGGCGTTGTCGGAGAGAGCTATTCCCCCCTCAAAGGAAACTCAACTATTATTGGCTGACGTTCATTCATCCGCCGATCCCATTTTCATTTTTCACCGTCTCTACTGGTGATTATTCGCTATTCATCATCGTTTATTTTGTGGTGGGGGAGACAGAGATTTGCTATGTTGAGTTCGGTAAGGCGCATTCAACCCGCCACTCTCGAATCAAAGATTTGCTCACAAGTCTGACGGCTCACCCCGCCTCGGCTAAGATCGTCTGCTATGCAGCCTCCCCTTGATCGCAAATCAAAGATTTGCTCGCAAGTTTCCTTCGAAAACTTGCTCAGCTAAGATCACTCCTGCGGAGCGCTCCGCCTTAGCTGAGGTCGTCTGCTACGCATCCAACCCGCCTGTCGAATGATTAATTGGTTGTAACGTCCAACAATCATTCATTATGGATGTCTCCCCCGAAATCTGGATAGAAAAATACCGGCCCAAAAATCTCGCTGAGGTTGTCGGTCAGCAGGATGTCGTCGAGCGGCTCCGCTCTTATGTCGCGACCAAGGCCCTTCCGCACCTCCTTTTTACCGGCTCGGCCGGCGTTGGGAAGACCACGTGTGCCGTTGCTTTGGCCCGCGAGATGTTCGGCGATACCTGGAATATGAACTTCCGCGAACTCAACGCTTCGGATGAACGGGGAATCGACGTCGTCAGAAATCAGATCAAACAGTTTGCAAGAACCGCTCCCCTGGGTGACGCAACGTTCAAGATCCTCTTCTTGGATGAAGCGGACGCTCTTACTCAGGATGCTCAGGCCGCTCTTCGCCGGACGATGGAAAACTATGCCGAGACCTGCCGTTTCATCCTCTCCTGCAACTACTCCTCTAAAATAATCGACCCCATCCAGTCCCGCTGCGCAATATACCGGTTCAGACCTCTTACGGACGAGGCAATCTCCGAAGAAATTGCACGGATCGCAAAAAAAGAGGGAATAACCATCGATGAGGGGGCCTATGTCGCGATAACCTATGTCTCGCTTGGAGATATGCGAAAAGCAATCAATGCCCTTCAGGGGGCCGCGATCGTCTCGGATCACGTCACCGCCGAAAACATCTACGCCATCACCTCCAACGCAAAACCCCAGGAGATCACCGATCTCCTCTCCCGCTGCATCGAAGGCGATTTCGAGACCGCCGAACGGATGCTCCACGGATTGATGTACGACAAAGGCATCGCGCCGAACGAACTCTTAAACCAGCTTTATCGGGAGATCTCCCGCTCAGAGACCCTCGACCGCCGGCTCAAAGTAGACCTGATCGACCATCTCGGGGAAGCCGATTTTCGCATGAGCGAAGGGGCCGACGCGGATATTCAGATGGACGCTCTGCTTGCAAGGATCGTTCGGGCAGGCATGAACTGACTTGCTGGACTTACACGGTGTCGGAGAAATATTTCTCACTTTCTTCGCCTGTATTCCCTACGAGAAATCATCTTAGAATCCCTGAAAAATGCGTTTTATCTCGATTAAAAATCCAGAGGATTCCTCCGCCGCGTGACGCTCTGCGCCTGATTTATAAATCAAAATATTTGCTCAGCTGAGCGTGTCCGCTTTCAGCGTCCACCCTGCAGTCACATCCCCGCACCCCGAAATCAGAAAAAAGAGAGATAGAAGATTAGAAAAACCGACACACCGGTTTTTCCTCAGCATTTGTCCAAGAGCCAAAGGTTCTTGAGACGTCTCACGAGCTTTCAGCTCGTGGACTTTTCCAGGCGGCGTGCGATTCCTGCGCAGGCGATAAGCCGGAGCAGAGCACGACGGCGCAAGAAAAATGCGATTCGCGGGAATTCGCGGTTTTTTCTCTTGTATCCGCACAAGACCTTACACTTTCCGAGCTTAACAATCGATACTCCTCCATCCATCCGCCCCTGTCCCCCTTTTCGTGAATTTCGTTGATTTGCGGGTTGGACGCTGAAAGCGGACGACCTTAGCTGAGCAAATCTTTGATTTGCGAGTTCATATATTTTGTGTGGGGGACGGGGGATGGTAATACATGGAGACCGCCCAACGAACTTTTCTCATTTTCGTGTTTTCGTTTTTATTTTCGTGGATTTCGTGTGATGGCAATCTACACCTAAGGTTAATTTCATACCGTACGTCAAATGTACTCCCGAATAAATCCCGGAAAAATAATCACAGAGTGCCGAAGATTAGCCTGCATAAAACTGGCTTCCCCTCCCTGACATACCCTCCCCACTCGCAAATCTATCGACTTGCTCGCAAATCAGAGATTTGCTCGGCTAAGGGACCTAAAGGTCCCCGCCTCGGCTGAGGTCGTCTGCTTCGCATCCGACCCATACTCGCAAGTCTGACGACTTGCTTGGCTGAGGGCGAACCTGACGGCTTACCCCGCCTCTGCTGAGCCTGCCCCTTCGAGGCAGCCCGCTCAATCATCTATTTGTCCCATCACCGCCAAACCTATATCACCAATGCCCATTGATGCAGACATCATAAAATCTCTACATAAATACGAAATACGCATCCTCCACGCCCTCGAGCGGATGATGAAACACTACCGCTGGGTCCCCGAAGACGACCTCCGTGCCGCCGTCAAACTCTCACCCACCGAAATGAAATATCGTCTCGGCAACCTCATCCACCGGGACCTCATCCGCTCCGACTCCGTCCCCTACAAAGGCTACACCCTCGTCTTTGCCGGCTACGACGCCCTCGCTTTATCCGACCTCGCCGGCAAAAAGACCATCTCCGCCCTCGGCTGCATGGTCGGCGTCGGCAAAGAATCCGAGATCTACGACGCCCTCGGTTTCGGCATCGTCATCCTCAAACTCCACAAAGTCGGCCAGAGATCCTTCCAGACCCTCAAAACCAACCGCGAATACATGCCAGGAGAAGGACACTGCCCCTGGATATTCGCCTCCACAAAATCCGCCGAACGAGAATATGAAGCGCTCAAAGCCTTAAACGGCAAAATCAACGTCCCGGTCCCGATCGACATCAACCGGCACGTCATCGTCATGTCCCAGGTCCCGGGCGCGAACCTCCTTCGCTGCGTCCTCGAAGACCCCGACACCATCTACCGGCAGATCCTCGACGAAGTCAAAAAAGCCTACGCCGCAGGTTTCATCCACGGAGACCTCTCCGAGTACAACATCATGACCGACGGAGAAACCGTCTGGCTCATCGACTGGCCCCAGTGGATCCCGCCCACTCATCAGAACGCCGACGCCGTCCTCAGGCACGACCTCGAGACCGTCATCACCTACTTCGCAAAGAAATACCAGACAAAGTACGACCTTGAAGAGGCGGTCGCTTTCGTAACAGAACCATGAATCCCCTCGTATTCGGCATCGACAAGATCACCGGCTCCACCCACTCTTCTCCTAGTGGTCTCTACGCCCTCGTCCGGGTAGTCGACAAAAGGATCGAATCCGAAGAACGCAGCCTCACCCTCCAGCATCTCCTCCATCTCATCAATGCCGAGAAGCCGGAGATCGTCGCATTCAGTTCGCTCCGCGACATCGCCCCCGACACACGCTCCATTTTCACCCTCGCGGAGGCCCTGCCCTTTGGCACGAAACTCGTTCTCATCGCCTGCATCGGGGCAAAATCCGCCCCTTTCCCGAAACTTGCCGAGCGATACAACTTCCGCTTTGACGCATCCAACATAATGGAGCAGGCCAAGATCTCGGGTCTCATCGCCTCGTGTGGAGGCGGCTACGAGATCAGGATCTTCGAATGGGTCACGACCATCACCGTGTCCCAAGCCCGCCCGCCGATCCGCACGCATCAGAACCGGTACATCCGGCACATGCAGGGCTCCCTCATGTCCATCTCCCGCGAAATCGAGGCCAGCCTTCTTGCAAACGGCATCATGTTCACTTCGTCGATTGCCCGATCGTTCCGGGGCGAGCGGATCGTGGAGTTCACCGTCTCCGCTCCCCGTCACGACGTCCCCGTCTCCACGCGGACATCTGCCGGCGTCTTCGTTCGGGTCTCCGGCACGAGAAAAGAGGCCCTTGATTTCCTCCCGATCTCAAAAAGGCCTCCCTATTTGATCATTGGCATCGACCCGGGCACGACGGTCGGGATCGCCGCCCTCAACCTCGACGGCGACCTGGTCCATCTCTCCAGCACACGGGCACTCGGCCAGGCCGAGATCATCGCGGCAATAACCGCGGTTGGCAGGCCCGTGTTGATCGCGACCGACAAGGCCGAGATGCCGTTTGGGGTGGAAAAAGTCAGACGTGCCTTCTCCGCCGTCGCCTGGACGCCGGCGAAGGATGTGCTTATCAAAGAGAAGTATGATCTTGCCGAAGGCTACGACTTTGGCAACGATCACGAACGCGACGCCCTCTCGGCCGCGGTGATGGCCTACCGGAGTTATGCGAACAAGTTCGAGTCGGTCCAGAAACGCATGTCCCCGGGAACCGACATCGATATGGTCAGGGCTGGGATCATCCACGGCCTCTCCCTCGAGCAGATACTCGAAACGCTGAAACACCCGGAGATACTGCCCGAACAGCCGGAGGTCATTGTGGAAGAGATCGTCCCCGACGAAAAGGACGAACGCATCACACGGCTCGAAGAAACCGTTACGAAACTTCGTAAACTCGCAGGCAGTTTATCAGAAGAAGTTGAAGTAAAGGACAAGGCGATTGCAGCTCTGCAGAAACGGCTTGTTTTCGAACGGGAAGAGCGGAACGCGGAGATGCTCTCAACCGAAGCGATCACATCCCGCGACACGGAACTCGCCCAGGTGAAAAAGGCTCTCCGGAAAGAAGAACGCCGGAGCAAGACGCTTCGGACCCGCCTCGAGCGGATGAAGCATTACATCTCCCTGCAGGCAGGCGACGGCTGCACGGCGCTGAAAGTCCTCCAGCTGCTTGCGAAGGATCATGTGAAGACGCTGGACGACGAGATGGGGGTTGGCGAGGAGGATATCCTGTATGTCCTCACGATCGATGGGTGGGGAAAGACGGTGATCCGCGATCTTGCCGAGGCGAAGATCGGGGCGGTGATCCTACCGCGGCTGACCTATCAGCGGGCAAAAAGCCAGCATCTTATCGAGGAGTTCAGAGAAGTGGACATCCCGATCCTGGACGGAGCGAACCTTTCGCCCCGCGTGAAGGGAAAGATCGGCGTGGTGGACTCCGCGGCGTTCGATGCGGCCCTTGCCGACTGGAAGACGACGCAGGATGTCTACAAGACCGAGAAGAAGATCGGCGAGATCCACGGGATGGTGAAGGAGTATCAGGTTGAGCGGGTGAAGGATGTTCTGGAGAAAGGGATCGACCCGACGCTGGTGTTCGAGGTGGACCGGGCAAAACCCGAGACGCCGGTGGTTCCGGAAAAACCGGCCACGGTTTTCAGACCAAAACCTGCCCCGCCTGCAGAAAAGCCGGCTCCGGCAGAGAAGCCTGTTCCTGCGGTTCCTAAACCAGTGCCGAAACCCGTTCCTCCGGCACCAAAACCGGTTCCAAAACCGGCCCCGAAAAAGGAAGCAGTGAAAAAACCCGCTCCGTCCAAAAAGCCCGAGGCCGGATCCGCGGAGAAGATCCTGTTCGGCGTGCTCTCCGAGTACCGCGAAGAACGCAAAAAGGAGCTGAAAAAATAATGGACGACCGCTCCCTTCTTGATTCCATCCGTCATCTGATCGGTGAAGACGAGACGGCTGACGACTGCGCCGCCTTCGATCTCTCGGACGGCAGGATCCTCGTATCCAGCACCGACATGTTGCACGAGACGACCGACTTCCCGAAAGGCATGACCGAGTTCGAAAAAGGCTGGATGAGCGCCGCCGTCACGCTTTCGGATATCGCCAGCTGCGGGGCAAAACCCGTCCAGCTCCTCGTGGCCGTCGGTCTGGACGACCCTTCCCGGCTCGTTCCATTTATGGAAGGCGCCGTTTCCTGCGCAAAAATCTTCGGTGCGAAGGTCGCCGGCGGAGATATCGACAGTCATTATGAGCTGACCGTCGTGACAACGGGTTTTGGGATCGTGGAAAAAACGCACTACTGCCGGCGGTCCGGCGCATCGCCGGGCGATGTCGTCTGCATCACGGGAACACCGGGTCTTGCCATGGCGGCGCTCGAAGGAGACGAACGGTACCGGAAAAATCTGCTCACCCCGATCCCGCAGGTAAAAGCCGGGCAGAAAATCGCTGCCGCCGGCGCGTCCTCGATGATGGACGTCTCGGACGGTCTTGCGGTCTCTCTTTACGACATGTCGGAAGCCTCCAACGTCGGATTCGCGCTTGATTCTGCAAAATTCAACCTTCCGAACGTCCTGGGAGAATCCGCACGGGAGTATTATCTATACGGCGGCGGGGACTTCGGTCTTTTATTCTGCATATCGCGGGAGCGTTTGCCGGCCCTCGATGCGGAGTACACCGTTATTGGAACGCTCGTTGGGGAAAAAGGGGTCTGGTGTGACGGGGAGCCTGTTGAAAAGCGGGGCTATGCTCACTCCTGGTGAGCCTTCACATATCGGTGCAGGATAACGCCGTCCGTCACGATCCGTTCCCCGCCGTTCTCGTACAACTCGAAGCCCAGATTATAGATGATTAGGTCGGCGTTTACGCGAGTTGCAAGCTCGATCAGCGCAGGAACGATCTCCGTTCCCGGACGGATCGCGTAGATCACGTCCGCCTGATAAAGTGAGACCGTTGGCTCGACACAGTCGTCGACCACCGCAGGAACCGGTCCCTCGGCGTATGCGTGTACGTCCGTGCAGAGGATCCGGACCCCTGCGTTTTCCACGATTTCTGCGCTCGTCGTTTTCCCACCAAAGCCCACCTCTACTGCCGAGCGGTAATTCTCCGCGATATAGCGTCCGACCGCCGTCTCGATGCCGTTTCTCATAGATAAGGTACCTTTATCGCTTTGCACAGAGAAATATCTATACAAATGGGGATTCATCTTTTCTGGGACAGCCGCGTTCCTGTCGGCCTGTCGCGTCCGGTTTCCGAGGAGGTGTCGGCCGTCCTCGAGATGCCCGTATCGAGAATCGACGACGGCATATTTCCGCTCGAAGGCTTCGACCCGGTCCGAAACCAGTATGATGCCGTGAAGATTCTCCTGAAACTGGACATGTTCCGCAGAAGAATGCCCCAGTTTTTTAAGCCGGCCGATATGGACCTGGACTTTTATAATAAATTCAATCATCTGCACGAACAGATCCTTCTCGTGACCCCGGGCGATCTCTACGAACCGCTGGCGGACTTCGTGTTCGGCCTCGCCTACCCGAAACTCGGGGTCGCGATCGTCTCGCCGCACCGGCTACAAAATGAGTTTTACGGCAAGTATGCCGACGATTCGGCGCTGATCGACCGGCTCGTAAAAGAAGGAGCTCACGAGATCGGGCACCTGTTCGGGCTTGGTCACTGCGATAATCCCGGATGCATTATGTATTGTCCGCGAAATCTGGACGAACTGGATCGGAAGCGGACGTACTTCTGCGGAAAATGCCGGATCCAGCTGAACGGCGACACAATGGAGGACGATCTCTTCTCATGATCCCCTGGGTCACTGTCTGGGGGTACGGGGCCGAGATCAAATCGACCCGCGACTCGCTTTTCGTCCGGCAGAAAGGCACGCTGACCCAGTATCCTTTCGATGATATGCGGCATCTTTTAATTGCTGGCGGTCATTCGCTGCACACCTCGGTCCTCGAACGCCTTGCTGACCACGGGATCGCCGTCTCTTTTTTCACGGCGCACGGAAAACCGGCCGGCGGCATCTACGGAAAAGGCGCCCCCTCTCTTGCGACCCAGCAGCGGGATATCCCGGTCCACAAATTCGCGATGGCCTCGATTCGGTCTTCACTGGACGAACGTCTGCGGTACATCAACGAACTTGCCGAGTTCGATCCCGAAGGGCTCTACTTCAAAGGAGAGTTCGACATCTTCAACGCCGCAAGAGAGGAGCTTGAGTATCTGATCACACTTCCCGAGATCGGCCGTGCGTTTTCCTTGACGAAGACGATGTATTACGAGATCATCGGCCGCAAACTTCCCAAAGTGCTTGGATACCGCAGGAGAAGCCAGCCGCCGTTTATGGATCCGGTGAACGTGATGATGTCCCACGGATATGCGGTTTTGTATGCGAACTTTGCCGTGGCCTGCACGGGGGCGGGTCTTGATTTCTCCCGCGGCGCACTCTACGGGGAGATCGTGTCGGCGCCGGGCGGACGAGGAGGCTGTGCTCTTGATCTTATGGAACCGGCGACGGTTTCGATGGTCGACCGGGTGATTATCCAGATGGCAGCGGAAGGCCGTTTAGACGGAGCATACGAGGTCACGACCCGGTGTCTTTTATCGAACGAACTCAAAGAGGAGTTCATGAAGCGGCTGCATGATTCGATCAACATCACGCTGATCGAAGAGAACGTGAATCGGTATGCCGAGTCCGTCAATGACGGTCGGGATATCATCTTCCATTACTAATCCCAAAGGCATAAGAGCCCCTCGGCCCTAATTATAGGTCAGATATACTTCGATACAAGGAAAGATACACAATGTTACAAATTGCACTGGCTGGAAAACCAAACTGTGGCAAATCAACGTTTTATAAATCGCTGACTCTTGCAAATGTCGATATCGCTAATTATCCGTTCACGACCGTGAACCCGAACAAAGGCGTTGCCTACGTCAGGACGAGATGTCCGTGCACAGAACTGGGCATCGAGGGATGCACTGAATGTATCGACGGAAACCGGTTTATTGCGGTCGAACTCATCGATGTCGCGGGTCTTGTCCCCGATGCGCATTTAGGCAGGGGTCTTGGAAACCAATTCCTCGACACCCTCCGCGAGGCTGACGCGATCATTCAGGTCGTTGAAGCATCCGGAAGTACGGACGCCGAAGGAAATCCGGTCGATATCGGGACCAGAAACCCCATCGAAGATGTCGAGTTTCTGCGCTACGAGTTCGCCATGTGGATGGCGGGAATCGTCGAGAAGCATCGGGCCAAACTCGTCCGGCAGGCGCAGGGAAAAGAGCAGGTCTTAATCGATCTGTTAGGCGAAGCTCTTGCCGGTCTTCGGATCAACGCGATTCAGATTCGAGAGGCAGTTGACGAATGCGGCATCAATCTGGCCAAGGCAACGCCGGAAGATATCGAAAAGATGTGCGAGGTTCTGCTTCGTGTCTCGAAACCGATGATCATTGCGGCCAACAAAGCGGATCTTGCGTCCGATGAAAACATCGAGATGCTCAAAGTTCTCGGGGCCATACCGACGATCGCTGCCGGCGAACTTGCTCTGAAAAGCGCTGCATATGCAAAGATCCTGAGATATCTACCGGGCGATTCCACTTTCTCTCCGGTTGAAGGAGCAAAACTCTCGGCACATCAGGTAAAAGCCCTGACGATGATCGCTGAACACATGAAGAAGTTCGGTAGCACCGGCGTTCAGGAGATCTTAAACAAGATCGTGTTTGAGGATATCGGCATGATCGTGGTCTACCCGGTCGAGGACGACAACAAATACTGCAATGCGAAAGGACAGGTCCTGCCGGATGCATTCCTTATGCCGATCGGTTCGACCCCAAAAGACATGGCATACCGCGTCCACACCGATATCGGGAACGGATTTTTGTATGCGGTCGATGCCCGCACGAAGATGCGGATCAAGGATACGACCGAACTGAAGTCCGGCGACATCATCAAAATCGTCAGTGCCGCAAAATAATCCCTCTTTTTTGGCAAATCTATATATCGGATAACTCCCTAGTTTAGAATATTTATGGGAAGCGAAGTCTATCAGGCTCAGGTCCTCCGGGCGTTTTTTGATACGATCACCGGGACCGACAGGAATCTGACCCGTATCTATATGTGCGTGATTTCGCTTGCCAAGCTGAGAATGGAATCTTCTGAAAGGCTGCGGTTCCTCGTTGAGCAGATGCAGGTCAGCAAAACCAAACGCGAACTTTCTATAGACATTCTCGATTACATGGTCGAAGCGGCAAACTCCCTCGACTCTTGGGCAGGGCAGTCCGCGTTCGGTATCACGGCTCCAGAGAACTCCGACGATTTCGGCAGCGTCTCGCTCGACTCCCTGTGATCGGTCTCGCTTGTATTCAGCCACTTTTTTTTTTGAATACAGTGAGGATAAATCCCCTTTTTTGAAAATCTCTTTTTTGACAAACGAATCATACGAGTTAATTATCCATTATCGAGAGACGATTTAACCCATGAGTGTTTTAGAGGCAATTAACGACGCCGTTTCCTCAGTGAACGATGTCGTCAATATGTATGCTTGGTATATAGCATTCGTATTCCTGATCGGTATCGGTCTATACTTTACCGTCAAAACGAAAGGTGTCCAGATCAATCGTATGGGTGAAGTATGCAGAGTTGCGTTTACCGGTTTACGCGCAGAAAAAGGCAAACAAACGATCTCGTCGTTCCAGGCCTTCTGCGTCAGTATGGGCGCACGTATCGGCGTTGGTAATATCGCCGGTGTCGCCGTGGCAATCGTCATGGGTGGTCCCGGAGCTGTTTTTTGGATGTGGATTTTTGCATTGATCGGCGCTGCAACCAGTTTCGTTGAAACGACGGTCGGTCAGATCTACAAAGAAAAGAAGTCAGACGGTCATTTCCACGGCGGTCCGGCATTTTATATCAGAAACGGTCTCGGCAGACCGAAGTTCGCAGCTTTTATCGCAATTCTGATCATCATCAGCTACGGTCTGATGTTCATCGGTGTGCAGGCAAACACGGCAACGCTCGCTTTCTCAAATGCGTTCAACACACCGCAGATCGTCTTTGTGGTCATCATCACCGTTCTTGCAGCCTTAGTTGTCTTCGGCGGTATCAGACGTGTTGCAAAAGTTTCAACATGGCTTGTTCCGGCAATGGCAATCATCTGGCTCTTACTCTGTCTGCTGATCGTCCTCGTCAACTTCACTCAGGTCTCCCTCGTCATCAAGACGATATTCTCCTACGCATTCGGTGTTCAGGCATTCGTCGGCGGAGGAATCGGAGCCGCAATCATGTGGGGTCTGAAGCGTGGTGTGTTTTCGAACGAAGCTGGTATCGGTTCTATACCGAATGTATCCTCGTACGCAGATGTTAAACACCCTGTAAAGCAGGGAATTATGCAGTCTGTCGGTGTGTTAATAGATACGATCGTCGTTTGTTCTGCAACCGCCTTTGTGATCATCATCTACACCAACGTTGCCTACCCAGGCTACGACGGCATCCCTGTTTCTGGAGCAGCCCTTGTTCAAGAAGCAATGAGCGCTACCTTCCTTGGAGCAGCCGGTCCGTATGTCATTGCGGTCTTCATGCTGATCTTTGCGTTCAGCAGTCTGATCAGTTACTACTCCATGAGTGAAACGAACACGAAGTTCATCACCGAAAAGAAAGGAGCAGTAGTTGTTCTCCGTGTTGCGATCGTTGCGATGGTTTTCATCTCATCCATGATGTCCATGGGTCTTGCATGGAACCTTGCAGACACTTTCCAGGCACTTATGGGTATCTTCAACATGGGTGTCCTGTTCTTCCTTGGCAAACACGCCTTCGAAGCACTCAAAGATTACTTCGACCAGAAGGCCGACGGTATCGAAGAGCCGGTCTTCAACGCATCTTGTCTTTCCGACTCAACAGGTGTTACCTGCTGGTCCGGCGAAGAAGAGAAGTGATCCCTCTTTGGAATCCAAAACAATTTGAGAATTTCTAACAACCTTTTTTTTTTCGACAGAAAGTAATTTCTTTTCATACGTTAAGTAGTATGTATAGGGACTTTCAGCAGCTTTGGTCTCAACCAGGCATATCACGAACGTTATGAAAAACTTGGCGACCGTCTCTCCGACGTTGGTAAAACACTTGATTGGCATGTGTTTCGCCCTCTTCTTGAATCCATGTATACAAATAAATCCGGCAATGGCGGTCATCTCAATGTTGATGTAATTCTCATGTTCAAGATTCAGCTTCTGGAAGTCTGGTATAGTCTGTCTGATCTCGCCGTTGAACGTGAAATCTATGATCGTCTCTCCTTTTGGCATTTTCTTGGCTGTCCTGACAAAATACCCGACAATTCAACGATCTGGTTATTTCGGGAGCGCATGTCCGAATCTGGCGTTGATACATTGGTTTGGCAGGAGTTTCAGAGACAACTTGACCTGAAAGGTCTCAAAATTGAACAAGGTATGATCCAGGATGCAACGTTTGTATATGCTGAACCTGGTCATTGTAAGAAAGACACGCCGCGAGGAGAGCAGGCAAAAACACGACGGGATAAAGATGGAAAAATCATGTCCAAGAACGGCAAAATGCACTATGGGTATAAACTTCATACCATCATGGATACGACGCACGATCTTATTCGACGCATTGAAACCACCACGGTAAATGTTCATGATAGTCAGGTGGATCTGTCAGAAAAAGGGAAGTGGTCTATCGGGATCGGGGATATCATGGAGCAAAATGCAAGGGATATAGTGCCACAATGAAAAGGGGAGCGAGAGGGCATCCCATTGGCATACGAGATAAACTGAGAAATCTGAGAATAAGTAGGAAGAGATCAAAGGGCGAGAGACCCTATGCAGTGATCAAAAATGTTTTTCATGCAGGGTTGGTGAAGGTAACAACACTACAAAGAGTACGAGTGAAAAATATGCTGGCTGCATTTTGTTATAATATCTATCAGGTGAAAACGATTCAAAACAGAGTGTAAATTAAAAAAAAAACGTCAAGTAATAATTGGTATTTTTCTTTTTTTGGGGGGATGAGGGTGTAGGGATGTAGCCAATCTTCCTTAAATCATGATTCGCGTTAAAAAAAATGGGTTGATATATGTTCTCAATTTTTTTAACTTCTTTTTTCCTCTGAGTATTTCTCTTAGTAAATCCAATACTCTCTAATGGATTGCGTCCTTCTTGCGAGCGGGAGTAAAGGAAACTGTATCTATGTCGGAAACGACACCGATTCGATCGTGATCGATGCGGGGCTGGGATATCTTATGCGGACACTGCAGAGTATGCGCCTGAATACCGATAATCTTCGCGGGCTCTGCATTACTCATGAACATTCGGATCATGTCAGATCCGCGAAAGCTTTTGTAAAAGCCGCACATGTTCCGGTTTTTGGATCCGGCGGCACGCTTGACGCATTCAGAAATGGAAATATCATTCCGGCATCGGCTGAGCGAGTCGTCTGCCGAGAGCATGTTCCGGTTCAGGCAGGCGGTCTGAAGATCACGACATTTCGGGCATATCATGATGCGGCCGAGCCGACGGGGTTTGTTATCGACGACGGGGATTCCCGGATCGGGATATGTCTCGACACCCACGAGGTCTCGGATACGATGAAGACGATCCTTTCCGCCTGTGATGCCGTCGTTCTGGAAAGCAACTACTGCTCCGAGGCGATGAAAAGCGATACGTTCCCGGAATGCGAAATCTGCCGGGCGTGCGGAGCGGAATGCCAGGGAAACAGATGCGTTCTCAGGGTTTACCCGCGGTACCTGAAAGACCGTATCAGAAACGACGGGCACCTTTCGAACGAAAATTCCTCGGCATGCATCGCCGAGCTTTCGAAGGACGTCGGGATCATCGCTCTTGCACATCTTTCGGAAAATTACAACCGCCCGAACATCGCCCGCGAGATGGCTTTGGCTGCGGCAGGCGAGAGCGGAACGGACATTTACGTCAGCGATCAGCTTGCGGATTACCGGGAACGCCGCCTTGTCCGGTTCGAGGTGTAAAGAACATGCAGTTTGCCGAGTTTGCAGAGATATGTAATACGATCGAGGGAACATCCTCGCGTCTTGCAACAGCGGATATCCTGGCCGAAAAGGTTCCCATACTCACCGAAGAGGAACTGCCCGTCTTCGTCAGATTCATGCGGGGGAAACTCTTTCCCGACTGGTCGTCCGAGAAGCTCGGGTTCGGCCCGAATCTTTTGTATGATGCCCTCGCCTACGTCATCGGCAAAAAGCGGAGCTACGTGGTCTCGGCAATAAACAGTTCCGGCGATGTCGGAAAAGTTGTCGAAAGTCTTCTCGAAAAACGTGAACAGACGATGTTCTTCTCGGAAGAACTGAGTCTTCTGGATGTGAACGAGCGTTTTCTGCTGATGGCAAAATCTTCCGGCAGGAGATCCCAGCAGGAAAGGCTCAGGTCCGCCCAGTATCTTCTTTCGAATGCGAACCCGCTGGAAGGAAGATACCTTGCCCGGCTCATGCTCGAAGAGATGCGGATCGGCGTGGGCGAAGGGGTCGTAAAAGATGCGGTTTCGAAAGCCTTCGGTGTTCCGTCAGACGTGATTGAGCATACCCATCAGGCGCTCAACGATCTGGGCGAGGTGGCGTTCCTCGCAAAAACTGATCCGGTAAGACTCACCGAGGTCCATATCACCGCGTTTCGGCCGGTGAAAATGATGCTTGCCCAGCAGGGTTCCATCACCTCGATGGTCGAAACGCACGGAACACTCGCTGCGGAAAATAAATACGACGGCAGCAGATTCCAGTTCCATAAATCGGGAGGGAAGTGTGCGATCTACTCCCGGCGTCTGGAAGAGATGACGGCGTCTCTTCCCGATGTTGTCGAGATGCTGGATAAGGCGACCGATCACGACGTCATCATCGACGGCGAGGTGATCGCGATCATGAACGGAAAACCTATGCCTTTCCAGACGATCCTCCGACGCATCCGCAGGAAGCATGATGTCGGGGATGCCGCGGAAGCGATCACTCTTCTTCCCTGGGTGTTCGATATCCTGGTTGCCGACGGAGAGACCCTGATCGACCTTCCCTTTAGGGAACGGCGTAGGATTCTGGAATCCGTCATGAACGCGTATGTTGCGCCGCAGCTCGTCAGCGATTCGGCAGAAGAGATCGAAGCGTATTATCACGCCTCGCTCGACAACGGAAACGAAGGGATCATGCTCAAAGTGCTCGACTCGCCGTATCTTCCGGGAAACAGGGGCAAGCTCTGGATCAAGATCAAGCCGGAGGTCGATACGATTGATTTGGTGGTGACGGCGGCCGAGTGGGGAGAAGGAAAACGTGCGAAGATGTTTGGCTCGTTCCTTCTTGCCTGTCAGGACGAGAACGGCGACCTTCTGGAGATCTCGCGGGTGGCGACCGGTATCGACGACTCCATGCTTTCGACTCTGTACGATCTCTTCAAAGACAAGATCCTCGCCGAAAAGGGAAAAACCGTGATCTTCGAGCCGGATGTGGTCTTCGAGGTAGGGTATGTCGAACTGCAGAAAAGCACGAACTACGAGGCCGGATACGCTCTCCGGTTCCCTCGTTTTGTGCGGCTTAGGGACGACAAGGATGTCTCGGAGATCGAGACGCTGGAAAGCCTGACACGCCGATATTCCCGGCAGAACAAGGAAGAATAACCGCGAACAAAATCAGATACTCCTGGGCGGACTCGAACCACCGTCTCCGGCTCCAAAGGCCGGAATGATTGACCACTACACTACAGGAGTTGACTAAATACAAGATGAACGCGCTCCCATTCAGCGTCCAATGAGAAGTTTTTAGCTGAAAACTTCCAACAAGGTGTTGGCACGATTGGGAAAGGAACTATCTTCTCCATACATGTCGGTCTGGAAAGTATTTGTAGATTTCCGAAGTTTCATAGGCAGTCTATTGGAGATCGGGGGTTCAAAGGTGTTGAATCGTCGGGTGATGTTTCGCGGCGTTCCTCCTATTACTTCTTTTTCTGTGATGACACTGGATTCTTTTTGTTGCTACTTTGTAGATGGAGGAAGATATGCTTGAAAAAATCTTACAGGTTGAACACTACATTGGGATTATCTATCATGAATAATCTCATGGAGAAAAACTATTATCTCGCACCTCACATTATTTTATATCATGCAGGCAGCTGAGACAAGACCACAGCGTGTGACCATTTCTATCTCTTCTGAGATTAAGGAGCGGGTTATCCAGCGCAAGCGGGGTCATCAGACGTATTATGATGTGTTGGGACAGATGCTTGATCTGCTGGATGTGGGTGATGAAGGGACTGCGCATGGAGTCGTGTTTCTTTCTGAGGTGCCCCTTGGAAAAGATAATGAAATAAAGAAGCTGAAAAATACCAATTCCTATTCAATTGCACCTCGACCAGAAAAACGGGCTTATTAATCTGGCAAAATACTGAATTTAAGATTCTTGTTTCCTGTGAAACATTGGAAGAGGCTTTAGAGGACGCTGGATTACAATTTTCCGATAGTTTTGACCAGTATAATGATCCTGATGTTTCAATGACCGCGGCCCCAAAAGAGTTTGGGAAAAAATTACGGGATGCTGTGTGGCTCTAATATGATCCTGAAGGCTGATGATGTCACGAAAGCTTTGAAAAAGAAGGGATTCGAGCAGGTTTCCGGGAGGCAGAAAAACGCGCGTTATACGTATTATGCTAACGGAAAGAGAAGTCCGGTTACGACGCATGTAAGTCATAATAAACAGGAACTCAATGATTTTCTTCTGGCCAAAATGGCTGAGCAAACGTATCTATTCAAGTCTGAGTTTTTGGAGATGATTTCCTGCACGATCGGTCATGAGGATCTGGTGAAGCGGTATGCCGATCTTGATTTCGTGAAGGAATAACTAACCACGCTTTTTTCCATTCTATCACCCATTCTCTATATCTATTCCCCTTGCGAATAGTCATTTATCAACGAAAGAGAATGGGGTTGGGTACGATCACAGTCTACACACAGTCGTTCTATCATGACAACATTAGGTGTATTGATTACCTTATTTGTGACCATGTTTCTTGCAGTAAATAACCTGCCGGAAACTTCTACTCTACTGATAATAAACGAAAAAACTCTGCAGATTACTGATATAGGACTTACGCGGAGTTATCCTCAATCCAATTCGCGGTTGGTTTTATCTATTGTATCCATACTAGTAGTACCCTTTCCCGAATTGGATTGAGAATAACACCGCGTAACTCCTATTAAAAATAAATCTCAAATATTCTACATAATATCTGATTATAGGGGTGCTGGAAAAGTATATTTGCCAACTGTCAAATTCACGTTTGATTATCTTTACCTTACTCGAACAGACTCATCTGTCTGTCGCGGCGTTTTTCTTCAAACGTGTTCAGATATTCGAATATCCGGTCATTGTCATGGACGATGCCGTTTTGTTCGCATGTTTCATGGAATATTTTCATGAGTTCAGAGCTTTTTGGACTCTCTATTCCATAACTTTCCCCGTACGTCTGGATATACTTCTCTTTCAGGTGCGGAAACAGCCTATCCAGCTGCTGGTAAAAGTATTCCCGGTTTCCCTCGCGAAGCGTCAGACCCATGCCGAAGCAGAGAACGCCGTAGACTTTTGCTTCTATGCAGTAATCTAAAACCCCTTCGATGTTTTCTTTGGTATCATTGATGAACGGCAAAATCGGGCAAAGCCATATAACCGTGGGGATTCCGGCGTCCCGCAGCTGCTTCAGCACTTCGAAGCGTTCGCTTGTTGTGCTTACGTTCGGCTCGATTTTTCTGCAGAGATCTTCATCGAAAGTGGTCAGCGTCATC
This sequence comes from Methanocorpusculum sp., assembly GCA_965229365.1. GTDB lineage: Archaea > Halobacteriota > Methanomicrobia > Methanomicrobiales > Methanocorpusculaceae > Methanocorpusculum. The sequence goes on along the minus strand of OZ245878.1, from coordinate 1,611,728 downwards.
TGGACGACGCATTTCGTTTTGTCGTGTATTTTTTCAGCAGGTCAAGATCCCGCAAAACGAGGTTCGATTTTGTTATAAGCGTACACCCAAAGCCGTATTGCTCAATTAAAGACAATGCTTTTCTCGTATGTTCGAGCTTTAGTTCGAGTGGAATATAGGGGTCCGTCATGGACCCGGTGCCTATCATGCATTTTTTCCGCTTGCGTTTCAGGGTTTCGTTTAATAATTCGATAGCATTTTCCTTGACTTCGATGTCTTCGAATGCGTGGTCGATATGATAGCACCTGCTTCTCGGATCACAATAGATACACCCGTGGGAACACCCTCGGTAGAGGTTCATCCAATTATTGGCCGACAAGATCCCTTTGGATTTTACATAGTGCATGGTATAATCATCTCGATAAACGCAAAGTTATCCATCCAATGATCCAAGGTCTGACCTTTCATAACGGTTGTGACCTGGCAACTGCTTTCTGTATTTTCAACATATAATGGCTTCATCTAAGGTTTTTCCTTTGTTGTCTGCAAAAAAAACACGGATATAGGTATTGTAATCGAACTGCTTATCAATGACAGTCTCTCCTTTTTTTCTTCTCTTCCATAATGTCAAAATAAGCGGTAATTGTTTCTTTATACGTTCTACCCTCATTGCTTTTTAGCCATTTCTGAAAAGTGACATTGAAAGAAAAACTCTTTCCAATATGCTCTTTAAAAAACGCTCTGTGTTTTTCAGAACAAACAAAACCTGATTCAATTTTTGTATCTTCGCAAATATTTGACATTACTGCGGCTCTTTTCTTTGCTGTTGATGTAGACAATACTTTGCCTGTATCAAGAAAATAAGCAATATTGTCCGTTATTTCTATTTTGCCGCCAGAGGCAGGTAGACGGCATTTTCTGCAAAAGTCTATCAACTCTTCTTTCAAGTAATAGAACTCGCGAAATGTTTTGCTGTCTAAATGTTTATCTAAAACGGGTCTTTTGGTCATTTGTATTTTCCTTGACTTCGTTTAGGTAGCGTCCATTTCGCCATCACTCTTTTGATTTTATGGGAGTACGAATGGTTGAATCTTTCTTTCGCTTCTGACTGCGGCAGATACGTCAGGCGAGTAGGACATGCTTCTGCTGATGTATTTCCGCTCTCTTTTTTATGTAAGAGCATCCAACGTAATAGGGTAGGCGAGGGTAGCCAAGCCAGGCCAACGGCGCCAGACTTAAGATCTGGTCTTCAGTAGTTCATGGGTTCGAATCCCTTCCCTCGCATTTTTCTGAATCGAATGAATAACCTAAACATACTTGTTAAGGGAGTTTATCATGAAAATATTTTATTTTACGGGCACTGGAAACAGTTTATATGTTGCTAAAAGATTTGAAGGAGAGCTCTATTCCATACCAAAGGTGCTAAGAAGTAATGAATTGCGCTATAATTATGAGAAAATTGGCATCATATTCCCATGTTATGGATTAGCTGCTCCGAAAATTGTACGTGAATTTGTAGAGAAGGTGACACTGGAAAGTCCGTATATCTTTGCTATTTTAACATACGGTAATATGATAGCCAATGGGGTTGGCTGGTTCACAAACTACGCAAAAAAGAATGGCATATCTATACACTATGCAAACAGCCTGCTAATGGTTGATAATCATCTGCCGATTTTTGACGTTGAAGAACAGAAAAAAAGCAGAGGAACATAGAAGAAAATTTGTGCGTATTAATAATAGATATTTCTGAAAGTAAGGAATATATCAATAAAGGTTCAATATTAGACGCCATTTTAACGAGTGGATTTCAACAAGTGACAAAGGTACTTCCTGAGTATAATTCACCAAAAAAATTCTCTATTAATTATGACTGCAATAATTGTGGGACATGTATCAAGGTATGTCCACGAGATAATATTTCAATTGACAAAGAGCATGTAAACAGTAAACCTATTCATGGAGATACGTGTGAATTTTGTCTTTCCTGTATTAATCTCTGTCCGAAGAAAGCAATTAAACTAAAATCCGAGAAGAATCCGGATTCCCGGTTTAAAAATGAACATGTGACTCTAAAAGAAATAATAGAGTCTAATAGCTGAAATTATTGATACGCATCGAAAAACAGGTGAATGAAACATGTTATACAGAAAAATGCCAAAGAATGGAGACAAACTTTCCCTACGTGGATTTGGGTGCATGCATCCTGCTTTAAAATAGGATGGTAGTATAGATGAAAAAAAGACCCTCGCATTTTTATGAAACCGATTCTTTTACGTGATTTTGTTATGACCGAAGACGGCTGTCTTTACGCCGTCTCAGGGTATGAAAACGATTCCCGCGCCGAGTGCGTGCTGCGTTATGTCCCAACACAAGATGGGGACAGAAAGGCTCCTTCGGGAACGAGATACAAGAAATATGATTTTGCCGATGCATTAGCCTGGGTGAAAGAACACAAACCCGAATACCTCGATCTGGTCCACCGCGTCCCGCTTGCAGACATCGTCCGCGTGTTAAAGCCCGAGGAAGAAGCGGCAGGCATCGCTGCGAGAAATCCCCGGGTTGCCCGGCTTTTCTCCCACTTCGATCTGCCGCCGATGAGTTTTGGCTGCACGGGATCCCTTCTTGCGGGTCTTGAAAATTCTGCGTCCGACATCGACATGGTTGTGTACGGCTCGGCCTGGTTTTTGGCCCGCGAGCAGCTGATGGCCGCGGTGAAGGTGGGAAAGATCTCTGCGATGAGCGAAGAGATGTGGCAGAAGGTGTATCGAAAACGGGTCCCCGACATCAGTTTCGATGATTTCGTTCTGCATGAGAGCCGGAAGTTCAACCGCGGGGAGTTCGAGGGGACCTACTTCGATCTGCTCTACTCGAGAGGATACGACAACATCAGATCCGTCCCGTCGATCACGCTCGGCGAGAAAATGGGCGTGATGACGATCGAAGCGAAGGTCACGGACGCAAGTCTTGCATTCGATTCGCCGGGAATCTACAAAATCGACCACGAAGAGATCGACATGGTCCTTTCTTTTACGCACACCTACTGCGGTCAGTGTTTCACGGGTGAGACGCTGGAAGCAAAAGGCGTCGTCGAGGAACACGGGGATCAGACCTGGCTGATCGTTGGAACGACCCGGGAAGCGCACGGCGAGTATATCGTGTCGAGAACTCTGCTCGATCAGTAACATTCCACCCGAAAAACCCCATCCGTTTTTTTTGAATTGCTTCAATATCTCTGATCTGCGCACGCATCCGTATATTCTTCCTCTTTTGCGGAGGTTTTGGTTGCATCTGCCGTCCTTTTTTTCCGCGAGGACAATCTTCATACACTCCCCGCGGCAATGTTTGGTTATACACTTTATGGATGGGTTTCTCCCCATTGGCTGGTGTGTTTTCTGGGCCGTGCTATCAGCTCCGTTTCTCATCTACGGTATGTGGAAAATAACGAAAATGATCAATAAGGACAGGCATGTCCTTCCATTGATGGCAGTTTGCGGAGCATTCATATTCGTGATTTCTTTAGTGGACATCCCGTCGCCGACCGGGAGTTGTTCCCACCCGACGGGGACGGGCCTATCGGCCTCGTTTTTCGGACCGGCCGTCACTTCGGTTCTTGGTCTGATCATTCTGGTGTTTCAGGCGCTTCTGCTTGGGCACGGCGGGTTGACCACGGTTGGGGCCACCACTTTTTCCATGGTGATTATGGGGCCGTTGGCTGCATGGCTCGTTTTTACGGGCCTCAGAAAAACCGGCCGGGTCCCTCTTGGGCCTGCGGTTTTCTGTGCGGCGGTTGCCGCCAACTGTGTGACCTATCTCATAACCTCTCTGCAGATAGCGCTGGTATATCCAGTCGAGGGCAGTGTTCTCACGGCGTTTCTTGCGGCAGTTGCGGTTTTTGCCGTAGTTCAGATCCCGCTCTCAATCATCGAGGGAATCATCAGTGGTCTTATTGCGACGTATATCGCCCGCATAAAGCCGGAAATTTTGCAGAAACTCAAACTCATCTCCGACGAAGAGGTCAGAAAAATCCTCAGCGAACAGGCAGGAAACTGAAATGGAAGAGTATGACGAGTTCGATGAGTCTGATGAATCCGTTGTCATCTGGGAGCGGTACAATGCTGAGACCGGCGAGGTGGAAGAGACCCTGACACTGGAATGCTATGATGAAGACGGCCTCGAAGCCATGGAAATGTTCACCGACGTGAAAAAGCCGAACAGTGAATGGCAGGGATACCGGTATGTGTATATCGCAAACGGCGCGGAAAAACACATCCGTCCAAAAGACAACAAATACCCCTGATTTATTTCAGGAGTAAATATTATTTTTATAATTGTGTTTATTTACCTCTCATATTCTCAGAATACTTCCAAAAATGAATGTGAACACACGGAAAGTATACATATGTCGCTTACGGTGAGCTGCTGACTGCTGTTAACATACTTGTCTGGTAATTCTCCTCCGTCACGAAGTAAGTTAAGGCTGGAGAACTATTATAGATCATCGCGGGATCTTCCCGGGAAATTGGATTACGAGATTTATGCACGAAAAAATGTCAGTCACGCGGGGTCTGGTAGTTAAATAAACGTTCTCGAAAGCAAAGAACGGGCAAAGAGAAAACTATGACAGAGTTCGTTTCAACCTTACAAACACAAATAACACGGCAGAAGTCTTCCCCGAAAACCCCGGGACAGTCTGCCAGAACCATTCGCCGGAAATATGACCTTATCGAACAATCTAAAGAATCGAGATGATGAGATAAACCCCGTCGCTGCGTGCAGGGGCGGGTATACTTTTTTGAGTTTCAATACAATGACAGTATGCCGTTCTCTTCTGATGGGCAGACCCGGGTTGGGCATCCCGAAAGCAGATAGAGTTGTTCTCGTGAAGAAGACTCGGAAAACCGGAACGTAAAAACAAGAGCCGTCGGAGGGACTTGAACCCTCGGCCTGCTGATTACGAATCAGCCGCTATACCGCTAAGCCACGACGGCACACTATGTGCTTAGACACGTTGCCTGTTAGACAATAAATAAGTTATTGATTTATGAATATCCCTGCAGCGTCGCGGTGTCGGATCCATCGGTATGCGCTCCAGTGATGATCTGTCCGAACTTCGCCTCGTAGTCTTTCACGCTTTTATCTAAAGCTGCCAGAAGTTTCTTCGCATGCGTCGAGCTGATCGCTAAGATAGCCTTGGCTTTTGCCTGATTCGCCATAGGAAGCTGATGTAAACACATCATCGTGAACTCATCATCCTTGAAAGCGATCTGGATCATATTGCTGTACACAGGATCAAGGTTTTGAGGAATCTGAATGTTGAGTTCGTTGCCTGCCATAATTATTAATAGTGCTTTAGACGAACTTATGTTTATGGAGTCGTCATACCGGTCGATAAAATATCTGTAACAGATGTGGTGAAAGAAGGCACCTGTCCCATGCAGCTTTACCTGGCAAAATCCACCGAAATCCCTTACGAAGAGCCTATTAAATATACGGTTGCAAAACAGCTTTCCTATTATCTCGGAGATATCCTTTCTGTCGAGGATGTTTGGGAGGAAGGGCTGAAAAATATGGTGCCAGAGGATCAGCCCGCGCTCACCTACCTCGAAAAGATGGTCGCTGCCTGCAGCAAGCTGACCTGGCGTCAGGCTGAACGGTATGACGTGCCGGTTTTTTCAGAGAAATATGGAATCAACGGGAAAGTTGACCGGTTCTTCGACGACAGTTTCTCTCTGGTGAAAAGCGGCGACGCGCCAACCCGTGGGGTCTATCTCTCCGACCGGCTCCGCATGGTCTGTTACGCGGTCTGTCTTGAAGAGATGTTCGGCAAACCCTTCTACGGGCGCGTCGAATACCTCGGGTCAGGGACGATACGTAGTGTCGTTGTCGACCCGCAGGATCGGCGTGCATTGTTTCTGGCACTAAGGGCAGCAGAAAAAGTGCTTGCAGGGGGGATTCCGAAAGTTGTCCGGGGTCCGTACTGCCCCCGGTGTAAATTTGCTGAAACCTGTTCCGCTGTTGAAAAACCGAAATCTCTCTTTTCCGAGTCTTTTCAATCGTGGATTCTGTGATATAAACTCATCCCCCATTTACTCTTGTCGACTTTTTTGGAGGGGAACAATACCTTTATGTATCCCTGTGCCGAGTGGTATGTCTGAATTTCAAGACGAATACGAACGTATTTTCAACAATGGAGTCATCCCTCCGGATATGTCCATTTGCTGGTTCATGTCCCAGCTCAACATTAGTGACATTTTACGAAAAATCGAACAAACTTATTATTCACTTCATCTTCGCGATTATTTTCATTATCCCACTGATTTTCTGATAAAACTGACTGTTGTCATGACTTATCGCAGAATAGCCTATCGTCATATTCGGCGTAAAATAACGGAAGAAGATCTCAGCCACCTTCTTCCGACAAAATCACCACTCTGGTTACCTTCGCCGATTACGTTGCATTACTTTGTGAAATATCGGTTAGGTGAGGAGGGTATGGAAGTTCTTATGTTTTTGATAAGCAAAAAGATTGTCCATTTCCTCAAATCTGAAACCGAGGTAATTATCGATTCCACTCCTTTAGTTGCAAGCCTTTATTGTCCCAATAGTCTGTTTAACCCTCATTATCAGGTTAAAATGGACAAAGCACATATTTTGAATCTGGGGGCTTATCCCTTGTTTATGATTCATTCAGAAGGAACGGAGAATGACAAGCCATATGCGCATTTTTTTATTCAGATTGCCGAACTTCTCGGCGTATCCTGTGGTCGTGTATTGATGGATGCGGGATATGACTCCCTAGAGCTACACACGTTAATATTTGAGAAACTTCATGCAAAACCCCTTATTCAACTGAGATCTGACGCGCAATTGTCCCAATTAGGTTCATAGAAAACCATAATAAAACAGATCAATACGTTCTGGAGAAAAGGAGGAAATGCCCAAATGTCTCTTACAGAAAAACTGGTATTTCTCTGCAAGAATGGTAAACGGGAGATGGTAGGAGCATATCTCAGAAATCAGACTATTCTTCATGGAAGGGAGGTAAAAGATGCTATGAAAAGGCGGGGAACGTGCGAACGCAAGCATGCATACCTCAAAAAAACCGTCAAATTTGATGTGGTGCATTGCAAGAAAAATAACAGAGCGCTCTCTGCAATAATGAATTTTATAACGTTCCAATTATTGATGTTAGCCCATTTACAGAATAGATTTCAGAATATGAATTTTGCAAATTATCGATAAGAAGTCTAAAGAAGTCTGATTTGGCAGATTCGCCCCTAATCCCATGTCAATAGTGAAACGGTTGAATCATGATATTCCTAGGTGAAGTTATCTCGATCAAAAAAAACTCTGTCCAATGGATTGACGTATCGATTGGACAGACTCATGGAATGAATTTCGATAAAAATCTTTTAATGACCTATAAGAAATTAATACAGACAACGGAGCTGGAAAGAAGTTATCAGGAATTTCTCAGACTCTTTCGGTTTTTACGGGTCGAACTGGAAAAAGAGCTGCCTGACTATCGGTTTCAGGGAAATATTGTAGAGAACGGTATGGATTATTCCTATTTTCAGTTTACCAATGACACGTTGAAAAAGAAAGGACTGAAAATAGCAGTTACTTCTATCCACAGAAATTTCTAATTCGAAGTCTGGCTTTCCGGATTCAACCGAAATATTCAATGCGACTATTATGAACTGCTGAAAAATACTTGGCAGCCTTTTTCGTTGACCGAGGATCCCAAAAGAAGTGATTACATTTTGAGAATCTCTTTGGATCAAACTATAAATATATCAGATGGAAAGCGTGTGCTCTCTGAAATTAAGGATGCATCATTACGACTTTTGGGATATACGGAGAACATTGAAGCGAAGCAGACTTAGGCGTGCTCAAAGTCCCCTCGCCCGCATCCAACCCGCTGTCGCACGTTTCCTTCGAAAACCTGCTCAAGCTTTGACCGCTCATCGGGCAGTCAACACGCCGAACAAGAGAATCGAGACCCACAGTATATTCTATATGGATTCAAAGCCCATAAACATTCAGATATCCCCATGGCAGAATATGAAGACACCTACGAAAAGGTCATCGAACTTGCACGCAGAAGAGGTTTTGTCTGGCCCTCCTCTGAAATATACGGATCGGTTGCCGGCTTTATCGACTACGGGCCCCTCGGCGCAATGCTGAAACGCCGGATCGAAGCGACCTGGCGCCGTTTCTATGTAGTACAGGAGGGATACTACGAGATCGAATGCCCGACCGTCGGTATCGAGCCGATCTACGTCGCCTCCGGACATGTCGGCGGATTTTCAGATAAAATGTTCCAGTGCCCCAACTGTCAGGAGTTCCTGCGGGCCGACCACGTCGCCGAAGCATTCGGCATCCCCCATTCAGGAACCATGTCCAAAGAGGAACTTCACAACGTCCTCGTCGACAAAGAATGCCCGGCCTGCGGAAAAGTTCTCGGCGAAGTAGAAGTCTTCGACTTCAACCTCATGTTCACCACCTCGATAGGATCCGGAGGCCAGAGAAAAGGCTACCTCCGTCCGGAAACAGCCCAGGGAATGTTCGTCGACTTCCCGCGACTTCTGCGATTCTATCGCGACCACCTCCCGTTCGGCGCAGTCCAGATCGGAAAATCCTACAGAAACGAGATCTCCCCCCGTCAGGGAATGATCCGCCTTAGAGAATTCACCCAGGCCGAAGCCGAAATCTTCGTCCACCCCGAAGAAAAGGATCACCCGAACTTCTCCCGTTACGCAGACTATAAAATGCCGCTTTGGGGCATCGCACAGCAGGAGAAAGAGACTCCGGCGGTCGTCAAATCCATGCGGGAAGCCGTCGACGAAGGAATCATCGCAAACGAATACGTTGCCTACTACGTCGCGATGACCCACGTCATTCTCTGCACGGTCGGATTCAACCCCGACAAGGTCAGATTCCGGCAGCACATGCCCGACGAACGTGCCCACTACGCGACCGACTGCTGGGACGCCGAGGCGCTTTCAGACAGATTCGGTTGGGTCGAGATCGTCGGTATCGCCGACCGGACCGATTATGATCTGAAAGCCCACGCCCGTGTCTCGGGTCAGAAAAACACCGTCTTTGTCCAGTATCCGGAAGCAAAGAAGGTCCACCACAAAGCGATCGTGCCGAACTTCGGCAAGCTCGGACCCGCATTCAAAGGAAAGGCAAAGCCGATCTCTGAGCAGATGCTCACCGCGACCCCCGAAGCAGACGGTATCCACCTCACAATAGACGGCGAGGAGATCCTTGTCGCACCCGATATGTACACTGTGAAAGACGAGATAGTGGATGTCTTCGGCGAAGAAGTCATGCCCCACGTGATCGAGCCATCCTACGGTATCGACAGAATATGCTATATGGTCCTTGAACACGCCTACGCCGAAGACGTGGCCGACGGAGAAGCACGCACGGTCATGCGGTTCAAAAAGGGCGTTGCCCCGATCCAGGTCGCCGTCCTTACGCTGATGGCCCGCGACGGCCTCGACGAGATCGCGAAAAACCTTGTCCTCGAACTGCAGAAAGAAGGCATCCAGACCGAATACGACGATGCCGGAGCGATCGGACGCAGATACAGAAGACAGGACGAGATCGGAACGCCGTACTGCATTACAGTCGATTACGACACCAAAGAAGACACCTCCGTTACCTTAAGAGACCGTGATTCGATGCAGCAGATAAGGGGGCCCACCGCAGCCGTCCTCAAAGCTCTACCCGATCTTCTCAAAGGAAAACTTCCCTTCGATACATCCTCGTTATGAGTTATATCAGCAGAAAAAACATCCCTGAAAACACGCTGGAAGAACGGGCATACCAGACGAATATTGCAAAACATGCCCTTTCGGGAAACACGCTTGTCGTTCTCCCGACCGGTATGGGAAAGACCGCGGTCGCTTTGCTTGTTGCGGCCGAACGGATCCCTGCCGGAAAAATCCTGATGCTGGCGCCGACCAAACCTCTGGTCGAACAGCATCTCCGCTATTTTTCAAAAAATCTTCTGATCGACTCTGAAGAGATCATTATGTTCACCGGCACGACGCCGCCGGCAAAGAGGATCGATCTGTGGAAAAAAGCACGATTCTGCATTTCAACGCCCGAGGTTATTAAAAACGACCTGATCGCCGAACGCTACGACCTCAAAGACGTCTCGTTTTTGATTGTGGATGAATGCCACCGAACGGTTGGAAACTATGCCTACGTTTTCATCGCCGAGCGGTACAATGCCGAGGCAACTGATTCGCTTCTTCTCGGTATGACGGCATCACCGGGATCGGATCCGGAACAGGTTGCCGAGATCTGTCAGCATCTTTCGATCTCGGTCGTGGAGAGCCGAACCGAGTCGGATCCCGACGTCAGGCCGTATGTCCATGAACGTGAGATCGAGTACCGGACGGTTGATCTCCCCGAAGACCTCTGGCTTGCGGTCTCGGTCCTGAATACGATGATAGATGACCTGCTGACGAATCTTGCGGTCCTCAATTACCGAGTGCCGAAACGCGAGGCTCTTTCGATGAAAGCGCTCAATGCGCTGATGGCCCAGATCCAGACCCGGATGCAGTCTAAGGATCCTTCGGCGTATGCGGCGGTCTCGATACATGCCGAGCTGATGAAGCTCCGACACGGAGTCACACTTGCCGAGTCGCAGGGAACGACCGCCTTTAAGGCCTACCTTCTCCGGCTTGAGGGCGAAGGGGCGGGAGGGGCCGGAAGCAAAGCCGCAAAACGGATCTATGAGGATGCCCGGTTCAAGCGGCTTCTCGCTCTTTGCCAGAACTGGACGAAAGAGCTGCACCCGAAAGCCGACGAAGTCGTCAGAGTCATTCAGGAACAGCTGATCACGGCGCCCAATTCGCGGGTCATCGTGTTTGCAACCTACCGGGACGGGGTTTCAATGCTCGTCGAACATCTGGCTGAAGCCGGCATCCCGGCGAAAAGGTTCGTCGGACAGGCTTCCCGCGATGCGGAGAAGGGGCTTTCTCAGAAGGAGCAGATCGAGGCGATCCGGCAGTTCCGCGAAGGCGAGTATACGGTTTTGGTCGCGACCTCGGTCGGCGAAGAGGGACTGGATATCCCGTCGACGGATCTCGTGATCTTCTACGAGGCAGTGCCTTCCGAGATCCGCAGTATCCAGCGAAAGGGACGGACAGGCAGAAACGCCACCGGAAAGATCATCGTGCTCGTGACCCGCGGGACGACCGACGAAACCTACCGCTGGGTTAGCAATACCCGAGAAAAACAGATGCAGAAAGGCGTGAAGGCGATGAGATCCGGAAATGTTCCCATCCCGCAGTCGGCAAGGGTGCCTCCCGCAGGCGAAGCGGCATATGCCCCGTCCGAGGGACAGCTGACCCTTGCGGATGCGGTGATTCAAGCCGTTTCTGATGAAAATGACGAGCGGCCCGCCGTCACCATCGACAACCGCGAGACGCATTCGCGGGTCGCGGAGCATCTCAGCAATCTCGGCTTGAAAATCACGCTTGCCCAGCTTCCCGTCGGTGATTACGCAGTCGGAGATCGTATCCTGATCGAACGAAAAACGATTCAGGATTTCGTGGATACGCTGGTCGACCGGGATCTATTCGGTCAGATGAAGGATCTCGCCGAGTCGCCGATCCACCCGATCCTGATTATCGAAGGAGGGAGCATCGCTAATCTGTATAATCTTCGAAACCTTCATCCGAATGCGATCCGAAATGCGCTTGCATCCATCGCCGCGGACTTCGATGTCTCGATCCTCTTCACAAAAGATGAGAACGAGACGGCGGAGATGATCCATGCGTTCGCAAAACGGGAGGCGGGGCAGCCGGGTTCACCGCGGGGTCTCCATAAATCGAAGACCGGACGATCGGGCAAAGCGGCAGTCGAGTATATTCTGACCGCATTTCCCGAGATCAGGCCGAAAGCCGCACGCGATCTTCTGCGGGAGTTCGGGTCGCTTCGAAGCATCATGGCGGCTTCGAAAGAGGATCTGCTTAAGGTGAAGGGTGTTGGAGAAAAAACGGCAAATGCCGTTTTACAGACGCCGGATATCGAGTGGCGCGAAAGGTAGACCGCCGGGATTTCCCGGATCCTTACCTTTCCTCTCGTAAGAGAGCATTTTTTCCGCGTTTTTACCCCGTCACATAGATTAATTAGCGAAAACCATCACATGGTTATATATTGCCGTATGGACAGCTATGCATTGAGAATCGAGATACTGCGATTTTACCGGGCGTATGCATATAGTCAGGGCCATGCACAGGTCTGTTCCTGCAGGCATCTTGCAGACAAGTTTTGCGTTTCCGAGGTCGATCTCGACATGGAGGTCGATTATCTGAAAAGGAAGGGGTATCTGAACGGAAGTTATGTGTATGGGATGAAGCCCTTCGAAGGCGAGTACAGGATTACCAAGCAGGGGAAACGATTTTCTTGACGGAAAAAACTCTCCAAAAGAGGGAAGGATAGCCTTCAGAAGAATAATCTGATACGATATCGATCGAAGAGAATAGCTTTTTCGTATTTTTCAGGCTGCATGATTGAGCGGGGCCGAAAAATATATGCGGCGGGGTAGAGAGGAGTTTTTCATCCCAGCACCCCGCCGGATAGTATCATTACAGAGAGGTTAGAGTCCTCTACGTTTTCTCTCTTCACCGACAGGCGAGGGTCCGATTTCCTTGACCGTGTTAATCACGTCGGTGATAACGGTTGCCCATTTTGCACCTTCCGATGCCGACACGAATGTCATACGGAAGCGTCTGTGTTCGATACCCATGTTGTTGAGGATGCTCTTAACAAGGAACATTCTCTTAGATGCCTTGAAGTTGCCTGCAAGGTAGTGGCAGTCACCGAAGTGACAGCCGGACACGAACACACCATCTGCGCCGTCAGCGAAAGCTTTCAGGACGAACAGGGTGTCGATACGGCCGGTACACATAACACGGACGATTCTGATGTCCGGAGGATACTGCGTACGGGCTGAACCTGCACCATCTGCTCCGGCATAGGAACACCAGTTGCAGATGATACCGATAATCTTGGGTTTCCACTCGTCAGACATTACTGTTCACCTCCAAGGAAGAAGGCATCGATCTGAGCCAGAATCTGCTGGCTCGTGAAGTGCTGCATCTTGATGGCGCCGCCGGGGCAGAAGCCGCCGCACGCTCCGCAGCCTTTACACTTTGCTGCAGTGACTTCCATGACCGTTCTGCCGTCGACGACCGTCATGGACAGAGCGGAGTAGGGACACTGGTTGACGCACATACCGCAGCCGGCACAGAGGTCCTGGACGCACTGGGCATAGTAGGGCTCACGTTCGACCTGACCGGAATGGATCGGGATAGATGCAGCGGATGCGGCACATTCTGCCTGTGCTACGGTGTCGGGGATATCTTTTGGACCCTGACAGACACCGGCGAGATACACACCGGCAGTGGTGGTTCCGCAGGGGTTCAGTTTCGGGTGGGCTTCAAGAAGCCATTTGTCGATCGAGCAGGAAACACCGAAGTGTCTGCGCACGACTTCCGTTTCGGCAGTAGGCTGGATGGCAGCGGCAAGGACGACAAGATCGACTTCGATCTCGACAGGCATACCAAGGAGGGTATCTTCGGCGATGACCAGCAGGTTCTTGTTGGGGAGTTCCTGGATCATGGCGACACGGCCGCGGATGAACTTGGCGCCTTCTTGCTGGATTTTGTGATCGTAACGGCTTCGCTCGGGCAGACCTGTTTACACCAGGTACACGTGATGCACTCGGATTTGTCGATGGAGACTTTGCCGGGGAGCTTCAGCTCCTTTGGAACCTCACGCTGCACGGAAAGAGCTTTCTCAGGACAGGCATTCACGCATATCTGACAGGTGTTGCATACCTCCTTTTCCCAGAGAACTTCACCGGTCGGCTTCATCGTCCCGGGGTAAAAAGGATCTCTTGCAACGGTAAGTGCCGGGCATAATGTACCGCAGATACCGCAGATCGTACATTTTTCCTTATCTACCAGAAAGACAACATCACCATTAAGAGCAGTCTGGCGCTGCACGCCGCCTTCAACTTCACCTTCATAAACGGGGACTTCCCTGACAATAGCGTCATGCGGGCAGGCCTCATGACAGGATGTGCAGCGGACACACTTCTCCTCGCTAATCTCGGCAGTAAAATCATACTCGGGGAAACCTTCCTGCTCCAGAATCGGGAGGCTTGGTTCACCGTCGACTTCTACGAGAAGTGCATCAAACGGACACAGAATCATGCAGACACCGCAGTATGAACACACTGCAGGATCGACAGAAATTGGTGCCTCACCAGAGGCTGCACCACGGATGGATGCACCGACCATGCCTAAAGAAATCGCTTACTTTGGACATGCGTCAACACAGATACCACAACCGACGCAACGTGCAGTATCTAAGAGAAGATGGGAGATGCGTTTCAGGAGTTTTTGCTCCATGATAACGGTCTTCACCTCTTTTCTCACGGAATATTTAGGATACATTGTACTTAACACCATGTGGGAATCCATCAAATTGGAAAATACATTTTAGATAGAACCAATGTTCCATTTCGTCTGAAACCATTCTATGGACATGCGGAAATATGGCCATACTGCCCGCACTAGCTGACTCCATTACAGACGCTCCACGTATGACAGGTTATCGACAATCAATATTCGTCAGCATCAACATAAATAAATTATTACTTACATTCCAGGCAAGTAAATTAAATTATGTTAATGAAATAAACTTGCCATGTACGATACGGATGAAAACATGGACGGAAAATAATCAAAAAAATAAGCGGGAAGATGATGGTGTAGAACTATTTTCCCTCAAGGTCTATCTATGCTAAAGGGGGTATGTCTCCTCTTTGTTCGAATGCATACTCGGATAAAGATCATTCGTCCTGCATCGGAAACGAATATCCACCGGGAACATGGAATGTACGACAATCACGAATTCATGATGCCCTTACAGGGGAACTACTCGATTGCAGGCATCATGAACGACAGATTATCGACAATCAATATCCATCCGCATTCCAATAAACATTTCTCTTTAAAAAATGAAAATGTAAATCGAATATGTTTGACATAATTCACAGTCAAATAAATCGCTGCACTTCTGAGGAGCGGAAGAGCCGCCGAACTCGGGAACAAAAACCGATCAGCCGCAGCTCACTGAAACAAAAAAATGGAAAGAAGTTATTCTCTGACCACACCGCGCAGGTAATGACCAGCCGTGATGCCGCCGGACGCGATATCTTTTATCTGTTCATTAAGTTCCTTGGGGTCACCGGTTCCGTCAACGACCGCAGAGTAGATCGCAGTCATACGGCGGATATACTCCGGACTTCGGTCGCGGGCATCGATCGAGATGACCGAAACGCCGGCCGCCACGAGTTTTCCGACATACTTGATCAGGCAGGTCTCGGACGAGTTTAAGATATGACTACGGCAATGGGAATCGGTCCTGACGCGGAATATCCTGTTCGTTTTATCTTTGAGAGCCCAGGACTGATTGTAGCTCCGGCATCCCTGCACCGTTGCCGGAATACAGTTTTCGGAGATCATCACCTCAAGACTGCCCTGAACGATCACCTCGGTCTTCGGCGGATGGGCATATGCAGATAGATGCTCCATCAGCGTTCTGATCTGTTTTCCCGAGAGTTCCGGCGAGAGACAGACCTGACGGCAGTTCTTCCCATATGTCACGGCAGAGCGGGCATTCGTAATGTTCAGACCAGAGCCGCCGTACTTCGGCACGCCCTTGATAACTTCCGCGGCCCCGACCCAGTCTACCATAACGCCGGCGGCACTCGGCGGTATTTTTGAGAGAAGCCCGGCAACTTCATGTTCCAAAACGATCCGCGGCAGCTTGTAGATGATCGGAAGATCATAAATCTCCTCAAATCCTTCATAGACGACCTGTCCTGCTCCGGCCGAGTGGGCGGCCTTTGCCCCGACGACGGTATCAGTATAGACCTGGACGATCGGCGTGGTTCGCTCCGGGACCGCAGTGCCTTTTTCCGCATACGGACGGGTGATCCGGACCGGTTTTTTGGCCAGCGCCGCCGCATCCAGAAACTTCCGGCGGAGATCCGTGATGACGCTCATCGGCAGAAACATCGTGCCGTCATACTTCATCGTGAGGTTTCTGACGTAAAACGGGGTGCCGCCGGTCTTTCGCATCTGGGTCTCTACCGACTCTTTGGAAACCGGCTTGTTAAGAGCTTCAAGCATCGGCATCTCGGTTTTGACTTCCACGGAATCCGAAGAGACCGTCAGCCGTCCCGATTTATCGAGCGAGACGACGATGTCGAGCGGGATACGGCCAACAGATGGTTTTGCAAGGATCGCGGCCGCTTTTCGTTCGGTCTTCATACGTCGGGTGATCCACAGCTCGCTGCCTAAGACGACGTCGGCCGGAGCGGGAATCTTGTAGGCATCCCCTTCTGGGAAGATATACGGCTCTTTATTCAGTGCGAACCCGGTCTCGCGGCCGGCGATCTTGAACACCAGACCGTCTCCCGTATCGGGGACCGGACCTTCGATCTTGACGATCACCTTGCCGCGGGACTCATCCAGCCCGGACACATACCCGGCATAGACGCCGCGGTTGTCGGGCTTTTTCGCATTGATGAAGGTTCCCCACTTGTCACCGAAAAGATAGCCTTTCGTAAACCCGCGGTTGAACGCAAATGCGAGGTCTTCCATCGTCTCATTCTGGGGAACGAACTCTTTGCCCGCGGCGATCGTATCAAGACCCCGGCGGTAGGCATCGGTGACGATCCCCACATACTCGGGTGTCTTCATCCTTCCTTCGATCTTGACCGCCGCAACCCCGAGACTGCAGATTTCTTCAAGATAGGGATACAGACACAGATCACGCGGGGAGAGATGATAATCTCCCTGGGTCGGTAGGGTCTCTCCGTCCGCAAGAAGCGCGTAGGGTTTTCGGCACGGCTGGGCACATGCCCCCTGATTCCCGCTTCGTCCGCCGATCACCGAGGAGAAAAGGCACTGTCCCGAGTATGCATAGCAGATTGCCCCGTGAATAAAGATCTCCAGCTCCACGCCGACTTCTTTGGCCGCTTCAGCGATTCTTTTTACATCATCGAACGGAAGTTCACGGGACAGGACCACACGCGAGACGCCGTGTTCGGCGGCGAACCGGACGCCTACCGCGTTATGAATCGTCATCTGCGTGCTTGCATGCAGGGGAAGATCTGGCACGATTTCTCTCGCGAGAGAGAGGATGCCAACATCCTGCACCAGGATCGCGTCGGCGCCTATATCGGAGAGGAAACGGAGGTACTCGGCGATCACCGGTATGTCATCATCATATGCGAGCGTATTGATGGTCACATACACTTTGACGCCGTAATGATGGGCGAACACGACCGCACTTTTCAGTTCTTCGTTTGAAAAGTTGGCCGCATACTGGCGTGCACCAAAGAGTTTTCCGCCGAGATAAACAGCGTCACAGCCGTCAAATACGGCGGCTTTCAAAGCATCGGGAGAACCGGCAGGGGAGAGAAGTTCGGGAATAACCATGATAAAAAAAGATTACTGAGGTGCCACGCGGCGGACCATCAGTTTGACATCTCCGGTACCGAGAAGAATCGGCTGACCGACGATGACGTTTTCCGTAACACCGGAAAGTTCATCGAATTCGTGGGCCACCGCTGCATCCAGCAGGTGGTTGACCGTGACTTCGAAACTTGCACGGGAAAGAACCGATTCCTTCTCGCCGGCAATTCCGTGACGACCGATCTGTTTGACCTCGCCGTCCATGCACATGATGTCTGCGACAAGCATGATGTGGCGGAGATCGACCGAGATACCCTGTTCTTTCAGGGTGGAGAATGCTTCGTAGATGATAGCCGAACGGGCAGCCTCAACACCGAGCGTGCTCGCGATCTCGGAGATGTTGTTTGTACGGGTCCTCATACAGTCGACGCCGTCGATCTCGAAAACATCTTTGAGGTTTGAACCCTCGGTATGGAGGATGTACTCGTCGTTTTCCTTTCGAACGACGATCCTCTTTATATCATCGATACCCTGAACAATGACCTGACGGACATGTTCGGCGAGCTGGAAGAGGTTCTGATAGGAATCCTCGTTTTTCGGGAGGAACTTTAAGACACCGTTCGCCTCGTCGACCTCGACTTCGAAGTCGCGGTAGTGACGCTTGTCTTTAATCTTCTGCGGAGCACGGGCAAGAACTTCGGATACGGCGATCTTACGTTTCTTACAGACTTCTTTGTTGACCTGAACAAGAACGCACATCTCTGCGATGTCGGTCTCGATGTCGCCAAACTCGTGAAGGGGAGCGGCTTCGATCTTCCAGGAAACCTCACGTGCCTTATCACGGTTCTCACGGTAGTCCTTGTCCAGGAAGATGGTCATGGTTGGGGTCGATGGCTCTTTTCTCGCATCCATGATTTCGATAAGACGCGGCAGACCGAGGGTAACGTTGATTTCAGCCACACCCGCGTAGTGGAACGTACGCATCGTCATCTGCGTACCTGGTTCACCGATAGAGTGGGCTGCGTTGATGCCGACCGCCTCGCAGGGCTGGACGCGTGTACGTTCGTACTCGATGTTGATTCTGTCAACGATGTTTTCAAAGTTTGCGTCGGTTACTTCCTTGCTTGCATCATACTTCGAAATAAGGATCTTCGTGAGTTCCGTGGTCGTCGAGACCGGCATGTTCTCGTCCACGAGTCTCCTTACGCGGGACTTCATGCGGGCGAGATCGATGGCCTCAAGATCCTCTTCGGATTTGCTCTCGAGCCAAGTCTTCAACTGCTGGAAGAGGGTCTTTGGAAGACCCCAGCTGTGCAGCTCGGCAGCGATCGGCGACTTGGGCTCTTCGACGACCTCTTCGATCTTCTTGGCCTTCTTCGACCGGGACTTCTTTTCTGCAGACTCGGCAGGGGTTTCCTCGGAGGATTCCGTTTCAAGAACCGCTTCGACTTTTTCCGCCAGGGATTTCTTTGAGGTCTTTACGGGAGTTTCTTCGATGACTTCTTCGAAGGTATCGAACTCCTCGTCGAACTCATCATTGTTTGGAACCATGTTAGATCTCCTCCTTGAGAACGGATTCGGCAATACCTTTCACATCGACCGGCAAACCGGAAGCGGACTTGGCCGGATCGGTGCCGTCTTCTCCATAGACGAACTGGATGATCTTGCCGCCGGTACTGCGAACTGTGCCGTCGTACGCGACTTTGAGATCCTGCAGTGCGTTGATCATACGACGCTGGAGGTAACCGGACTGGGATGTACGAACAGCAGTATCCACAAGACCTTCACGACCTCCGATTGCATGGAAGAAGAACTCGGTCGGGTTCAGACCGGACTTGTAGGAGTTGCGGACGAAACCGTGTGCGTCCGCCCCTTTGTCGCTGCGTTTGAAGTGCGGGAGGGTACGGTCTTCGTATCCACGAACGATACGCTCACCACGCACTGCCTGCTGACCGATACAACCGGCCATCTGTGCGATGTTCAGCATCGAACCTCGCGCTCCGGAAACAGCCATGACCACAGCAGAGTTTTCGAAACCTAAGTGACGGGATGCGATATCACCGGTCCGATCACGGGCTTTACCCAGCTCTTTCATGACCTGCATTTCAAGGGTCTCTTCGGGGGTTCTTCCGGGCATGGGCTCTAAGTGTCCCTGCTCGAAGATATTGATACGGTTGGCAACATCGTGTTCTGCAGTGTCGAGCACGTCGCGGATCTGTTTGTACTCTTCCTTACCAAGGTCGGTATCGTTGATACCGTATGAGAATCCATACAGCATGATTGCACGGATTGAGAGCTTGGTCAGATCGTCGATGTACTCTTTTGCACGCTGCGTGCCGTGCAGACGGATAATCCTGTTAAGAATGGCTCCGTCCATTGCCCCCACAGACTTCTTGTCGATGATTCCGCTGATGAGTTCTCCGTCGACGATTCTGACGAATGCATCGTTCGGACAATACTTGTCCTTCGTACAGGGGTTGCAGTTCCGGCAGCAGGTAGCTTTGTAGACCATGTTGACATCCTTTGGCAGGATCATCGAGAATGCCTGTTTGTTGCTCCAGTAGGGAATGCCGTTTTCAACTTTGCCCGGTTTTGGGAGGTGTTCCATCTCGGTGTATTTTAAGAGATAGAGGAACTCGGATTTCGTGTACCACTTGAGCTGGTTCGTCAGCAGGAAGATCCCGGAGATGTGGTCGTGAAGACCGCCGATGATCGGACCGCCGAAACGCGGCGAGAGAATGTTTTCCTGAACAGCGACGAGAAGTTCCGCTTCTGCGCGTGCTTCCTCGGTCTGAGGAACGTGCAGGTTCATTTCATCTCCATCAAAGTCTGCGTTGTACGGGGGACATACTGCCGGGTTAAGGCGGAACGTTCTGCCGTTCATGACTTTGATGTGGTGGGACATGATAGACATACGGTGCAGAGAAGGCTGACGGTTGAAGAGAACGATATCTCCGTCACGCAGCTGTCTGTCGATCTTCCATCCGGATTCGATCATTTCCGCAACGATGTCGCAGTTTCCTTCTTCGCCGGAGATCAGTCTGATACGGCGGCCGTCTGGTCTGTTGACATAGTTCGCACCGCAGGGGTCGCGAAGGGTCGGTCTGTGCGGGCCGATCCGAATGAGTGCACGCATATCCTCAAGATTCTGCTTGGTCACTCTTACCGGAACGGACATCTCGTTTGCGATGGCAAGCGGGATGCCGACTTCGCCGATCGAAAGGTTCGGGTCCGGAGAGATAACCGTACGGGCGGAGAAGTTGACACGTTTACCGGATAAGGATCCGCGGAAACGGCCGTCTTTTCCTTTCAGACGCTGAGAGAGTGTCTTGAGCGGTCTGCCGGACCGGTGTCTCGCCGGCGGGCATCCTGCGACCTCGTTGTCGAGGTAGGTGGTGACGTGGTACTGGAGAAGTTCCCACAGATCCTCAATAATGAGCTGCGGGGCACCTGCGTCCTGGTTTTCCTTAAAGCGCTGGTTGATCCTGATGATATCCACAAGCTTGTGGGTCAGGTCATCCTCGGATCTCTGACCGTTTTCAAGGATAATGGACGGACGCACCGTTACCGGCGGGACGGGAAGGACGGTAAGAACGGTCCATTCGGGTCTTGCGACTTCGGGATCGATACCGAGAAGACGGAGATCGTCGTCCGGGATCTTTTCGAGCCGCTCGCGGATGTCGGCTGAGGTAAGTTTGCGTTCAGACTTGTGGACTTTGCCGTCTTCACCCATTTCGGTGACGATCTCGACAAACGAGGTCGGTTTCTCGAAGTTGATCTTGAACTGCTGATCGCCGCAGTAGGGGCAGATACGTTCCTTCTTGATATCCTTCTCGCCGATGGTCTCGGCAGAGTAGGGGTCATCTTCAAGTGCGGAGAAGCGTTCGATCTCTTCCTTGTCGAGAAGAAGCCGGCCGCAGTCACGGCAGGTGACACGGAGAAGTTTTCTGATCAGGCGGGTGTATCCGACATGGATAACCGGTTTCGCGAGATCAATGTGACCGAAGTGACCAGGACAGTCGCCCTGCTTCTGACCGCAGGTCTTGCAGCGAAGTCCCGGGTCGATAACACCAAGACTCGGGTCCATGAGACCTTTCGGATAGGGGAATCCATCGTCGTCATAGGTGTCGGGCCAGATGACCTTACAGACACTCATGTCGCGGATCGCTTTCGGTGAAAGAATACCGAACTCGATCTTGCCGATTCTCTTTGGCGAGGTCATACCATATCCTCCAGTCTCAGTCTGGGAGCTATACCCATACTCTTCATCTCGTCAAGGAGAAGTTTGAATGCGTAACTCATTTCGACCTCATAAATATCTGTTTCTGCACCGCAGGCGAGACAGCGGGTCATCTTCTGCTTGGCATCGTACATGGCGACCATTCCGCATCGTGCGCAGACGTACTGCTTTACTGCATCGGATTCGTCAAGGAGACGCTCTTTGAGAGCCATTGCGGCACCGTGACCGATCATCACATCACGTTCCATTTCACCGAAACGAAGACCTCCTTCACGGGCACGTCCTTCGGTCGGCTGACGGGTAAGGACCTGGACCGGACCTCTGGACCGTGCATGCATCTTGGTAGATACCATGTGGTAGAGTTTCTGGTAGTAGATAACGCCGATGTAAATATCGGCCTGGAATCTACGGCCGGTGATACCATCATACATAACTTCACGGCCGTTGTTGGCGAATCCTGCTTCAGCGAGCTGGTGTCGTAAGACCTGCTCACGGGTCAGTTTGCTGGACTTGATATCTTTGCCGATCTCTTTGTCGTTTAACAGACGGTCCTGGGCAAAGGACGAGTCGAAGATCTTCTTGACCTGTGTCTTTCTGAATGAAGTTGCATTCACGCGGGAACCTTCGAGTGCTCCGGCTTTGCCGCCAATCATCTCGAGCATATGACCGATGGTCATACGCGACGGGACCGCGTGCGGGTTGATGACAAGGTCGGGCGCGATACCTGCAGCGGTGAAAGGCATGTTTTCCTGCGGGGTAATAAGACCGCAGACACCTTTCTGACCGTGACGGGATGCGAACTTGTCGCCGATCTCCGGGATACGGAGGTCGCGTGTTCTGACTTTGACGAGGCGGGAGGAGTTTTCGGACTCGGTAATGATGACGGTGTCGACGATACCGGTCTCGTTGCTTCTCATCGTGATGGACGTGTCGCGGCGTTTTTCAACGGCGATGAGTTCTCCGGTCGGTTCCTCGAGGAAACGGGGCGGAGAGGTCTTGCCGATGAGAACTTCTTTTTCATTGACGACGGTCTCGGGATTGATGATTCCGTCGATGTCGAGGTTTGCGTAGGAGCCGATTCCGTGGGAACCATGGACATCCTCTTCGGGCAGCTCGATCCTGTCGACCTGTCCTCCGGGATATCTGCGTTCCTCTCCTTCATAGGTTCTGAAGAAGTGGGAACGGCCTACTCCGCGTTCGACAGATGCTTTGTTGAAGATGAGTGCATCTTCAATATTGTATCCTTCGTAGGAGATGATAGCCACACAGAAGTTCTGACCTTGCGGGCGGTTGTCAGAGCCGATAAGTTCGGCTGCCTGCGTGTGCACCATCGGGACCTGGGCATAGTGAAGCATATGACCGCGGGTATCGGGCCGCAGCTTCATGTTTGCCTGGGCAAAACCCAGTGCCTGTTTGATCATACCTGCACCCATCGTAACACGCGGCGATGCGTTGTGTTCCGGGAACGGAACGTGTGCTGCTCCGATACCGAGGATAAGAGACGGATCGATTTCAAGGTGGGTGTGTTCGGGAGTCAGATCGGATTCCTGCACAGCGATAAAGAGGTCATCCTCCTCTTCCGCATCGATGAACTCGATTTTACCCTGGGAAACCAGGGCCATAAAGTCTTCTGCACCGGATCTGACGATTTCGATATCTTCGGGGGTGACTGCCGGGACGCCGTTTTCGACAACGATCAGGGGTCTGCGGGCCCGTCCGCGGTCGGTATTGATGACGATCTCGTTACTGTAATCTTTGTGTGAGATATTGACTTCGGTCGAGACGTGCCCTGATCTACGCATCTGTCTGAAGTTTCTGGTGAACCCGAAAGCATCATCGACTTTTCCAATCAAAGCGCCGTCCACGAATACACGTGCCATTTTCTTTTCCATTTTATTCGCTCCTGATTGGCTGGATTTTCATGCCCTGTATTATACGGAGGACTTCATCCTCGTCGGTTCCTTTACTGATCTCGACAAGCTGGGCAAAGTTTTTCACTAAACCGCAGTTCGGTCCTTCCGGCGTTTCGGACGGACATATGCGTCCCCACTGGGTCGGGTGCAGATCACGGGCCTCGAAGTGGGGCTGGGATCTGGACAGTGGAGAGATGACTCTTCGAAGGTGGGAAATGACCGACATGTGGTCAACGCGGTCCATAAGCTGGGATACACCGGTCCTTCCGCCGACCCAGTTTCCGGTTGCGAGCGGGTGGATCAGGCGTTCGGTTAAGACATCCGCACGGACGACGGTTCCGATCGCGAGTTCTCTGTGTCTCATGCTCGCGCGTTCAAGCTGATACTTGACATCGCGGGTGAGTCTGTTCAGCGAGATACGGAACAGATCTTCCATCAGATCACCGGCAAGCTTCAGACGCTTGTTGGAGTAGTGATCTTTGTCGTCGATTCTCCTCTTGTTGAGTGCGAGATCGAAACATGCCTCTGCCATTCTGCCGAGGAATTCGGCTTTGGCGATCCGGACATCCTTGGCATACACTTCGTAGCCTTCGTCTCCGGGCTTTAAGGATCCGGGGATGGCATAGTTTAAGTGCGGCAGGAGGTAGCTGTCCAAAACGAACTCCGCGCGTTTTCTCTGGTAATCCTTGGTCTGGTTGGGTGCAAGTTTCTTACCGACATACATGACACCATCCTCGACGGTCGCGCACTCGCTTTCTTCGAGGTTCTGCATCATGTAGGTGAGGACGTCTTCCGACAGGGAAACTGCTGAAACGATCTCTTCATCGGACTCGAGGCCAAGCGCACGCATGAGGTCCGCAAACCGCAGGTGACCGGCAACGCTCGGGAAGGAGACGTCGAGAAGGTTCTTCTTGTTTTTCTCGACAACGACGAGAGCGCGGTAGCCGCGGAACTGGGAGAACACTTTGGATACGTGGATTTGTTCGTTGTATCTCTCGGTGAACTCGGTCATGATCTTGTTGCTGGCAAGATCCTCGAGCGTCATCAGAACGCGTTCGGTTCCGTTGACGATGAAGTATCCTCCGGGGTCGCTTGGATCTTCGCCCTGTTCGGTCCTCTCCTGCTGGGAAAGACCGCAGAGGTTGCAGACCTGACTACCGATCATGACCGGAAGCTGACCGATGGTGGTTTCCTGGACCGGATAGACTTTGTCTCCCTGGTGAAGGGTCATTTCAAGGATCATCGGGGCCGCATAGGAAAGGTTTCTTAGGCGGGCTTCAGCCGGATAGAGCTTGCTCTGCGAACCGTCTGCTTCCCTGACGATGGGTTTTTCAACACGGATCTTTCCCAGTTCGACCCATACGGCCTCCTGGTTCTTTCCTCTGTTGACGATTTCGGTCTCGACGATACGCTGTTCGTCTACGACTTTCTGGAGGTTGAACTGGACAAAATTGTTATAGGAGTCCAGCTGGTGGCGTGCAACATGTTCCTGGGAAAAATACGCGCCTGATAATACACTTCTGTCGATCATAATTTTTTCCTCCGATTATTTTTTGGGCCTTCTTACAACAAGGCGGTACGACGTGGCTTCGCCTGCTGTCTGGCTCTTTCTTACGATCGTAATGACGTTTCCGGGTTTTGCGCCGCAGGCTTTTACGGCCGGGTCATCATGATAGATTTTTGGAAGGTGGTCTTCCGTAATGTCGAAGGTTACGAGAAGATTTTTGACGTCTTCGTCGGTCATGATCTGATGGTCGGGGACCATCTCATGCAGTAATACATTGAGTCTTGTCATGTAGCTCCTAATCAGATTCGTGTGAATACGGGGTCTTGCTGCTGATTCTTTCAGGTAGCTGGTTCAATTTTTAAAAGTCTGGTTCTTTGGCTTGTGAATGGCCCAATGGGAATACATTCGCCGGTGGAGTGATGATGGATGATATGCACGCATCGAATAAAATGAGATAAGGCATGCTATAAGCATTTTCCCTTGTCAAAAAACCCGAAGTCGTGAAGCGGGCCAGGAGGGAGTTGAACCCCCGACCTGCGGATTAAAAGTCCGACGATCTGCCTGACTGATCTACTGGCCCTTGTGTTTCATCTAGGAAACAGCGGTAATAAAACGATGTATTGATATATAAAGATGACTATTTGCATCATCCATGCCCGGTTCGAACTATGGAACTGTTTTATTACTTACAAATAGAACAGTATTCTACTTAAATTATGGCAGATATGGATATGTTCCCGCGGACCCAGCGGATTCTGGTGAAAGGATGCAGCCTGGTCACGATCGCAATCTACGTCCTAATTGCAGCTCTTTTGATAATTACAGCCATTATAGGCACGATCGAGACCCTTGGTATGATCCGTATTGCGCTGGAAAGCCCCACGCAGGAGTCCCTCACGAACGTGCTGCAGGGTATCCTTCTGATCATCGTTATCGCAACCCTGATCGATATGGTGCAGTCCTACGTGCGTGCGGGGCGCGTACTTATCAGACCTATTCTGATAGCGGGCGTCACGACTATGGTCCGAAGACTTCTGGTGACCGATCTAACGTTTATCGACATCATCGGAACGACGATCGTGATCCTCGGCCTTACGGTTGCAATGATCTATCTCGGACGGGAAGATCGGGATGTTGCCGCATTTCTGACGAATAAAGAGGACAAAATGGAGAGAGAGGAAAGCGCGGAGTAAGCTGTCCTCAAAACATCAAATTAGTCTTTTTTTAATTAAAAAATCCGAATTCCAAACGTAAGTATCTACTTATTTTTGAAGTATTATATCAAGCTTTATTATCGTACCGGTTCCTTAAATATGATACTGTGACGATGAAAGAATCCAGCAATTTCCTTACTGAAGGACCGGTCGGAAAAGCCCTCATAATAGTGGCGCTTCCGATTATCATCAGTAATCTTCTTCAGAGCGTTCTGGAAGTCGTGGACATGTATTTCATCGGGAAACTGGGAGATGTGTCCATCGCGGGCGGGACCATGAGTATCATGGTTTTAATGGTCCTGACCACGGTGATTTTCGGCATTGTGACGGCCACGGCGGCATTCGTATCAAGGGCATACGGTTCAGAGAAGTTTGAACGTATCCAGGTCATCCTGCTGCATTCCCTCTATCTGGCGCTCGGATTTTCCGCGATCCTTGCAGTGATAGGCTTTTTCTTTTCGGAGAATCTGCTTTTGCTGATGGGAGCGTATCCCGAGGTCGCGGCGGAAGGAGCGAAATTCCTTACGCCGATGCTGATGGGACTCTTTGTAATGGTGATCCTGATTACGCTGACAACGGTTTTTCAGAGTACAGGGGATTCAAGAACGCCCATGTATGTGATGCTTGGGGTCAATGTAGTGAATATTATCCTGAACCCGACCCTTATTCTGGGTCTCGGCGGCCTGCCTGAATGCGGGATCGCCGGTTCGGCGTATGCGTCGCTTCTATCAAGGGCGATAGGAGTGATGCTTCTGATCGGCGTGATGTATCTTCTGCCGTCAAAGAAGAACAGTCCGATCAAGTTCCCGAAGAAGTGGACGTTCGAGCCGAAGCTTATCAAGGATATCGTGGTGATCGCGATACCGTTGGCTATCCAGAGCGGGATCAGAAGCGTGGCGTTTCTGTCCATGACGACGATCATTGCAGTCTATGGAACGGCCGCGGTGGCGGCATACGGTATCTGCCTGAGGCTCGATATGATGGGACTGATCATCGTGATGGGACTTTGTACGGGGGTCGCCGTCATGGTTGGTCAGAATCTCGGGGCAGGGAAAGTCGAGCGGGCGGTAAAAACGGTGAAGTATGCGGCGGCAGCCAATGCGGTATTCATGGTCTGCGTTGCGGCGCTGTATCTGGTCTTTGCGACGGAGTTCCTGAAGTTCTTCGGGGCAACCGGCGAGTCGCTTGCGGATGGCACGATGTTTATGCAGATCGTGCCGCTTTCCTATTTCCTCGTGGCGATCGCCATGACAATGGGTTTTGCGATGAACGGCGCCGGTATGACGCATCCGGGGATGTACTCGGCGATCGCCGGCCAGTTGATCGTGCAGGTCGGTCTTGCCATATACTTCGCCTTCAGCGGGTATTCGATCCAGTATATATGGTATGCAGTCGTCTGCGGAACGGTCGTGATGTTATGTTTCGATCTGTTCTTCTACATGCGCGGAGGATGGAAGACGAAGAAGCTGAGAATCGACAGCGACGAAGCGCCTGCCGCATGCTGAAAAAACGATAGGGGGTGCAGAATGCTGCACCGCCCGGCGAACCTTTTTTTAATAGGACTTACGCGGTGTGGTTGTGAATTCAATTCGGGAGGGGTAAGGCCGGGTTTGGAAACATGAGGTTATTTAACCGCCAATAAGCCCAAATGAGCTTTGCTAATTTGAGACGGCACGCAAGCCTTCGGCTTGCACGCCTCCGCGAATTAACGCGAATCGCACCCTCTCTGGAAAAGTCCACGAGTTGAAAGCTCGTGAGACATCTCAAGAGCTTTTGGCTCTTGGACAAATGCTGAGGAAAAAAACCGTTCGCAAACCTTCGGTTTGCTCTCCGTTTCACTTCGCTCACTTGCATGCGGGTTTTTTCTTATCTTGCATGTCTTTTTTCTGCAAAAATAGATGAACAATCCCTTTTCTTGATTCTGGGATGCGGGGAAGTGACTGCGGGGCGAGCCTAAAGGCTCACCCCGCAGTCACTTACCCGCACCCCAGAATCAAAACAAAAATCAGGAGGAGTCCTGATTTAAATTATGTTCTCAGAAACATCCCAGCCAACCGCGATTTTGAAAGAACGATAGTTGTCGGTCGTCCGTGAGGACAGGTGTACGGGGATTTTGTCGCCATGAGCTGGCGTAAGAGACGCTGCATCTGCTCGACGGTGAGCGGCGTGTTCCCTTTGACGACAGCACGGCACGCGGCGGTCTTCAGCACCCTGTCAAGGACCTCGTCGGTGTTCCCCACCCCGTCCAGCGCCGCTTCCAGGATCGCGTGGATGACGTCCGGGTCGCCGAGTTTCGAGGAGACAACCGGAACGGAACGGACCATCCAGACGTCTTTCCCGAATGGTTCGAGAAGATATCCCGCGGAAGCGAGGACATCCAGCAGGTCGGGAAGGGCGGCGATCTCCTTTTTCGAGAGCGTGATCGGGAGCGGAACGATCAGTTCCTGCCCGGACTCCGCAGACGAGGCGCGGGCGAGAAGCTGATCATACATGATCCGCTCATGGGCCGCATGCTGATCGACAACGATCAGGTCACCGGACTCGTTCTTCGCAAGAATGTAGGTGTCCCCGATCTGACCGAGGACTTCGGGAACGAACAGGTCGTTTTCCAGCAGATCATGAGTTTCGGTCCGCCGCAGCTGCTTTTCCGTCTGTTTGAGAGGGGACTGTCTTGTCTCCCGTTTCCCGGCATATACAGGCATAGGCTCGCCAACGATATCTGCCGGGAGGGTCGTGACGACGATCTCGCGAATGGGCGCGGGGGCGGTGGAAAATACCCGCTCTTCATGTAGCGATGAATAGACCGCGTCCTGAATGAACCGCATCACTTCCCTCTCGCGGGATAGGCGGACCTCCCGCTTCGTCGGGTGCACGTTCACGTCGACGTCCCGCGGATCGAGGACGACATCGAGAAACGCCGCCGGATACATACCCTTTGGAAGAAGCGTGCCGTATCCTGCGCGGATCGCCCACTGGAGCTGACGGGACGTCACCTGCCGGCCGTTGATCGAGAGATAAAACCGCGTCTGGGTCGTCTTCATCTCGGAGCCGGGTCGCGTGATCCAGCCATCGATTTTCACCGTGCCGAAACTGCCGGAGACCGGGGTCAGTTCCTTGGAAAAGGATGAGCCGAACACCGCCGCGATCACGTCCGGGTACGAGCCTGTGCCAAACGTCTGGAACCGTTCCTTCCCGTTGTACAGCAGAACAAACGAGATGTGCCGGTTCGAAAGGGCGATCCTCTCGACCATGTCATACACGTGGGACAACTCCGTTGGAACGGACTTCTGGAACTTGCGCCGGGCGGGAGTGTTGTAAAAGAGAGCCTCGACGATCATGCTCGTTCCTTCCGGGGCACCGACCGCGGCGTGCGAGATCAGCTCTCCGCCGTGGATCACCACGCGGGCCGCTTCCGGGGTGGGAGAACTCCGTTCCTTTGTCGTGAAGGTCACCTTCGAGATCGCCGCGATGCTGGCGAGAGCCTCGCCGCGGAACCCGAGCTTGGTGATCCCGTCGAGATCTTCGGGGCGGGATATCTTGCTTGTCGCATGCTGGCGGAATGCCAGAAGAGCGTCGTCGAAGTCCATCCCGACCCCGTCGTCCGTGACGGATATCCGGGTGATCCCGGTTTTGTCGGCCGAAATGCCGATCCGGATGATTTGTGCATCCGCATCCACGGCGTTTTCGACGAGTTCTTTCACGACGGACGCGGCACGCTCGACCACTTCGCCTGCCGCAATATGGCTGATCGTCTCCTCGTCGAGGATTTTGACCCGGCTCATTTCTTCTCCAGCAGGGCTTTGAGTTCGGTGATGAACATAAGCGCCTGCATGGGGGTCATCATGTTAGGATCGGCGTCGCGTATCCGCTCCTCGACGGCGGACGGGGGCGGCTCGGCGTCGGTTAAAAGCATCTGCGTGTAGTATTTCGTCCCGCCGGAGGACGCATCCTGCGTGAGGGCCTCTCTGAGGAGGTCGGACGCACGAACTAGGACCTTTTTCGGGACGCCGGCGATCTTGGCGACATGGATACCGTAGCTTCGATCCGTCGCGCCGGGGATGAGTTTTCGAAGGAACGTGATGTCGTGCTGATCCTCTTTTACCGCGAAGTGGTAGTTTCGCACACGCCGAAGCTCGGACTCCATCCCGATCAGCTGATGGAAGTGGGTCGCAAACAGCGTGCGGGGACCGGATCCTCCTTTGCCGTTCAGATATTCGAGTACGGCCCGGGCGATCGCATATCCGTCGACGGTGCTCGTCCCCCTGCCGATCTCATCCAGAAGGATCAGGCTTTGATCGGTCGCATTGTTGAGGATGTTCGCAAGTTCGAGCATCTCGACCATGAACGTGCTCTGCCCGCCAGCAAGGTCGTCGGATGCCCCGACCCGGGTAAAGACCCGGTCGACGATCCCGATCCTGGCAAAGGATGCCGGAACGAAGCAGCCGGTCTGGGCCATGATGCAGATGAGAGCGACGCTTCGCATGTAGGTGGATTTACCGGCCATGTTGGCGCCGGTGAGGATCAGGATCTGCTGGCCGATCGAACTCATCTCGGTGTCGTTTGGGACATAGCCCCCGGGAACGGTGTTTTCGACGATCGGGTGGCGGCCGTCACGGATGAGGAGTTCCGTTTCGGGAACGAGTTCGGGTCGGACATAGTTTCCGGAAAGCGAGAGGTCGGCGAAGGCGGCGATCATGTCGATCGTGCCGATCGAGCGGGACGCCTGCTGGAGTGCCCGGACGAACTCCGAGAGATGCGTCAGAAGCGATTCGAAGAGCGATATCTCGAGAGCGAGAACCCGGTCGTCGGCCTGGGCCATCACCGCTTCTCGTTCGCGGAGTGCGGGGATCGTGAACCGCTCGCCGTTTGCAGTGGTCTGTTTGCGTTCATAGGTATCGGGAACGAGATGGAGGTTCGCCTTGGTGATCTCGATGTAGTAGCCGAACACGTTGTTGTAGGCGATCTTAAGGGAACGGATACCGGTGCGTTCCCGTTCGCTCTGCTGGAGTTCGGCGATCCAGTCACGGCCGTTTGTGACGATGTGTCTGATTTGATCAAGGTCGGTGCTGTATCCTTCCCTGATGACGCCGCCGTTTTTGTAGAAAAGTGGCGGCTCGTCGACGATCGCGGAATGGATCAGGTCGGCGATGCCGGCAAAGGCAGGGATCTGCTCGAGTTCGTCTTTGAGGAGACCTTCGGCGCCACAGAGGTCGGCGGTGAGTCCGGGGATAGCGTTCAGACTCGAAGCGAGGGCGAGAAGGTCGCGGGGCGAGGCATTGCCGTAGGCGATCCGGCCGGCGATCCTCTCAATGTCGGTGAATCGGGAGAGGAGTGCCCGAACACCGGAAAGGAGGACGGGTCTTTGGGTGAAAAATCCGACGGCATCAAGCCGGTAGTTGATCTTTTCCGGCGAGGTGAGAGGCCGGGTTATAGTGCTTCGAAGAACCCGGCTTCCCATAGGGGTCTTTGTCCGGTTGAGGAAACCGAAAAGCGTAGTGTCGTTTCGATCGCCGCGAAGGGGATTGAGGATCTCGAGGTTCCGGAGCGTTATCGCGTCCAGAATCATGGCGTCGTTTGAGTACTTCCTAGAGAATCCGTGTATGTGGGGGAGGTCGGTCTTCTGGGTCTCCTTCGCATAGCGAAGGGCTGCGGCCGCGGCGTTCGTGCACTCCATGGAGCTGATGTCAAATCCGTCAAGAGAGGAGACACCGAATGCGGCGGTGAGTTCGTCGACGCCGTCAACGAAGAGACCTGAGTGGCCGGGAGTGAGGACCCTGCAGGTGGAGGCGAGATAGGCGATGAGGTCTGCTGAGATGCCCTGCGGGACAAGGATCTCGAGGGGATTGTATTGTTCTATTTCGGTGGCGAGGGTGGAGAATCCCGGCTCGAAGGTGATCTCCCTGACGAAAAATTCGCCGGTGGTGATGTCGAGGAAGGAAAGACCCATGACGTTTTTTTTCGCGTTGAGGCAGAGTGCCATAAGATAGTGGGCGGTGGATCCGGGGATGACGTCGGCGTCGATCGCCGTTCCCAGAGTGACGACCCGGACGACGTCCCGCTTTACGACGCCTTTTGCGAATTTGGGGTCCTCGACCTGTTCGCAGACGGCGACTTTGTATCCTTTGCGGATCATTCTGGGGAGGTAGAGGTCGACTGCGTGGTAAGGGATGCCGGCAAGGGGGATGGGGACCCCGTCTGGATCTTTGGATCGGGAGGTCTGGACGATGTCGAGTTCGCGGGCACATATCTCGGCGTCTTCGAAGAATGTCTCGTAAAAGTCACCCATCCGCATGAAAAGGATACAGTCAGGGTATTTTTCCTTGAATGTTTTGACCTGTTCCATGGCAGGAGTGAGTTTTTTTGGAGAGACCATATTGATGATATGTTGTTTGTGAAAGGGTATGAATGATTTGGAACGCGGGTTGACCCGAAGGGGCAACCTCAGCGGAGCAAAACATCGAAGGGGTTTTGCGACTGTGGGTCGACCACCCCACCCTCACAAATCTGTCGACTTGCTCAGCTAAGCCCCCCTAAAGGGGAGCCGCTATACAAAACCCGTAAATACCTTAAAAGGAAATACTGCAAATTATCCACAGAAGGTGTGATCATTTCCACGAAATATACCATGACCCTCATCATCGCCGGACTCTTTGCGGCGATACTGGTCTCGGGCTGCATTGCCCCCTTAATCGGCCAGCAGGACACCACCGGGAACTCCTCCCTGCAGTTCGTATCCTCGTATGAAAACGGCGACCGGTATCTTGCCGGGAACTACACCATCGTCGTCCTGAACGGAAACTACCGGGAGATGGGGCGGCAGTAAGGCGGCCTCATGAAAGACGAACTGCTCGTCGAGTATGCGATGATAACCACGGACCTCCAGGCCAGAGACTACAACATCGACGAGATTAGGTCCCTGGTCCGGGATAACGAAAAGTTCCTGCCGGAACGGATCAAAGAGATCTACCGCGGCATGGCCGAGGTCACCGGCCTGATCGAAGACGACGCCTATGTCCTCTACTACGGCCCGATCCTCTACCTGACCACGCCATACGCCTGCTCCTACCTCGCCGTATGGGACGAATACACCGTCAACGGATCCGTCGTCGTCTCGCGGAACTGGGACACCGCCGACGAACTCGAACCGTTCAACCCGTATTACGTCCTTGCTGTCTACAACCCGACCGACGGAAGCAACGGCGTTGCCGCATTCTCGCCGGCCGCCGCGGCCCCGGAAACCCTGATGAACAGCAGAGGGCTCTACATCTCCGACGACGCCTCGGGACAGGGAATTTCCGCACCGGAAAACCGGCTGGAGATCCTCGCCGCCCTCTTCGGCCTGATGCTCGACTTCTCGGACCTTGACGGCCTCGACGCAGGCATCTGGGCGCTTCGTCCGGGCGGGACCATCATCGTCGATGCCGCCGGACCGACCGGGTCATACGTCTATGAAATCGGCCTCGTCGAGCCGAAACAGCGGACCGGCGACGGGATCATCGCCGCGGCAAATCACTTTGTCGATCCCTCCTGGACCGGTATTGTCCCCGAACCAAACTCCGTCATCCGGTACGACAACCTGATCAGGCAGGCGGAAGAAGCCAAAGGAACCATCGACGGCGAAAAGATGGTCGCTATCCGGGACGTCGCCTACGAAGACGGCGGAGCGACCTTCACCCACACGGTTTTCGACGGGATTCCCTGTTCCTCGAATCACCAGATCGTCTTCATCCCGGCTGGTGAAACGCTCTGGATAAAAGTAGTGGACAATGACTGGCAGGAATTGAACCTCGCACCCCTCTTCGCGGAATGATCACGCCGACCTCCTTTTTTCAAAGACGAATGCAAAAAAAGTATTTGAGTTGTATTTGAGTTTGATTCAGGGATTACAGCAAAGACACCAGATCGCGGAGCACGGCCTCCGGATCTTTTGCCTTCACAACGCTTGACGCAAGCAGAACGCCGTCTGCTCCAAGATCGATGGCCGTCTTCACGCACTCGCCCGACTGGATCCCGGCACCGCAGAGGACCTTCACATCCGGGCTGATCCTTTTTACTGCAGCGACCGAGTTTTTGATGATATCCGGATCCGCCTTTGCAACCGAAATATCGGAGCCGATCAGCTCCGGCGGCTCGACTGCCACATACATCGGCGAAAACGCCGCGGCCGCGGCCGAGACGCCCACATTGTTCGTGCAGACAACCGACTCCAGATGATTGAACTTCGCCGCCTCCACGCATGCCTCGATCTCCGCGATCGTGAGTCTCCTTTCCGAGTGATTGATCAGCGACCCGACGCAGCCGGCTGCCCGCACGGTGAATGCAGGGATCCGGCCGGTGAACGCTCCTTCCACCGCATCGATGTGCTGGGCATACACCGGGATCTCGTAATGCTTGCAGAACGGGTGAAGCTCAACAAACTGCGGAGCGACACCGATCGTCACCCCTGACTCTTGCATAACGAGTTCCGCGGCCGAACCTATCTGTCCTGCCGCATTACCCGCTCCTTCGCGGTATGATTTGAAGTTCACCAGGATAAGCGGAGACGACATTACTTCCTCTTCACCTGAAGAACATCGCCCAGCGTCGTGGACGCAACGCCGCCTGCCTGGAGTTTGTCGTCATCGTTCTCGGAATCAAGAAGAACGATATCGAGTTCCTTCTCGAGCTTCTTGCGTTCGGCCTCTGTCGGGGCACGGTCGCCGCGCTCGAACTTTTTGATATCGCCTTCCTGCATCTTCAAAACGAAGGCAAGATCCTTCTGGGTAAAACCCTTGGTGAGCCTTGCGGCTGCGATCCGCTGGGGGTAATCCTCAAAGATATCGCCCTCGATGAAATCGAACATATCCCGCTTGCGGTTCGCCTGCTGAGCTCCGCGAGACTGAGCAGGGGCCTTCGTGGTAATCACCGGGCGGCCGAACGACTGGACCGGAGCACGGGGAGCCTGGACCTCGGTCCCGAGTTTGGCACACTTGTCGCAAACTCTCATCGGCTTTGCTCCCTCGATCTGCACCAGTTTGCCTTTCTTACTCAGTGCTACCCCGCATAACTCACAATATTCTGTCTGCATAATATACTCGCTCATCTATATTTTCCCTCGCATACATTAACCCTTTTCCTATCCGGTAATACCCTAAGCCGGTGAATGGCCGGAAACGAAAGCGAAAATGCGGGAAAAATCCGCAGCATCTAAATGTATCCTTTCGAAAGCTACTTTACTACCTTCATCAGATATACCAAACATAGGGGTATTTTTATGACTGAATCTGGGCAGGATGACAATCAGGACGTGATCAAGCCGATCATCTCCGTCGAACCGGTTATGCCGTCGGATGAGCTTGCACAGCTCAGAAAAACCAACATTGCCCTGGAAAGCCGCAACTACGAACTGCGGGAAACAGTCAGACAGCTCAGGCTGCAGGCGGCGGCAACGGAATCTGAAAGGGATCAGTATAAACGCGAGGCGAAACGGCTGAAAGGCGATCTGGAACAGTACCGCACCCCGCCGCTCGTGATCGGGACGATCGAATCCCTCGCGTCGGATGAACGGGTGATCGTGAGGAGCACGACCGGCCCGCAGTTCCTCTCGAAAGTGAGCGAGACGGTCAACCCAAAAGAGATAATTCCCGGAAGGCAGTGTGCTCTGCATCCGCAGTCGTTCATTCTCGTGGAGGTCCTGCCGAACAAATACGACACCGCGATCTCCGGTATGGAGGTCGAAACGGCGCCGAACGTCAGCTACGCCGATATCGGCGGGCTGGAATTCCAGAAGACCCTCTTACGCGAAGCAGTGGAGCTGCCGCTCCTGAAACCGGACCTGTTCGCAAAAGTGGGTATAGAGCCGCCGAAAGGCGTGCTTCTCGTCGGGCCGCCGGGGACCGGCAAGACCCTGCTTGCAAAAGCGGTCTCTCATGAGACGAACGCTGCCTTCATCCGGGTCGTCGGTTCCGAACTCGTGCAGAAGTATATCGGCGAAGGAGCTCGGCTCGTCAGAGAGCTCTTCGCTATCGCACGGGAAAGGGCCCCTGCGATTATTTTCATCGACGAGATCGACGCGATCGGTTCGTCAAGAAGCAACGATGCCTACTCTGCAGGCGATCACGAAGTGAACCGGACCCTGATGCAGCTTTTGTCCGAGCTTGACGGCTTCAATACGCGGGGGAACGTAAAGATCATCGCGGCCACGAACCGGATGGATATCCTCGATCAGGCGCTGCTTCGACCAGGACGGTTCGACCGGATCATTGAGTTCCCGCTCCCGGACGAAGAGGGACGGGCAATGATCCTTGCGATCCACACGCAGAAGATGCATCTTTCAAAGAGCGTCTCTCTCGAAAAGGTCGCGGCCGAAACTCCGAATATGAACGGATCGGAGCTGATGGCCATCTGCGTGGAAGCCGGCATGAACGCCGTTCGGACCGGCAGGACGAAGGTCAGCGGGGACGACTTCACCAAAGCGATCGAGGCGGTCAAAAAGGGACGCACCCAGAAGATCATACCCCTCCCGGAAGGAATGTATTCATAACACTGAGAATTTCTAACAACCTTTTTTTCGACAGAAAGTACTTTCTTTTCATACGTTGAGTAGTATGTATGGGGACTTTCAGCAGCTTTGGTCTCAACCAAGCATATCACGAACGTTATGAAAAACTTGGCGACCGTCTCTCCGATGTTGGTAAAACACTTGATTGGGATGTGTTTCGCCCTATTCTTGAATCCATGTATACAAATAAATCCGGCAATGGCGGTCATCCCAATGTTGATGTAATTCTCATGTTCAAGATTCAGCTTCTGGAAGTCTGGTATAGTCTGTCTGATCTCGCCGTTGAACGTGAAATCTATGATCGTCTCTCCTTTTGGCATTTTCTTGGCTGTCCTGACAAAATACCCGACAATTCAACGATCTGGTTATTTCGGGAGCGCATGTCCGAATCTGGCGTTGATACATTGGTTTGGCAGGAGTTTCAGAGACAACTTGACCTGAAAGGTCTCAAAATTGAACAAGGTATGATCCAGGATGCAACGTTTGTATATGCTGAACCTGGTCATTGTAAGAAAGACACGCCGCGAGGAGAGCAGGCAAAAAAACGACGGGATAAAGATGGAAAAATCATGTCCAAGAACGGCAAAATGCACTATGGGTATAAACTTCATACCATCATGAATACGACACACGATCTTATTCGACGCATTGAAACCACCACGGCAAATGTTCATGATAGTCAGGTGGATCTGTCAGAAAAAGGGAAGTGGTCTATCGGGATCGGGGATATCAGGGAGCACAATGCAAGGGATATAGTGCCACAATGAAAAGGGGAGCGAGAGGGCATCCCATTGGCATACGAGATAAACTGAGAAATCTGAGAATAAGTAGGAAGAGATCAAAGGACGAGAGACCCTATGCAGTGATCAAAAATGTTTTTCATGCAGGGTTGGTGAAGGTAACAACACTACAAAGAGTACGAGTGAAAAATATGCTGGCTGCATTTTGTTATAATATCTATCAGGTGAAAACGATTCAAAACAGAGTGTAAATTAAAAAAAACGTCAAGTAATAATTGGTATTTTTCTTTTTTTGGGGAGATGAGGGTGTAGGGATGTAGCCAATCTTCCTTAAATCATGATTCGCGTTAAAAAAATGGGTTGGTAGATGTTCTCACTTAGGAATTTTCATCATGAATATCACCTCGAAAACACTCGCATTATTGTTTGCAGTAATGTTTCTCATCATTCCCGTGGCGGCAGTTGAGGATGAGGAGATATGCGTTCTTGCGCAGGATCCTTTCAGCGTGTATCCCCATCTTGTGCATATCAGTTTTACCGCTCCGCAGGAGATCCCGGAACATGCTGAATTAAGTCCGTTTTTCAGAGAAGATCTGATCGAGACCGAAGAGACCGGTGAGATCTGCGATGAGGTAACGGCCTGGTTCAGGGCAACTGAAATCTCGTTTGGATCGGACGGATCCGTTTTCTCCGAGGATACCGGAGAGGAAATCCCTTCTGCCGCCGCATGAAAACGGGATCTTCCCATTTTTTAAAAAAATCATTTTTACCATATTTTTGCCGCCTCATGGGAGGAGATTCTTTCCAAACTCTAAAATATTCTTCCAGCCGATATACTCCCTATAAGAAAGACCCTCACATTTCAGGCGCTTCTGCTGGCTCTGGCCCTCGTTGGCCTGGTCATCACGGCAGGCTGCGTTGGAACTCCCACAACAACACCCGGCACCTCCTTCTCCGAGACCGGAAACAAAAGTATCGCCATCGAACTTCCTGCCGGGGTCTATACCCTTACGATCACCCAGGCCAACGCCAACATCACCGATGTCTCCGTTGATACCAAAGACCTGGGTATCTCGATCCAGGGAAGATACACGGACGTCGCGGCAGCATCCGCCAAAACCGCTGATGGTTGGGTCTGGACCTATGCTCTCGTGACCGACGGAAAGCCGACTCTGACCATCAACGCGATCGGGGCATGGAAAGCAGACTTTACCTTCCCTCAGCAAATCGACGGTGTTCCTCCCCAGACCTTCACGGGTATCGGCAACGCAGCAACACCTTTCTTCATGATCAACAAAGGCAACGTTTCCTTTGCGATCAAAGCCGCAAACAACACTGATGTTGAAGTCCACCTGATGGATTACGACGGCAACCCGGTCATGGACAAAACGAACACCTTCGAAGAGCCGCTTGCCTACCATCGGGGCACCTATAATGACACGATCATCGTCCCAATCACTAAGTCCGGCAACTATCTGCTGAATGTGATCTGCGACGGCGACTGGTCCGCCGTCGTCTCCGAAGTGCTGGCGTAAGCCAAGCCCATTTTAGCCCCCGCAGGACTATGTCCTGACAACTCGGCGGCATTCTTTTTTTTTTCTTTTCACAGGCTTCGATCCCTCCGTAGGGAAGTTCGTCGTCGGTTTCGTTCCTGCCGTCATGATACGTTTTTTTGCTTCAGAAACGCATATTATAGGTACGATGAAAACCTTGCAGGAGTATCTTTCCGCCTCACATGCCCCTGAGGATTTGGGAAAAATAATCATGCTGATCGCGGATCAGGCAGGACCGATCCGTTCCGCGTTTATCAGCAACCAGAATTATGCGGGCTCCATGAACTCTTCCGGCGAGGATCAGGCCGAGATGGACACCTGGGCCGACATCAGAATCACCTCCGTTCTGCAGGAAAGCGGGTTTGTCCGTTCCATTGCTTCCGAAGAACAGGAGGATATCACCGAGATGTCCTCTTCTGCGAAGTATTCGGTCGTGATGGACCCTCTCGACGGCTCCTCGCTGATCAAGGTGAATCTGACCGTTGGAACGATCGTCGGGATTTATGAAGGCGACGTTCTTCAGGCGGGGAACCAGCTTCGCGCCGCATTCTATATGCTGTATGGCCCGCTGACGACGCTGACGATCTCGCTTGGAAACGGTGTTTCGATCTTTGCGATGAATGAGGAGGGGACCTACGTCCTCTTAAAAGAGAATGTGAGGATCCCTGAAGGCACACGCTGTGGAAGCGGCGGTCTGCGGCCCGAGTGGACCGAGAAACACATTCAGTACATGAACGAGATCGAGTGTGAAGGCGGGAAGAACCGGTACTCCGGCTCTTTCGTTGCCGATTTCCACCAGATCCTGGAATACGGCGGCGTGTATGCCTATCCTGCGACGAAGAAGTCCGCTTCCGGCAAACTCCGGCTGGTCTTCGAGATCAACCCGATCGGTTTCCTCGCGGTCCAGGCAGGCGGGCGAGTCTCCAACGGCGAGTCTTCGACCCTGGAGGTCATCCCGACAAAGGTCCATCAGAGGACGCCCGTGTATGTCGGCAGCAAAGGAATGATCGCGAAGATCGAGGCGATCCGCTGAACATGTATACGACGGTCTCGGTCTTTGCAAAGCCGGTCGGCGGGGTCTCCGGGACGACCCGGGTTTTTCCCGACATCCTCCAGACGGCGGAAAAGATGCTCAAAAAGGCGGAAGACGGGATCCTCACCGACTCGTTCGTGACCCACACGGCCGACCGGCTGGTCCTGTTCGCGGTCCATGATCCGGACGTCCTGCCGGACACGCTTATTGCCGCAGTCTTCTCCGCAGCCGTGGAGATCGCACAAAAACGTCATCTGTTCTGTGACGCCGCCCCGATGTCGGTCTGCCGGCTGACGATTCCGGAAAGGGAGAACGAGCCGTTTCTGCTGTTTCTCGCCGGATCGGATTTCATGCCCTGGGGCGAGGTGATGACTCCCGGACGGGATCAGGACGATGCCTGTATCGCAGACGGGGTTCTCTTCCTCACACGTGCCGAGGGCGAGTTCCCGTCTGTTGCGGCGTTCTGCGAGAGGTTCGCCCGCCGCAGTGTAAACCAGCAGGGCGTATGCCCTGTGAGTCTCTGTGATTCGTCGAATGTTCGAACAACGGTCATCCCGGTGGTCGGACTCGGCTTTTCGCTCGCGAATGGCAGGCTTACCGGACCGGTTGACCTTTTCGACACGCCACTCTTTGCCGCTCCCCGGTTCCGTGCTTCGGATCAGCACGCCGAGTAACCGCCCGAATCTAAAATCTATTTTTTGGCCGTCTTTTTTGACAAATTGTTTGTTTTGCCGTTATTTTTTTCGCTATGGTGAATCTATATATACTTCGCGCGCCATCTTTCACGTATCGAAAGCTCGTGAATTGAGCAGAGAGGAGATCAGAATGTTTTGTTAGCATTGCGAAGAAACCGCCAAAAACCTCGGCTGCACGGCTGCAGGCGTCTGCGGTAAAACGAACGATACGGCCTGTTATCAGGATGCCGTGAACTTTGTTCTCTCGGGGATCGCCTACCGGAAGATCCATCAGCCAAAGGAATCGAAGCTCCCGCCGGAGAAACCGGAGCAGGATCGGCTGGTGATCGAGGCATTGTTTGCGACCCTGACGAACGTGAACTTCGATGAATCCCGGTTCGCCGCATATCTGGACGCGGCGATCGCGTTTCGGGATGCCTATCCGCCGGTCCCGGGAGAGTTGCCGGCATGTTCCTGGATTCCGAAATCCAGAGAGGAGATCGTAACGCTTGGCGGAGGGATCGGGCTTTGCTCCATCGAGGACGACAACGAGCGGTCCCTGTTTTCCCTCCTGTTGTTTGGTCTGAAAGGCATCG
This sequence comes from Methanocorpusculum sp., assembly GCA_965229365.1. Taxonomy (GTDB): domain Archaea; phylum Halobacteriota; class Methanomicrobia; order Methanomicrobiales; family Methanocorpusculaceae; genus Methanocorpusculum. Next base: position 1,570,214 of record OZ245878.1, on the reverse strand, counting down.
CCGCCTACTACTCGCATGCCGAGGTGCTTGGAATGACCGATCCGGTTGTCGTGAACCTCATCTATAGGTGTCTGGCTTACCTGTTCGAGAAGCACTCGTTTTGGGAGCGTGCGGCTCTGGTCATGGAATGCGGGAAGGTAGGAGCGACCGTGCTCGCACTTCTCGATTCGGCGAACAAACGCTACGGTCCGACCGAGATCACGACGGTGAGCGGCCGGGTCGGGAAAAATCCCGGCATCCTCGTGACCGGTCACGATTTTCGTGACCTGTTTCTGCTGCTTCGCCAGACCCGCGGGACCGGCGTCGACGTGTATACCCACGGCGAGATGCTGATCGCCCATGCCCATCCGTGTTTCAAGAAGTTCCCTCATCTGATCGGAAACTACGGGACGTCCTGGGCGAACCAGAAGAAGGAGTTCCCCAAGTTCAACGGCCCGATCCTGTTTACGACGAACTGTCTGATCCCTCCGCCGCCTGAGTATCGGGACCGGATCTTTACGACCGGATCGGTCGGTTTTCCAAACGCCGTCCATATCCCGGAAAAGCAGGATGGCTCGAAGGATTTTTCCCGGATCATCGCCTGTGCGAAAAAGTGCGGGTCGCCGAATGATCTGCAGTGCGGGGATCTTGTGACCGGCGCAGGTCATGACGCGGTACTTGCTCTCGCTTCAAAGATCCTCGATCTCGTGAATCGGGGGAAGATCAAGCATTTCGTCGTGATGGCCGAATGCGACGGCCGGCACAAGGAGCGTGAATATTACACGGAGTTTGCAAAGGTGCTGCCAAATGACGTGGTCATTCTTACGGCAGGCTGTGCGAAGTACCGGTATAACCGTCTTGATCTCGGCGATATCGAAGGCATCCCCCGTGTTCTGGATACCGGGCAGTGTAATGATGCGTATTACTTAGTGGTGATCGCCCAGGAGTTAGCAAAGGTTTTGCATGTGGAAGTGGAGAACCTCCCGCTGTCGTTCAATATCGCGTGGTATGAGCAGAAGGCGATCCTGGTGCTTCTGGTTCTGCTGGCGCTGGGCATCAAAAACATCATGATCGGACCAAATCTGCCGACATGTCTTTCGCCGGACATGCTGATCATGCTGGTAAAGAAGTTTGGGGTCCAGCTGATCTCGACGCCGGCTGAGGATATGGTGAGGCTTGGGATCATCCCTCCGCCCTCTCCCTCTTGTCAGTGATCAGCAGTTCCTGGGTCAAAACGCCGTCGATCTCCCGCTCCAGAGCTCTCAGTTTCGTGGTAAGATAAGTCGTTGCCTCGATCAGACTTCTGGAGCGTCTCAGTAGTTCTTCGGCAGGCTGTCCCTCCTTCATCAGTTCGAGCTGGAGTCTTCGGATCTCCTTTCCCTTTTCACAGAGCTTCCCAGAATAAACGTCCTTTTTGAAAAATAACGGAGTAAGCTGCTCCTGCAGCGTTTTGGGAATATCATTCATCATATCTTACCTCCTCCGCGGGGACTCCCGGAATGTGTAATCAACCTAAGACCCGACATGATATAAATCCCAAACCGCGTGGTGCGATAATGCCCCGGTAAGAGTGAAAAACAGGCTTGTCGCTCAGAGAGATGGGTTACGAAAAATCGTTTTTTACTTGGGGTAACTTCCTTCAGGAGAGATAATATACTTGCAGGTGAGAGTATTCTCCTGATGACTGTGTGTGGAGTGTTCATATGATTCTGACAAAACCGTTATTCCTGATCGTGCTGCTGTTTTCTCTTATTATCGCAGCCGGACAACCCCGAGATGACCTTCGTCTCTTCTTTTGAAGGGGGAGACCGGTATATTGCCGGCAACTACACCGTGATCCTGCTTGAAGGATCCTACCGCGAGATGGGCCGGCAGTACGGCGGGCTTATTAAAACCGAACTTATCACTGAGTATGTAATGCTCACGAGCGCCCTTGAAAACCGCGGATACACGATCGATTATCTCCGGAGCTATGCGGCAACTGGTACACAGTTCCAGCTCGAGTAGATGAAGGAGATCACCCGCGGGATGGCCGAGACGACCGGTCTTTCGGAAGCCGACGTTTCGATCCTCTACTACGGCCCGGCCCTGTACATCTCCATGCCGGCTCGCTGTTCCTATATTGCCGTCTGGAATAATTATACCACAGACGGATCGGTCGTCCTTTCGCGGAACTGGGATCTCCCTGATCTTTTGGAGCCGTTCAATCAGTATTACGTGCTCGCCGTGTACCGGTCGACGGACGGAAGCAACGGCGTTGCGACCTTCGGCCCGGCGGGTGCCCGCCCCGAGACGCTGATGAACATCGCCGGGCTCTTTATCGCGGATGACAACTCGGGTCTTGTTCCCGTGGGTCAGGATGACCGCCCGGATCTGATCTCGGAGTTCTTCCGCCTGATGCTTGATTACTCGGATCTTTCCGGTTTGAAGACGGCTGTTTTGACGACCCGTCCGGATCTTGCCTGGATCGTGGATATCGGCAGCCCGGATGGAGTGTATGTCTTAGAGGCTGGCCTTAATGAGACGAAGGTGCGAACCCGGGACGGGGTCGTTGCAGCGGCGAACCACTTTGTCGATCCGAGCTGGACCCTGACGACCCCGCCGGCAGCACACTCGGTGAGCAGATATGCGAATCTGCTGAGCCTGGCGGAGGCAGCGAAGGGGACGATTGATGCCGCGAAGATGATGCAGATCCGCGATGTGCTCTTAGCGGACGGCGGGGCGACCTTCCGTCACGCGGATCTCGAGGGATATCCGTACTCCTCGAACCATCAGGTGGTTTTTGTTCCGGCAACGGAGACTCTCTGGATGAAGGTGGTGGATATGGGCTGGCAGAAGGTGAAGCTTGCTCCGCTGTTTGCGATGTGAGGGATCATCTCTTTTTTTTGAAAAATTACCGGATGCGTGACTGCCGGATCAGCTGATCCATGCCGGAACAAACCAATTCTTCGTATCTATCGGCAGGAGATCATTCGTCATGCAGACAACAACCCCGTTCCCAATATTCGCTTTCAACTCGGCAAGCTCGCCAAACTTTTCCGGTTCCGTGACCGGTTCGAGGACCTTGAAATGTTTGACTGCCTGGGTGCCGGGTGATGCCGCCTTCTTGACCTCGACCGGATAGAGGGTATTATCCTGAAGGATGAGGATACCGATCTCTTTCTGATCTTTATCCCGGTAATAGAACAGAGGCGGCTCCACACCTGCATTCAGATAACTTTTGTATATCTCGGAAAACACTTAGCTCTCGAAGAATGCACCCGACATGATCCCGGCCTCCAGCGTTTCCGGAGAACCCCACCTGAGAAGATAGGCACACAAGCCGGTACCCAGAAAATGCATAACGGGCGTTTTTATGGTTCTTTTCAGCACGTTGTTGTGATACGGCTGGACTAAAACGACGATATGGGAGGATATGAGAAGGGAGAGCCATTTTTTTGCCGTGGGTGCGGAGATGCCTGCATCTCTGGCAAGATCTTCATATACAACCGGTTTCGCGGTCCGTGCGGCAACTGCCCGCATAAAATTGTAGAATGCAAGTTCATCGGCGACCTGCGTAAGGTCCCTGATATCTCTCTGGATATAGGTGTTGAGATATGACTGATAATAGATATTTGTGTCCGTATCCGGCTCCGCATAGAGGGCAGGCATGAAACCTCTGAATATCCGCTCATAGATTTCCATGACCGTCAGTACTTTCGTCTGATTCACTCTTCTCATCAGATACTTTGGATCTGTGGAAAACGGTTAGGATACGGTATTATTGATCTTTTTTGCAGAAATCCCGAGCATAATGACGATTCCAACCCGGCCGGCAAGTGATTCGCTGACATTTTTCATGAGATGGAATACCTGCGAACCGGTTATCCAGAATGCGCCGTGTTCGTTTGAGGAGTCCGCCAGCATTTTGATGTAGGGCAGAAGTTCCGGGGCATACTGAATCTCGTCAATGAGGATCGGCGGTGGAAATCGCTGGAAGAAAAGAGCCGGATCGCGTTTGGCAAGATCCCAGATTCCGGGATCATCCAAGGTGACGTAGGTCCGGTCTTTTTCTGCCAGATGCCTGAGCATTGTTGTTTTTCCAACCTGCCGCGGACCGGTTACAAGAAGGACGGGAAAGGTCTTTGCTATTTTCAGGACTACGTCTTCGATTGCCCGATGGATATACATAACGTTTCTCAGCAGGTAGTTTGTTTTTGAGGATTATAAAATATCCGTCCAAACGAAAGGTTCATTTTAGTTTGGACGGGTTTTATCCGAAGACTACCTTCTCCGCCACCAGCCCCTTCGCCCGCTCCTCATCCATCGTAAACGACACGACCTCATTTGTATCAGCGAAGTACAGACACACACCTGGATCCTTCCCGAACAAACGTTTCGCCCACAGGAAATACACCGCGAGCTGGCCCTCGTATCTCTCCAGCTCCTTCTTTGAGGGCCGCCCCGTCTTGTAGTCGATGATCATCCAGCTTTTGTCCTCATACTGAACGAGCCGGTCGATCACTCCGTTCAGTGGAGTCCCCTCGAAGGAATACGCGACCTCCTGTTCGCAGATGCTTTTTACCGCATTCTGCATCACGGCCGACGCAAGAAACGCCGCATACTTCGCCGCAAACTCTTCTGCCGCCGCGGGAGGAAGTCCGTAGCGTTTCACCACTGTTTCGGCCGGCTTACCCTCGAACACCTCGTGAAGCGCAGTTCCGCGAAGCATCGCCGCCTCTTCCGCCGCGGACGTGGTCCGATTTCTCACGGCCGCGGTCAGGCTTTGTGCGGCCTCCTCCTCCTTTGCCGGCAGAGGGGTATCCGTCCAGTCGTCCGGGACCTTCGGCCGGATCCGGGTGAGTTCACCCGGCTCCGTGATCACATCGGTGATCAGTTCCGGAAGATACGGACATCCGCCGATCCCCGCATCATACATCGCAAGAAACGAGTTCGCCTCCGGCCCCTTCTTCCCGTCGGTCCCGCAGATCACCAGATGGTCGCGGGCCCGGGTCATCGCCACGTAAAACAGCCGTTTCCGCTCGGCAAGCAGTTTTGCCTTCATCTCCGGCTTCAGGCACTCGATCACGAACGAAAGGGGCTCCTCTTCGCCCGCGAGCCGGACCCTGATCCCGACGCCAAGTTTCGCATCGAACACCGGGGCCGAAACCTTCAGGCCGTTCCCCGTCCCGGCAAAGCAGAGGGCGAGGATCGGATACTCCAGCCCTTTCGAGGCATGCACGGTGAGGATCTTAACCCGTTCATCCTCATCGCTTGGGACCGTCCCTTCCCGCTCGTCGAACTCCTCCTCCATGCAGGTGTCCAGGATCCCGAGATACTCATACACCGAAAACGGCCGGTTCATCGAACGCGAACGGGCGATTGCGACAAGCTTTTCCAGATTGGCCGTGGCTTCCCGCCCGAACGGCAGACCGCCGTAGACCGCCGGGATACCCGACTCCGCGATCAGCCGGGAAAGGAAGGGGACCAACGGCTCGGTCCCGATCTCTGCATGCCAGCGGCCGAGGTGTTCGACCGCTTTCCCGATCTTCGAATCGGGATTCGCGGTCGCGTATGTTCGCAGCCGCCAGATCAGCGGCCGCCCGCTGTTTGAAGCGGCCCGGCAGAGTTCCGCGTCGGATATCCCGAAGTAGGGGGATCGCAGCACGCCGTAGAGCGGGATGTCCCCCTCGGGATACACGATCGCCTTCAGGAGGTTCGTGAAGTCGAAGACCTCCTGCTTTTGATAAAAGCTGTATCCCTTCTCCTCGGTATAGGGGACCCCGTAGCTCTCCAGAGCGTGCCTGAGTTTGTCCATGTGGGTCCGTGTCTCGATGAGGATTGCGATGTCGCCGAACCGTGCGGCCCGGCAGGTCCCGTCTTTATCGTAAACGCTCATTTTTTTGCGGGAAACCGTGTCGGAAATCCAGGACGCGAGGGTCCGGGCCTCACGCCGCATCGACTCGGTCTTGGTCTCGCCTGCCGGAAGCCGGATCAGGGTCACCGTTCCCGAGTGGCCGGCCCGGTGGGGGGTGAGTTCGCCGTATCCTGCCTCCCAGATCTCTTTTGGGTCCGCAAACACGGACGAAAACACGTGATTCACCAGCCGGATTATCTCGGGCACGGTCCTAAAGCTCGTGTCGAGTTCCACGGGATCGTTTGCAAAAACGGTCTGGAAGGCGTTGAATCCTGAGACGTCCGCCCCCCGGAAAAGATAGATCGACTGCTTCGCGTCCCCGACGATGAACAGCCGGTTGTTCTCTTTCGGGTCGCCGCAGAGTATCCGGATGATGTCGGTCAGGACCGGGTCGTTGTCCTGGACCTCGTCGACGAGGATATACCGGTATCTGGCGTTGAGCGTTTTTTGGACGGCGTCGTTTCCGATCAGATCCCGGGTCTTTTTGATCAGGTCGTCGAAGTCGAGGACGCCCCTCTGCTGTTTTTCCCGAACCGTTTTTTCAGAGACGGCAGCGGCGACCCGTCCGAGGGCCGCGAGGATCTCGAGCGTGAGCCGCGTTCTCGGATCGGATTCTGTAGGACAGGCCGGGAACTCTTTGAACACCTCGCGTTTTTCCTTGAACCGTTCCAGGCTTCCTTTCGGAAGAGGGGCTTTGTAGGCGTTGGTATTGATGCCGGCCAGCACTTTTCCTGCGGCATACATCTCGGCCGGCTCGTTTGCATCGCAAAATGCCGCAAAGGCTGCTGGTCCCTCTTGGAAAAGCTCGCCTTTTCGTTCGGGAGCGAGGGGCCGGAGTTCCGCCATCAGGGCGTTAACGAGCTCGTCGCCGGCAATATCGTTTCGATACGCCGCGATCTCGTCGTCCCAGGCCTTATGCCAGACCGCGATCACGGACGAGGGGTCCTGTTCCAGAACGGCGAACCAGTCTTTGGCCCCTTCGATCCGCATCAGGCTCTGGAGATATCCTGCGATCGTCGCCTCCCGCAGATGATCGAAGAGGGTGACCACATCGTCGAAAAGTGCGGCCGGCGGATGTTCCAGCATCTCGCGGATCGTTCCCGTCACGAGTTCGTGGGTGTCGAGCTCGTCCATCAAGGAAAATCCCGCATCGAGTCCTGCCTCGTAGGCGAACTCTTTCAAAAGCGAGAGGCAGAATCCGTGGAACGTGCTGATACTGCACCGCGAAAAACTCTCCCAGACGTCTTCGAGCGCCGGATCGTCTACCGCCGCTTTCTTTAGTTCCCGGCCGATCTTCGTCCGCATCTCGGCCGCCGCCTTGTCGGTGTAGGTGAGGGCGAGGATGTCGCCCGCCCCGGTGTGCATCGTTTCCCGCCGGTAGGTGAGCGAGGCAAGATACCGTTTTGTCAAAAGGAATGTCTTTCCGGTCCCGGCCCCTGCGGTCATGCAGACGCTTTCTTCCATAAAGAGCGCCCGTCTCTGGGCCTCGGTCAGTTCGACGGTCATGCCTCCTCACCCCGGAACGGGACGAACCGGCAGATCCGTTTGTTCGGGCAGTAGTCGTCCGGGCACGTTTCGCCGGACACGGTGCCGCATTTTCCTGCCTTCATCATCTCCCGCGTCTCCCGGCAGAATTTGAACGCCGCGTCGCAGACCTCCTCGACGCTTTTCTGCTGTTTTCCTCTGACAAGGTAGGGATTTTTGTCCTTCACCTCGTCCGGGGCGATCTTGAGATAGGTACCGGGCTTCGGGCTGCAGCCGGTCATCTGACGAACGGCCTCGGTGTAGAGAGGGATCTGCAGTGCGGATCCGTCCTCGAGTTCCTTCCAGGTTTTTACGTTTCCGGTCTTGTAGTCGACGACTGCGAACTCCCGGGTCTGTTCGTTGAACATCACCCGGTCGACCCATCCGGAGACCGTGAACGGATCTCCGCCCGGGATCTCTGCCGAAACTTTCTGCTCCAGCCACTCGGGCAGGGTACGAAATCCTGCGGCGCAGAATCCGGTTTCGAGCCGGATGATCAAATCGCAGCTGCTTTCAAGCCCGCCGTTTCCAAGATATTCGTTCAGCATCGACTGCCAGGAAGGCGTTTCGATGTGCCGGTTTTCGAACTCTTCCGTAACGAGTTTTTTGAGAAACTCCGCGGCTTCGGATTCGTTTTCCTCCGTGAGTGGGGGAGCGTATACGCGGAAAAACCGCTCCATTGCTTTATGCATGACTGTACCTACAATGATCCTCTCCGCACTGAAGTCCGCGGGGTTTTCGAGGTGGAGGTGGTCGGCGAGATACCATTTGAATGGGCATTCCCGGTAGCGTTCGAGCACGGTCGGGGCGAACTCGGTCTTTTCCGTGTAGGCCGCGGCGAATGCTCCGGCGATCCCGTCGCCGGCAAACTCCGCATCGTAGATTCCCGGCGTTCCGTTCCGGTCCACCGTTTCGATCCCGATGATCTCTGCCGCGGTCTCAAGCGAAGGGATGCCGAAGAGACCTTTGCATGCGTTTTCCCTGCCGGCGGCGAGCAGTTCTCCGGCCCTTGTTTGGTTCGTGGTCATCGAATGGGCCAGAAATCCCGGGCTTTTTGGTTCCGGCTCGGCGAGGCGGGTGAGATACGGGGACGGGGTCAGGCTTTTCTCGCCGTCGTGACCGGCGCAGGAAAGGATGAGCTGTTTTTCGGCGGCAAGCCCGGCGGCGTGGAAGTAGTATCTGCTTGCATCCAGCAGGTTCTGGATCCTGTCCGGCTGGATGCGTGCGGTCTCCTGAGCGTTCAGGAGAGGGATGGCCGCCTCGATCCTTGGGATCCGGTCGGCGGAGAGGCCGGTGATGAAGACGTAGGGCCGTTTCGTGCCGGCGACGGAGCGGAGGTCGCCCGCAAAGAAGGCGTGTTTCGACTCGGGGTAGCTGATCTTGGTGGTTTTCTCACAGAACCGGGAAAGCATCGCGTAGAATTCGCGAATGGTGTAGGGAACTTCGGCAAGCGAGGTGAGGGCGAGTTTGTCGAGCAGGCGGAGGAAGGCGTGACGGGCCGCTTCGTTCTGCGGCTTCATCGGGATCTTTGTCCATCCAAGGGCGGAGAGGTCTGCTTTCGAGGCCCGGCAGTGTCCGGCAAGGGTGCCGGTATGTTCGAGGTTTGCGTCGAGCCTGTCGAGGAGCAGGTCGAGACTTGCCTGGAATGCGGCGTCCTGCTCGCCGATCTCTTTTTTCCGGGCAGCGGCGAGCCGTTCGGCGACGGTCCGCCAGGCAGCTCTGCCTTTTTCGGTTTTGGTGATGATGCCGGCTTTTTCGAGTCTGCCGGCGGTGAGCCAGTCCTTTGTCAGGGAGAAGTAGGGGCTTTCGACGATGATTTCGAGGTCGTCGATTCTGCAGTCGAAGGCGAATGCGGCGAGCCAGGCGAGGGCGGAGCGGACAGGCGGTAGGTTTTCGATCGAGATGTCTTCGCCGGCAAAGAATCCGAGGGGGCGGCGTGTTCCGCCTATAAGGACGCTGAAATCGGGTATGAGTTCGTCGAGGAGGGGCAGAGTGGATGGGAGGGAGGGCGTAAGGAGGGTGATGTCTTTTGGCGGGACGCCGGATTCGATGAGTACGGCGATGGATTCGAGGGCAGAGCGAAGTTCGGTGCGGGTGTCGGTGTATTGATAGACGCCTCTGCAGGTTTCCGGGAGGCCGGGGGTTTCAGTAACCGGCGGCCTGGTTATGATGGTGCCGGAAAGTGCAAGGAGGAGGTCGACGGCGAGGGGGGTTGGTTTGTATAATGCATAGCAGAGGATGGTGCCGATTTCCATTTCGCCGGCGATACCACCGGCCTGCTCTATTGCGAGGATGGAGTCAAAGCAGTCGTTTTCGCGGCAGAATTCTTCATAGCGGGAGAATATTTCCCGGAAGTCGTTGAATTTGTCAACCCCGGGCGGAAGGACGAGTTTGTTTGTTTTGAGGGTGATGAAGAGATTGACGAGGTTTTCTGTCTGGGTGTCGGTGATGCGTTTTTTTCCGAACACGTCTGACCCTATCCGGGCGAAGAGGAGGTGCTGTTCTTCCGGGTCGATGATCCTGGACGCGGGGGAGAGGGAGCGGAGGATGCTTTTTGCAAGGCCTTTGACGGTTGTTATGTGGTCGGGGAGGATGGCTCCTTTTTCGCGGAGTTTTTGTAAGGCGGTGTTTGCAAGAGAGGTGTTTTCAAAGAGGATCCAGGTATGGAGGGGGTCGGTTTTCGCGAGGGATGTGTATTCGGAGAGGATGGCGGAGAAGGTGTCCATATGTGATTCCATTGGGTGTGAAAGATATTTAAGGTGTGGTTTGTCCCGAAGGGGTAACCTTAGCGGAGGCGGGGTGAGCCGACAAGCGAGGGTCGTAGACCCGAGTCGGAGAGCAAACCGAAGGTTTGCGAACAGGCTCGCCCCTAGCCGAGCAAGTTTTCGAAGGAAACTTGCGAGTGCGTGTTGGACGCCGAACGAGTGCCTCATTCATCTCCTGTTCTGAGTCTGTCCAATCGTGGATTCTGTGATATAAACTCATCCCCCATTTACTCTTGTCGACTTTTTTGGAGGGGAACAATACCTTTATGTATCCCTGCGCCGAGTGGTATGTCTGAATTTCAAGACGAATACGAACCTATTTTCAACAATGGAGTCATCCCTCCGGATATGTCCATTTGCTGGCTCATGTCCCAGCTCAACATTAGTGACATTGTACGAAAAATCGAACAAACTTATTATTCACTTCATCTTCGCGATTATTTTCATTATCCCATTGATTTTCTGATAAAACTGACTGTTGTCATGACTTATCGCAGAATAGCCTATCGTCATATTCGGCGTAAAATAACGGAAGAAGATCTCAGCCACCTTCTTCCGGCAAAATCACCACTCTGGTTACCTTCGCCGAGTAAGTTGCATTACTTTGTGAAATATCGGTTAGGTGAGGAGGGTATGGAAGTTCTTATGTTTTTGATAAGCAAAAAGATTGTCCATTTCCTCAAATCTGAAACCGAGGTAATTATCGATTCCACTCCTTTAGTTGCAAGCCGTTATTGTCCCAATAGTCTGTTTAACCCTCATTATCAGGTTAAAATGGATAGAGCACATATTTTGAATATGGGGGCTTATCCCTTGTTTATGATTCATTCAGAAGGAACGGAGAATGACAAACCCTATGCGCATTTTATGATTCAGATTGCCGAACTTCTCGGCGTATCCTGTGATCGTGTATTGATGGATGCGGGATATGACTCCCTAGAGCTACACACTTTAATATTTGAGAAACTTCATGCAAAACCCCTTATTCAACTGAGATCTGACGCGCAATTGTCCCAATTAGGTTCAGAGAAGACCATAATAAAACAGATCAATACGTTCTGGAGAAAAGGAGGAAATACCCAAATGTCTCTTACAGAAAAACTGGTATTTCTCTGCAAGAATGGTAAACTGGAGATGGTAGGAGCATATCTCAGAAATCAGACTATTCTTCATGGAAGGGAGGTAAAAGATGCTATGAAAAGGCGGGGAACGTGCGAACGCAAGCATGCACACCTCAAAAAAACCGTCAAATTTGATGTGGTGCATTGCAAGAAAAACAAAAGAGCGCTCTCTGCAATAATGAATTTTATAACGTTCCAATTATTGATGTTAGCCCATTTACAGAATAGATTTCAGAATATGAATTTTGCAAATTATCGATAAGAAGTCTAAAGAAGTCTGATTTGGCATATTCCCCCCCAATCCCATGTCAATAGTGAAACGGTTGAATCATGATATTTCTAGGTGAAGTTATCTCGATCAAAAAAAACTCTGTCCAATGGATTGACGTATCGATTGGACAGACTCGATTGGACAGACTCGATTGGACAGACTCGTTCTCAGGAACATCTTTAACCATATGAAAATTGGATTAATCGTATCTAACAAATTACGATATCATGATGAAAGATGAGGATCTTGTCAACTTAATACACTCATTACGAGATGAGAAAACCGAAGGAGAGTATTATGAGTTTAAAAAGAGTTATTTAGAATCGGAAAAATTTGGGAGATCCATCTCTGCACTCAGCAATTCTGCCGCATTATGTGATCAAAAATATGGATACATCATATTTGGCATTGATGACACCACACATGAAATAATTGGAACTCATTTTAATTTTGCCTCAGAAAAGGCAAAAGGGAATGTGGATATGGTTCCTTGGCTTGAAAAAGGGTTAATCCAAAAAATCAATGTTGTATATAGAGACCTATTTATTGACATTAAGAGGCTTTTTGTTGTAATAATTGATGCAGCAAAAGAACGTCCAACCCGCATCTATGGTAAAGAATACATCCGCATCCAGTCATACAATCAGCCACTTGCAGAATATGGCAACAAAGAAAAAGAACTCTGGAAAAAATTAACCTTAACTCCGTTTGAGGAAGACATCGCTCTTCAGAATTGTTCATCCGATGAAGTTTTGTCATATATAGACTATCCTGCGTTCTTTACTTTGCTTAATCTTCCCCTTCCAGAAACCAAAGACGGAATTCTCAAAAGTCTGGTTATGGAGAGGATAATCACACCAAATGGTGTGACTTACAATGTTCTCAATATCGGAGCTTTACTTTTTGGAAGGGATTTGAAGACCATCCCATCTATCGCGAGAAAAACAGTTAGAATAATCATCTATGAGAGAGATGACCGGATTGATGCGAAAAAAGAAGTATCATTTGACTCGGGGTATGCAATATCATTTGAAAAGATTGTTACTTGGATTGATGATCAATTGCCTGCAAGCGAATTCATCGGTGATTCAAAACGTAAGGAGATAAAAATTTATCCCAAGGTCGCGATTCGTGAATTTATGGCGAACGCTCTGATTCATCAGGATTTCTGGATCAGGGATGCAGGTCCGATGATCGAAATCTTCCAGAGTAGAATGGAGATATCTAATCCGGGGTTCCGTTGATTAAAATTGATAGATTCATCGACCACACGCCAGTGTCAAGAAACGAGAAGATCGCATCTCTCATGAGGAGGATGAATTTTTGTGAGGAAAGAGGCACCGGAGTTGACAGAGCAATCAGTAAGATTGAAGAGTTTCAACTTCCAGCTCCAGAATTTTCTGCAGATGATGATTTCACGCGGATAATTCTCTATGCAAATCTGAAAAACATGGGAACATGTGATCGAATTCGTGCATGCTATCAACATTGTTGTCTTTGTTGGGTGAGGAAAGAGTATATGACAAATACCACCCTTCGGGAGAGATTGGGTATTTCAAAAGGGAACTATTCTGTTGCTTCACGTATAATCAGGGATACTCTCAATGAAAATCTGATTAAGATACAAGATCCGGAAGGAGTGGGGAGAGGGCCAAAAAGGAAATATCTGCCGTATTGGGGATAGGCGGTATGTGACCGGGATGTGACAACTCAATTGCAAAGTCCAAGAATCTGAGCTTAAAGCAGAATCCACGTGGTGCCCTAGGTGCTTACTATGTGATCGGGATGTGACAACCGGGAATTATTACCCCGGATTTTAGATTCCCGCAAAAGTCTGGATAAAGCCCTGTCTTTCAAATGGCATGCGATTTTTCTGGAGGGGGGATTCCCACCTGGTTCGGCCTTAGCCTTGTAAGCAAATCTTTGATTTGCGATCAGGCGCGGAGCGGCCCGTGGTGGGGAATCCTATCGCCACCTCGCGGCTCTGATGAGGCGTATTCTGAGTATTATCTATGAGAATTTCTAACAACTTTTTTTTCGACAGAAATTACCTTCTTTTCATACGTTGAGTAGTATGTATGGGGACTTTCAGCAGCTTTGGTCTCAACCAAGCATATCACGAACGTTATGAAAAACTTGGCGACCGTCTCTCCGACGTTGGTAAAACACTTGATTGGGATGTGTTTCGCCCTATTCTTGAATCCATGTATACAAATAAATCCGGCAATGGCGGTCATCCCAATGTTGATGTAATTCTCATGTTCAAGATTCAGCTTCTGGAAGTCTGGTATAGTCTGTCTGATCTCGCCGTTGAACGTGAAATCTATGATCGTCTCTCCTTTTGGCATTTTCTTGGCTGTCCTGACAAAATACCCGACAATTCAACGATCTGGTTATTTCGGGAGCGCATGTCCGAATCTGGCGTTGATACATTGGTTTGGCAGGAGTTTCAGAGACAACTTGACCTGAAAGGTCTCAAAATTGAACAAGGTATGATCCAGGATGCAACGTTTGTATATGCTGAACCTGGTCATTGTAAGAAAGACACGCCGCGAGGAGAGCAGGCAAAAACACGACGGGATAAAGATGGAAAAATCATGTCCAAGAACGGCAAAATGCACTATGGGTATAAACTTCATACCATCATGAATACGACACACGATCTTATTCGACGCATTGAAACCACCACGGCAAATGTTCATGATAGTCAGGTGGATCTGTCAGAAAAAGGGGAAGTGGTCTATCGGGATCGGGGATATCAGGGAGCAAAATGCAAGGGATATAGTGCCACAATGAAAAGGGGAGCGAGAGGGCATCCCATTGGCATACGAGATAAACTGAGAAATCTGAGAATAAGTAGGAAGAGATCAAAGGACGAGAGATCCTATGCAGTGATCAAAAATGTTTTTGATGCAGGGTTGGTGAAGGTAACAACACTACAAATAGTATGAGTGAAAAATATGCTGGCTGCATTTTGTTATAATATCTATCAGGTGAAAACGATTCAAAACAGAGTGTAAATAAAAAAAAACGTCAAGGAATAATGGGTATTTTTCTTTTTTTTGGGGGGGGATGAGGGTGTAGGGATGTAGCCAATCTTCCTTAAATCATGATTCGCGTTAAAAAATGGGTTGATAGATGTTCTCTCTATTATAAAAATACATGATCTCTATAATATAGGAGGGTTATTACGTCAATATCCCTGATTTCCAGAAAAAGTTATTGCAGGGATTTCTCTCATGCTGTTGCAAAACAGATGGGAAGATCTCAGGATATTTTGCCTTGCTTAATGGTATGCAAAACATGAGTTCCGGGATCTCTTTTTTCCGAATGTCACTTCCAATTCCAATACCTATGACAATAAATACTGGAATCTGTCTTATCTGCTGAAACTCATTATACCTGGTAATCTGCCCTGGATATTCCCATTTCACACAAACATCATCAATCTTTTCAGAATACGTAAAATCGGACCGATATTTACATTCTACGGCAAACCGTTCTCCGGTTGGTTTATATCGGATAACCATATCTGGATTTTCGTTTGACTCAACATATGAGCCATTGCGTTTATTACAGATGTCTGATGTCCACTATTCATTTACGAAATATCTTTTATCAAAAAGACTCTCAACATATATTTCAAATAGGTCCCCTTTCTCTTTATTTTTTCTTCCTCTGATGGCAAAAGAATAGATTTTACAGCACATAAGCGATCTAGAAAGTTCATGGAGACCATATAAGATTCCATCAATCTTTAATTTATGGAAATGTTCTTAAAAGATGTGGGGATTTATTTGCAGGTTGTCGAATATTTGAGTGGAATGGTGTATAAATGTGTGTTAACGCGTTGATTCACTCTAACTTCACTCACAAAAAAATACCTACCGGCAGAGGTGATATAACCTCTGCCCGGTGAGAAAACTCGCAAATCAAAGATTTGCTCGGCTAAGGGACCTAAAGGTCCCCGCCTCCTCAACAAGCCTCCCGAAAAGCATGATGAAAAACCCGAGGAAGATCATAATAAGCCGCCGAAGCCGGCGGGAGATCTGCATCTCCGTCTCCCTTTAGTTCAGGGCCGGCTTTGTGTCTGCCCAGGCATCGACCGCTGTAAGGGTGGCGTCGTCGGCATAGCCGGAAACGGTCATCGACTCCCGGTTCAGGCTGAGCTGGAAAGTATCGGTTCCAAGCTTCGCGGAAATGCGGACGTTCCACGTTGCTTCGGTGCCGATCTCAGAGGTCTCGGCCGTACCGTCGTTCCCGAATGCGGCCTTGAGATCCGCACTGCCGGTAAGAGCGGTGATCGCTGCCGAATACTCGGCCCGCGTGTAGGCGGTTACCTGGACCTTGCCGTTCATCTCGGAAGTGTTCGGGTCGAAGTAGCCGACATACGTCTTGTAGGTCTGCTTCCCGAGCTCGACTTCGGCAAGGCCGAGGAAATGTGTCTCCTTAGCTTTGCTTCTCTTTGATTTGTGATTGTATCGAAGCCGCAAACGTTCGAAAGAATCTTCTCTGTATATGGTGTCGATATGGTATTCTATCCCGATATGGTATTCTATCCCGATATGGGGCGGAATTTTCGATATGTTCCAACCTCTACTACTCTATTGGATCCCAAATGAGATAAATTTCGATCAATTCATGGGTTATTTGCAACAAATGGTATGTAAATTTGCATACTTTGTGTTTGCGCAGAGGTGCGGACAGGTATGTGTGCATTTAGACATATGTGTTAAAAAAACGATGGGGGGTAAGGACTACGTCCGTAAGTAAGTAAATACGGGAAGAAAATTGCTCATCAATCACTTTTTTTTTTATAAGTATAGTATGTACTTTGTTTTGTACAGAAGAGAGAGAGTCTGTCCAATCGATACGTTAATCCATTGGACAGAGTTTTTTTTGATCGAGACAACTTCACCTAGGAATATCATGATTCAACCGTTTCACTATTGACATGGGATTGGGGGGAATCTGTCAAATCAGACTTCTTTAGACTTCTTATCGATAATTTGCAAAATTCATATTCTGAAATCTATTCTGTAAATGGGCTAACATCAATAATTGGAACGTTATAAAATTCATTATTGCAGAGAGCGCTCTGTTGTTTTTCTTGCAATGCACCACATCAAATTTGAAGGTTTTTTTGAGGTGTGCATGCTTGCGTTCGCACTTTCCCCGCCTTTTCATAGCGTCTTTTACCTCCCTTCCATGAAGAATAGTCTGATTTCTGAGATATGCTCCTACCATCTCCCGTTTACCATTCTTGCAGAGAAATACCAGTTTTTCTGTAAGAGACATTTGGGTATTTCCTCCTTTTCTCCAGAACGTATTGATCTGTTTTATTATGGTCTTCTCTGAACCTAATTGGGACAATTGCGCGTCAGATCTCAGTTGAATAAGGGGTTTTGCATGAAGTTTCTCAAATATTAACGTGTGTAGCTCTAGGGAGTCATATCCCGCATCCATCAATACACGATCACAGGATACGCCGAGAAGTTCGGCAATCTGAATCAAAAAATGCGCATAGGGTTTGTCATTCTCCGTTCCTTCTGAATGAATCATAAACAAGGGATAAGCCCCCAGATTCAAAATATGTGCTTTATCCATTTTAACCTGATAATGAGGGTTAAACAGACTATTGGGACAATAACGGCTTGCAACTAAAGGAGTGAAATCGATAATTACCTCGGTTTCAGATTTGAGGAAATGGACAATCTTTTTGCTTATCAAAAACATAAGAACTTCCATACCCTCCTCACCTAACCGATATTTCACAAAGTAATGCAACGTACTCGGCGAAGGTAACCAGAGTGGTGATTTTACCGGAAGAAGGTGGCTGAGATCTTCTTCCGTTATTTTACGCCGAATATGACGATAGGCTATTCTGCGATAAGTCATGACAACAGTCAGTTTTATCAGAAAATCAATGGGATAATGAAAATAATCGCGAAGATGAGGTGAATAATATGTTTGTTCGATTTTTCGTACAATGTCACTAATGTTGAGCTGGGACATGAGCCAGCAAATGGACATATCCGGAGGGATGACTCCATTGTTGAAAATACGTTCGTATTCGTCTTGAAATTCAGACATACCAGTCGGCGCAGGGATACATAAAGGTATTGTTCCCCTCCAAAAAAGTCGACAAGAGTAAATGGGGGATGAGTTTATATCACAGAATCCACGATTGGACAGACTCAGAGAGAGAGAGAGAGAGAAATCGCATTTGTGTGTGTATGTACATACGTTTTTCCTTCCGTCCGGACGTAGTCGGGAGGGGGGTATCGTTTTTTTATTTTGTGTATCTAGGTACATGCATAGATACATACATAAAAGAGGTTGAGTCGAGGTCAGGTTCTGCCCAGCTCTTTTTCCCGGATATTTTTGATGCAATCTGTAGATAGTAATAGGACTTACGCTGTGTGATCTCAACCGAAAAAAACAATTGAAGTCCTTTGAGATGTACTTCGATGTCGTGCACAGTCTTAGTGTAGACACAAGGGAAAAACCACCCGCACATCTCCGCGAAGATTCGCGGTAAAATAATCTCATGATTACGCACTTCGCCGAGCACTTCGCAAAGGCTTGAGAAGGTTATCCTCCTCAAAAAATCCCATTCCACTCGCAAGGCAAAGCCTGCTCAGCTAATGATGAGCCTATCGGCTCCTCCCGCCTTCGCCGAGGTCGGCCGCTTCGCGTCCAACCCGCCACTCAAAAAGAGGTGTGATTATGTGGAGTGACGTGCAATATACATATATTATGACGCTTGGCACGGATATTGCAAAAAAACTCTCCGAGGTAGTGGATACGGACATCAGGATCATGCACGTCTGCGGCACTCATGAAGCCGCCATCGCCAAATACGGGGTCAGATCCGTCCTTCATCCCCAGATGAAGATCGTGATGGGACCCGGCTGCCCGGTCTGCATCACCCCCCAGGGAGAGATTGATGCCGCCTGCGAACTTGCCGAGCGGGGCTGCATTGTCTGCACCTACGGAGACCTCCTCCGCGTCCCAGGATCCAAAACCTCCCTCGAACACGTCAAAGGCGATGTCAGGATAATCCAGGGAATAACCAAGGCAGTCGAGATCGCACACCAGACCCCGGACAAGGAAGTTGTTTTTATCTCAGTCGGTTTCGAGACCACCGTTCCGACCGTCGCTGCGACCCTCATCACCAATCCCCCCGAAAACTTCAGCATCCTCGTCTCCCACCGACTCGTCCCGCCCGCAATGAAATGGCTCATGGAACAGGGCGAAGCAGACCTCCACGGATTCATCCTCCCGGGACACGTATGCGCCGTCATGGGATACCATGAATACGACCAGTTCAAAGTCCCGCAGGTCGTCGCCGGATTCGAACCCGAAGACATCCTCCTCAGCCTTCTCATGCTTGCCGAGCAGATCAAAAACGGCGAAGCAAAAGTCGAAAACGCCTACCCACGAGTCGTGACCTACGAAGGAAACGTCAAAGCTCAGAAACTGATGAAAGACGTCTTCACTCCCTCCGACGTCGAGTGGCGCGGATTTCCGGTCATCCCCGAATCGGGTCTCGCCCTCAAACCCGAATTTGAAGCTTTCGATGCCCAGAAAAAGTTCGACCTCGTGTATGAAAAGATCACGAAAAAGGACGGTTGCATCTGTGACCGGGTTCTTCGAGGTCTCGCCGACCCCTCCGACTGCAAACTCTTCGGCAAAGCCTGCACCCCGCGGGTCCCGGTTGGTCCGTGCATGGTCTCGCACGAAGGAGCATGCCGGATCTGGTATCAGTATGAGCAGAAAAGATAACTAATTCCGGGCATGAAAACCTACACCAATATCATCTTCGATCTCGACGGAACGCTCACCGACCCAGTAGTCGGGATAACCAACTCCTTCATTTATGCGATGGAAAAATACGGGATCCCGGTACCGGACAGAAGCGAACTGCTGAAACTCATCGGACCGCCTCCCCTCGAATCATTTCAGGGACTCTATGGTCTTTCCCGCGAAGAAGCGACAGCCGCCGTCAGATATTACCGTGAATTCTACTGGGAAAAAGGCATATTCGAATGCAGCGTCTTTCAGGGGATCGAAGACCTCCTCAAATCCTTCATGGAAGAGGGCAAGACCCTCATGGTCGCAACGGCAAAGGTCGAGATGTTTGCAGAGATTGTACTCGAACACTTCGGGATCGCGAAGTATTTCACCTGCATTGCCGGCAGTGATATGGCCAACACGATAACGCATAAAGGCGAGATCATCAAAGCTGCTCTCGAACGCTGCGAAATAACCGATAGGGAACACACCGTCATGGTCGGTGACCGGATGCACGACATCCTCGGCGCAAAAGATGCAGGGATCGATTCGATCGGCATATTATACGGCTACGGAACGATAGAAGAGCTGGAAAACGCCGGCTCAGACCTCATCGCCGAAAGCGTGCAGGATCTGAAAAGGATCCTGTCACCCCAAGTATAAATACTCTCTCGTGTAATGTAATAAGGCGTCCAATTGAATGTATCTGCACCGATAGGGTAGTCAGGATATCCTATGGGCCTCCGGAGCCTATGACTCGGGTTCAAATCCCGACCGGTGCGTCGTTTTCTTTTTTTTTGTTTCAATATTTTTCAAAAACATCCCCGCGTTCTGCGTGCGGCCCGAAGATCGGCTGCGAACCGCCGAAAAACTCTCTCGAGTTCTTTGAACAAGCGGGGGATTACCGGCATCATGCCGGGCGTCACCAAAAAGTGGAAGTTCAACACCTACGGACTGACGAAAACACTGGTGGGGTATCTCGCTGACTCGTTCATCGGGATCGCCGAAGAAAAAAGTATGGTCGTGGAGTAAACCTTTTGAGAATTTCTAACAACCTTTTTTTTCGACAGAAAGTAATTTCTTTTCATACGTTGAGTAGTATGTATGGGGGACTTTCAGCAGCTTTGGTCTCAACCAGGCATATCACGAACGTTATGAAAAACTTGGTGACCGTCTCTCCGACGTTGGTAAAACACTTGATTGGCATGTGTTTCGCCCTCTTCTTGAATCCATGTATACAAATAAATCCGGCAAGGACGGTCATCTCAATGTTGATGTAATTCTCATGTTCAAGATTCAGCTTCTGGAAGTCTGGTATAGTCTGTCTGATCTTGCCGTTGAACGTGAAATCTATGATCGTCTCTCCTTCTGGCATTTTCTTGGCTGTCCTGACAAAATACCCGACAATTCAACGATCTGGTTATTTCGGGAGCGCATGTCCGAATCTGGCGTTGATACATTGGTTTGGCAGGAGTTTCAGAGACAACTTGACCTGAAAGGTCTCAAAATTGAACAAGGTATGATCCAGGATGCAACGTTTGTATATGCTGAACCTGGTCATTGTAAGAAAGACACGCCGCGAGGAGAGCAGGCAAAAAAACGACGGGATAAAGATGGAAAAATCATGTCCAAGAACGGCAAAATGCACTATGGGTATAAACTTCATACCATCATGGATACGACGCACGATCTTATTCGACGCATTGAAACCACCACGGCAAATGTTCATGATAGTCAGGTGGATCTGTCAGAAAAAGGGGGGAAGTGGTCTATCGGGATCGGGGATATCAGGGAGCAAAATGCAAGGGATATAGTGCCACAATGAAAAGGGGAGTGAGAGGGCATCCCATTGGCATACGAGATAAACTGAGAAATCTGAGAATAAGTAGGAAGAGATCAAAGAGCGAGAGACCCTATGCAGTGATCAAAAATGTTTTTCATGCAGGGTTGGTGAAGGTAACAACACTACAATGAGTACGAGTGAAAAATATGCTGGCTGCATTTTGTTATAATATCTATCAGATGAAAACGATTCAAAACAGAGTGTAAATAAAAAAAACGTCAAGGAATAAAGGGTATTTTTCTTTTTTTTGGGGGGATGAGGGTGCAGGGATGTAGCCAATCTTCCTTAAATCATGATTCGCGTTAAAAAAATGGGTTGATATATGTTCTCCTTTTTTTTTATTTGGTGAAGACCATCATCACATAGCCTTTTTCGGCAGCTATTCCCCGGGACTGTTCCGTAAAGCCGATCAGCTTCATTTTTTCCGCAAACGAGTCCGGCGTGTTCTTCCCGTCGGTATATACCGCCGCGATCACCTTGCTGACGTTCTGGCTCAGGAACTCGGCCTCGTACTGAACGACGGCATGCTCGTATCCGACGATATTCATGACAAGCGTTATATTCGACGTGAACCCTGCATTCTGCGCAAGCTTCTGAAAGGTCGTCGTCTCCACTTCGACCGACTTCACGAGTACGCCGTCCGGTCGCACGATCCGGTTGTTCGTGATATCTGACGTCACCGAGATCGCGACCGTATTCGATCGCCTTCTGCACGAACGTCACGCCAAGATCGTTATTCTGTTTCGTCAGGTTCAAAGACGGGATAAGATACGGGTTCGGCTCGACTGAAACCTGGTTCACCGACATGGTAAGCTTATCGTTCATATATGCCGAAAGCATGCCGATTCCCGCACCGAGTTCGATCAGCGGATGCTGCGGGACAAGATACCCGTCCACTGCGGCAAACATCTCCGGTTAATAGCTGTTTGGATCCAGCAGAAGCTTCCAGATAAATGCCCCGTCGACATACGTCGGATCGACCGAGATCAGATTCCCCGGATCATGACCTCGTTTGGGGTCGGATTCACCAGCCCTACATACCCGGCCGTGAAAACGAATCCGACAATCAAAAGAGCCAAAATCAAAACCGAAACGGTTTTTCTCCCGGGTGTATTCATAGTAAACTTTCGGAGAGCAATCTATTTGTAGATATTGTTTGATCAGGGAAAAATCGGCGTCCCGCATCCCGCCCCCCGTTTTTTTGCCGCACCGCCTCCTCTGCCCACCTCATAGAAGTGTGTCATGGAGGGGAAAACCCGGGGTAAATAACGTAAGTATAAACATATCCGTTACCAAATAATATGTGCCGTGAGAGGAGGGTTGGATGAAAACTGAGGTTCTGAAAAGCATTAAAGAAACCGAAGCAAAAAGTAAATCCACAATCACCGCAGCTGAGATTGCCGCCGAGCAGACACTTGCAAACGCAAAACTCGAAGCTGACAACCTGATTGCCAAGGCAGCAACCATTGCCGAGGATTACAAAAAGCAGAGACTATTAGATGCACGGAATGTAGCAACAGCAAAGCATGCCGCTATTGTTACTCAGGGAAAGGCAGACGCCGATCACCTGATTAACGCAGGAAGCAAAAAGCTCCCGCAGGCAACTTCGCTATTCGTAGAGCGGTTCAAGGAGAAACTGCATGTTTCAGCCTAGAACGATGACCCATCTGTTAATTGTCGCGAGCAAAGAGCAGATGGCGTCAGTTGTGACCGAATTATATCGTCACCAGATTTTCCACATCACCGATTTTGTAGATCAGGGGAAAAAAGGTTATGAAGGAGCCAAAATCGGCGCTCCTTTTGAAAACGCCGGCGAACTCTCGAATAACCTCCTGAAAATACGCTCCATTGAAAGCGTGTTCCAGACCGCCCCGTCTACGCAAAGCACTGTCCAGATGCGTCCTGCAGAAACGATTCGAGCAGCAATAGATAGCGAGCTTCCCAAAATTGAGGAGGAAGTAAGCAGTCTCACGGTAAAGCGATCGAATGCAGAGACCCGTATCCGGGAATGCGAACAGCGTATCAACGAACTCAAACCATTTGCCTTAGTGCCCCTGGAGCTTGATCTCTACAGAGGTTACGACAGTCTGACTGTTTTTGCAGGGTACATCGAGCATGACCTCGAAATCTCTGTTCCGCACGAAAAAAGTTACGTAGCGGGAAAAGACGGAAACTTCATAGTCGTCTTTGCAGAGAGCAAAAACGCTGCAGACATCGAAAGGCAGCTGGCCGATGCAGGTTTCCAGAGTGTTTCGCTGCCGGTTGAATCCGGCACCGTTCAGGCAGCAGTGGAAAAATACACTGTTGAACTGGGCAAAGAAACAAATATCCGCGAAGATTGCAACGCAAAGATCGTTGAACTCAAAGCAAAATACGCAGACTTACTCGCCGCTTGTGACGAAGTATTGTCCTGCGATGTGGAACGTGCCGAAGCGCCGCTTCGCTTTGCAACCACCGACGAAGCATTCGTTATTGACGGCTGGATCCCGGCCGACACGGTGGACAAAGTCACCGCGGCACTTAACCAGGCAACTGGTGAACGCGTTTATGTAACCGTCGATCCTTCAGATTGTGAAGAGACCGCGGTACCGGTGGAATATAATAATCCATCATTTGCAAAGCCCGCCGAACTGTTTATGGACCTATATTCCCGTCCAAAATACAAAGAACTGGACCCGACCATTATCCTTGCGATCATGTTCCCCGTACTCTTTGGATTCATTGTCGGCGATCTGGGATATGGTCTTCTTTATCTGGCTCTTGCCTTCGTCCTTCGTAAGACATTACTGAAAATGGGCGAAACGGGGCACAAAGCCTATATCATCATCCTTGGAGCAGCTATCTCAACGAGCGTCTTCGGACTTCTCTATAGCGAGTTTTTTGGCATGAGTCTTCCCTGGCACTCGATCATTTTCTCCCGTCACCTTCCAATTGGTGCCGGTATGGAACACGCGATGCCCCAGGTTATTGAACTGCTGATAGTATCAGCCCTTCTTGGTGTAATCTACATCAGCGTTGGCCGTTTCTTTGGAATGATCAAACATTACAGAATGGATCACCCTGGAAGCCACCGGACAAAAGCAGTCCTTGCTCAGCTTGGATGGAACTTTATCCTGTGGGGCATCCTGGTGCTTATCCTGAGTGTGGCTGACTTAAACCAATATTGCAAGTTCCCCTTTGCACTTCCCACTCTTGTCGGAATCCCGACCATTGCTGGAATCGCAGGTGCAATTTTGATCATCGTTGGTTGTGTGTTCGTCGCAATTGAGAACCCACTTGACCTGATGGAAATCCCAACAAACACGCTTTCCCACATGCTGTCCTTCTGCCGTCTTGCTGCAGTCGGTCTTTCATCCGTGGCGATCGCAATGGTCGTTAACTTCATGGCTGTCGATTTATTCATCAGCCCTGCAATGGCCAACCTGGATGTTGTTGGTGTACTATTGATTATCGTGGGTGTCATAATTCTCATATTAGGTCACGCACTCAACGTCGCCCTTGGTATACTTGGCGGTGCACTCCACCCGATTCGTTTACACTATGTCGAATTCTTTACCAAATTCTACCAGGGCGGAGGAATCATATACAAGCCCTTTGGACTTAAACGAAAATTCTCTGAGGAATAAAAAATGGCAATTGAATCTATGACAGTAGAAGCAGCAACAGCATTAGCATCCGGATACACCGCAATCGGCGCAGGTCTCGCAGTAGGTCTCGCAGGTGTAGGTACCGGTATTGGTGAAATGGGTATCGGAGCAGCCGCAGTCGGCGCAACCGCTGAAGACCGCGGAATGTTCGGTCTTGCATTACTCTTCACCGTTCTTCCGGAAACCGTCGTTATCTTCGGTCTCGTTATCGCATTGCTCTTAATCTTCGTCTAAGCGGAGCAGTCTGATATGGGACTTGAGGTAGTAGTAGACGAAATCAAAGCAAAGGGTGACCGCGAAGCTGCCGTTATCAAAGCCGCAGCTGAGGCACAGGCAAACGAGATCGTTAACGAAGCAAACCTCCGTGCAAACGAGATCCGTCTCGCAGCCGAGAAAGACGCTGATATCCAGGCAGACCGGATCATGATCCGCGAAGTCGCCAGCGCCAATCTGGTCGTGAAGCGTGATTTCTTAAACGCACAAAAGGAACTTCTTGACAAAGTCTACACCAGTGCAGCAGAGGAAATCGCTAACCTCCCGGCAGACGTACAAGCAAAAGCCGTACGTGAACTCTTGAAAGAGTCTGCCAAGCAGATCAAACCCGGTGTCGTTTTCACGAACGCACGCGACGAAAAAGCTGCAAAAGAGGCAATTAGCGGTTTAAAAACCCTGAGTGGATTTACGTTTGGAGGAATCACCGACATCGCCGGCGGTGTCGTTGTACAAAGTACCGATGGTCAGCTCACACTTGATTTCTCATACCAGACCTTTATGGGTGAAGTCTGGGAAACAAGTCTGAAAGATGCATCGGAGATGTTGTTCGGATGAGGTAAACAATGACTGATGTAATGAGCGGAACTGCTCCTTATATCTATGTTTCAACCCGCATGCGGGTCCGCAAAGCGAAGCTCATCCCGCGGGAAGAATATCTTCGCATGCTGAACATGGGTCTCCCTGAGTTTACCAGACTCATTGAGGAATTGGAGTACAAACGCGAAATCGATGAATTATCCGCATCTTTTAAAGGTGTCGACCTCATCGAAAACGCCATTTCCTGGAACCTTGCAAAGGAGTATCAGCGCGTGATCGCTCTGGCTCCCGGAGAGATGAAAGGATTTACCCGTGATTACCTGCACAAGTGGGATATCCAGAACATTCTGAGTATCCTGCGAGGTAAAGAACTCGGATTTTCCGATGGGAAGATCCGTGCAGTACTTGTTCCGGCCGGTGCCCTCGACGCATCGACGCTGGACCGGCTTGTCGCCGAGTCATCAGTTGAACGTATCGTTGAGCAGCTGCCTGTAAAGCAGATGTCGGCGATTCTCAGCGAAGGACTCAGCGAAGCACTCGAGACCCATTCATTTGGGAAAATCGAGAACGAGTTGTACAAGTACTATTATGCAACGCTGATCAAAGCAGCACGTGGCGGTATGAAGGGCGGACGTCCGTTCCTGAAGTATGTCATGTTCGAAATCGACATCAAAAACATCACCAGTGTTTTCAGAATGCGTGCACAGGGCGGCGACAACGCAGCCCAGCAGAACATCTGGATTACAGGCGGTTCTTTCAAACCTGAAGAGCTCGAAAGACTCAGCAGTGTTGAAAGCACCGATGAAGTGGTCGATTCGCTGAAAAAGAAGATCAAAGTCACCGTGCTCCTTGATGCACTTGAATCTCTGCGTGAGAAGAAACCGATTTATTCGATCGAAAGCACGCTGATTGCAGCCCAGCTCAATCAGATGGATAAAGTATCGAAACGCAATCCGTTCTCAATCTCGCCGCTTCTCGTGTATCTCGAAAGAAAGAAGTATGAAGTATCCAATCTCCGTGCCATTGCCCGTGGAAAAGAAGCAGGCCTGGACGCAGAGATTCTCGAAAAGTACCTGGTGATGTAAATGGAAATCGCAGTAATTGGAAAGAAGGAGTTCGTCTTGGGATTCCAGCTTGCTGGCATCAAAAAGACCTACTCTGCAGAAAATCCCGAAAAACTTGCCGAAACCATTACCAAGGTACTTGATGATTCAAATGTAGGAATACTTGTGCTGCAGAGCACTGACCTTGACCAGATTCCGCGTCGCCTGCAGGTAATCATTGAAAATTCTGTCAAACCGACCATCGTTACAATCGGCGGGCAGGAGGCAGGTCTCTCCCTGAGGGAGCGTATAAAACGTTCGGTGGGTGTTGATTTGTGGAAGTAAATAGCAAACCAGGAATACTCAAAAGAATTGCAGGACCTGTGGTCACTGCAGTTGATCTTGATGCACACATGTATGATGTGGTCAAGGTCGGAAACGAGGAACTGATGGGAGAGGTCATCAAGATCGACGGTGCAGACACCGTCATTCAGGTCTATGAGTCGACCACGGGTATTCGCCCGGGTGAACCCGTCATAAACACCGGTCTCTCGCTCGCAGTCGAGCTTGGTCCGGGTCTCTTGACCAGTATCTACGACGGTATCCAGCGTCCGCTCGAAGTGCTCATTCAGAAGATGGGTAACTTCATTGCACGCGGTGTTACCGCACCGGGACTGGATCACGAGAAAAAATGGACCTTCAAACCGGTCGTTCACGTCGGAGACACTGTTGTCCCCGGACAGGTCATCGGTGAAGTTCAGGAAACACGCAGTATCGTGCACAAGATCATGGTCCCGCCACTCGCAAAGGGCGGCAAGGTCACCAAGATCAATGCAGGAGACTTCACCGTTGATGAGATCGTTATCGAACTCGACTCCGGCGAATCCTTCCCGATGATGCAGAAATGGCCGGTCCGTGTCCCGCGTCCGTACGTGGAAAAACACAGCCCGAGCATCCCCCTCCTGACCGGTCAGAGAATCCTTGACGGTCTCTTTCCGATCGCAAAAGGCGGAACAGCAGCAATCCCCGGACCATTCGGATCCGGAAAGACCGTTACCCAGCAGCAGCTGGCAAAATGGTCCGACGCAGAAATCGTGGTCTACATCGGCTGCGGTGAACGCGGCAACGAGATGACCGAAGTTCTGACCGAGTTCCCCGAACTCCAGGACCCGAAAACCGGAAACTCTCTCATGGAGAGAACGATTCTCATCGCAAACACTTCCAATATGCCTGTGGCCGCTCGTGAAGCATCCGTGTACACTGGTATTACTCTTGCTGAGTACTTCCGTGACATGGGCTACGACGTTGCATTAATGGCAGACTCCACCTCCCGGTGGGCAGAAGCAATGCGTGAAATCTGTTCACGTCTTGAAGAGATGCCCGGAGAAGAAGGTTATCCGGCATACCTGTCCTCCAGACTCTCCGAGTTCTACGAGCGTGCAGGACTTGTCGAGCCGCTCGCCGGCGGATCTGGATCCGTTTCCGTTATCGGCGCAGTTTCGCCTGCCGGCGGAGATTTCTCCGAACCGGTTACGCAGAACACGCTTCGTATCGTCAAAGTCTTCTGGGCACTTGATGCAAACCTCTCCCGCCGCCGGCACTTCCCGGCAATCAACTGGCTGCAGTCCTACTCTCTGTACATGGCTCAGCTGAATGATTATTACGACGAGAAGGTCTCACCCGACTGGAACAAACTCCGGTCATGGTTCATGGAAGTTCTTCAGAAGGAAGCAGAACTGCAGGAAATCGTGCAGCTCGTCGGATCCGACGCACTGCCGGAGAACGAACAGATCACCATCGAAGTCGCCAGAATGATGCGGGAACTTTTCCTGCAGCAGAACGGTTTCGACCCGGTCGACACCTACTGCGATCTACCAAAACAACTTGACATGTTCAAGATGATCAGAGCATATGCAGACCTTGCATACACCGCACAGGCAGCAGGCATCCCGCCATCGCAGATCCTTGCAGTCAAAGCAAAGAACGAAATGCCGCAGGTCAAATTCACCAAGGACTATAAACCGGTTCTTGACAAGATCTACGCAGGCATGGAAGCAGAATTCAAGGCATTGAGGGCATAAACATGAAAGAATATAAGACAGTCTCTAAAGTTGCCGGACCACTGCTTTTCGTCGAGAAGACAGAGCCGGTCAGCTACGAAGAGCAGGTCAGCCTTGTTCTTGCCGACGGCACGATGAAACGTGGACAGGTCCTCGATACCTCCGAAGATCTCGTTGTCGTACAGTGTTTCGAGACCACGACCGGTCTTGGACGCGACACCGGTGTCCGTTTCCTTGGTGAAACCTTCAAGATGCCGGTCTCAAAGACCATGCTTGGACGTATCCTGTCCGGCGGTGGAAAGCCCATCGACGGCGGACCGGCTATCGTCCCCGACAAGCGTCTCGACATCAACGGAGCAGCTATCAACCCGTACGCACGCGGAACGCCGAGGGATTTCATCCAGACCGGTATCTCAACCATCGACGGAACCAACACCCTTGTCCGTGGTCAGAAGCTTCCGATCTTCTCGTCTGCCGGTTTACCGCACAACGAGATCGCACTTCAGATCGCCCGTCAGGCAAAAGTGCCCGGATCATCCGACGAGTTCGCCGTAGTTTTCGCTGCAATGGGTATCACCCGTGAAGAAGCAAACTACTTCATGGCAGACTTCGAGAGAACCGGTGCACTCGAGCGTGCAGTCGTGTTCCTGAACCTCGCTGACGACCCCGCCGTCGAGCGTACGGTCACGCCGCGTCTTGCACTCACCACTGCCGAGTACCTCGCATACGAGCTTGGTTATCACGTGCTGGTTATCTTAACCGATATGACGAACTACTGTGAAGCACTTCGTCAGATCGGTGCTGCCCGTGAAGAAGTTCCGGGTCGCCGCGGATATCCGGGTTACATGTATACCGATCTTGCATCCATCTACGAGCGTGCAGGTATCATCAAAGGCCTGAAAGGATCCGTTACCCAGATTCCGATCCTGACCATGCCCGGTGATGATATCACCCACCCGATCCCCGATCTTACCGGATACATCACGGAAGGTCAGATCGTTATTTCCCCGGAGTTACACCGTAAGGGTATCTATCCGCCGATCAACGTTCTGCCGTCCCTGTCCCGTCTGATGAACCTCGGTATCGGAAAGGGCATGACCCGTGAGGACCACAAGAAGGTCTCAGATATGATGTACTCCGGTTACGCAGAAGGTGTCGATCTCCGCGGCTTAGTGGCCATTGTCGGAAAGGACGCACTTTCAGAGCGTGACCAGAAGTTCTTAGAGTTCGCCGATGCATTCGAAGACAAGTTCGTTCGTCAGGAATCCGACGAGGACAGAACCATCGCCCAGACGCTTGACGTCGGATGGGGTATGTTCACCCAGCTCCCGGAGAGCGAACTCGAGAAGCGTATCGACCGTGACCTGATTAAGACCTATCACCCGAACTACAGGAAGTGATTAAGTCATGGCGCTGAACGTGAAGCCTACCAGATCCGAACTGATCGCCCTCAAAAAGCGTATCAAGCTCTCGGAGCGTGGGTATAAGCTTCTGAAAATGAAGCGCGACGGACTTATCCTTGAATTCTTCAAGGTGTTAGCGGAAGCTAAAGATCTCAAAAATCAACTTGCCGAAAAGTATGAACGTGCACAGAAAATGATTGCAATCGCAGAAACTGTGGATGGAAGTATCGGTGTGAA
The DNA here is from genome assembly GCA_965229365.1 of Methanocorpusculum sp. Classification (GTDB taxonomy): domain Archaea; phylum Halobacteriota; class Methanomicrobia; order Methanomicrobiales; family Methanocorpusculaceae; genus Methanocorpusculum. Next base: position 1,539,818 of record OZ245878.1, on the reverse strand, counting down.
GTCAGCGGCGTTTTCAGCATCTGAAAACCCGGTGATCGACCTGAAAAGCAAGAACATTATGGGAGTTGTTGTACCAAAGATCGAGTCCCAGAGTGTGAAGAAGTCTCTGAAAAACCGCGGTTACGGCGTTCTTGGAACGTCAGCCGCGATCGACGAGGCTGCCGACGCATTCGAGGAGTTATTAGAGTGTATCATCCTCTCCGCTGAACTGGAGACGACTATGAAGCGCCTCTTAGACGAGATCGAAAGTACAAAGCGCCGTGTGAATGCCCTGGAATTCAAGGTTATTCCGGAGTTGATCGAGGCCCGCAACTTTATAAAGATGCGGCTCGACGAAATGGAACGCGAAGAGCTGTTCCGTATGAAAAGAACAAAGGGTAAGTCTGCCGCGAAAGCCGCAAAACTTTCCGCTGCACACGCAGCAGAACTATAATGCGGTCCTGCAGGAGACCGGGAGAATCTCAGGGATCCCCGGGGATATCCGGGATCTTCTGACCCGAATCTCTTTATTCTTTTTTCGACTGTTTTTGATTCGACCGGCATATCGGATCGTTTTTCCAACAAGAATATTCATATTATCTCCCGTCCCTTTAGTTTAAAAAATGAATACTCAGTTCCCCGCCGATAAAGCCGATAAAATAGCGGAAATGTTTTCTTTTACCGATGAAGAAAAACAATTGTTCTGCAATACTGCCGATGACATTCTCAAGACCCACGAGGACAAGGACCCAACGAAAATAATCACCGCCGTCTGCGAATATGCAGATCTCATAGCCAAAAGCAAAGGAACCGGCTACATCCCGAAGATCGCCAAGCAGAAGATCGGCGATGTTCTTCTAACCAGCATTGAACCGCCGTGCGGGAGCAATACCTATATCCCGGAGACAAAGGAAGGATTTCTCGTGATCGACGGCGGGTTTCACTGCTATGCCGAAGAGCTGAAACAGACGGTCCTCTCGCTCTATCCCGAGTTTGGAAAGCAGAAGACCAAGCTTCTTATCACCCACATTGATATGGACCATATGGGGGCCATGGATCTGTTCGACTGCGTGTATCTGAACGAAGCGAGCCTGGAGAACTTCACGTGGGAAAAAAGCAGGGGTCGCAAACTACCGGGTCAAGAATCCGAGCCGTGCCCCGTTCTATAATATGGTGGTGATGCTGACCGTTTATCAAACCCCGTCATTGGAAAACGTCAGTCTCTTAGGCAGCGTGAAACCCGACCCGACCATTCCTCTCTCATATATCGGCGATTTGAAAACGGCAGGCCTCACCTTTTCGGTGTAAGAAGGCTTCGGCGGCCATGTCAAAGGTTCGATGCTCTTTCTCGAAAACGAGCTGGGTCTCATTTTTACCGGCGATATCCTTATCAATCCTGACGGCTTCACGCCCGAGCAGCTGAAAGTCAACCGCTATCCGGCGATCCTTGCAGGTGGAAGCGTGAACGAGGATTCAACGAAAGTTGTCGCAGAGCGGTTTGCAGCGTATGATATGATGCAGGGAAGACGGTGGATGGTCTGTCCCGGTCACGGGAATGTTTTCCAGTTGTAAAGCCATTTTCTCTTTTTTAATAACGATGTGCCTTGCAGCGCAGAATAAAGATATGATCTATACTAGTAAGTAAGAACAAAAAACGAAAAGACGTTGGAAAAAGATATTGAGCCGGGAATTTACCGGCGTGCGGGAGTGGTGTTGACCTTGCGGGTGACGTATCCTGCGACACGGTTACGGATCATTTTGCTTTCGATAGTGGTGATTTCAGCAACAACTTTCTTGTTGTCGTCAAAGTTGCCGTTGAAGCTTTTTCCGTGCTGTTCGAGAAGGGCGATGCCCATTGATTTGATATAACTTGGCTTGATTCCCATGAGTATTCCTCAGATGTCTATATATGTAAGACGTTGAGATATGATAAGTATTCTGTTTGCTACTTCATCCGGCGTGGTCCCAAGCAGGCATATCCTGCCCGATCCGCGGGAAGATTCGGGGTTGGCTATGGCAAGCGGCACGCCTTTTCTGCATACCGAAGCTATACCCCAGTCCATAGTAGAGATGCCGATAGGGAACTTTTCCGGGTCGTAGACCTCGACATCCAGAAGGGTTTCGACGGCCGTTGCCAGAATATCGTCTTCATAGCGTATGCATGCCGCCGACCGGATCGTTGGATCAAAACGCCTGATGGTAAGAAGAGTTTTAACGATCGGTTCGTCGACGCCGAACCCGACGCTCGATCCTCTGGCGATCGCGACTCCTTTTTTATCGACGGCATCGGCGGTCGTATAGGCGATCGCCATATCGTCCCGCGGAATGATGTAGCGCGAGATACCCATAAGTTTGCCGTGTGCCTTCTGCAGATCGCGGAGAACCGCCGACTGTGCCCCGGCAGCCATCAGTTCAGCCCCAGTTCGTCTTTTACCGCCGTGATCTCGGAAATAGCGATCTCATACATCCGTTCTCTCGGGATGAGAGCATCGCTGAGAGCGATCCTGTTTCTGTCGCATCCTGCGGCGAACGAAGGGGTCTTGTACTTCTTGGTGACCGTTTTTACGGTCACATCGGAGATATTGCCTCCCTTGACATATGCGCAGGCGACGATCAGTCCGGACACGCTGTCGGCGACCTGAAGATAGATTTCCACATGGGTCGTATAGTCTGTAACGAATATCATGTGTTTGGGCGTTTTATCGGAAGAGCGATCTCGTCCCCGATACTCGCCGCCCGAAGGATGTCGTATCCGGCGAGTCCGTGTTTACCCATATCCTCGTCGATCTCCTCAAAGTCAATGTCGTTAAGGATGCCGATCGTTTCCCAAAGGACAGCATCTTGTCCCAACTCAGTTGCCAGACCCTTCATGACGGCGGCGGTCGAAATACAGTGACCGACAAGCGAGGGGGTGGCTACATGTTGTTTGAGAAGCGTGAGTGCCTCTGTTTTTTCCATATCATATTTATTGGATATGAAAAGGGATAAGAGTCTCGACGCACAATGTATTTGTATGCAAGATTGGATATTTGATGTTATCATCGGCGTCTCGGCAATCATTTTGTTTGCCATTCTGCTTCTAGGTTTGCCCCACGTCCTCCCGGCGGCCTATGGATACGTAGCAGCTTTCCTGATTTTTGTGGCATACCTCACAACAGCAGGACTGACAGTAATTAAAAAATCGATTCAAAAACAAATTTGAGAATTTCTAACAACTTTTTTTTTCGACAGAAATTACTTTCTTTTCATACGTTGAGTAGTATGCATGGGGACTTTCAGCAGCTTTGGTCTCAACCAGGCATATCACGAACGTTATGAAAAACTTGGCGACCGTCTCTCCGACGTTGGTAAAACACTTGATTGGCATGTGTTTCGCCCTCTTCTTGAATCCATGTATACAAATAAATCCGGCAATGGCGGTCATCCCAATGTTGATGTAATTCTCATGTTCAAGATTCAGCTTCTGGAAGTCTGGTATAGTCTGTCTGATCTCGCCGTTGAACGTGAAATCTATGATCGTCTCTCCTTTTGGCATTTTCTTGGCTGTCCTGACAAAATACCCGACAATTCAACGATCTGGTTATTTCGGGAGCGCATGTCCGAATCTGGCGTTGATACATTGGTTTGGCAGGAGTTTCAGAGACAACTTGACCTGAAAGGTCTCAAAATTGAACAAGGTATGATCCAGGATGCAACGTTTGTATATGCTGAACCTGGTCATTGTAAGAAAGACACGCCGCGAGGAGAGCAGGCAAAAACACGACGGGATAAAGATGGAAAAATCATGTCCAAGAACGGCAAAATGCACTATGGGTATAAACTTCATACCATAATAGATACGACGCACGATCTTATTCGACGCATTGAAACCACCACGGCAAATGTTCATGATAGTCAGGTGGATCTGTCACAAAAAGGGAAGTGGTCTATCGGGATCGGGGATATCAGGGAGCAAAATGCAAGGGATATAGTGCCACAATGAAAAGGGGAGCGAGAGGGCATCCCATTGGCATACGAGATAAACTGAGAAATCTGAGAATAAGTAGGAAGAGATCAAAGGGCGAGAGACCCTATGCAGTGATCAAAAATGTTTTTCATGCAGGGTTGGTGAAGGTAACAACACTACAAATAGTATGAGTGAAAAATATGCTGGCTGCATTTTGTTATAATATCTATCAGGTGAAAACGATTCAAAACAGAGTGTAAATTAAAAAAAAACGTCAAGGAATAATGGGTATTTTTCTTTTTTTTGGGGGGATGAGGGTGTAGGGATGTAGCCAATCTTCCTTAAATCATGATTCGTGTTAAAAAACGAGTTGATAGATGTTCTCAATTTATATTTTTTTACCAAAACTTGAAAAGCTATTCCTGCTTTTCCAGCGCTTTATAATCCGTTTTATTCATTTTGGTAAGGGGCATGGCTTCCAGAATCGAGATTGAGACCGGAACGCTCCAGTGATTCAGATTCTCTTTGGCAAAGGCGATGATGTCTTTTACCGCGGCCTCAGGATCCATCTTCTGCTTCAGCGTTACATAGAGTTTGATTCGCGTATCCGTTTTCCAGGGAATACCCATTGCACAGGACTGGGAGATGATAGGGCACTTCTCCATGACGGTCTCGATCATGAGAGGATAGACATTGTAGCCGTTGACTTTGACCAGTCGCTTGTATCTGCATATGAAATTGATGTTGTTCCCGTCGCCGATCGAAACGATGTCTCCGGTGTGGAGCCATACGCGGCCGTCTTCATGCATGCGGAGAACAGCGGCGGTCTCTTCCGGATTTTTGTAGTAGCCGGTCATGATGGCAGGGCCAATCATACAAAGCTCCCCTTCCTCGGTGTTTGGAAGGACATCAGTAGTGCCGGGCACGACGATGCAGATCTCAGTTCCAGCAAGAGGGACGCCGACTCCTCCTTCCTTTAAGGTGGAATAATGAACACCGGTGATGACGCAGGCCCCTCCGGCTTCGGTCAGTCCGTAGCCCGGGCGGAACTCCGCACCCCCTTTCTCTTTGCCGAGAATGTCGTTATACCGGTAGGCAAGCTCGGGCGAGACGCGGTCCCCGCCGCATACCAGATGCTTGACGCAGGAGAGATCCTTACCTTTGATATGCAGATAAATCCGCCCGTACATCGCGGGAACGCCGCAAAGGAACGCTATCTTCTCCTCGACGATGAGACGTGCGCACTCCTTCGCATCGAACCGCGGACAGAGAACGACCCGCATTCCCGACGCAAGCGGCGTGTGGATGCAGACGGTCAGTCCAAACGCATGGAAGATCGGTAGGACGGCAAGGAAGCCGTCACCGATATGGGGAGTGCCGTCTGCATAGTCATAAAGAAGCTGGGTCGCCAGATAATTGACCGAGGTGTTCGACAGCATCACGCCTTTCGAGGGGCCGGTCGTCCCGCCGGTGTACATGATGACGGCAGTATCCTCATGCGTAACATCGTGCGGGGGAAGGGATGCAGTTTTCAAAAATTCGCGTCCTTCGTCAAGAAGAGTGCTCCATTCGCAGGATCTTCCGGTCGTCTGTTTGGCATGACGGACCGAGTGGTTGTAGACCGTTTTCATGATCCGCCCTTTGATTCCTGCGGGGAAGTAGGCCGGCGTTTTACAGCGGATGACCTCAACGCCGAGATCGGAACAGTGCTCTTCGTTGAGTTCAAAGGTCAAAACGATCCTGGATTCGGTGAGTTCCACCGCATAACGCAGTTCATCTTTCGTTGAAAGCGGGTGAACGAGATTGCAGACGGCGCCGATCCGGTTGACGGCATACACGGCGATAACGCTTTGAGGGATATTCAGCAGAAAAATGGTGACGAAATCGCCTTTTTTCACACCGCGGCGGACGAGGCCGGCAGCACAGGCATGTACCTGTTCCATCAGACTGCGGTATGAGATATGATTATTATAATACTGTATGGCGGTTGCTTGTGGTCCTGCATGGGTTCCACCGTAGGTGAGCATGGTATAGAGAGACCTTTTCGTCTCATTTGTGTACTCCAGTTTGGTGATGGAATCATTTCTGTATATGCGGGCGGTCATGAACCATATACATATGAATGATAGCATATTATAACTGGCGGTCATGCGGAATTTGAACAAATACCGTATAAATTGACGACGTACGCCAGCCCCAAATAGTATTTATACTTCGGCCGAAAACGGCGTGCCGAAAGAGGATGCCGGCATAAAAAAGAGGTTAGACGTTATCCTGCAGCGTCATGTAATCGAGCTTGTTCATCTTCGTCATCGGCATCTCGTCGAGAATGACGAACGCTTTTGGAACGCTCCAGTGATTCAGATGTTCGGTCGCAAAGGCAAGCAGACGTTTTTCAGCTTCGGCATGATCCATCTTCTGTTTCAGGGTCACATACAGTTTGATCCGCCGGTCATCCCGCCACGTGAAGCCTACAGCGCAGGCTTTTGCAACGATCGGACAGCCTTCCATTGCCGCTTCGATCAGAGGAGGATAGACGTTATACCCGTTCACCTTGACCAGCCGCTTGATACGTGATCTGAAGCATAGATTGTTCTCTTCGCCGATGACGAATATGTCTCCCGTGTGGAGCCAGCGTTTTCCGTCGGGATGGATCTTTAAGACGTCGTCAGTCGCCTCGGGATTTTCATAATATCCTTTCATCAGCGAAGGACTGAGGATGCACAGCTCCCCCTCTTCGCCCTCGGGAACCAATTCCACGGTCCCGGGCTTCACGAGGCAGATGTCCGTTCCTTCTACAGGGATTCCCACGCATCCTTCAGGGAACGCCTGGTAATGATTCCGTGTAAGAGAGCAGGTCCCGCAGGCCTCGGTTAGACCATAGCCTGGACGGAACTCAGCACCTCCCTTGTCTTTTCCCAAGATCTCGTTATACCGATAGGCGAGATCATGACTCACCCAGTCTCCTCCGCAGACCACATGCTTCATAAACGAGAGGTCGTGATCTTTCAGATACGGATACATCCGCTCGTACATCGCGGGAACGCCAATCACATAGGCGACCTTCTCTTTGAGGAGAAGACTGCTGCACTCTTTATCATTGAAACGGGGGGAGAGCATGATCCGCATGCCTGATGAAAGCGGGGCCTGGATGCAGACTGCAAGACCGAATGCATGGAAGAGTGGAAGGATTGCGAGGAATCCGTCCCCGATATGGGCGGTGTGTGTGACGTTTTCCAGAAGAAGACGCGTCGTGACGTAGTTCACTGACCAGTTCGAGATCATGACCCCTTTCGCGGGCCCGGTTGTCCCGCCTGTGTACATGATGACGGCCGTATCGTCGGCTTTTCCTTCGCAGGGCGGGAGAGGCATTGTCTTGAGCCTCTTTTCGCCGGCTGCCAGAAGATCGGTCCATTCGGTGACGCGGGAAGAGGCCTTAGGCGATTTCCGGACCTTGTAGGAGTAGACGGTCTTCATCACAAAGCCCTTCGGACACGGCGGGAAGTAGCCCGGCGTTCTGCACCGGATGATATCAAGATCGAAGTTGGACGCGAGACCTTCGTTCAGCTCGAAGGTGAGGATGAGTTTACTGTCCGTAAGTTTGACCGCATTCTCCAACTCTGATAAGGTCGAGAGGGGGTGGACCATATTACAGACCGCACCGATCCGGTTCAGAGCATAGACCGCAACGACGCACTGCGGGATGTTCGGCAGAAAGAGCGTGACGAAATCGCCTTTCTTTACACCGCGCTCGAGAAAACCCGTGGCACAGGTGTCGACGAGATCATACAGTTTCCCGTACGTGATCCGGTTGTCGAAATATTGAATGGCGACGGCTTCGCGGCCTGCATGCTGCACACCATAGTTGAACATGGAATAGAGAGACTGTTTCGTCTCGTCCGAGTATTCCAGTTCCGTCTTTGCATCGTCTCTAAATACTGGACGTGACATGATATTACTCAGCCTGCTTTTTTTCGTTTGCCTGTGAAAGTTCCTGCTTTTCCAGCAGACGGTAATCGATCTTATTGAACTTGGTCATGGGAAGATCGGCCACGAACTCCACCTTGACCGGAACACTCCAGCGGTTCATCTGGTCTTTGGCGTAATCGATCAGGAGCTTCTCCTTTTCCGCCGAATCAAAAGAGCCGACCGGCTTTTCCGGAACAACGAACAGTTTGATCTTCCGGTCAAGTTTCCAGGGAGTCGCAACGGCGCATACCTGTTTGACATCGAGGTGGTTCTGCATCGCCTCCTCAATGACGGTCGGATACACATTATAGCCGTTCACCTTCACGAGTCTCTTATGCCGGGAACGGAAACAGACGTTTCCGTCCTTCCTGATCACGACGAGATCACCGGTATGAAGCCAGACGTTTCCATCCTCATGGATTCGGAGAACGTCCTTTGTTGCCTCTTCGTTCTTGTAATACCCTTTCATCACCGAAGGACCAAGGAAACAAAGTTCGCCTTCCACACCGTCGGGCACGACTTCCGTTGTGCCCGGCTTCACGACGCAGACCTTAGTTCCGGTGACCGGAAAACCAACACAGCCGGTCGGGAGTTTTTCATATTGGTTCGAGACGAGACAGCAGGCACCGCACGCCTCCGTCAGCCCGTAACCGGTCCTGAAAAGGATGTCCGCTTTGGCTCTCCTTAAAAGAACATTATATTTATTGGCGAGCTCTTTGGAGACACGGTCCCCTCCGCTGACCATGAGCTTCATTCTTGAGAGATCTTTATTTTTGAAGTAGGGATACATGCGTTCGAACAGGGCCGGCACTCCCGGAAGGAACAGGATATCTTCGGAGAAAATCTGCTGGGCGCATCCTTTCGGATCGAATCTGGGTACGAGAACCACTTTCATACCCGAGATAAGCGGCGCATGGACGGAAACCGCCAGACCGAATGCGTGGAATATCGGGAGGATAGCAAGGAACCCATCGCCCACATCTGTTTTTCCCTCGCCGATGTCGATTAAAAGCTGGATCGACATCGAGTTCACCGCATAGTTGGAGAGCATGACGCCTTTCGAGTCGCCTGTTGTTCCGCCGGTATACATGATCACGGCGGTATCGTCCGGTTTCACGTCGTCAGCCTGAAGCTGAAAACCTTCTTTGATCAGTTTCGTTCCTTCGGCAAGAAGATCGTTCCACAGCGTGATCTTTGCGACGTTCTGTACCTTTGGATATTTCCGCATGGCAAACCGGAATCCTTTGTCCAGCACAAACCCTTTCGGAGTAGAAGGGAAGTAGCCGGAGGTCCTGCATCTGATGACCTCGATATTTTTCCCGGAAAGGAAACCTTCGTTGACTTCGCATGCGAGAACGATCCTGCTTTCCGTGAGTTTTATTGCATAATCGATGTCTTCCTGAGGTGATAAGGGGTGGACCATATTGCATATTGCGCCGATCCGGTTGACGGCATAGAGAGCCAGAACTCCCTGAGGGATGTTCGGCAGGAAAATGGTGATATGATCGCCTTTTTTCACACCATGCTTCACCAGGGCCGCAGATATCGCATGGACCTCGTCCATAAACTGGTTGAAAGAGATGTGCCTTCCGTAATATGCGGCTGCGGGTGAAGTATTGCCTGCCCGGTTGAAACCATATAGGAGTGCTTCATACAGCGAACGTTTGTTTTCTTCAGAGTAATGTAATGTCAAATATGTATCCTCCGATCAAGCGGTAAAAAAAATCTCATAGTATTATTTACGGGGGAACATATAATAGAAACGGAAATATTTTTGTCTATTTTATCACTTAATAGACAGAATTGTGTAACCTGACTCGGAAATTACCTTAGTAAACTCGACATCCGAAACCTCGGCCGAAAGTTCCACCGCGGCGGTTTTTGCTTTGAGATCCACACTTGCCGAGACGACACCGGGGATTTGGGCGAGAGCTTTTTCAACAGCCATTTTACAGTGTTCGCACATTATACCATCGATAGTAAGTACTTTTTTCATGGTTTCCTCTTTTGAAATAGTTGGGATGTCTGATGTAAAAAATCTAAGCCTGAGCGCATTCATTACAACGCAGACCGAAGAGAGACTCATCACCAGAGCCGCAAAGCCGGGAGAGAGTTTCCATCCAAACGGAACAAAGAACACCCCGGGTGCAAGGGGGATGCCGATCGTGTTGTAGATGAAGGCCCAGAAGAGATTCTCCTTGATGTTTAGAAGCGTGGCACGGCTGAGGCGGATCGCCGAAACGATGTCCCAGGGATCGCTTTTCATCAAAACGAAGTCGGCGGATTCCAAAGCGATGTCGGAACCCGCACCGATCGCGATACCCACATCGGTTCTCGCAAGCGAGGGGGAATTGTTGATCCCGTCTCTGACCATGATGACATGATGGCTCGCTTCCTGCAGTGATCTGACCTTCCCCTCTTTTTCTGCAGGCATAACTTCGGCGATCACGTTACCGATCGACAGCTGCCCGGCGATGGATTCGGCAACCGTTCTGGTATCGCCGGTCAAAAGCACGATATCCAGACCGAGATCCTGCAGTCCGGCAACGGCCACTTTAGAGGTGGGTCGAATCCGGTCGGCAACGGAGATGATGCTAAGCATTTCCTTTCCGGCGGCGAAGTAGAGCGGAGTCCCGGTCATGTTCGCCTGGGTAAGAGATATCCCGTTTTCCTCCATGAAGGCGGCTTTTCCGGCATAACAGATCTTCTGGTTCACCATGGCCGAGACGCCTCGTCCCGGAACCGAGACGAAATCCTGCGCTTTAACCGGCATGATGCCGTGTTCTCCGGCATAGGTGATGATGGCTTTTGAGAGAGGATGCTCCGATGCGGATTCGACCGAGGCGGCGATCAGTAGGAGTTCGTCCGTTGTCCCGGAAAGCGTGACGACCCCGGTGACCTCGGACTTTCCAATTGTGACAGTTCCCGTCTTATCGAGAAGGATGGTGTCGGCACGGCCGGCGGTCTCGATCGACTCTGCGGATTTTATCAAAATGCCAAGAGAAGCGGCCTTTCAGGTCGCAACCATGATGGCGACAGGTGTGGCAAGTCCCAAAGCACAGGGACATGAGATGACGAGAACCGAGATCGCGATGGAAAGGGCAAACGTAAACGGCTCGCCGAGAAACAGCCAGAACGCTCCCGAAAGAACGGCGATGGTCATGACCAGAGGGACAAAGATCCCGCTCACTTTGTCGGCGATCTTCCCTATCGGAGCCTTGGATGCGTTGGCATTCTGCACGAGTTCGATGATCGCGGCGAGCGTCGTGTCTTCGCCGACCTTTTACGAACGGAACGTAAAACTTCCAAGCGAGATCGTTCCTGCAGAGATGGCATCGCCCGGATTTTTGATCACGGGAATGCTTTCGCCGGTCAAAGCCGACATATCGATCGGCGCCGAATCTTCCGTTATCGTGCCGTCGACCGGGATGCCTGCCCCCGGTCAGACCACGATAAGGTCGCCGACCACGACTTCTTTGGCGGGGACGATCACTTCAACGCCGCTGCGGAGGACAGTTGCCGTTTTCGGGGCAAGGTCGATGAATTTTCTGACCGCCTCGGTGGTCTTTCCTTTCGATCTCGTCTCCAGATACTTGCCGATCGTAACGAGCGAAAGGATCATCGCCGCCGATTCGAAGTAGAGGTCCATGGACCACGTTCCGGCAGCGGCCGTATCGCCGCTTGCGAGCGCTGAAAAAATCATGTAGATCGCATACAGCCCGTATATGAGCGCCGCAAGAGAGCCCATCGCCACAAGCGAGTCCATGTTCGGGGCACGGCGGAAGAGTGCTGGGATGCCGGATGTGTAGTATTTGTTGTTCGCGATGACGATCGGGATGGTCAAAACAAGCTGGAGGAGGGCGAATATCCCGGCGTTTGCCGGATCATGGGTCCATTCGAGGAGGGGCAACCCCCACATATGACCCATCGACACATACATAAGCGGAATAAGAAAAGCAAAAGAGACAATAAGCCGGATCTGCATCGGGCGAAGCGAACCCCCCGCGAGGGGTATCGCCCAAAACCAGATCATATCTGGCTGCGCGCACGGCCTGTCTGATCTGATCATCGGATACATCATCCGAGTCGACCACCAGACGGTTTTCCAGAAGATTCACTGACGCGGATTTCACACCCTCTACACTTTTTGCGGCCTTTTCAACATGAAGAGAGCATGCCGAACAGGTCATGCCGGATACTAAGTAGGTTTTTTTTCACTTCGCGTCTTCAATAAAGAAACGGGCGATGTCGTCCAGCATCGCGCCGGGACGCTCAATTTTTCTTGTTTCAAGATTGACGACCGTGCTCGGAATGCCCGGAAGAACGCCGCCGTCAAGCAGATAATCATGAGGAACGTTGACCTGATCGACGCTTACAGGCGAAATTTCGCCCGAGATGTTCGCCGAGGTCGCGGTTATCGGACAGTCGAACATGGAGATCAGTTCAAGAGCCAGGGTGTGATCGGGATACCGTATTCCAATCGTACCCGTCCCTCCGGAAAGGTCGCCCGGCAGACAGTTTTTCACCGGGAGAACGATCGTGATTGGACCCGGCAGGAATTTGCTGATGAACCGTTTCGCAAACGGGCTGACGTCTGCAATGCCGTAGATCATTTCGATATCGGAAACGGCGACCGAGATCGGTTTTCCAAGAGGTCGCTGTTTTGCTTCGTAGACTTTGATGACCGCGGTGTCCGACAAAGCGTCCGCACCAAGCCCGTACACGGTTTCCGTCGGATATACAACAAGGCCGTCGCGGGATAAGACGCGGACGGCTTTTTCTATTCTGGTTTCTTCTGTTGGTATTATCATCAGAACTCTTCCCCTTTCACTTTTGCAATATCGAATACGCCGATTGTGCTGATATGCATCACGGCCATGACCCCTGCCTGAATCGGATCGGTGACCACGAGATCGGCTGCCGAAGAGGCGCTTCCCACCATTTTCAGACAGATCACCGGGATGCCGTCCGCCTGAATGGATCTGATGACACTGGTTATCTCGCCACCCATCAGCGAACCGGCAAGGACAAGGATCGAGGCGCGGGGCAGGCGGCCGACCGCTTCCACGGCACGCGCCAGATTCTGTTCACCGACCAGCGGGATGGTATCGACAGAAATGCGTTCGCCTCTGATATTGTGCCGGTCTGCTTCATTCACTGCTCCCATCGCGACCTGGGCCACTTGCGCCCCTCCGCCGATGATGATGACGCGCTTTCCAAAAATTTCCTCAAACGTGTCGTGCAAAACGACTTCACGCACACCTGTTACGAGACGGAGTTCCGAGAGGATTGCATCGGTGTCATCCCCGCCTTCAATCTCGATGTCCGCCCACGCATAGCCCTTATCCGGTCCGCGGGTCAGAATCTCCTGCTGAATGGAGGTAATATTCGCATTTTGCTCAGCGCATACCGAACCGATATCTCTGAGGATACCTTTCTGGTTGTCGGCTATGAGACTAATTGCGTGATGGGGCACCATAAAAATCGAATGCGATAACCGGGGATCGAACCCGGATTAGAGGCTTGGGAAGCCCCTGTCATGCCATTAGACCATTACCGCATCTCAGTAACATATTACTTGCAGAGATATAGAGGTTTCTTATTATGAAGTGAGCTCGGTGGTCTCGAGTGCGTGATGCGTGATGCCGCACAGGGAGTATCGGCCCCATTCTGAGTGGACATACCCTTTTGACGCAAGAGAGCGCAGGGCCACAGTTACTTCAGGGATGCTTCGGCCGCTGGTATCGGAAAGTTCGATCGGGGTTAACGGGGCATACACCAAAGCGAGAAGAAGTTCGGCTTCGATGTTGTTCTGGAACACCGTTCTTCCGTTGACGATCACGTCACCCATCATCTCGTCGATATCCTTTTCCACAGCCTCAAGGTTTTCGATGAGCTTTTCCCGGGAGTCGAGAAGACGGCGAATCATCATGATCTTGTCGGAAAGAGGCAGAACATCGCCGTTATCGGTGGAAACGGTTTGCACCGGCTGATCGGTTTTTGTGACCTGGACCGAGAGGGTGAAGTCATTGACGAGATAGTAGTATTTGCGCCGCTTGTCATCCTGATAACTGGAGATGACCGCTTCCTTCTGCATGATCGCAAGGTGTTCGATAACAGCTTTCGGGTTGATGACCAGCCGGTCGGATATTTCGGTGACGAAGCATGGTTTCTGCCGGAGTAGATCGAGGATTCGCCTTCGGTTCCGGTTTCCAAGGATGTCCAGTAAGTGAGATATATTATCCTGATCAAGCATATTTATCGAGATTATATTATGTAAGGGGATATTTCTTTAAATGTCTTCTTATAACCTGACTTTGACAGTTGGAGTCTGTCCAATCGATACGTCAATCCATTGGACAGAGTTTTTTTTTGATCGAGATAACTTCACCTAGGAATATCATGATTAAACCGTTTCACTATTGACATGGGATTGGGGGAATCTGCCAAATCAGACTTCTTTAGACTTTTTATCGATAATTTGCAAAATTCATATTCTGAAATCTATTCTGTAAATGGGCTAACATCAATAATTGGAACGTTATAAAATTCATTATTGCAGAGAGCGCTCTGTTGTTTTTCTTGCAATGCACCACATCAAATTTGACGGTTTTTTTGAGGTGTGCATGCTTGCGTTCGCACGTTCCCCGCCTTTTCATAGCATCTTTTACCTCCCTTCCATGAAGAATAGTCTGATTTCTGAGATATGCTCCTACCATCTCCCGTTTACCATTCTTGCAGAGAAATACCAGTTTTTCTGTAAGAGACATTTGGGCATTTCCTCCTTTTCTCCAGAACGTATTGATCTGTTTTATTATGGTCTTCTCTAAACCTAATTGGGACAATTGCGCGTCAGATCTCAGTTGAATAAGGGGTTTTGCATGAAGTTTCTCAAATATTAACGTGTGTAGCTCTAGGGAGTCATATCCCGCATCCATCAATACACGATCACAGGATACGCCGAGAAGTTCGGCAATCTGAATCAAAAAATGCGCATAGGGTTTGTCATTCTCCGTTCCTTCTGAATGAATCATAAACAAGGGATAAGCCCCCAGATTCAAAATATGTGCTTTATCCATTTTAACCTGATAATGAGGGTTAAACAGACTATTGGGATAATAACGGCTTGCAACTAAAGGAGTGGAATCGATAATTACCTCGGTTTCAGATTTGAGGAAATGGACAATCTTTTTGCTTATCAAAAACATAAGAACTTCCATACCCTCCTCACCTAACCGATATTTCACAAAGTAATGCAACGTACTCGGCGAAGGTAACCAGAGTGGTGATTTTACCGGAAGAAGGTGGCTGAGATCTTCTTCCGTTATTTTACGCCGAATATGACGATAGGCTATTCTGCGATAAGTCATTACAACAGTCAGTTTTATCAGAAAATCAATGGGATAATGAAAATAATCGCGAAGATGAGGTGAATAATAAGTTTGTTCGATTTTTCGTACAATGTCACTAATGTTGAGCAGGGACATGAGCCAGCAAATGGACATATCCGGAGGGATGACTCCATTGTTGAAAATACGTTCGTATTCGTCTTGAAATTCAGATATACCACTCGGCGCAGTGATAAATAAAGGTATTGTTACCCTCCAAAAAAGTCGACAAGAGTAAATGGGGGATGATTTTATATCACAGAATCCACGATTGGACAGACTCTATTCGATCAGTGCATTCCCCGCGGTTCAGCTGAGTTATCCATCATTTTTTTTTTGCAGATAATTTTGGACGCAATGCGCGATTAAATTTTCAAAATAATTCGTATTTGCGTTTAATTTATGATTTTTGAAACGGCACCCAGGGCATTATCGCACCGCGCGGTCCGGGATATATATACTCTGACGTTGATTTTTGTGTATGACGAGCATTGCGTTAAACTCAATCGCAAAACGTGCAGAAGGATACACCATTATTCAGAGAAGGAATCAGCTTTCGAAGCTTTGCTGGTTTGCATCCGACAATTCTGAATCGGCATGCTTTGCAAAAGATCAGAATTATCTAATCTGCTGATCGGATCCGATGCAGATTCAAAGCAAGGCATTAATACCGGGAGTGTTTCTGAAAACCGAAACCCCAAAGGCGGGTTACGGAGAAATTCCCGGAACCTATGAGATAGATACACCGGAGGGTGCCTGTCTTGCGAAAAAACCACCTGGAGCTGCACGGATTATTGTATTTCTGAAGAAAGGGTCCGGGACCGATGCCTGCATGAATTGACACTCGTTTCCGGCATCGGCCCGCGGCATGCCTTCGAACTTCGCATAAAAGGACATCTCTATCTGATCGATTTGGGAGATACCTGCTGGGGAGACAGCGCATCCGAGATCGCGGACGTGATCGAAAATGATACGCCAAAAGATATCTGCCGTCTGTTTCAGGATGCCCGCAGGGGAAATGACCCGCTCCTTCTGGGTTTTTCTCATGCTCTTCCAAAAGAGGATCTTCTGTATTTCGATATTGAAACACTTGGCATGTTTCAGTCGCCGATTATCCTTTTCGGATGCGGTTTCTGGAAAGAGAATGAACTTACCGTCGTTCAGTATCTGCTTCGCGATATTAAAGATGAACCTGCCGCTCTCTATCTAACAAATCAGCTGTTTTGTAAACACACCCATGTGGTCACCTATAACGGAAAATGGTTCGATGTTCCGTATCTAAATAATCGTCTCTCCTATTACGGGGAGAGAACGGTCACCCCCAACCTTCATTTCGATCTGTTGTATCCCACCCGGAGATTATACGGGAGAGATATGCCCGACTGCTGTTTAGGGACGGTTGAAAAATATATCCTGCAGAGACCGAGAACCGATGATCTGCCGGGATATCTCGTTCCGACATATTATCAGAATTATCTGCGTACCCGGGACGTTTCAAAACTTGTCCCGATCGTAGAACATAATGAACTTGATGTAGCGAATCTGTCTCTCCTTCTCAAAACAGAATGTGAGGCCATCTATGGATGAAGAACAGATGTACATAAAATGCGAGGAGGCGAAAGATCCAGAGTATCAAACCCCTCACTCTCCGGTCTCGGAGAAGATCAAGAATTACCTTGCAGAGAAAAAGATTCAACTCTATACGCATCAGGCGGATACCTTCGATCATGTTTTGGAAGGGAAGAATGTCATTATTACCACCCTTACCGCGTCCGGCAAAACCCTTGCCTACGCGCTTCCCGTTTTTGAGGGTCTAATCGCGAATCAGGAAGCGACTGCACTGTTCATATATCCGACCAAGGCACTGACACGCGATCAGCTGCTTTTCCTGAAAGCGCTCGACGCCGATCTTCGCGCACGTACAAAACCGGCGATCTATGACGGAGACACCAGACAAGAACTTCGTTCCAAGATCAGGTCCAGTTTGCGGATCATTCTCACCAACATGTATGAACTCCATCATATTCTTGCATGGCGCGCAAAATGGGGAGACTTCTGGGCGAATCTCTCCTATATTGTGGTGGACGAGGCACACAGACATCGGGGAATCTTCGGATCCAACACCGCTCTTCTCTTAAGAAGACTGCGCCGTGTCTGCAATTATTACGATGCCGAGCCGCAGTTTCTTCTTTCATCGGCTACCCTTGGAAATGCTGGGACGTTTGCCGAGACATTAACCGGCCTGCCGTTTATTGAGGTAGATAATGACGGCTTCCCCGGGCGAAACGCATATTTCGCATCTATTATCCACAAAATAAAAGCAGTATCTCCGCTGCCGCCGAGCTGGTCACCGCCCAAATGGAGGCAGGGATGCAGACCTTATGCTTTACCCGTTCACGAAAAGCCGCCGAGATCACTGCCATACGATGCAGGGAAGAACAGCCCCTCGGTAAAATCGCATCATACAGCGGAGGATATCATCCGTCTGAGCGGCGGGATATTGAGTCAGCGCTGAAAACAGGAAGTATGTCCGGTGTTATCAGCATAAACGCATTGTAAGTCGGCATAGATGTCGGCGGTCTTGACTATGTAGTCATAAGCGGATTTCCGGGTTCCATGATTTCTGTTCTCCAGCAGGTCGGGCGTGCAGGAAGAAACCGAAAGCATGCGTTGATCACTTTTATCGCCGGTCAAAATCCCATAGACCAGTATTATGCCAGAAATCCCGAGGCTTTTTTCAATGCACCGCAGGAAGAGGTGATCTTTGGAATTCACAATCCCTACCTGCTTTCATCTCATTTCCTGTACGCTGCCTCCGAACTTCCTTACAGGGTTGAGCGTGACCAGCAATACTTCGGTGATGCGGCCGCAGATATCCTTGAATCTCTCAAAGATACCCATCTTCTCGCCAGTACATCGAAAGGATATGTATACTGCGGTGGAGATAACTCGGCCCAGAATACACCGCTCTTTGGAATGAATGAAACTTCATGGTCGGTACGTTATGAAAATACCGCGCTTGAGACCATGGATGAAAATCAGGCATACATGGAAGCATATTCGGGTGCAGTCATTTTTCACCAGGGGGAACGGTACCGTGTCGAAACCATCGATGCGGAACTCCGCATTATCAGAGTTGTAAAAACATCCGATATCTATTCGACCCAACCGATAATACGTACAGAAATATCCATTACATCCAGAGAAAAAACCAGAAGACACCATGATCTGATTGTAAATTATGGGGAAGTTCAGGTTTCATCACATTTATGCGGTTATTCAGTGATCGAATATGATCAGATCGTAACCACCTGCGAGCTCGACGTCGCTCCAAGACAATTCACGACGAAAGCCTGCTGGATTACTATTGATGAGGAGTGCGGTATTGCTGCGGACGCATTTCCCGGGTCTCTTCACGGGGCAGAGCACGCTCTCATAGCTGCTATGCCGCATTATGTCTTGTGCGACAGATCAAACATAGGAGGCGTGGCAACACCCTTCCATAGTGATACGCTCGCTCCAACCATTTTCATGTACGACGGCGTTAAAGGAGGCATCGGCCTCGCAGAAAAAGCAGCTGATCTCTTTGCCGATATTCTTACCTTTGCCCGTGAACTGGTAACCGGTTGTCCCTGCACGGACGGGTGTCCGTCATGTATTCACTCACCAAATTGCGGAAATAACAATCAGCCCCTGAATAAAGCAGGTACGGCTGAACTTCTCAAATACCTTGAAGGCGAATCCAAAAAACCCTTGTCTATAAATAATTCCGATGTAAATTCTTACTATAGATTTCAACCATGAAAATCGAGCATATTGGTGTATCATCCGCAGCATTTGTTGTGGGAGGAGTTTTGGCTGTCCTCTGGGCAATCCTTGGAATAATCAAAGGTGTCCTGCTGATGTTCAATCTTCAGCTAGACGTAGGATTCACATTCGGATTCGGTCTGGGTGTTGTTGATATCCTTGCTTACTTCATCGTTTACGCACTCGCAGGCTTCATCATCGGCATGATTGCCGGTGCAATTTTCGCGGCTGCCTACAACAAAACCGTCAAACTCTTCGGCGGGCTTGAGATTTCACTGAAAGAATAAAAGTAACATCAACTCATTATTTTTATCGAGACGGTTATTTCTGGTATTTAAACAGAAATTACCCAGAATCTCTCAATTCATAAATCATTAATTTTTTACTAGTGTTTTTTTCTATTGATATCTGACCGCAGTATATTCGATATTCAATCAAAGCATTCAACGACACACGGAGAAAATAGGGAATAAATCAAGCATAGCCGAATTAAAAACACATAAAATAAAGATATATGTGAGAATCTCACAAAGGGTAATTGATTATTTTTGTTCGGTTAAGACGTCTTTGAGACTCTCTTCGAGGAAGTCCAGACCTTTTCTGACATCGTCAAGATTTTTTCCGCCGGTTAAGATGATCTTTCCGGAAGAGAAGAGCAGTGCAACGATTTTCGGGTCTTTGATCCGGTATACGAGACCCGGGAACTGTTCAGGTTCATACTCGATCGCTTCAAGGGAGAGGGTCGCGACCACACGGTTCAGGTTGATAAACCGGCCGATGTCGTAGGAACAGACTATGTTGGTCACGGCAACCCGCGGGACATCCAGCACGTTTACGCCCGCTTCTTTCAGGGAGGCAAGCACCTTTGCGAGACCCTCATCTAATGCTGCTTCATTTCTGATTCCGGTAAGCACGACCTTTCCTGAGGAAAAGATGAGCGATGCCATTTTCGGATTGTCTATACGATACACTGCACCGGGGAAACGTTTTGTATTGAGTTCACACCCGTCAATTTTTTCAGAGATCTCTGCAAGATCAATTTCTTCGGCAATTACGCCGGAGGCGACGATATTTTCAATCTTCAGAGAGGAGTATGTTTTCCCATCCATCTTTATTAAATGGAGCACGGAGAAGCATAATACTTCGCGTTAGCAGCGGGTTAGGTTTCATCCGGAAATGCGAGGGGGTTTATATAAAATCCATCTGCAGCTTAGGATATTTCTAAAGAAAAAAAGAATTGCAGACAGGATTTTCAATCTGAAATCAGGTCATTCATCCTGCATTGGTTCGTGATACGACCGGCGTTCCTCGACAAGCCCGTCGATGTACTTTGCGAACCTGTTTTCCCCGATGTCGTGGACGGGGTCTGGCACATCCCATGGCCAGCCGCCAAATGCCGTCTGCCGGCAGTCACGGTAGGGATCCTGGATTTCATCCGGGGTGTTCATGACGAACGGTCCGTATCTGGCGATCGGCTCCTCGATCGGCTCTCCCTCCAGAAGGAGCAGGGAACATCGGGCATTTCCGGCATGTACGAAAATATCTTCGCCTCCCAAAAGAACAATTCTCGAGTATGGGCCTATCTCCTTTGTTCCGACCACGATTTTATCGCCGTCATATAAGTAGAGATTACGGGAGATCGTCGGAGTAACAGCCGGGATACGAAGTTCCGCTCCCGGATCCATGCGAATGAGCAGGATTCTGACATGATTTTTCGGGTCGGCAGACCACGAAGCCGGCGAGGGAACGGGTGCAATTCTGCCGTCATCCACTGAACATCGTCGTTACAATATCTCCCTGCGGCGCCGAGCGAATCAGAATGATCCACGTATCCCTGTATCGTGATCGTGACCGTCTCGAATCCTCTGTGTGGATGGACCTGGAATTCAGGGACCCGCTGCCCGTGATACATGCTAAACCCGTTTTTTATGACGAAATCGTTTCCCAGATTTCTGCCGGAAAGAGAGATGGCCTGACCAAGGTCTCGTTCTCCTTTCGGATACATGTCCTTATGATGAGCACAGAAAAGAAACGGATTGTCCGTTGCAAACGGAAAGCCGAGTCTTTCAACACGGATAACTTCTTTCTCTGCCATTTCGCTGTTATGTGAATAGAATTCCACAATCCGGTATATATTTGTTGGAGACGGACATCGAGCTGCCGATATCTACTGATTTTCTTTTTAGAGGCGTAAAGGAATTTTCATGGTCTTCCATGAAAATTCCATCTTCCCGAGGTATAATATGCTGGAACGCTCAATATTATGTATCTCTATGCTAGAACTAATGGTCGCTGTCATATCAGCCACGTTTACGCTGATAATTATTATGAATCCTCTGCTTTCGGTCTCGATGTTCATCAATCTGACCATGGACCTCCAAAAGCCCGAGATGATCAGGCAGTCTTTTGTGGCAACGGGCGTCGCAGGTGCTCTAATGCTGACATTTCTGATTTTCAATAATCTGCTGTTTGATCTTCTCGGCATCGAACCGGAGAGCTTCAAGGTCGCCGGAGGTATCATCCTCATTATTCTGGGTCTGCAGATCGTTCTCGGTCTGGACATCGGCGGCTCCTCTACCGGGCACAAAAATCTCGAGAGCACCGACCTGATCGGCAAAAAATCCATGGCAGGCGTCATCATCGGCACGCCGGTGATGTGCGGATCTGGAGCGATCACGACGGTGATGATCCTCGGGGCTCAGGACGGTATCCTTCTGACGCTCGTTGCCGTGATCCTTGCCCTGTTTTGTATGTGGCTGATCCTGATCTTCTCGGCGCAGATCAAAAAACTGCTCGGAGAAACCGTGCTCGAAATCCTCTCAAAAATCGTCGGTCTTCTGCTTACGGCGATCGCCGTTCAAACGATCTGGACTGGTATTCTTGGACTAATCGCCCTTTCGGTCACCTGATCATGGTTGTCTTCAAACCAGATCTGACCAAGTTCCTCGTTTTCGATCTGGAGGCGTTCGTGCCGTCCGTGGATCGGAGGAAACGAATCGGCGCCTCACTTGCCGTGAATGCGTTCCGCGAAGGGCACACTCTCCTCGGCGGCGTGGTCTACGGCGGCCGGCCGCTTGCAGGCGAGGTTGTTTTGGACTACGCTCATTACTGGATGTGGCGCGAAGGCGGCGAAAAGGAGGTGGTTGCCGGCCGCTTGCAGGCGAGGTTGTTTTGGACTACGCTCATTACTGGATGTGGCGCGAAGGCGGCGAAAAGGAGGTGGTTGCCGCCCTTTACCGGGTGTTTGCCGCGATGTGGGAGGGCGTCAGGGACAAGAAGATGATCCAGGCGGATCCTGTTGTCTGCGTGGTCGGGATCTCGACATTCGATATGCCGTTTCTGCTTGCGAAATGTCTGCAGTATCAGGTCGCTCCCCTGCGGAGATCTACGACACGATCGGCACGTGCCGGGTCGTTGATCTTTCCGTCGCGGGGATCGGTTTTGTTCTGACACAAAATTCGATCCTGCATCCCTGTTCGCATAATCAGCTGGCCGACGCTCTGCTTCCTGAGCGTGCGAGAAAACCTACCGGAAAAAAGGTGTGGGAGATGATGGACGCGAAAGAATACGGGGCAGTCGAATAGAGGTGCGAGGCCGAGGTCCGGGAGATGGTGGAGATCGCAAACCGGATGCTTCTCAGCTGTCGATATCTCCGTAATACGGTTTGATGTCGAGGACCGGCGTTTTATCGAGCGCCTCAAGGCCCTTGACGGTGAGGACGAGATCGTTGATGCTGATGATCGTCACAAGCGTAAGAGAGATCAGATTCGGCCTTACCGGGGCACGGGTCGAGAATACGCCGCGCATCTCGCCTTTTACGTGACCGTGCTGCTTCACTTTCAAGATGTCCCGCTCCGCTCGGTTGAACCAGCAGAGGATGAAGACTTTGTCCCCGGCGGCAAGCCCGGAGAGTCCGTTCCGGTATTTTTCATAGATCGTTATCCTGCTCGGTTTGTCGGTAAAGATCCCTTGTCTTGGTGCGTCGTCCACATTTTCAAAAGGCGAATGAACGATACCGATCGGCACGCATTCTATTTTATTTGGGACCGTTACGGATTTGAGAGAGAGGAGATCGAGAGCATTATTGCATAAACAGTCGCATGACCCGACGTAGGCGTTTTCCCGCGGGACATGGGTGTAGGCAACCGAGGCAAAAACCGATGCCAGTTCTTTTGCTTTTTCATACAGCGGCCGCAGATCCTCCGACCTGACCGCGTATCTCCCGGTCATCTGGGAGATCATCAGATTGCTGTCGGAAAAGACATCGACTTTTGTCTCTTTCGGGTTACAGAACTTCGCGGCACGGTGGAGAGCGAAGTTCAGAGCCGAGTATTCGGCGGCATTGTTGGTTGCCCGTCCAAGGGTGAGAAAGTCCGACTCGAGGGCCTCATCGCCGCGTAAAATCAGCCACGCGGCAGCGGCCTGTCCCGGGTTTCCCCGACTTGCTCCGTCAGTGTAGATCGTCAGCTGGTCCATGGATTAGTAACTCGACCTATACTTTAATTAATGTGCCTGTATAAGTATAGATCATGGACACTATCACCATTCATGTAGGAACTCATGGTCTGACCGCGTCGAGTACCTTTGACGGAGGAAACATCTCTCCGAAGATCGAACTTCTGGGTGTACCCAAAGAGGTTCAGTATGTAAGCATGATCGTCCAGAATAAATCCGGCGGCGAAAATTACAAATGCATCTGGTCGATCTGGAACATCCCGTCTGTCGGCTACATCCCGCCGGGATACGACGCCGGTCCAACTCCGAAATTCCCGTTCCCCGCCGTTCAGGGGCTCAACGACTTCGGCGAGCATGCCTGGCACGGCCCCTCGCCGGGTCTCGGGATCACCGACCGGCTTTTGTTCCAGGTGTTTGGAAGGGTCGAGCAGCTGGTCATTCCGGCAAATGCCAAAATGGATGAAGTGATCGAGGCACTCCGAGACGGTAAGACCATTGCCAACGGCAGTCTCGAGGTCGCCTATCAGGGTTAAATCCCTGAATTTTTTTCAAGCCTCCGCTTACCTCGGCGAAAAATACAAAAAACAGAGTGAAAATCAGTATTGGTTATTCTATCTGCAGGAGTTTGAGAGAGATCAGATCATCGTAGATCTTTTTGACCGCCTTCTTTGCATCGGCCGTTTTCTTCCCACCGGTGATGATAAGTTTTCCCGAACCGAAGAGCAGAACGACCACTTTCGGATCATCGAGCCGGTAGACAAGGCCCGGAAACTGCTCGGGTTCATACTCGATCTTGTCCAGATTGAAGCTCATCGCGATTTTGTTGAGATTGATGCGGCTTCCAAGGTCGGCTGACGTGACGATGTTTTGAACGGTATAGGTCGGGTTGTCCAGAATCTCGATTTTGAGATCCTTTAGGAGGGTGAAGAGATATTCCAGGCCTTTGGTAAGATTTTCAAGACTTTTGGCACCGGTTAGAACGACTTTACCCGATCCGAAAACCAGGGCCGCGATCTTAGGATTCTGCATGCGCAGGACGACTCCGGGGAAACGCTGTTTATTATATTCCGCTCCCGGAATCTGGGCGGCGAGCGCCACCAGGTCAAGACTGTCATTCACCTTGGTTGATGCAACAATGTTTTCAATCTTCAGCGAGTCTTCGGGAAGGTTTGACATATTTATAAGTTAATACAGGTTAGTATATAAATACTCGTGTGGAATGCTTAAAAAAGAGTGAAGAAATCTGCTCAGTCGTATTCACGCCAGGTATGTTTGCATTTCGTGCAGCGGAAGAACCGTACTTCTGATTCATCTGCACTGCGTAACTGACGGAGCCACCACTCGGCAATGCCGTGACCGCAGTTTGGACATTTGATGGCGATTGTTGGTTTGGTTCCTATATCCGCGCCTTCTTCCACGATTAGAATGTCGTTTTCCTGCATGTACGCGACTTTTTTCATCTGCTCCTTATTTTCGGCGGTGATGGTTTCGGTATATCCACATTTTGAACAGCACAGCTGGCCGTCCTTTGATTTCATCAGCTTCCCGCATGTTGGGCAGAACATCATAGAATGTACTATTGGTTTTTCAATGTTAAATAGCCTTATGAAACCGGCAGGTTCGGCTGGCAAACCCATTTATCCAACTATGCCCTACCAATAAACATCGATATGCTGGATACTCTGATACTCTGCACACTAATCATCAGTCTGGTCGCATTTCTTCTCACGCTGATTCCTGGAAAATATGATAAATATACCGCGATTGTCGGGTGGATCACGCTGGAACTCAGCTTCCTTCTGATGCTTCCGTCCCTTCTTGAAGAAGGAAACATTTTCTACCCGCTGCTCGCCATCGCCGGAATCCCGCTCGTATATATTACCGTCAAACGTCTGCTCGTTCGGGATCAGCACATCCTCAGACTCACCTACGCGGCGGCCATCTGCGGGATCATCTATGTCCCGTTTGCCGTGTTCACTCAACTCGGCGACTGGCTTATCTCGGTCGTCGTGTTCTGTATTCAAAAGGTGTTCGATATGATCGGTTTTCCCTACATCATGGCTGATTGGAATATGTTCGAATCTGTATGGCTCATCCCGGGTCAGACATACGGATATATGGATCAGATCATTCTCGGATGCACCGGGATTACCGCGATCGCGATCCTCTTAGGCGTGATAGCCCTCACCAAAACATCCTTGGCGCAGAAGATCGGGCTTACGCTTCTGGTTTCCGTGCCGATCTTTATCATAAACATCTTTAGGAACGTCTTCGTCGTCATGGCTTACTTCGGGCAGTGGTTTCCCTGGTTCGAAGACGAGCTGGCTCACCCGACGATTCCCGGATATGCAAGCTTTTTCTGGTCGCACAATGTCATATGCGAAGGGGCGGCGTTCCTTCTCATTCTCGTGATCGCCTACCTCCTTTTCCGGTTCTCACCCGGCCTAATCAGCAACATCCGTGATATCCTGTTCATTTACAGAGACGATATCCGGTCGATGCTCGGCAAAGGAACGCGGAAAAACGTATGACCTGTTCGTTCTGCGACGTGGACACGCCCCTGTTTGGGAATGCCCTCGCATATGTCAAATATGATATGTATCCAGTTTCGCCGGGTCATGTCCTTATTATTCCCCGCCGTCATGTATCATCCTGGTTCGATCTCACTCCAGAAGAGCATGCGGCGGTGAGCGAACTTATCGAACGCGCCAAAGAATATCTGGACCCAATCTACTCGCCTGCGGGATACAACATCGGGGTGAACTGCGGGAGGCTGCCGGTCAGACGATCATGCATGCCCATCTTCATCTCATACCGCGGTATGCGGGCGATGCACCCAATCCCCGCGGCGGAATCCGGGCCGTAATTCGGGCAAAACAGGATTATCCGCACCCAATATAACGCCATTTATATGGGATGAGCGGAATTAAATATTATTTATATGTACAAATCCATCGACGAAATAAATGAACGTATTCGTGATGGAAGTGTCCGTGTGGTCAGCGCTGAAGAGATGCCGGATATCGTCGAAGAACTCGGCGTTACCGGGGCACTTCGAGAAGTGGACGTGGTCACCACCGGTACTTTCGGCGCGATGTGCTCGTCCGGAGCTTTTTTGAACTTCGGCCATCCCGAAATCCCAATAAGAATGGAAAAAATGTGGCTGAACAATGTCGAGGCCTATGCCGGCGTTGCAGCAGTCGACTGTTATATCGGGGCAACCCAGGAGTCCACCACCCGAAACGCGGAATACGGAGGGGCCCATGTCATCGAGGATCTGATCTCCGGCAAGTCCGTGGAACTCCACGCCCGGGCGAAAGGAACCGACTGCTACCCGAGAACTTCAATAACCAACGAATTTACCATTGATGAACTGAATCAGGCGATCATGGTCAACCCGCGAAACTCGTATCAATCCTATAATGCAGCAACGAATATGAGTGATCGGGCAATACGAACATATATGGGATTCCTTCTTCCGTCTCACAGAAATATCACTTACTCGGGAGCCGGCTGTCTCTCTCCTCTTCCAAACGACCCTACCTTGTCGGTAATCGGGTCAGGCACTCCGATTTTTATCGGCGGAGCGAACGGAGTTGTTGTCGGAGAAGGCACGCAGTCTTCTCCCGGATCCGGGTTTGGGACCCTCATGACCTCCGGAAATATGAAAGATATGTCTCCAGATTTTATCCGGGCTGCCACTATGACCGGATACGGTGTGACGATGTATGTCGGAATAGGTATCCCGATCCCCCTCTTAAACGAGGAGATTGTTAAGCACACTGCGGTCCGCGACGAGGATCTGAAGACAAGTATCGTCGATTACGGAACGCCGTTCAGGGACAGACCCGTGATCCGCGAGGTCACCTACGCCGAGCTGAAAAGCGGCTCAGTCGAGATCGACGGCGAAGAGGTCCGCTGTTCTCCGCTCTCCAGTTACAAGAAGGCACGTGAGATCGCGGCCGAACTGAAGAACCTGATCGAAAACGGCTCTTTTATGATGGCGCTGGCCTCCAGGCCGATCGATTCCCAGAAAATAAACAAACCCATGGCGGAGAAGGGGTATGTCTGTCATGTCAACGAGATGATGGTGGCGACTTTCGTCACCATCACGGGACAGGAGAGCGTTAAGGAAGCTGCCAAACGGCTTAT
This sequence comes from Methanocorpusculum sp., assembly GCA_965229365.1. Taxonomy (GTDB): domain Archaea; phylum Halobacteriota; class Methanomicrobia; order Methanomicrobiales; family Methanocorpusculaceae; genus Methanocorpusculum. The sequence continues at coordinate 1,512,122 of OZ245878.1, read as the reverse complement.
GAAAGGCGAGACGAACCATCTTCCGGTGATCGATTCGGAGAACAGACTTATCGGCATCGTTACGACCTACGATGTTTCCAAAGCCTTTGCAAACGATGAGCAGGATATGACCGTATCAGAGATCATGACCAAAAACGTCATCACGATCGCGCCGGACGCGCCGGTGGACTTTGCCGCCCGGACCCTTCAGCAGCACAACATCGGCGCCCTTGTTGTGATCGATGCATCCAGACATATCCTCGGCATGCTCAACTCCTATGATCTTGGAGATCTTGTCGGCGGGAGGGGACGAAGATGAAACTGATGGTAGAGTTCGATTCGGACGGAGTCCAGTATCCAAACATCGCGGCCGCCATCCTCAGATCCGGCGTGATGGTGAATGTGGAACGCGCCCTTATCGACGGGGATGAAGGCTGGGCGCTCCTCGATGTCGCTGACAAGGATTCAGGTAAATTCATCGCGGCACTTACCAGAACAGGTGTTTCTATCCGCATTCAAAAGGATGCGGTGTCTCACAGCCGTACGGACTGTGTGGACTGCGGACTATGTATCAGTATCTGTCAAAAACAGGTGTTCTCATTCGATGAAAACTGGCAGCTTGTCGTCGAGTCAGAGCGGTGCGTCCTCTGCGGCAGATGCACAACCTACTGCCCCCAGCGTGCTCTGAGTATTCAGAAGTAATGATCCGCGAGAAGTTCACGTACCGTGAAACAATCACCACGATCTTAGCCGACGATGCCTCGCACATCGAAGCGGCAAAGGAGGGGATGATAGCTGCCCGGACCGGTCTTGAGGAGTATCTACTGACTGATCCCTTTTTTCAGATGAGTTACAGTCCGGTCTCTGCCCCTGCAGAAGCGCCGGAGTCGATCCGGTGTATGGCCGATGCATCGTTCGAGGCGGATGTCGGCCCTATGGCGGCCGTTGCGGCAACAATCGGCTGGGCAGGCGTCGAGTCGATGCAAAATGCAGGAGCTTCCTTCGGATTGATCGACAACGGCGGGGATATCGTGTTGTTTTCGGATAGGGAGCTGCGGGTCGGAATCTATGCAGGCTCCGCCCCATCTTCGGGAAAGTTAGCATTTATCATTCCTCCGCAGACAGAAATCCTCGGAATATGCACCTCGTCAGCGAGCGTCGGGCCTTCGGTCTCGTTTGGGACCGCAGACGTAGTAACCTGTTTTTCCCATGATCCTGCAAAGGCGGATGCCTGGGCCACGAGTCTTTGTAATATCCTCACGCCGGAAAACTTTGCAGAGGTAATGAAAAAAGTTGAAGGATCATCGGTTTTCGCCGTGTATGCGGTAATTGGCGACTGGATCGGCAGGTTGGGAGATCTGCCCGCGATCGTGCCGGCACATGTCAGCTATGATCTGATCACGAAAGGTTAGGCGGAAATCTCTTTTGCATACTTTACCGCTTCCCGGTATGACCCGGGTCCGGAAAATGATTTGAGGAACTTTTCTCCATCCCAAACCGCGATGAAAAACAGCGAGCTATTTTTATCGAATCCGAAGATGATCTCGGCGAGCTCCACATTTGCGATTTTTATCCCGCGCGCAATCTGCGAAGAGGGCTGGAGCAGCAGGCGTTCATAGATATCGATCTCCGGCTCCTCCTCAAATGCATAGATGTATGTCTGCAGGGCATTGGTAAGATTCGATGTGCAGAGCAGGACCGCCGTCTCTTTTGGGAGCTGACGAAGGAGTTCGGCGAGTCTGAAGTCATCGTCCCCCGATGCTTCGTAGAGTTCATCGGCAAGGGAATCAAGATCCGAGATGGAGGTATATGCCATTACGTTGTACTTTTCTGTTGCGTGAATCAATAAAGTATAATGTCTATCTCTTCCTAATTGTTAGGACATGAGAAATGAGGACGTGGACTGGACAATGTTTCATATGATCCCGGAGAATGGAAAGCGGACGATCACCGAACTTGCGGAACAGTCCGGATTCTCTGATGATGAAATCAGGTCTTCTCTTGCACGCCTCCAAAAAGCCTGTCTTATCCATGTAAAAGGCGAGGTTGTCTGTGCTCTCTCGATCACTGATATATTCATGATGAACGAAATACAGCATGCATCCTCCGACATTTACATTGAAGACGGCATCATCAAGGTACGAAAATGAATCTCAAACCCGAATCCTATATCCTCAGAATAGGATACCGTCCCGAAAGGGATCAGCGTGTCACCACCCATGTCGGTTTAAGCTCACGTGCTCTTGGGGCGAGCGGTATGTATCTGGCGGCCGACGATGCAAAGGTCGCCGACAGTATCACCGATGTCGCGACCCGGTTCGGCGGAACCTTCTTCTGCGAAAACAATGTCAAATGGAAATCCTGCATCAACCAGTTCAAAAAGAGCGGCGGAAAAGTCGTTCACCTGACGATGTACGGTCTCCGGCTTCAGGACGTCATCGCCGATATCAGAAAGGAGGAGAAGGTCATGATCGTCGTAGGTGCGGAAAAAGTCCCGGGCGATCTGTATGAACTTGCCGACTACAATGTTGCCGTCGCAAATCAGCCCCACTCTGAGATATCCGCTCTTGCCCTTTGTCTGGATCATCTCTATGAAGGAAAGGAACTTGACCTTGCATTTCCGTACGCCGAGTTTGAAGTCCTGCCGACGAAGATCGGGAAGACCACAATCAAACATAAACACGACCAAGAAACATTATGAAGAGTGTTCTCGTCGCCGGATATACGACCCGCCACGTTGCCGCCTCGGCAGCCCGTGCCGGTTATGACGTATATGCTGTTGATCATTTCAGCGATCAGGATCTGATCTGGTACACAAAAGATCATCTCGCCTTCGATGAACAGGATGAGCTGCCGTTTGCGGTGGAAGAGATGCTGGAGAGGTATAATATCGACCATATCGTTACCACATCCGGCGCCGAACTCCTTGATATAGAGAAACGGCTTGGAACTACCGCAGACATCGCGGAACGGTTCATGGATAAGGGAAAGACCCAGGACTTTTTTGAGGAGATCGGCGTTCCCGTCCCCCGTAGACTCGGTCCGGGCGAGTATCCGGCGATGATGAAAATCTTATCCGGTGCAGGAGGATGGCGGAATGCCTGCGTTCACTCCGATGCCGAACGCGAAGCCTGGGAAGCGTTTGCGGGGTATGTTCCCCGCATGGCTCAACAGCCGATTGACGGCCAACCGGCAAGCGTCTCGTGCCTTGGAACAGGAGATACCGCCCTTGCTCTCTGCGCAAACGAGCAGATCCTCCGGGGCGGCGACTCCTGTGCCTATGCCTTCTCCGGTTCGCTGACACCGTGCAGGCACCCGCTTGCAGACCGCATGATGGAGTATGCGGAGACGATCATCGCGGCGAGCGGCTGTGTGGGTTCGGTCGGGGTGGACTTCGTCCTGACCGATGACGAGGCCTATGCGATCGAAATAAATCCGCGGTTTCAGGGAACCGTCGAGACGGTCGAAACCGCTCTCGGGATAAATCTGTTTTCGCTGCACCGTGATGCCTGTATGGGCATCCTGCCGAAAAAACGCCATGAACCGGTGTGTTTCGGCGTTCGAAGGATCCTTGCGGCCCCACGTCCCATCACGATCCAAAAAGAAATGTCCGCTCTGCGCAGCACGATCACCGACATTCCACACCCTGGCACATCCTTTGAAGAAGGAGAGGTTATGTTTTCCGTGACCGGTTCCGGGCCGACCCGAGAGGGTGCCTTCTCCTCGCTGGATAAACATATTAGGGATGCCCTACAATTTATTAAGGAATGACGGTCATCACAGAAGAGCAACTCGGGAATCCGGCAATCTATCAATATCTGCTCAAACTGGTCGGGGAAGAGGGTTTGGAACTCATTCGCCGCTGGTCTGATATATCATACGCACGCAGATGGGTAGAGGAAAAGCTGAGCAGTGAAGATCTCAAGGCATTCGATAAGGCACGGTTCCTTGCCGAATCCAAGCGTTCCGACGAGGAACTCATCGAAGTGGAACGCAGTGACGAAGAGATTGCCGAAATAACAGACATCAATCTGAACTCGGTTCGTCACACTCTCTATAATTTATATGAACACCGTCTTGCAGAGTACCGCAGGATCAAAAATAATGAGACCGGCTGGCTGACGTATCTTTGGCTTATGCGTATGGATCATATGAACATGGTTCTGCGCAACGAGATGGAGGTCGCGGCAGGAAAACTTGCTGCACGGCTGAGATATGACGAGGCGAACGACTTCTATCAATGCAAAAACTGCGGTATCACGACAACCTTCAATAATGCAATGATGACCAACTTCGCCTGTCCTCAGTGCGGGACCATGCTGGTGCATTTCGATGACGAATTGATCGTTGCTGCGCTGAAAAAACGCCTTGCCAAGATGCAGACCGCACTTGATAATGCCTGAATATTCCAACACTCTTTTTTCCGCCGGCTGTGACGCCGGGGTCGTTTCCCACTGCGAAAAAGTTGCCGAGGTCGCCGCACGTTATGTTGGCGAATCGGTCGATTCCGATCTGGTACATGCCGGGGCGATGCTGCATGACATCGGGAGATCGAAGACGCATTCTATCAAACATGCCGGAAAAGGGGCGAAGATCTGCCGCCGCCTGGACCTTTCCGAGGATATCATCAAAATCGTCGGACGGCATACGGGCGCCGGTCTAACCGAGGATGAATCGGTGCTTCTGGGTCTCTCCCCTGTTTCTGTGATTCTGGAGACGCTTGAAGAGAAGATCGTAGCGCATGCCGACAATCTCGTGAGCGGGTCGCGCGAGGTCACGATCTATCAGCGCATGATGCAGATCGCAGATCTGCCTACCCGTCCGAAACGAAAGATCTGGCGTCTTTCAATGGAAGTCGAACTGCTCGCCGAATGATTTTTTCACAATTAATGTGATAACTTTAAGGGATTTACGTATGGATCATGCAGAGAAAGTAGTAGCTACATTTTCCCAAGGGTTAAACTGTGCGCAGTCGGTATTTTCCTCATTCTCGAAAGACCTCGGTGTCGATGAAAAGACCGCAACAAAAATCGCCGGAGGTTTCGGCTCAGGTATGCGGTGCGGCGAGGTTTGCGGCGCAGTCACGGGTGCGTTGATGGTCATCGGTCTGAAATACGGCGCCTCCACAGCAGAAGATGTTGAAGAAAAGGCAGATACGAATGAAAAAACGCTGGAACTTCTCGACGCGTTCAAAGCGGAAAACGGCTCGATCTTCTGCCGGGATCTCCTTGGGTACAATGTAATGAAGGAAAATGAACTGACAGTCATCAAGGAGAAAGGTCTGTTTAAAACGCTCTGTCCAAAATTTGTGGGGTCGGCTACTCTGATCCTCGAGAAAAAAATGGACGAATGGGAAGCAAACACGCAAAAGTAATCCCCATACTCTAAATCTTTTCAAATCCCATACTGTTTATCATGTTATGGCAGCCGCTTAATGTTGAGTTGTGGGTTTCGATGCGCCGTGGGTCGCTGGCCGACGTAAAGGAATCAGTCGGGGCAATTATCGAGGATGTCCGTAAAAATGGCGATGCCGCTCTTTTTGCGCTGACAGAAAAGTTCGATAAGCAGAAACTTTCCTCGCTTGGAATATCCCGGGAAGCGATCGATGCAGCGTATGATGAGGTCGACCCTGCCCTCGTTCAGGCTCTGATCGAGGCCGAGGCCCGCATCACCCAGTTCCACGAACTCCAGATGGATAAATCTCTATGGCTGGAGGAAACCGAACCAGGCATCACGCTCGGCGTTAAAACGACGCCTCTCGACCGTGTCGGTGCCTATATTCCCGGCGGTCGGGCGGCGTATCCTTCCACTGTCCTTATGACCACAGTCGCGGCCCATGTTGCCGGCGTTCCGGAGATCGTTCTTTTCACCCCGCCGCCGGTAAACCCGCTGACTTTGGTCGCTCTCGATATTGCCGGCGTTACGGAAGCTTACTCTGTCGGCGGAGCTCAGGCAATAGCAGCGCTGGCTCTTGGAACTGAAACGATCCGCCCGGTCCAAAAGATCGTCGGGCCGGGAAATGTCTTCGTCACTCAGGCGAAGATGTTGCTTCGAGAGTATGCAGAGATCGACTTCCCGGCCGGACCAAGCGAGATCAGCGTTCTTGCGGACGAATCGGCAAACCCTGCATTCATCGCAGCCGATATCCTTGCCCAGGTAGAACACGATCCAAACGCGGCCTGCGTTCTCGTGACCACATCCGAGCGGATCGCTCTGGAAGTCGGGGACGAGATTGAACAGCATATAAAGTCCGCTCCGCGTCGTGAGATCATGGAAAAAGCTCTGGCCCACTCAGGCTATTTGATCGCCGGAGATCTAGATGAGGCGATCGATCTGATGAATGAGATCGCTCCGGAGCATCTGTCGATCCAGACTGTCGATCCTCTTACGACGCTTGGAAAGATCCGTCACGCAGGTTCGATCTTCATCGGCCCGTACACGCCGGTCGCCTGCGGGGATTATGCGTCCGGAACCAACCACGTTCTTCCAACGGCTGGATATGCAAATAGCTACTCGGCGCTGGATGTTCACCACTTCATGAAACGTTCGCAGGTCCAGATGGTCACAAAAGAAGGCCTGGACACGATCGGCGATGTCGTGGAGATCCTTGCCGAAGCCGAAGGACTTGCCGCCCATGCCGCGTCGGTAACGATCCGCCGGTCCTGATTTTTTTTTTCAAATTAAAATAGGCCGATATTTTTGATTATTATATCTGCTGAAAAAATATTCAAAAAATATCAGAGTTTCTGTCCGCATTCGGGACAGAACTTCGTTCCGGCAGGGACCACGGCATTGCATTTCGGACATCTCCTGACGGTCTCGACTTTTGTACCGCATTCGGGGCAGAATTTAGTGCCTGGTGCAAGGGCAGCTCCGCAGTTTGTGCAGGTTAAACCGGTAGCCGGCACCATCTTCTGACCACACTCGGGACAGAACTTCGTTCCCACAGGAACCTTGGCGCCGCAGTTGCTGCATGTCTCCATTTTCTCTGCCGGTTTTTGTGCTGAAACCTGGCCTGCGCTCGGGTGACCGCCGAAGGGAGCCGGCTGACCGCCGGCACATGCCATACTCTGGATCATCATGCCGCCCATGCTCATTCCGGCGCCCATTCTGGCACCCATCATGGCAAATCCGGAGCCTTCGCCTCCCTGAGCTGCTCCCTGTCCGATGCCTTCAATGGCTTTTCCGGACTCATATTGGAGATAATTCACGCCCAGAGCCGACATCGCTCCGCGTTTGTTGATCGCTTCCTGAACCTCTTCGGGCATGTTGATGTTCAGGCCGGCAAACTTCATGATCTTCAGACCGTAAACTTCCGTTTCGGTCGTCAGCTTACCTAGGCAGAGCTGTTCGATCTCCTGCAGAGATGCTGGCATATCCAGAACACCCATCTGCTTTTTGGCTTTCAGCTCGCCGAGGGTATCGTTTAAGATCATGACGATCTGCGATTTGAGCCACTCGACGATCTCCTCAGATTTCGTCAGGCCTTTCGTTCCGACGAACTGAGTGATCAGAAGCAGCGGGTCGACAACCTTGTACGAGAACTGACCGAAGATTCTGAGCTGGACAACATCGAAGTCCACATCGCGGAATGCAAGAGGCTGCGGAGTACCGAACTTGTCCCGGAACTCACGCTTCTGTGCCCAGTAGAACTCTCCGATCTGGACGTTTCCGACAACGGTTCCAAGAATACTTTTCAGGACCGGGATGTTCTCGGTTGTCAGAGCGTATCGGTCCGGCCGGTCGAAAACAACGAGGGCTTTTCCGTCGCGGAAGAAGATATCATACTCATCCTCGCGGACGAGAACGTTGTCGTTCCACATAACGTTTCTCGGGAGACGCCAGATGACATTGTCGCCCTTCTGATCATCGACCCAGTAGAAGCTTTTTTCTGGATTCTGCGCCCTCAATATCCGAACCGGAGCCGATGGTTTTGTTTGTTTTTGAGAAGAAACCCATTAGAATGCACCAATGCCTGCAATGTCAACGCTGCGTTTGTCGAATATCACCGTAAACTCGCTGAACCCTGATTTGATTTCCCGGAGTCTGTCCGCGGTTTTGTTAAAGTTTCCTGCATCGGCACTGCTGAATGCGGCCTTCGCAAGATCGCCGATCGCACGGATTCCGTCAAGCAACTCGAGATCATATTCATACAGGGTTTTCAGCTCCGGCGTCTTGACACGGGTTGCCGGCGAGATGCCCGAGTATCCCTGCTCGGCATGACGGATCTTTACTTCAGCGGTCTTTGCCTGCGAGATCGCCGCAGCAAGATCGTTCATCAGATCAAGCTCGAGTGCCCGGCTTGCCGACTCGCGGGTCTGCTCCAGAGGCAGGAGAACGTTTTTTTTCAATTCGTCGGCAAGCTGTAGGCGCAGCATCGAATCGGCAATACGAATATCCTCTTTCTGCCAGTATCCCCGAAATCATGGGACGCAGAGCTGGATTTTTTTTTGATCAGACAGCGGTCTTCCTCAACTTTGTCTCGTAAATCTACTGTCATGGTTCGCTTATTTTTTCAGTATCAGGAAAATAATGGCACCTTCCGCCACGATCACCAGCGCTGCACCGATCAGGACCGGGGTGCTGATGACTGGAAAAATCGTCGTCAGCAGTCCCTGGATCAAGAGAAGTACTCCAGCAAGGATCATGAGGAGGGGGAAAAACGGGGAACGCCGTTCGCCCATGAACATGGCAAGGCAAAACGAGATCACGCCGACCCCTGTCAGGAAGATGCCAGTCCCTTCCCAGAATCCGACAGCCGGTACAAGATATGTCACCAGAATGGAAATGCCGAGCATCAATATGATGGATGCCCAAATCAGGCGTATGCGTTTCTCTTCAACATTACTCATGAGAAATACCTAATACATACTTGTCAGTGATTTTGTATGCGGGAAGATAAAGCACTTTTGTGCTGTTTATCTTAAAATCATACTCCATTTTCTGGAGAGTTCCGGGAATCTCCGTTTCATACCGGAGGAACAGAAACTCCGCATTTTCTCCGGCAATCCCTTTCTCCATCGTCATCACTGCACGTTTGCCGCCCTTGAAGCCGGAAATGAGATTCAGAGCAGGCTGATCAAGCGTCAGCTCCATATTCCATTCCCGGCAAAATTCCTCGGGGATCGATGCTGCACACACATAGAAGTCGCGGTTACCCCGCATCTGTCTTTTGTCAGAAATAAATCTGGAAATTTTTCCGCTGGATATGGATTCTTTCTTTACATTCAGATCGGCATTCACGATCCAGAAAGGAACGTAGATCAGTTCACCCGAGTAACCGTCTGCGGGTGCCGCGATTGAGTAGGCAACATCGCCCACTTTTCCATCAGCATACAGACTGATCCGTCCGCAGTGACTGCAGGCGAGCATCATGTCGCGCTCTTTGGACTTGAGCGGTGCGCCGCATCCCGGGCATTTAAGTTCTTTTAACAGCATCTTGCATCACCTTCATTTGAAGTAGTCATATGTTTCATTGTAGATCGGCTGTACTTTCTTCTGGGTTCTGCCTGACTTCAGGCCTTTTCCGTTCATGGCTCCTTCCAGAATCTCGTCTCCATATCTTAATCTGTTATAGAAAATATCCGAGAAGCGCGACAGCTGCGATGATTACGACAACGAGAACACCGATCCCGATGTCCGTACCTTCGGTCACGATAGCGAGTCCAATTCCAAGACCCACCGCTCCGCCGGAAAGTGCCCCGCCGATACCTGCAGCCGTACTCTGACTGCCGGCATCTCCCGGGGCTCTGCCGGAAACTACCCGTCCCGTGATGCCGTCAACGGTTGCGAAGTAAGTTCTGCCTTCATAAGCGTATCTGACAATCTAAAACGGATAGTAGACGAGGGTGAAGGCTTTGGGGAAGCAGAACGACTGTGAGAAGTGAACCTTGTCCATTCGGGCACTTCCGTCTTCGTCTGCCGTCTGCCGGATCGCTCTGTCGCCTTCTTCGTATGCGGCGTCACGCGAAGAGGTCACGTCGAATGTGACGATCTCCTGATCGTCATAAGAAATTGCCTCGGCACGGTCCGGAATCACTATGCTTTGGATCCCCAGATCTCCCGCCTCACAGGCAATCTCCGAGTAGATGTACTCGCGGTTGACGAGTGCCTCGCGCGGGATCTCGACCTTCTGATTATCTTTTCCCGTTCTCTGCTCTTCGATATCGTAGACACAGGCCTTTCCTCTGGCAATCAGAAGCCAGAACGGAAGATACATGGGGTATGCCTCGGTAAACACCGCCGTCTTCTGCAGATCTTTTGCTTTCGGGCCGGTCCCGAACCATGCCTTGACTTTTGCAAGGGCCTTGTCTTTATCGACGGTCATTTTGTACATGACCTTATTTGCACCCTCGTCCGTCGTCAGTGCGAACACGGATTCGCAGAATTTGCAGAAAACCAGATCCTCTCCTTCTTCACACTGCACCTGACCTCCGCACGACGGGCAAGTCATCGAAACAAGATTCTTCTGTGCTTCGCTCATTCTGCCTTCACCCCCTGACCGGGTTTTTGCCGCTCGACCACTTTACCCGCAAGAAGTTTTCCTGCGAAAAATCCGGCAATGATAAGAACGAAAAAGATCGGATTCACCATAACGCCGAGAATGCTGCCGAGAAGACCTAACGTGAAGGCGAGTCCCATCACGGCGATGTATGCGCTGGAACTACGGGTCGGAGACGAGGTCGTATAAACCGCTCCGGACGATCCGTTGATGACTGCCTGATAGGAAGTCCCCTGATATTCATAGGCGATTTCGTAAATCGGGAAGTACACGAGTGCCTGATCAATGGGCGTTCCGGTGAGTTCGGGAAGATACGAATCGATCGCAATATCCGGCTGGATCACGTCTGCATCTCCGGTCGATGCTTTCGCATCATAGACAACAGTATTACCCGGGGGAATTGTGAGGTCCTGCATTCCGGGGAGAAGGGTCCCTTTCGCGGGTTTTGCAAAAACGGTTTCACTGCCGTTGACTGTCCGGCGGAACCGGAATACCGGGAAGAACTCTTTGGTAAGTTTCGTGATCTTTGTTGTTGCTTCGAGATCCTTGGCTTGGGCGGGACCGGTAGTACAGCGTTTAAAAATCCCTTTTGCCGCACTCTCGTCTATTGAGAAGGGAAGCAGGTGAAAGAACAGCGCAGAACTTCAATCGATATAGGTGACCGTGCCACAGAACGAACATGTCGCCATCTGTGTGCCTGGTTTGACCTGAAGTGCCGCGCTGCACTTTGGACACTGAAAATCGGGCATATAATTTTCTTGATTTCTTAGAGGATAAGTATATCTTCCCGATACGCTCTACAGATCGCTGATTCGGAGAATACAGGCCGTTTTTTTCTCAACAGCACCAAGTTTGTCAAAGCATTCGGCAAGTAATTTAAGGGTGGGTTTGTCATCGGGTAAAAGGATCAATGCTCTTTCGAAAGCGTTGACGGCATCTCCGTATTTTTCCAGACCGATCAGGGCCTTGCCCCTTCCTTTCCAGGCTTCGGCGTCATTCGGCAGAAGTCCCGTTAGCCTGAGATAGGCTTCCGCTGCTTTTTCATAGCGCTCATCTGCGAGAAGATTATCTGTGATCGTCTTCCAGAAAACAGGATTGGTTGTGGGATGAAATGTCATAATTAAACTGCAGGAAAATACTCATGACCAATGGTCATGTTTGACTTGGCAGCACATCCGTACCGCCGATAAATGCTGATATCGGGATTCGAACCCGAGTCGCCGGCGTGAAAGGCCGGCATGATTGGCCTCTACACTATATCAGCTCAAACTGCCTATAATAGTCTACGCTGATTTATAAAAAGATTGTGATTGATACCTGATAGTTTCAGGATCAGTATGCATCGCCGGAATTCTGGGTTTCCGTCTGGAATGCTGCAAGAAGTTTTTTGTAGACTGGCCCTGGAACGCCGGTTCCGATCGTTCTGCCGTCGATTTTGGTGATTGCACAGATTTCTGCAGCCGTTCCTGTGACCATAACTTCATCGGAGGTGTAGAGGTCGAAGAGCCCAAGCTCGCAGATCTCGTAGCGGATGCCGAGTTTCGCGCAGATGTCGAGAAGGACAAGTCTGGTGATGCCTTTGAGGTTGTTGATGGTCGGAGGGGTGTAGAGAACGCCGTCTTTTATGAGATAGATGTTGTCCCCGGAACCTTCTGCGAGTTTTCCGGTTCGGTCAAGGAAAATTGCCTCGTCGCCGCCCTTATAGTTTGCCTCAATCTTGCCCAGAATGTTGTTCAGGTAGTTAAGGGATTTGATGTTCGGCGGGAGGGTGTCCGGCGGGTTTCTTCTCACACAGACCGTCACCGCGGTAAGCCCGGTCTCATACAGATCACCGTACATCGCCCCCCAGGCGGAAGCAGCACAGATGATCGAGGGATTTGCACAGTGACGCGGATTAAGTCCCATAGTTCCGACACCCCGCGTGATAATCGGGCGGATGTAGGCATCCTTCAAATCATTTTTGCGCAGAGTCTCTTTGATGATCTCGCCAATCTCGGCGCGGGTGATCCCCGGATCGAGATCTATGGCTTTGGCTGAGTCGAAGAGGCGGTCAATGTGCTCTTTGAGGCGGAACACACTGCCTTTGTATGCTCTGATTCCTTCAAACACTCCATCACCGTAAAGGAATCCGTGGTCAAAGATCGACACGGTTGCCTGCTCTTCAGGCACAAATTTCCCGTTTATGTAAACTAACATGATAAATAATATGTTATGAGGTATGATATAGGATTTTGGTCTATGCATGAGTCTGTCCAATCGATACGTCAATCCATTGGACAGAGTTTTTTTTTGATCGAGATAACTTCACCTAGGAATATCATGATTCAACCGTTTCACTATTGACATGGGATTAGGGGGAATTTGCCAAATCAGACTTCTTTAGACTTCTTATCGATAATTTGCAAAATTCATATTCTGAAATCTATTCTGTAAATGGGCTAACATCAATAATTGGAACGTTATAAAATTCATTATTACAGAGAGCGCTCTGTTGTTTTTCTTGCAATGCACCACATCAAATTTGACGGTTTTTTTGAGGTGTGTATGCTTGCGTTCGCACGTTCCCCGCCTTTTCATAGCATCTTTTACCTCCCTTCCATGAAGAATAGTCTGATTTCTGAGATATGCTCCTACCATCTCCCGTTTACCATTCTTGCAGAGAAATACCAGTTTTTCTGTAAGAGACATTTGGACATTTCCTCCTTTTCTCCAGAACGTATTGATCTGTTTTATTATGGTCTTCTCTGAACCTAATTGGGACAATTGCGCGTCAGATCTCAGTTGAATAAGGGGTTTTGCATGAAGTTTCTCAAATATTAACGTGTGTAGCTCTAGGGAGTCATATACCGCATCCATCAATACACGATCACAGGATACGCCGAGAAGTTCAGCAATCTGAATCAAAAAATGCGCATAGTGTTTGTCATTCTCCGTTCCTTCTGAATGAATCATAAACAAGGGATAAGCCCCCAGATTCAAAATATGTGCTTTATCCATTTTAACCTGATAATGAGGGTTAAACAGACTATTGGGACAATAACGGCTTGCAACTAAAGGAGTGGAATCGATAATTACCTCGGTTTCAGATTTGAGGAAATGGACAATCTTTTTGCTTATCAAAAACATAAGAACTTCCATACCCTCCTCACCTAACCGATATTTCACAAAGTAATGCAACGTACTTGGCGAAGGTAACCAGAGTGGTGATTTTGCCGGAAGAAGGTGGCTGAGATCTTCTTCCGTTATTTTACGCCGAATATGACTATAGGCTATTCTGCGATAAGTCATGACAACAGTCAGTTTTATCAGAAAATCAATGGGATAATGAAAATAATCGCGAAGATGAGTTGAATAATATGTTTGTTCGATTTTTCGTACAATGTCACTAATGTTGAGCTGGGACATGAGCCAGCAAATGGACATATCCGGAGGGATGACTCCATTGTTGAAATACGTTCGTATTCGTCTTGAAATTCAGACATACCACTCGGCGCAGGGATACATAAAGGTATTGTTCCCCTCCAAAAAAGTCGACAAGAGTAAATGGGGGATGAGTCTATATCACAGAATCCACGATTGGACAGATTATATTGGATTGATTTTGTCATCTCCAATAATAAAATAAAACAACAAATGATCATACTGAATATTTTTTAATCAGATTGATTGCCAATTCACAATTTAATAATTTTTTCATGGCAGTGAACCACATCTGTTGGATTCTTGTCCGTCCGAAAAAAAGGATTGTGTATATCTCCCCTCTTTGCAAACCTGAAAATAATACGGCCAAACTCAATGCTAGATTTTTTTTATCAGATAATGATGGCAGTTGCTCTTTTTTTTGCTCGTATGCTAGTTGTGTCTCCAAAATTGTAATTAATTCCGTAAGAAATTTGGGATTTGTGAGGGGTATGTCAGCTTTTGGGCTGTTTAAAAAACCAATTTCATAAAATATTTCTTTTTTCAGTTCGTCATTAAATACCAGACGATTTAATGCAGGGGGAATAATGATATTCTTCATTTGATCAAAAAAAGGATCATCTGCTATCTGTCTAAATTCTGTGTCGATTGTTTCTAATAATTCCTGAATTAAGGCATTTTTATTTTGAAAGTACCAATAAATTGCCCCTTTTGTAGCTCCAAGCTTTTTTGCGACATCATCCATTGTAAGTTTGTCATATCCAGATTCTGCCATCACCTCTAATGCTGCAAGAACAATCTTCCTTTTTGCCTCATCTTTATACTGGGGAATGAGTTTCGGCATATTACAGTATTTATTTGTGATTATTTGTATAACTATTTGGTCACGTTAACATCCTCAATTTATTGAGTCTGTCCAATCGATACGTCAATCCATTGGACATAGTTTTTTTTGATCGAGATAACTTCACCTAGGAATATCATGATTCAACCGTTTCACTATTGACATGGGATTGGGGGGAATCTGCCAAATCAGACTTCTTTAGACTTCTTATCGATAATTTGCAAAATTCATATTCTGAAATCTATTCTGTAAATGGGCTAACATCAATAATTGGAACGTTATAAAATTCATTATTACAGAGAGCGCTCTGTTGTTTTTCTTGCAATGCACCACATCAAATTTGACTGTTTTTTTGAGGTGTGCATGCTTGCGTTCGCACGTTCCCCGCCTTTTCATAGCATCTTTTACCTCCCTTCCATGAAGAATAGTCTGATTTCTGAGATATGCTCCTACCATCTCCCGTTTACCATTCTTGCAGAGAAATACCAGTTTTTCTGTAAGAGACATTTGGGCATTTCCTCCTTTTCTCCAGAACGTATTGATCTGTTTTATTACGGTCTTCTCTGAACCTAATTGGGACAATTGCGCGTCAGATCTCAGTTGAATAAGGGGTTTTGCATGAAGTTTCTCAAATATTAACGTGTGTAGCTCTAGGGAGTCATATACCCGCATCCATCAATACACGATCACAGGATACGCCGAGAAGTTCGGCAATCTGAATCATAAAATGCGCATAGGGTTTGTCATTCTCCGTTCCTTCTGAATGAATCATAAACAAGGGATAAGCCCCCAGATTCAAAATATGTGCTCTATCCATTTTAACCTGATAATGAGGGTTAAACAGACTATTGGGACAATAACGGCTTGCAACTAAAGGAGTGGAATCGATAATTACCTCGGTTTCAGATTTGAGGAAATGGACAATCTTTTTGCTTATCAAAAACATAAGAACTTCCATACCCTCCTCACCTAACCGATATTTCACACAGTAATGCAACTTACTCGGCGAAGGTAACCAGAGTGGTGATTTTGCCGGAAGAAGGTGGCTGAGATCTTCTTCCGTTATTTTACGCCGAATATGACGATAGGCTATTCTGCGATAAGTCATGACAACAGTCAGTTTTATCAGAAAATCAATGGGATAATGAAAATAATCGCGAAGATGAAGTGAATAATAAGTTTGTTCGATTTTTCGTACAATGTCACTAATGTTGAGCTGGGACATGAGCCAGCAAATGGACATATCCGGAGGGATGACTCCATTGTTGAAAATAGGTTCGTATTCGTCTTGAAATTCAGACATACCACTCGGCGCAGGGATACATAAAGGTATTGTTCCCCTCCAAAAAAGTCGACAAGAGTAAATGGGGGATGAGTTTATATCACAGAATCCACGATTGGACAGACTCTTTATTTATACATACTTTGCGTATGTTATTTATACATACGTTGAGTATGTTATTTATACATACGTTGAGTATGTTATTTATACATACGTTGAGTATGTTATCTATCAAAAAATTATGAGGTATGCTATGATCAATGACAACGAAAATATAAGAACAACTAAAGGTTCCAGTAAAATGGCCGAAGGAATAGCACTGCAGCGTCTCGCTGAATCACAACTGCCTGAGGATATACGCATTTTTTGTGATCAGTATGCTACTTATTTTATAAATCGTCATGTACTTGAATGGGCAAAGGAACATCCGATTGAAGCTAGGGTAATGGCAGAAGAGTACGAAAGGAAGATGCCGGGCTGGAGCAACTCAATCCGTGCAAGAATACGTTATTTTGACGACATAATACAGAACGCCGCCACAGATGGATTCAGGCAACTTGTAATTCTCGGAGCAGGTTATGATACAAGGGCATATCGGATTGACTCTTTGAAAAATGGGATAAAGGTGTTTGAAGTTGACAATCTATCGACGATTAAGAGAAAAAAAGAAATTGTAAAAGAAATATTTGGAAAATTCCCCTCTCATGTGACATTTGTACCTTTTGACCTTGAAGACGGTAATTTGTGGGAGCAGATGAAAACAGCCGGCTATTCTCCTGCTTTAAAGACTTTGTTTATTTTAGAAGGGCTTTTAATGTATCTATCATATGATGCAGTTTTCAATCTTTTTTTCAGGAATTGCGAGAAATTACTGTGAAAAGAGCTTAGTTCTGTTTGATTTCATCCCGAAGTCGCTTGCAGACGGAACGTCTGAAAGTGAGGGCAGAGATAATATCAGACAATGTACGGCCGCCGCAGGTGAGCCTCTGCTTTCCGGTTTTGCCGATGGAGAGGTGCAAATATTTCTTTCAGAACTGGGCTTTTCAAATGTTAAGGTAATCCATTCTGGTTTATACAGAGAAACGTATTATAATGTTAAAAATACCGAACGCCCAGTATCCAGTCTTCTTTTCTTGGCATCTGCATCAGTTGGTAATTATTCTGAGTTTGAAAAGGAGGAAGCTTGTGAATGAAAGCAGCTTATATGAAATTGTGTTGTTGTGACGGAGGTTGCAGGGTATGATAAGAGAGGTGAAGAGGCGTAAAGGCTCATTTTTGAATCCTGGTTATATTGCAGGAAGGGCCACGGGTACATGTTGCTGGGAATGCGCAAAACGGTATGAATGTCCGCTGGAATCTACCAGACGGAGATGTACGCGCGATCACAACAGTTGTGAAGTATGTACATGGTGGAATGAAAGGGGTTGTATTTTGTTTGAGATTGACAGGGATTTTTTAAGGATTTGATGAAAAATTCCAATTGCAAATGTTAACGGTATCAATATACATTTCGAGGTTCACGGTGTTGGTGAACCTCTTCTTATGATACAGGGCTTGGATTCGAAATATCTTCGATGGTCACTAAACCGGGAAGATCGAGATATCTCGACAAATTCGCCGCCGGATACCGGGTTATTGTATATGATTGCCGCGGTGTTGGACGAACCGATAAACCAGACGTTCCCTACACAATAGAAATGATGGCCGAAGATGCCGTCGATTTGATGGATGCGCTGGGGATTTCAAAAGCTCATATTATGGGAACATCAATGGGGTCTCAGACAGCACACATAATAGCCGCAAAATATCCCGAAAGGGTAATTAGCCTCATTCTCGTTGTTGGGTTCAGTCGTGCCCTGCCTGTGATGCGATTCATTGGCATTGCTGCAACAATGATTCCCGGGGTAAAAGAGAAGATGACCGGATGGGTGTATGAACAGAGATATCCACCAACTCCGGCATCTTTTAAATGAATGACAGGTGCTGCAAACAGATGCGATACCCGCCCACTGCTTGGTCGGATAAAATGTCCGGTACTTATCGTCAGCGGAAAAAATGATAAAATCATCCCGATGAAAATTACACGCGAGCTGGTTTGTGGCATTCCAAAATCTAAACTTGTCCTTGTGGATGGTGATCACCTGTTTTCTGCTACAAATCCCGATCTTTTAATAACACCTGCTCTTTCCTTCCTTTCAGAAAACGGTGAAAAAAAACACTACAAGTAACCGCAAACCGTGTTGATATGTTACGAGATATCTAGAGGGTTTTTCCCTCATTTTACTACTTGGGGGTGGGGGATGAATTCATCTCATTCAGAAACCCGGACAAATGCGTTTGATAATCCATGACTTAAGGTGTTAATTAAATCCCGATGCTCTATGTGGTCAAGGCGATGATGCAGGATAAAGTTGACCGTATGGGTGCCCTTAAGATTTCGCTGCAGTAATGGTGACGTTTATTCTAGTCGACACACTGACGGATTATTCCTTGCATGCTGTTAAACATCGATAAATTGTCAGAATATCGTTTCATTGGGTGTTATCGTCTCATTTTCCCGAGATTTTTGGGATAATTATGGGATGTTTTTTTATTTTACGGCACACGCAATTTAAATTATTTGTACAGTAATGTATGTGTGCAACAGACAACAATTATTGTGAATTATGCAATCAATCAATACGAATCGGATGGTGATGCCGGTGGAATGGAAACTGGTATAATCGGGGAATATAGTCCAAATCCGGTCTTTCCCTCAAGAGAGGAATTACCTGAACTCAAAAAGACCTTAACGGCCAATAAGCTGATTCCCGTTTATACTACCTTTACTGACCCGGGAATCTCGCCTGCCTCTGCATATGAGGCACTCAGAGGAAAATACACCCCTGCAAAAGGAATTGAAGATCGGGACGTGTCCGCGGAATCACTCAACGAACTGTTACGCTGCATCGAGTATCAAAGTCCGGACATTCCCGGATATGCAGGCGGTCTTGCCGTATACTTCTCGTATGATCTTGCGCTCAAAACCCTTAGTGTTCCCGGCATCAAAGAAAAACCGCGTGATTTTCCTCTTACCGAGTTCATGATGCCGGAAGAGTATGTCATATTCGATCATGTTCGGGGAACGATCACCATTCTCAGATTTTTATTCGGGACGAATCTGCAAGACATCGAATCCGGATATGCCGAGGCCCTTCGTCAGATATCCACAGCAAAAAAAACTCTCTGCGAGCTGGCGTCCCTTGAAGAGAAACTCCCGTGCGAAAACATGGGCAAAGCAGGATCAACTTATACATCCAGCCTATCGGAAACCGAGTTCGAAGATCTTGTGAGAACTTCAAAAGAGTACATTCTCAACGGAGATATCTTCCAGGTCGTCATCTCAAAACAATGCGCGGTGTCCTATGAAGGCGATCCATTCAAGATCTATCGGCAGATGAGAAGACTAAATCCGAGTCCCTATATGTATTTCATGGACTTCTCCGACAAACAGGTCATCGGCGCAAGCCCCGAGATGCTGATCAAAGTGGAAGGGTGGCAGGTCACCTCGGTTCCAATCGCCGGCACCAGAAAGCGCGGGAAGAATGCAAAAGAGGATATCGAGCTGGAAAAGGAACTCTTAGTTGATAAAAAAAGAGTGTGCCGAGCATCTGATGCTTGTCGATCTCTCGAGAAACGATATCGGCCGCGTCTCCAGATACGGAAGCGTTCGGGTGACTGACTTTATGTCGGTTGAAAAATTCTCCCATGTTCAGCACATCGTATCGACCGTTGAGGGCATCCTTTCGGACGACCAGACATCTTTCGATGCCTTCATGTCGTGTTTTCCTGCCGTTACCGTGTCCGGGGCACCGAAAATACGCGCCATGCAGATCATAAACCAACTTGAACCGACATCCCGTGGCCCATATGCCGGGGCCGTTGGTTATATTGGATTCAATGGAAATCTGGATCTTGCGATCCTAATTCGGACCGTTGTGGTAAAAGACAAAACTGCGTATTTCCAGTCGGGAGCAGGCATCGTTGCAGATTCCAATCCGGCATCCGAGTTTATTGAGTCAGAAAACAAGGCCGCGAGCATGAAGGCCGCCATCGAGTCAGCGGGTGAAACCGCATGAACGTTCTGGTAATCGACTGTTACGACAGTTTCACCTACTCACGGAGTCGGGCGACAAAATCATGAAAAATTTTCTGGACATAGGAGTGGTCAGATGATTGCAGAATGCATAAAAAAAGTCTCGTCACGCTCAGATCTGAGTATTTTCGAGGCGAAAGGATCAATGCAGGATATCATGGCGGGAAATGCTGCAGACAGTCAGATCGGCGCATTCCTGACGGCCCTTGTTATGAAGGGCGAGACAAGTGCCGAGATCGCTGCTTTTGCATCCGTGATGCGGGAGAATGCCGTCCAAATCACTCCGAAATGAAACGGCATGCTCGTTGACACCTGCGGCACCGGAGGCGATGGAAAAAATACCTTCAACATTAGTACGGCAGCGGCTTTCACTGCGGCTGGAGCCGGAGTCACCTTCGTCAAGCATGGAAACCGGGGAGCAACCAGTAAGTGCGGATCCGCCGATGTTCTGGAAGCACTTGGGATAAAAATCGATATTTCGTCGGAAAGAGTCTGTGAAATAATCGATGAAAACGGCATCGGATTTATGTTTGCCCAAAGCCATCATCCTGCTATGAAGTATGCGGGCAGGGTCAGAAAGGAGATCGGTATCCGCAGTTTCTTCAATCTTATCGGCCCTCTCTCGAATACTGCCGGTGCCGATGCCCAGCTGCTTGGAGTCTATGATACTTCACTCACGGAAAAGATCGCTGATGTTCTCAATATTCTTGGCACGAAAAGGGCAATGGTTCTTCACGGTGATGGATATGACGAGATAACAACGACCGGCATTACCCATGTATTTGAGGTGAACGACGGTCATGTCCGGAGTTATTCTCTTGACGCATCAGCCTTCGGGTTTCCAAGAGCTGATGCCGCCTCTCTCTTCGGGGGGATCCTCAGTACAATGCCCGGATCATCAGATCGGTTCTCGCGGGTGAAGAAGGCCCGAGAAGAGATATCGTCATCCTCAATGCCGCGGCTGCAATCTACCTTGGAGACAAGGCAGGAAGTATCGCGGACGGGATCAAATCTGCGGAAAGATCCATAGACTCGGGTCGTGCGCTCGAGAAACTGGAGAATCTGATTCTCCTTTCCGGAGGCCGAAATGATTCTTGATGACATCTGTGACCTTTCGCGGAAAAGGGCAGCACTGATCGATCCCTCGATCAGAAAAACCGCTGAAGAAATGGATCATGTCCCTCAAAGTCTCCTCAACGCTGTGAAAAACTGCCAGGGCCGGAAAAATGCGGTTGTCGCCGAGATCAAATACAAAACCCCCTCGGACAAGACCCTTGACTCAGGGCTGGACCGGCCGACTTCGCCCGCTTCTATGAAGCAGGCGGGGCATGTGCCGTTTCCGTTCTGATTGAACCTTTCTACTTCTCGGGAAATGCGGTGAATCTCACCAAAGCAAAACCCGGGACCAGGCTTCCGATCCTGAAAAAGGATTTCATCGTCGATGAAAAGCAGATCTACGAAACCTGTGCCCTGCAGGTCGATTCGGTGCTTCTGATAGCCGATGTTTTGCGTGACCGGGTTGAAGAGTTCATCATCCTCTGCCGGTCTCTGCATATTGAGCCGCTGGTCGAGGTCAGGAACCGGGCAGATACGGAAAATGCTATAAAATCCGGGGCACTGCTTACCGGCATAAACAACAGGAATCTCCATGACATGTCGGTCGATACGAAAACAACGATCGACCTCTCACCCCTTTTCAGAGAAGCGGGTCTCACCGTGATCTCCGAGAGCGGCATCAAAATACCGGAGGATATCCTTGGTTTGAAAAACTTATGTGACGGTTTTCTCATCGGAACCGCCCTGATGAAATCTGTGAATCCGCAAAAAACCCTGGAGGCATTCGTATGCGCGTAAAAATATGCGGGATCACCACGGTAAGGGATGCTTTAATCGCGGAAGAAGAAGGGGCCGATGCTATCGGAATTGTTGTCTGTTCGGATTCGAAACGTTCGGTTCCGGTCAGCCGTGCAAGAGAGATCTTCGCCGCCCTTCATCCTAACACCGAGAAGATCTGCGTTACCAACACCCAAAGTCAAAGCGATCTGGAACTCATCCTCTCCCTCAAGCCGACTGACATTCAGATTCCCCAGAATCTGCAGGTTCCGGCGGGAGTCGGAACTAAAATTTACCGCGTGGCGTCGGGAGAGACCGGCATTCCCGAGAAATGCGATGCGGTTGTAATCGATGAGAGCTGCGGCCATGGAATCGTGTACGACCGGAGTTATGCCCAAAATGTAGTCGAAAAGTCGGCGGTTCCCGTTATACTTGCCGGCGGCTTAACACCCGACAATTTAGTGGACGCCATCAGAGATCTTCGTCTGTATGCCGTCGATGTCTCATCCGGCGTTGAAAAGTCAAAGGGAATCAAAGACAGAAAAAAGATGCGGGAATTTATAGAAATTTGCAGGAGACCAACAGTATGATAGAAAAAACAGGATACTATGGAGAGTTCGGCGGAAGATTCGTCCACGAAACACTCATGGCGGCTCTCTACGAGCTGGACGACGCGTACCACAGATTAAAATACGACCCGGGATTCAAGGCTGAACTCAACTCCTATTTGACGGAGTTTGCCGGACGTGAGACCCCTCTCACATTCTGCAGGAATATGTCCGAGCACTGCGGATGTAAGGTCTATCTCAAGCGTGAGGATCTTGTCCACGGCGGGGCGCATAAACTCAACAACATCCTTGGACAGGCTCTGCTTGCAAAAGCCATGGGAAAAAACGCCTGATCGCAGAAACCGGAGACGGACAGCACGGCGTTGCAACGGCAATTGCCGGAGCGGCTCTCAATTTGCCTGTCGAAGTGTTTATGGGCGAGGAAGACTGCGAGAGACAGAAAATGAATGTATTCAGAATGGAACTCATGGGGGCCAAAGTCCATCCCGTCAGTTCAGGAACAAAGACACTGAAGGATGCAACCAACGAGGTATTGCGCGAATGGTCAAAGATCGTCGACTACACCCACTACCTGATCGGTTCGGTCGTGGGCCCTCATCCCTTCCCCATGATCGTCAGGGATTTCCAGTCTGTCATTGGTGAGGAGACCAGAAGTCAGTGTCTTCTTAAGGAAGGCCGGCTTCAGGATACGCTTGTTGCCTGTGTCGGCGGCGGCTCGAATGCTATCGGCATGTTTTATCCTATGCTGAATGACGATGTCCGGATGGTCGGCGTGGAGGCAGTAGGACGTGCCCTTACTCCTGGAAACAACGGGGCGACGCTGAACACCGGCAGTCCCGGGGTCCTGCATGGAGCTCTCTCCTATCTTATCCAGAATGAGGACGGGCAGGTCGGCGTGATGCATTCCATCTCGGCCGGACTTGACTATCCAGGCGTCGGGCCAGAACACAGTATGCTCAAAGAGCTGAACCGTGTCGAGTATTCCTACGTGATTGATGACGAGGTTCTTGAGGCTTTCTCCTATCTTTCGCGAACGGAAGGGATCATTCCTGCTCTTGAATCGGCCCCTACGGTATCGTATGTTCTGAAAAACAGGGATTCCTTCGACCTTGACGATATCGTGGTCATATGCTTATCCGGAAGAGGGGATAAGGATGTCTCGTCGGTTTCAAAGATGTTCGGGGTGAGTAGTAATGCC
Organism: Methanocorpusculum sp.; assembly: GCA_965229365.1. Lineage (GTDB taxonomy): Archaea > Halobacteriota > Methanomicrobia > Methanomicrobiales > Methanocorpusculaceae > Methanocorpusculum. The sequence goes on along the minus strand of OZ245878.1, from coordinate 1,488,361 downwards.
GGAAAAATCCGGAAAAGAGTGGGTTGCTGCAGCGTTTGCAAAACCCGGTTTCGTTGGATACACCGTTGCCGGCGATCCAAATCTCTCCGATTCGATCGAGATCGCGAAAGCATTGATCGACGGAGGCTGCGATGTTTTGGAATTGGGAGTTCCCTTTTCCGATCCCGTTGCCGACGGAGGCGTGATCCAGAGTGCGGACAATCGGGCGATCGATGCCGGCATTACAACAGACGGTGTGTTTGAGATCGTGCAAGCGGTAAGAAGCTACTCGGATGTGCCGATCGTGTTTCTGGTCTACTGTAACATCGTTTTCCGGCGGGGCATTGACCGGTTCTATGATGAGGCAAATGCGGCCGGTGTCGATGGGATGCTGATCGTCGATATGCCACCGGAAGAAATTGAGCCTGCCTTGAAAGCTTCTGAGTGGACCGGGATCGCACAGATTTTTCTGGTGACACAGACGACATCTGACGAGCGGCTCGATATGATCGTCAGGTTAGCTTCCGGCTTTATCTATCTGGTCTCCTCTCTTGGCGTCACCGGGAAAAGAGCCGAGATCTCGAAAAATGCCTTCCCGCTTCTTGAACGCGTCAAAGCGCGGACCAAAATACCCGTGGCAGTTGGCTTTGGGATCTCAGAGCCGGCACATGCTGCGGAGATCGTTCTTCACGGAGCCGACGGGGTTATCGTCGGCAGCGCTATTGTCGGCAGAATCGAGGATCATCTCGGGGATAAGGAAGGGGTGCTCGCTGAGCTCAGGAGATATGTCCGGAGCATGAAGTGTTCTGTAGATGATGAAGCGAAGAAACGCGGGATATGACCTTCAGTTTACCGAAATCTTTGTTGGAACTCCCATTTATTTTTATTTTAGTACGACCAAATGAATCATACGTGTCTGATGTTATCGTCATAGTGGGCGGACCAGCCGGTTCGACTGCTGCGCGAATTTGTGCGAAAGCAGGTCTTTCCACCCGGGTTCTTGAAGAGCATGCTTCGTTAGGGTATCCTGTACAGTGTGCCGGTCTCCTTTCGAATAATGCCTTTGCCGAATGCGAAGTGTCGGACCGGTCCGTGTATAATACGGTTCGCGGAGCGAAAATCTGTGGATCGGAGGGTCATTCCCTTTCTTTCTATGTAAAAACGACGAATGCATATGTTGTTGACAGAGGCAGACTCGATCATGAGATCGCCGTTCGTGTTGCTGAGATCGGCGCTGAATTTTCTCTCAAGACATGCGTCACCAAGATCAATCCGGGAAAAAAATCATTCATACTGCCGGCGGGGAGGAAATCCCCTATACTATTTTGATTGCAGCAGACGGTCCGCGGAGTGTTGTTGCCAGAAGTCTTGGGATCCCACCGTCGCCCTGTATTTATTCCGGGATCCAGGCTGAAATTCCTTGGGATGGGAATACTTCGCTCGTCGAACTTCATCCAAACGCCGCTCCAGATTTTTTTGCCTGGGTCATCCCTCTGTCCGAAAAAAGAGCACGAGTGGGTCTTTGCGGAATGAAAAATGTACCTGACCTTTTTGCAAAATTTCTCGCCCAGTTTCCAGGAAGCACCACCCACTCGGTAACGGGCACGATTCCAATGGGGATCTGGCGTAAAACGTTTGGGTATGGCTGCATGCTTATCGGAGATGCGGCAGGTTTTCCAAAACCGACTTCAGGAGGTGGAGTGTATACAGGGATCCGCTCTGCCCGGTTTGCTACCGAGACCGCAGTCAAATCAGTGGAGGCCGGAGACACGACGGATGCATTTCTTTCAGCATATGAAACCCTCTGGCGCGGTGATTTTGGTCGTGAACTTGATATGGGTCTGAAGGCTCTGGAATTCCCCCGGAACCTGGATTCTGAGGATATCGATGCGGCGATCGATGCAATGAATACTTCGGAGATTCTTGATCTGATCGTTCGTTACGGGGATATGGATCGGCCTTCCGATCTGCTGAAGAGACTTATGATGAAGCCCTCTTTGTATGGAACATTCGGCAGAGTCGGGGTCAAAGGAGTTCTTAGATCGATGTTCGGGTAATCCATTTCGTGAATTCCCTATCTGAAGTTTAGAATCTTTTGCAGGCAGTTTTTCTCCCGTCTTCCGTAATACCAATGCTACCATCTTTATGTCTTCAAAGCATACATAAATCATTACAATGCACCTCATTGAAACCCGGGACCTCTGTTATTCATACAGCACATCCAAAAAGCCGGTATTAAACAATATCAACTTCATTGCCGGTAGAAAACAGCGGATCGCGGTTCTCGGGCCAAATGGAGCTGGAAAAAGTACACTTTTCCGTCATTTGAACGGCATTCTCAAGCCGAAATCGGGGTCGGTTTTGATTCGGGGCGAGCCTATCACCAAAGCAAACATCCACGAGGTGCGGAAGTTTGTCGGTCTCGTTTTTCAAAATCCAGATGATCAGGTATTTTCAACAACTGTTGAACAGGACATTGCTTTTGGTCCCTGTAATCTCGGGCTTGACGAGGAAACCATTGCCCACCGCGTTGATTCCGTGGTCCATATGCTCGGTCTCGAAGATCTGCGTGGCAGGGCTCCCCACCACCTTTCCGGCGGTGAAAAAAAGCGGGTGGCCATTGCAGGAGTGCTTGCCATGGAACCCCATGTTCTCATCCTTGATGAGCCGACCGCCGGTATGGATCCCCAGGGGGTTAAAGAACTCTTCAGTTTCCTGAACGCTCTTCCCGAAACATACGGATTCACGGTTATCTACTCCACACATCAGGTTGAGCTGGTTCCGGAGATGGCAGACTGTGTCTACGTCATGGAAAAGGGCGAGATCACCGGATACGGAACTCCGCAGGAGATATTCCTTCAGGACGATCTGCTTGCACGTGCCCACTTAGAACTTCCGGCTCTTCCAAGACTCATTCGTTCTCTTCAGGCCCAGGGAGTCAACATCGAATCGGCCTACACGTATCAGGATGCTGAAGATGCTTTCATGAAAGCATTTGGAAAGGAGCCTATCCCCCGGGAAAAAAAGGAGATTCCCGTTCATTCTGATTTGGAACATATGTATGATCATCAGCACGGCCATCCTCATCCCCATTTTCACCAAGAATGACGCTCATCGATGAACTCTTTGATATCGAACACGAGGCATACCGAAAAAGCCCAGTCCATTCAATGGATGGCCGAGTCAAACTCATCCTTTGTCTTCTGGGTTTATTGGTAACGATCATTCTGCCCTACGTCAGGATAGGTGATCAGATTATTCCCTGGCCACAACTCTTCGCTCTTCTCGTGATTTATATGCTCTTTTGGTGTCTCTATATCCTTTCGGGTGCCTCAATCAGATACTATCTTGTCCGGCTTCTACTCATCATGCCGTTTGGATTGTTCTTCATTATTCTCCAGCCGTTCTTTGGAAATCCGTATTATGATCTGTATCATGTTCTGTTCTCTTTCCCTCTGGGGGTGAATGTATACTGGGAGTCGCTCATCTTCGGCTTCTCGCTTTTTGCGAAATTCGTTATTTCCCTGTCGTTCATCATTCTTCTGTCCGCAACGACAACAATGCAGGGAATGCTTGAGGCAGCTTCCCGCCTCCATGTTCCAAGACTCTTCATCACGGTCATGAGTCTCACCGTCCGCTATATCTTCGTCTTCGCACTGATTTTCCAGAAAATTCAGTCGGCATTTGCCTGCAAATGTTTCACCTGGTCCGATCGTCATCTTCCTCTTGCGTATCGGCTTCGCGTGATCGGCAATGCGGCAGGTTCTTTGTTTATCCGTGCTATAGATCAGGGAGAACGAACCTACGTCTCGATGTGCTGCCGGGGATATGAGGCCGACTCTTCGATGCATTTTCCAAAGAAACCTCTGGCATTTGCCGAGTGGATTTTCCTCCTGTTCGGAATTGGTTATCTCTTTTTGTTTCCAGAATTGGTGTATATGATTTTTTAATGCGTGTTGGATGTCCCGCATTGGATTTCAAGGATTTTGCGGGAGATGCCCGGGGCGCATATGATTAACGTGCGCAAGTGTCCGCGCTCTAGTTTCAACACCGCAAAACTCCTCATATACGACGTTTTTATCGATTTTACCGGATTTCATTCGTTCCCTTCACAAAAGTATTTACAGTGAGAAATCAACAAGAAAAATAGGAAGTTCCACAGGATTGAGGCGACGTGGGTTAACTTACACCGGGGAGCCGGATAGGGGGTCTGACCACCCCCTGAATGCTGCAGTCATTGAGATAAACGAGGTGCCGGGAAGACGGGAATCGTCTCGCCATGGAAATTTATTCAACGACAGGTAGCCAGACTATTTGCGTAATCACTCACTAAAAACCGAGGTGAAAACCAAATGCAGAACAAACCTATGGCTGGCAAAAAGGACGCAGCACCTGTTAAATCAGACGCAGCCCCGAAAGCAGCCCCAGCACGCGACGCACCTTCAAAGAAAAGAAACCGCAAGTAATGCGGTATCTTTCCTGAAAGAAAAAATAGTTGAACATACCCTTATGTGAGGCGGGCACCCCGTTTCACATAAGCTCGTCTGCATTCAGAACTTATACTGTCTGCTATTTTTACAGTTTTACTGTAAATGTGGTATTTTTGGAATCATTCCCGCTTTGCGTTGGCCAGCATAAGTTTGATCCGGTTTTCCTGATTGATTCTTGTAGCTCCGGGATCATAATCTACAGCAACAATATTTGAATCCGGAAAATCCACTTTCAGTCTTCTCATCATGCCTTTTCCGACAACATGATTCGGCAGACACCCAAACGGCTGTGTACAGACAATGTTTTTGGTTCCTGAGTGTATAAGTTTCAGCATCTCCGCAGTAAGAAGCCACCCTTCACCCATTTTATTCCCATATCCGAGGTATCCTTTGATGAGTTTCTGCAGATCGGCAAAGGATCCCATGGCACGAAATGTTCCCTCGTCTTTTATCACACCGATCATGATCTTCTGGCAGCTCTCAATATATCGCTGGGCGACCCCGATTGCGAATTTTTTCAGCTTGCTTCCGCCGTACAGATCCACATCCACATAGCGGTTGTTAAATTTGAACAGCATGAAGTCGGTGATTCCGGGAACGATCACTTCCACACTTTCACTGGTTAGGAAATCCTCGAGATTGTTGTTTCCAAGCGGAGCGTACTTGATATAAATCTCGCCGACGATTCCGACCCTGATCTTCTTTTCTTCGCTTTTTTGGATCGCTGCAAACTCGCGGGTTATCTTTTCCATATATCTTTTCATCTGCCCGCGGCTCATTCCCTTTCCGTGAACGAAAAGATCGACGAGATCATCGGTCCATGTCGAAATCAGGGAATCGGTCGCTCCCTTCTCCAGTTCATACGTTCTGCACTGATTGCCGAGATGAACCAGCAGGTCTCCGTACATCATCCCATAAATCATCCGGCGGCCGACCGAGACGGGGATCTTAAAACCGGGATTATTTTCCAGACCCGACAGATTGATCGAGATCACCGGAATGTACTCTAAGCCCGCTTTTTTGAGCGCTTTTCTGAGCAGGTGAATGTAGTTCGAGGCCCGGCATCCTCCTCCGGTCTGGCTGATGAGAAGAGCTACTTTGTGCGGGTCGTATCTTCCGCTTTGGACTGCCTCGATCAATTGACCAATGACGAGAAGGGCTGGATAGCAGGTGTCATTATGCACGTATTTCAGCCCGGTCTCTACGATCTCCCGGTTGGTCGAAGTCAGAATGTCGATCTTATATCCCTCTAGCTCGATGATCCTCTTCAAAAGATGAAACATCACCGGAAGCATCTGGGGCATGAGGATCGTGTATTCATTTTTCATCTCTTCGGTGAAAAGGAGCCGCCCGGTCTCATCATACACTAATTCAGCCATATTATGCTCTCTCCCGTGCTTCGACCGCTGCGATCAGACTTCTAAGCCGGATCTTGATTGCTCCCAGATTGGTGATCTCATCGATCTTGATCTGCGTATAGAGTTTGCCGCCCGATTCAAGTATATCCCTGGTCTCGTCTGTTGTGATTGCGTCGATCCCGCATCCGAACGAGACGAGTTGGATCAATTCCATATCCGGTTGGGTGCAGACGTATCTGGCAGCCGAGTAAAGTCTCGACTGATAAGTCCATTGATTCAATACTTTTCTCGGCTCCTTTTTCACGAGATGGGATATCGAGTCCTCGCTGATGAGAACAAATCCATAAGATACGGCAAGTTCGTCGACCCCATGACCGATCTCCGGGTCGATGTGATAGGGTCTTCCAGCCATAACGAGGATCTTTTTCCCGTTCTCCCGTGCATATTTGATATATTCCTCGCCTTCTGCACGGATATCGGCTTTATAATTCTCATATGCCTTGTATGCTGCATCGACCGCCTCCTTTGTTTCATGTGCAGGAATGCCGAACTCTCCTTTGAAGTAGGCGGCGGCACGTTTTGCAAAATCTTTTGGTCTGTGCAGACCGAAGTACGGATTCAGGAACCTGACTTTTTCAAGTTCTGAGATATTTGCTGCAAGAAGTTCCGGATAGTAGGCGACGACCGGGCAGTTGAAGTGGTTGTCTCCCGCCCCTTCGTCGAAGTTGTAGGGCATGCAGGGGTAGAAGATCGTGTCAATACCTTCATCAATCAGAGAAATAACATGCCCGTGCATAAGTTTTGCCGGGTAGCAGACCGTATCCGAAGGAATAGTGTGTTGGCCGAGCCGGTAGATGCTGCGGGATGATTCGGGAGACAGCACCACTTCGAAACCGAGTCTGGTAAAAAATGCGTGCCAGAACGGGAGGTTCTCGAACATATTGAGTCCAAAGGGTATCCCGATCTTTCCGCGGGGTCCGGGAACTTCGGTGAGGGACCGCAGACGGTCATACTTCCATTTCGCCAGATTCGGAAGATCGTTCTTCTGTTTTCCGAGAGGTCTGCTGCATCTGTTTCCCGAGATGAACCGGCGTCCGTTGTCGAAGGTATTGATGGTCAGACTGCAGTGGTTCGTACAAAGTTTACAGGTGATGGGTCTCGCCGTGTGGGTAAAATCCGCAAGCTGATCCCGGTTAAGCATCCCCGGGTTCTCCGGTGCCGTATCCTTTGCATACAGCGCAGCGCCGTATGCCCCCGATATCCCGGCAATGACAGGCCGGGTGACCTGGCGCTTGAGTTCCTGTTCAAAACTTCGAAGAACCGCGTCATTGTTGAATATCCCTCCCTGAACGACGATGTGTTTTCCAAGATCATCGGCACTTGCTGCACGTATGACTTTGTAGACTGCATTTTTGACGATCGAGATGGACAGTCCGGCAGAGATATCGGCGACCGTCGCTCCGTCCCGCTGTGCCTGTTTGACCGATGAGTTCATGAAGACCGTGCATCTTGACCCAAGGTTCACCGGATGTTTGACGAACAGACCGAGTCTGGAGAACTCCTCGATCTCGTAGCCGAGAGCCCTGGCGAACGTCTCGATAAACGAGCCGCAGCCGGATGAACATGCTTCGTTTAAGAAGATACTGTCGACAGCACCGTTCTGGATCTTGAAGCACTTCATATCCTGACCCCCGATATCGATGATGAAGTCCACGTCCGGGTTGAAGTGCTTGGCGGCCCGATAATGAGCGATCGTTTCGACAAGGCCGAGATCCATATTGAACGCGTTTTTGATCAGCTCTTCTCCATATCCTGTGACCGCACTTCCTTTGATTTTGATCCTGTCTCCGACAAGTTCGTAGATTTTTTTGAGTTCGGCGAGAACGATCCCGACCGGGTTGCCCTGATTAGATCCGTAGTACGTGTAGAGAAGACCGCAGTCTTCATCGATTAAAACGAGTTTCGTCGTCGTGCTTCCCGCATCAATGCCGACCCAGGCGTCACCAATGTAGGATGATATGTCGGTTTCCAGCGGGGTGCTGCTGTTATGCCGTCTGCAGAACTCCTCATACTCTTCCTGAGATGTGAAAAGAGGGGGCATGGTGTTCGTGTGGGTTGCGTCGTCCACGCTTTCCCGAATTCGTCTCAGAACTTCGCAGAACATGATTGTGTCGTATCCGTCCGTCGAGAGTGCCGCCCCAAGCGCCGCGAAACAGTCGCCGTTTTCCGGGAAGACTGCATGCTCATTGTCGAGGCCGAGCGTCTCGGTAAACCGTTTTCTAAGACCTTTGTAATAATACAGCGGCCCGCCCAAAAACACAACCGTCTCACCAAGACTTCTCCCCTGCGTCAGTCCGGCGATCGTCTGGTCAACGACTGCCTGGTAAATGGATGCCGCCACATCCTCTTTTCGTCCACCCTGATTGAGGATCGGCTGAATGTCTGTCTTTGCAAAAACACCGCAGCGCGAGGCAATCGGATAGATTTTTTCGAAATTTTGCGAGAGTTTGTCGAGTTCCTCGACACTCACGTTTAGCAGGGTTGCCATCTGATCGATGAAAGCTCCCGTCCCTCCGGCGCAGCTCCCGTTCATCCGTTCCTCGAGACTCCCCTTAAAAAAGATGATCTTTGCATCCTCTCCTCCGAGTTCTATCACGGAGTCTGCGTTGGGGATGTAGCTTATGACGGCTTTTGCGGTCGCGAAAACCTCCTGAATAAACGGCAGTTCGGCAGATTTTGCAACCCCGAGACCTGCCGAACCGGTGATCAGGATGCGAACTTCTCTTCCGTCAAGAATATCCGAAGCCCGACTCAGGAGTTCTCCCGTTTTTTCCCTTACCTTCGAAAAGTGACGTTCATATGCCCGATAAAGAATATTGTCTGCTTCATCAAGGACTACAACTTTGACGGTGGTCGAGCCGATGTCGATGCCGATTTTCAATATCGATGTATATTTGGGTTCCGTCATTTATGTAAACACTATTAGTCCGGCTTTTCAATATAGCTTGTGGGATATATCCTTTGGATAAACGAGTCTGTCCAATCGATACGTCAATCCATTGGACAGAGTTTTTTTTGATCGAGATAACTTCACCTAGGAATATCATGATTAAACCGTTTCACTATTGACATGGGATTGGGAGGGAATCTGCCAAATCAGACTTCTTTAGACTTTTTATCGATAATTTGCAAAATTCATATTCTGAAATCTATTCTGTAAATGGGCTAACATCAATAATTGGAACGTTATAAAATTCATTATTGCAGAGAGCGCTCTGTTGTTTTTCTTGCAATGCACCACATCAAATTTGACGGTTTTTTTGAGGTGTGCATGCTTACGTTCGCGCGTTCCCCGCCTTTTCATAGCATCTTTTACCTCCCTTCCATGAAGAATAGTCTGATTTCTGAGATATGCTCCTACCATCTCCCGTTTACCATTCTTGCAGAGAAATACCAGTTTTTCTGTAAGAGACATTTGGGCATTTACTCCTTTTCTCCAGAACGTATTGATCTGTTTTATTATGGTCTTCTCTGAACCTAATTGGGACAATTGCGCGTCAGATCTTAGTTGAATAAGGGGTTTTGCATGAAGTTTCTCAAATATTAACGTGTGTAGCTCTAGGGAGTCATATCCCGCATCCATCAATACACGATCACAGGATACGCCGAGAAGTTCGGCAATCTGAATCAAAAAATGCGCATAGGGTTTGTCATTCTCCGTTCCTTCTGAATGAATCATAAACAAGGGATAAGCCCCCAGATTCAAAATATGTGCTTTATCCATTTTAACCTGATAATGAGGGTTAAACAGACTATTGGGACAATAACGGCTTGCAACTAAAGGAGTGGAATCGATAATTACCTCGGTTTCGGATTTGAGGAAATGGACAATCTTTTTGCTTATCAAAAACATAAGAACTTCCATACCCTCCTCACCTAACCGATATTTCACACAGTAATGCAACGTACTCGGCGAAGGTAACCAGAGTGGTGATTTTGCCGGAAGAAGGTGTCTGAGATCTTCTTCCGTTATTTTACGCCTAATATGACGATAGGCTATTCTGCGATAAGTCATGACAACAGTCAGTTTTATCAGAAAATCAATGGGATAATGAAAATAATCGCGAAGATGAGGTGAATAATAAGTTTGTTCGATTTTTCGTACAATGTCACTAATGTTGAGCTGGGACATGAGCCAGCAAATGGACATATCTGGAGGGATGACTCCATTGTTGAAAATACGTTCGTATTCGTCTTGAAATTCAGACATACCACTCGGCGCAGGGATACATAAAGGTATTGTTCCCCTCCAAAAAAGTCGACAAGAGTAAATGGGGGATGAGTTTATATCACAGAATCCACGATTGGACAGACTCGAATCAAAAAAAGGTTAGAGATACTCCAGACCATTCATGTACGGGCGGAGGACTTTTGGGATCTCGACTTTGCCGTCTTTGGTCTGGTAGTTTTCAAGAATGCAGCGCAGAGCGCGGGAGGTGGCGACCGCCGTTGAATTGAGAGTATGGAGCCAATTTTTGGATTCGAAATCGTGCGCATCGCGAACGCGGATATTCAGATGGACCGACTGATATGCAGTACAATTCGAACAGGACACTACTTCGCGGTACTCGTTGTCCCGCGGCATCCAGGCCTCCATATCGTATTTTTTGGCGGCAACAGTTCCTATATCACCGGTACAGATGTTCACGACCCTGTAGGGTAACCCGAGTTTGGTGAAGATCTCCTCGGCGTTGGCGAGAAGTTCCTCATGCATCTCCCAGGATTTTTCCGGCATGCAGTAGATGAACTGTTCGATCTTGGTGAACTGGTGGACACGGAACAGACCGCGGGAGTCGAGTCCGTGAGCGCCGATCTCGCGGCGGAAGCAAGGCGAGATGCCCACCATTTTGAGGTGGAGATCCTTCTCTTCGAAGATCTCGTCCTGATACATGGCCGCCATCGGGTGCTCTGCAGTGGCTATGAGATAGGCGTCGTCATCCTCGATCTTGTACATGACCTTCTCGAAGTCGCCAAGATCGGTGACCTCTTCGTAGGATTTTCTATTCATCATGTACGGCGGGATGATCGGCGTATAGCCTTTGGCAATGATCGTATCCAGAGCAAATCTCTGGAGAGCCATATCGAGGAGAGCAAGGTTGCCTTTCAGGAAATAGAATCCGGCGCCGCTTGTTTTCGTGGCACGCTCGAAGTCGGCCCAGCCGTTTTCCGCGGCGAGTTCCCCGTGGTTTTTCAGCTCGAAATCAAGGGATCTCGGCGTGCCCACTTTCTTCACGACAACGTTTTCCGTGTCATCTTTTCCATAAGGAACGCTTTCGTGGAGAATATTAGGCAGACGCATCAGGTAATATCTTACCTGCTCGGTCGCCTTTTCCATGATATCGTCGTTTTCCTTGATCAGTCCCTGCATAGCCTTTGCCTCGGCAAAAAGAGGAGCGGGATCCTTCCCCTCTTTTTTGTAAGCATTGATCTCTTTTGCTATCTGATTTCTTCTGGCGCGAAGTTCATTGTTTTTGACGGTGAGTTCGCGGAAAAGTTTATCCTGTTGAAGAACCGTATCGACCCAGAGGAGTTTCTCGGCATCCTGGCGTTTTTCCAGATCTGCCAGAACGACTTCCGGGTGGGCTCTGACGAATTTGATATCGAGCATGATTGACTAGTGATATTTGTGCTTTTAGATGAAGAGGGTTTTTGTTGTACAAACGAGTTATTAAACATCGAATGACAAACTAAAGATAACAACTAGGTCAGACGCTCATGAAACAGACAATGGAGATCCTCTTCTCAGGAAGAGTACAAAAAGTCGGCTTTCGCGCCTGTGTAAGAAATGCAGCATTAAACTTGGGATTGTGCGGCGAAGTGGAGAATTTATCCGACGGCCGGGTCAGGGTCCTTGTGACAGGTGAGGAGGTCATCATCGAAAAGTTTCTGGCCATGATCTACTCCTGTCCGCGTGCAATCATCAGGGATATGAAATGCACGGGCTATGTTCTGACCGATTTCACAGATTTTACGATTAAACGGGAGTAAAAACATGAAAATCGAGAAAACCATCACATACTTCAGCGAACCGGGAAAAGAAAATACCCGGGACTGCGCAGAGATCGCCGTACAGCGTGTAAAGGAGCTTGGACTTTCAACGATCGTTGTGGCAAGTTCCGGAGGATACACGGCAAAAATCTTTTTCGAGGTGATGAAGGGGACGAACCTTCGTCTCGTGGTCGTGGCCAACGCCGTGGGATTTTCCAAACCGGGGGTTTGGAATTTTGACCCCCAACTCGCAGAAGAGCTGAGAGCTGCTGGCGTGACGATTGTCTGCGGCACGCATTCCCTTTCCGGTCTGGAACGGGCGATCTCGCGGAACCCGCGGCTTGGCGGAAGCAGCAGAACCGAAGCCATCGCAGAAGCATTCAGGCGGACGGTGGCGATCGGGATGAAAGTCGCCGTCGAGTGTGTTCTGATCGCCGCAGATCAGGGAGTGATATCGGTATCCGACGAAGTCATCGCGGTCGGAGGGACCATCGAGGGGGCCGATACGGCAGTGGTTATCAAACCGGCCCACACGGCGGCTTTCTTCGATCTGCAGGTCAGGGAATTTGTAGCGATGCCAAGGAACCGCTGAGATGGCCCTCAAATCGTTGTCGGAAGCGCTTGGCCTGCTCGCCAAAAAGCCGCTCGTATGGATGCCCGGGCTTTTTGCCGCATTTTCCATTCTGTTTACCTACTATATCTTCACGATTTTCGGATCAATTGCAGCATTTACGGTTGGCATCGTCCTTCTGCTGGTCTTCCCGGCATTTCTTGCAGGCACCTACGGGATCATCATCGGGGAGAAATCATCTTCGGCCGATTTCAGAAAATATGCGGTGTACGGATACTTCAGATGCCTTATCCCGAATGTTGTCGTTCTTATGATCGGATTCGTGCTTTCCAACACGCTGACGTATATACTGCTGATGCTCGGCATTTCCGTCGATACAGCGTTCTACTTCAGCATATTCCTGATCATCCCGCTGGTATTCTTCTTATACTTTGCCGACATCTCCGCGATGGTCAATAATTTTTCCGCGTTTCGGGCAATCAAAGACAGCGCTCTCCGGGTGACGACCGGATCGATCTCGGTCACGGTATTCTATCTCTTCAACGTCGCGATCTTTTTCGCCGCGTCATTTATCTTTTCCGCGATATGGCCACTTTTAGCAGCGGATGTACTGACCCCGATCACGCAGATGAACGAGGCGGATATCCTCTCAATGTCCCAGGAAGAACTTCTGGCCCTGTTTACCTCCCCCGAGATCATTTCATCCGGATGCATGGCTCTCGCGATCTGTGCCTTGATCTTTGTCCCGATTTTTGTCTCCTACAAGGCCTGCTTCTATAAACGCGGACTTCTCACTCTTCCCGCTCAGCCGTCCCAGGAAAACCAGCAGGGAACTGTTGACGAGAAGGGGCGCTGGTATAAATATTCATAATCCTATTTTTATGCGCGTTTTCCAATCTTTTTTCCGTTTATTTCATCCGGGCGGATGGTGCCATGCTAACACGTATCATGCAAATACCACGCTCAAAGCCTGAAATAAAAATCCCGGTAATTATAGAGTATTTTTAGAAATGCATCGAGAATATCGGCCTGAATCGGAAATAACACGATATGTTTTATACGGGGAATCCTAACGTTAATTGTCACAACGCAGTTGAACTCTAGAGTTCCGTGCGATTGGCAGGAAACAAACCATGTCGAAGGTAAACCCGTTTGAAATGGCCCAGCATCAGCTTATGGATTGTGCAAAAATCCTCAAGCTCGATCAGGGCGTTGTTGATATCCTCATGCAACCGCAGAGACAGATTCAGGTATCTATCCCCGTCAAGATGGACGACGACACCACCCGGGTTTTCCAGGGATTCCGTTTACAGTACAACAATGCACTCGGACCATATAAGGGAGGAATCCGGTATCACCCTGAAGAGACGATCGACACCGTTCGTGCTCTCTCAGCATGGATGACCTGGAAGTGCGCAGTAATGAACCTTCCGCTCGGCGGAGGAAAAGGCGGTATCATCTGCAACCCGAAGGAAATGTCCAAGGGCGAACTTGAACGCATGAGCCGCGCTTATATCCGTGCAATCTGGAAGAACATCGGTCCCGACACTGATGTCCCGGCACCGGATGTATACACAGACGGTCAGATCATGGCATGGATGATGGACGAGTACTCCGTCATTCAGGGCAAGAACCAGTTCGGTCTTCTGACAGGCAAACCACTCGTTATCGGCGGCTCACTCTGCCGTGGTGACTCCACCGCAAAAGGCGGACTGTTCACCCTCCGTGAAGCAGCAAAAGAGCTCAACCTTGACCTGAAGACTGCAAAAGTCGCAATCCTCGGATACGGAAATGCAGGTGCATTCGCATCCACGCTCGTCCAGGAAATGTTCGGCTCCAAAGTTGTCGCAGTGACCGACTCGAAAGGCGGTATCTACGACGAGAACGGACTTGACATCGCAGCAGTTGCAGCCCACAAGGCACAGACCAAATCCGTCGTCGGCTACAAAGGTCTCAAGACCCTCACCAACGATGAAGTCATGGCACTCCCTGTTGATGTCATTGTCGCCGCAGCACCTGATGAGGGAGCAATCAACGAGAAGGTCGCCCCGACCGTCAAGGCAAAGGTCATCTGCGAACTCGCAAACGGCCCGACCACTCCGGAAGGAGACGCAATCCTCTACAAGAACGGCGTACACGTTATCCCCGACTTCCTGTGCAATGCAGGCGGAGTAACTGTATCCTACTACGAGATGGTCCAGAATATGTATATGCACTACTGGACTCTCGACGACGTCTACGCAAAACTCGATGCAGCAATGACCAAGTCCTACCACGACGTCCTGAAAGCATCCAAAGAATATAAGATCAACATGCGTCAGGCAGCATACGTTGTTGCAGTATCACGTGTAGTTGAAGGTATGAAAGTCCGCGGCTGGGTCTAAAACCCCCCGCAAATTACCTTCACTATTTTTTTATTCTTTTCAAAATGAAGTGCGGTCAGAGAATTCTCTCCGCAAAAACAGTAAGCAGTAATTTCAGCAAAAAAAGTATTTGCAAATATTATTGATTTGTATCTTCGTCTACTTTTTTCAGTTCAGCAAGCGTTGCATCGGGATGTTTTTTGAGATAATCGGCGACGTTCGGTTTGTGAAGAAGCAGGCAGTTCGTACATGCCCAGACCTTCTGACCGCTTGAAGAGCTGTCGATCCATTCGCCAAGAGATTCGTCATGACAAGGATAGAACGGGCAGTAACAGGAATCACAGGACTGACCGGCGAAATGACAGGGGTAATACGGACATCCCTCTTTTTTCCATTCGAACCAGCCGTGATCGTTATATCTGGAGTAGATGAAGTAGGTGGGGGCGGCCGCTTCGACCGTATCCTCGTGGCGTTTGACCGCTTCCATAACGCCGTGAAGGGCGGCGGCGTAGATGCGTTTTCCAGGCTCAGTGAAGGTCCCTGCATATGTATATTTGACAGGTCCCTCGGACGCTGCGATCACGGCATCCGATGTTGTACCGGTGAAATCCCGGCCGAGGAGGCGGAGGGCATGGGCTTTCGCCTCGGTCGCGGTAATAATCGTTTCAAGAAGAGCGGCCTCGGAAAAACCCTCGTTCGACGTGACGATGATATTGATCGTATGCGGCTTCGTCGGATCAGGATTCGGATTGGAAACCCCTGCGGTAACGAAAACCGTGATATAATCATACTGAAGGATGCAGAGATCCTTCATGGGGACCGCGGTAAGAAGACCAAACGCATCATCCGCATGCTTTGCATCGGCTAAGAGACCGCGGATGAATACAAGAGGATCGCTGTGATCGAAATCCTTGTCAACCGTGTGATTAAGAAGCGTGGAGACATCCCTTAGACCGCCGTCGACACCGGTGCTGACCGCATGGAATGTGCCCCTAACATAGAGGGTGTTTTTTGTGTAATGATACCGCATGGGATTGCTCTTATGTTATTTTGACGGGAGAATTATTTAGAATGTAGGATACAGCCGGGAAAATCTACCTTTGACCCTGCAGACTGCGGCATGTTGAGTTAAATACCAGAGAATATCCCAGGAACGTTGGTTTTTGAAAAAATGAGAGAAAAAAGGCAGGCACAAAAGTGCGGACCGATTGAAGAAACGGGATCACTCCACGTTCTTCAGCATATTCTTATCGTAACGTGAAATCGTCGCGTTCTTCTGGTTCTGATATTTTGCATCCGGTTTCTTATCGTACGGGCATTCGCAGCGTTTGGTCATGTAGAAGACGAGCTGGCCGATCGGCATCCCTGCATACACACGGACAGGACGGCAGTTCGAGTTGCACATCTCAAGAGTGATGGTTCCGGAAAATCCTGCATCGATCCAGCCGCCGGTCTGATGGAGGGCAATCCCAAGGCGTGCCACGCTGCTCTTTCCTTCGATCGAGGAGACGATGTTATCGGGCAGCGTCACCGTTTCGAGAGTTTCCGCAAGGACGAACTGTCCCGGCTGGATGTCGAAATAGGATCCTTTTCTCTCTTTTGTATGGGTGTGAAGCGTCTCTTTTTGATAAGGATCGATCACATCGTCGCATGGTTCATACCAGACAAAATGATTACCTAAACGGATATCGAGGGAGTTAGGCTGAACAAGCGCCGGGTCGAAAGGATCGATGCCGATGTAACCCCGTTTGATATGGTCTGCAATTTCCCAGTCTACCAGAATCATATCCTACTATTCGTCGGATAAGGTAAAATAATCTTCAGTCTGCGTGTCGAAAAAGGCAGGTTGGGATATCAGAACCGCCGGTCGCCTTTATGAATGTGCCTTGCATGTATCCAGAATCTGCATTACCCTGCGGCGGACCGAAGGAGCATCGGCCTCTGATATCCTCTCGCGCAGATGTTCGAGGATAAGGATAAGAGGCTCTTTGACCTCATCGGCATACCCGTTCAGATGCGAGAAAGCGGAAAGCATCCCGGTCGTCACATACTCGTTCACGGGTGCAAGACGCAAAATGGAACTTTCCAGAAACGCTCTTCCGGCCGCCGTCTCGATCGATATCTTTCTGTTCTGGGCAAACCGCAGATACAGGGCATGGCTCACCACAGCCTGCTCGGGATCGAAGGTAGGGGACGCTTCAATCGTTTTCAGATACAGAACGGTGTCAGGCAAACTCGTTGTCGAGATAGCAGAGATGAAGTTCTCGAATGCGATCGGATTATCCTTGGATAGGGCAAGTTCGGCCTCTAGCATCACCATCCGGTCCGGTGCACTGCTCGAAAGATACAATGATAAGGCAGCCATCCGGTCCGTCGCACACACCGCTTTTTCATACCGTTCCTTCAGCATCGCATGGATATCCGGTGTGTCCAGCGTCGCAAGCAGGGAAAGAATGAGATTTTTCACGCTGCGGGTCTTAAAAATCCGGGCAAGCTTCGCCGGCGAGTTCGTCTTAGCGGGCGAAGTGGAGTAGGCCGAAAGAAGCGCATACAGCCGATCCCTATGTGAAGAGGCCACAGCCGACATGAACCGCCGTTTTGCTTCGTAGAGTTTTGTATAGGCATACGTGTATTCGGGATCGCTCACCGACTCAAACAGCGTTAGAGGAAGTGCGCCCACACGTTCCATCACAGCCGCGCTGGAAAGCAGGCTGATGTACTCATCCACCAGACGCTGTGAAACCTCGGCAGCCTCATCGCGGCAGAGCTTCACCATCTCGCGCTCGAACAGCGTGCAGTGAGTCAAAAACGAGACGACGATATCCTTGTCGTACCTAAGCTGGAGATAGAGTTCATCATCGGAGGCGGAAGACTCCATCCTGAGATAGGCGGCATGATTGAGATTCCAGACGGCAAACGAAAAAGCCCCGTTGCACGGGACCTGAAAGGTGAGCCGTTCAGAGTCGATCTTCTTCATGAACTCGGCAACGACCTCACCTTTGTCGTTGATTAAGCGGCCGGTAAACGGAAAGGTCCAGGGGTTTTTGCCGGCAGGGATCTTCTGCGAGACGAATATCTCGGCGACGTCGTTTTCGGCGTCATACTTCGCAGACGCGGAAACGATAGGGTAGCCGGTCTGTTTCAGCCATCTGTCCGCCATGAAGGAAAAGTCGGTCCGGCCCACATCCTCCATGGCATGCAGCCAGTCGCGGGGCGAGGCGTTTTTCCCGGCGAACCGTTTGTGATACAGATCGAGCGCCCAGGCAAACGCACGCTTTCCAAGCATAGTCTCGATCATGCGGGTGAACTCCGGTGCTTTGACATAGGTCACGGAACTGATGAGATCGTTTGGGTCGTTGAAGCCCGAAGGCTCAATCGGCATCGCGACAACGCCCGTGTCAAGAGAAAACGTGCCGGTCCCGGGGGTGTACATCTGCAGGATGTTCTGGAGTCGGACATACTCGGTTCCAAAAAGGAAGGCAAGATACTCGTCTTCGATCATTACCGTCACGGCCTCGTTGAGCCAGATGGAAAACGGCGTGTCGCCCGTGACGCTTGATCCGTTGAGATTATGATAGAACTCGTGCTGCTTGACGCCAATCAGATACTCGTACGATGCATCCGTTATCTCCATATCCGGCATGATCCGGCTTGCTATGATCGTGGTATTGCCGGTGTTTTCCATGCCGCCGAAGTCGGAGTTCTGCATGGCGATCTCCCGGTAGACTTCATACGGATACTGATAGCCGCAAACAAGCCGCTTCATGAGAGCCGAGATCTGCCGCTGGACAGGGTCAATCGCCTCTTCCAGTTCGACAGGGTCGGCTTCCCGTGCGAGGGCGTCCATGACTTTGCAGAGCCGGTAGATCTCGTTTCTCAGATCGATGGACTCGTAGCGTTCCGGCCCGGTGTAGAGATACGTCCACAGAATGCAGTCCGCCATGATGCCGAGGGCGTTTCTGGCGGATGAAGGGTCCGAGTCCTTCGGTCCGAGGAGTTCGAGCCGGATGGTTTTGCCGTCTGGATAGATGAAGTCTCTGGAAAAGGTGTCCCATGTTCCGACTCCAAGGAAGAAGAGGTAGGGGGGCATGGGTTCATCGTTCTGATAGGTGATGGTGTCGCGAGTTTCGTCGTACCGCATCCGTTCGCGGATCACGTTGCCATTTGAGATGAGATTCGTGTAACGGGAATCGGCGATGATCGTCGTGGTCCAGGTGCATTTGGCCCGCATGTCGTCAAGACAGGGGACCATCCGCTGGAATCCCCACTGCTGGCACTGGGTTATCATCGTCCGGGGCAGACCAGGCGAGGTGACGTCGAAGTAGATTCCTTCGAGGATGTGGGAGGTTGGATGACAGATAGTGTAGGTGACGAGTTTGAATTCGGCCCCTTTGGACAAGGGACGCTGGAGAGTTACGGTGATGAGGTCGTTTTCGTAGACATAGTGTACCGGACGGGTGTTCTGGCGGATGCTTTGTATTTCCAGATCCTTGGCGTTGAGAACGATTTCGCTGAGTTTGTCGGTACGGACGATGAAGGTGGTTTCGGCGGAGACGCTGACGCGTTCTTCGGTTATATCGAATGTGGCGGTGATGTGTTTGACCAGTACGAGCGGTTCGGGAAACTCGGCCGGGTGGTATCGATAGGTATCTGCCATAATTATACTGTTATTTTCATTGGGCGTGATATCAGATAAAAACCGACGCCGAAATATCATCGGCATTCCTATTGACTGGGAACAGGACATAATGACCAGTTTGGGATTGGGGAACATCATACAGTCTTCGTTGGTATTAATAATTTGCATCCTCGAATCACGCCCCGGAATTTCCCACCCCAATCCATAATCATTATATGGATGCAGATACATGTTGAAGGGATAGTCAATAAGGAGGGATACTAAATATGGCACCAAAAAAGAGACAAAAAGATTTGATGCAGTTATTTTCCAATATGACGCAGAAAACGAAGATTGTAGAACCGATGAAGACCCTTCACGGGACACTGCGGGACCAGGATGCAGTTGAGCGGGAAATCGCTCTGATTATGCGGGAAATCCAGGAACGCAGTTTTTTCAAGACAAAACTCGAGCCAATCCAGCTCGCGCGCCTGATCACCTCATTCTATGCAGGGAAAAACGATACGGAGATCGCCAGAGAACTCGGCGACGAGAAACTTTCCAAGACCGTGGCCCGTGCCCGGGTACAGCTGAAACTGTTTAGAGATTTGGATTTCAATATGCCGTTCGATCAGGAACAGATGAAAACCCTGATGAGCACCGAGATGACCATGAAGGAGATATCCGAAGCACTGGGCATTTCTCCGACGACGCTGCGTGAATACCGGCACGTGATCGAGCAGAAAGAGGATACCACGCTCGATCCATTCCTTGAGAGGATCAAAGACGTTATGGAGGACCGCGATCTGACGGAAAAGATGACTTCCGGTCTCCAGGAAGATACGCTCGGCGAATCCATCGACGTTGCTGAGTCGACGGATATGACCGAACTCAACTAACCCTATTTTTTTATTTGCCGAAGACGATTATCTACGCATGCAGATACAATACGCCGGCCACTCCTGTCTCATCATCGAAGGCTCGAAGAAACTTTTGTTCGATCCGATGCCGCTTGATGATCCCTCGGCATTTGAAGCCGATCTGACCCTGATCTCTCACGCACACGTGGATCATATCGGTGACTCGCCCGAAAGGTTTTCTCTGACGGTCGCGGTCCATGAGTTGTCAGGCTATCTCAAATCGCTCGGTGTTCCAACGATCGGGATGAACATCGGCGGCTCGGTCGACTGGGATGGCATCACGGTTCGAATGGTCCATGCCGCGCATTCGTCCTCCATCCGCCAGAAAGATGGGACAAGTTTCTACATGGGTCAGGCCTGCGGCTTCGTCGTCGAGATGGACGGGCATGTGATCTATTACGCCGGGGACACCGGGCTTTTCTCCGACATGAAGCTCATTCGCGAACTCTATCACCCGGACATCGCAATCCTGCCGGCCGGCGGACGGTTTACGATGGGACCCGAGGAGTGTATGATGGCGGCGGCATGGATCGGAGCGAAGACGGTCATCCCGATGCATGTGAACACCTATCCGGAGATCGAGCAGGATATGCCGGCCTTTAAGCGGGCAATCGAGCTGACGACCGTGATGCACGTCGAGATTATGCAGCCGGGCGATGCGCTTGAACTGCCGTAAAGAGATTCTTGGTCGAATATCCCACATTCCCTCTTTTTCACTATTCGAGTCTGTCCAATCGTGGATTCTGTGATATAAACTCATCCCCCATTTACTCTTGTCGACTTTTTTGGAGGGGAACAATACCTTTATGTATCCCTGCGCCGAGTGGTATGTCTGAATTTCAAGACGAATACGAACGTATTTTCAACAATGGATTCATCCCTCCGGATATGTCCATTTGCTGGCTCATGTCCCAGCTCAACATTAGTGACATTGTACGAAAAATCGAACAAACTTATTATTCACCTCATCTTCGCGATTATTTTCATTATCCCATTGATTTTCTGATAAAACTGACTGTTGTCATGACTTATCGCAGAATAGCCTATCGTCATATTCGGCGTAAAATAACGGAAGAAGATCTCAGCCACCTTCTTCCGGCAAAATCACCACTCTGGTTACCTTCGCCGATTACGTTGCATTACTTTGTGAAATATCGGTTAGGTGAGGAGGGTATGGAAGTTCTTATGTTTTTGATAAGCAAAAAGATTGTCCATTTCCTCAAATCTGAAACCGAGGTAATTATCGATTCCACTCCTTTAGTTGCAAGCCGTTATTGTCCCAATAGTCTGTTTAACCCTCATTATCAGGTTAAAATGGATAAAGCACATATTTTGAATCTGGGGGCTTATCCCTTGTTTATGATTCATTCAGAAGGAACGGAGAATGACAAACCCTATGCGCATTTTTTGATTCAGATTGCCGAACTTCTCGGCGTATCCTGTGATCGTGTATTGATGGATGCGGGATATGACTCCCTAGAGCTACACACGTTAATATTTGAGAAACTTCATGCAAAACCCCTTATTCAACTGAGATCTGACGCGCAATTGTCCCAATTAGGTTTAGAGAAGACCATAATAAAACAGATCAATACGTTCTGGAGAAAAGGAGGAAATGCCCAAATGTCTCTTACAGAAAAACTGGTATTTCTCTGCAAGAATGGTAAACGGGAGATGGTAGGAGCATATCTCAGAAACCAGACTATTCTTCATGGAAGGGAGGTAAAAGATGCTATGAAAAGGCGGGGAACGTGCGAACGTAAGCATGCACACCTCAAAAAAACCGTCAAATTTGATGTGTTGCATTGCAAGAAAAACAACAGAGCGCTCTCTGTAATAATGAATTTTATAACGTTCCAATTATTGATGTTAGCCCATTTACAGAATAGATTTCAGAATATGAATTTTGCAAATTATCGATAAGAAGTCTAAAGAAGTCTGATTTGGCAGATTCCCCCCAATACCACGTCAATAGTGAAACGGTTGAATCATGATATTCCTAGGTGAAGTTATCTCGATCAAAAAAACTCTGTCCAATGGATTGACGTATCGATTGGACAGACTCGAATACACATCTTTACAATTACAGACAACGTAACACTTACGTGATTTTTCATGCTTGAGATCGAAAACCTGCATGTGGAAGTTGGCGGACGTGAAGTTCTGCACGGTATATCATTAACTGTGCCTGACGGACAGACCCATGTCCTCCTAGGCCCGAACGGGTCAGGAAAAACCACCCTTCTTCGTACAATTATTGGCTTTGCTTCTTCCAAAGTAACCTCCGGTAAAATAATCTTCAATGGTGTTGACGTTACTCATAAACCGGTTCACGAACGTGCAAAACTTGGAATGGGCATCATGTTCCAGCGCCCGCCTACAATATCCGGTCTGAAACTTGGCAAGTTCATCACTGCGACAAATAACATCGATGAAGCACGCATCCCAATAATCGTGAAAAAACTGCACATGACAGAATTCCTTGATAGGGATGTTAATGCGGGATTTTCCGGCGGCGAGATAAAACGCAGTGAAATTCTGCAGCTTACCGTTCAGAATCCGTCTTTTGTGATGTTGGATGAGCCGGAAAGCGGTGTCGATGTGGAAAATATGGCTCTTCTCGGAAACGCTGCGGCATCCCTTCTCGAGAAGGAGATCCACATGAAAAACCGAACCAAATCCGGACTTATCATCACGCACACCGGATATATCCTTGATTATCTCGAGGCGGATGTCGGATATGTTCTGATCGACGGATATCTGCAGTGCAGCGGGAACCCGCGTGAAATTCTCAAAAGTGTGAAAACATCAGGATACAAGGACTGTATATCATGCCGGAAATGAATGGATTCTCAGGGATCAGTCCCGAAGATAAAGAACGTCTTGCCTTGACCGGAATCCACACGGATTCCATGGAAGGACGTGCAGGGAGTTTCCTCCTCGTCAACGACCATATCCTTCACGCAGGTTCCCAGACGGAAGGCGTTGAAGTACTCATGATCGAAAAAGCGCTCGAAAAATACGAGTGGCTCAAGGAATACTGCTGGAAGATTGTCCCGGCGGATAAAGATAAGTACACGAAGTACGTTTCTGAACACCCTCAAAGAGGATATGTCATCATCGTCCACAAAGGAGCGAAAACCACTTTTCCCCTTCAGAGTTGTATGTTTATGCAGGGTGATACGATTCAGACCGTCCACAATATCGTCATTGCTGAAGATGGGTCCGAAGTTCATCTGATCGTCGGATGTGCGAGCTCTCTGAAAACAAAAGAAGGGGCACACTACGGGATCAATGAGATCTATGTTGGGAAAAATGCCAAAGTTACCTCGACGATGATCCATACCTGGGGCGAAGAGATCGAAGTTTTCCCGCGTACGGCGACCATTGTCGAAGAGGGAGGGACGTTCCTTTCTAATTATGTCTGTATGCGCCCGACGAAAATGGTCCAGATGTATCCAACCGCATATCTCAAAGGCGAAGGTGCGGTCGCCCGCTTTTCGAGCGTGATCGTTGCCGGAACCGGTTCGCACATCGATTCCGGATCAAGAGCGGTTTTTCAGGCGCCGAATACCAGTGCCGAACTGATCACCCGCGCCATTACAAACGGCGGAACGATCATATCCAGAGGGGCCATCATTGCCGAAGTCCCGCAGACGAAAGGGCACATAGAATGCCGCGGCCTGATCCTAAAAGACGGCGTAATGCACGCGATCCCTGAGATCGACGGACGTGTCGTCGACATCGAATTATCCCATGAGGCGGCTGTCGGAAAGATCGCCAGAGATGAAATAGAATATCTCATGGCACGCGGACTCTCGGAGGAGGAAGCTACCGCCACTATCATCCGCGGATTTTTGGATGTCAGAATTGAAGGTTTGCCGGATGCCCTCCAGAAGCAGATCGAGAATGCAATCGATTCGGCTGATCACGGATTTTAGATGAAGATCTATGATGTGAGTGTCGGCCTGCATCCCGGGATGTATGTCTATCCCGGGGATCCTGAGTTTCATTTGATCAGGATACAAACGGGAGATGCCTTCATCTCATCCCTCTCCCTTGGCACGCACACCGGAACCCACATCGATGCCCCCGCGCATTATTTCGAAAATGGAATTCCTGTCGACAAACTGGCATTGGAAAACCTGATTACGTCTGCTGAGGTTGTAACCCCGCCTCTAATGCCGACAAGAAACTGCACGGCGGTTCTTTTCAAAAATGCCGCCCCATTATCTTTGGAGACGGCAAAACAACTCCTGCTGGCTGACATCAACACGGTTGGCTGCGATACCCCCTCCATAGGAGATGATGATGTTCATCTTTTTTTACTGGAAAACGGCATCATCATCATCGAAATGCTGGATCTTTCGAATATTCTGGATGGGGTGTATCAGATGATCGCCCTGCCGCTGAAAATTGAGGGGGCGGATGCCTCGCCTGCAAGAGTTGTATTAGTTGAGAATAGAGTATGATACTACATGATGCTGTAAAAAAACTTCATGACGTTGCGCATGGAATGGGTACCGAAGATGGGGACCTTGTGTATATTAGCCGGCCTGAAAACCACATCTGTCAGTTCTGTTCGGGCAGTTGTCTTCAGGTGTGTTTTGGAGGACGGGTCGCCGAGATTTCATCTACCGAACCTTTCTGCGCAAAGATGCGCCTCGAAAATCTCTACGATGCACCCTTGAAATCTCCGAAAACAAAAGCTGCCGCGGCGGGAGCTTTGACGGCCGTTGCAGGTTTTCTGATGTTGATTCGAAAACTCGGGCCCTGCCATAAGGTAAACTTTGAAGACTGCCTTGAAGAACTGACGACGTCTCTCTCCGGAAAAAATGTTTATATTCTCGGCCGCGATATTCCGGGAATAAATCAGGCCTTACTTCTGGAAGATGCCGACGTGGTTCTTGTGACCGGCAATGCACTTTTGAACACTGACCATCTTGAAGAAATAGATGAAGCAATCCTTCTGGAAAAAGAGCTTTTATTTCTCGGTCCTTCATGTGCCGGCGTTTCCGCTCTTCTTGGAAAAAAGGCCTGGTGTCCCTATGGGACCTAATAATTTAACTTCATTCAACACATAAAATGATTCACTATGCTTTTTGGTTCGTCCGGTATCAGACAATTGTTTGATCAGCGCCTACTATCTCTTGCACCTATTGTCGGGGCGGCGGTTGCAAAAAATGCAAAACATGTTGTTCTTGGAACAGATTCACGAACCAGCAGGGATGTTCTCGCGCATGCCGTGATCTCGTGATTGATCAGCGGTGGAGAAGACGTTGTCTACGGAGGAATCTGTCCCACGCCGACCGTTGCCTTCGGTGCCGGGTTTGCCGATGCGGGAGTTATGATCACGGCTTCGCATAATCCGGAACCCTATAACGGCATCAAACTTTTCCGGTCCGACGGCTCATCCTACACCCTCGCTCAGCAAAAAGAGATCGAAGAGGAAATAGACCATCCATTCTGGAGCTCGTGGAATGAGCAGGGTTCCGTTACGGATGCCGATCTTATTACGCCGCATAAAGAAGCGATCCTTGCCTCAGTTTGAATTACAGAAGACCTCACCATAATCGTAGACTGCGGCAACGGACCCGGCGGGCAAATCACGCCGAAACTCTTTGAAGAGTCAGGTGCGGCAGTTATTCCGGTAAACTGCGATCCTTCGGGAAAGTTTGCCCGGCTGTCCGAACCGCTGGAAAAAAATCTTCTCCATATCCCGAAACTGATGAAAAAAATCAATACCGGTTGTGCAGTCGTGAACGACGGGGATGCTGATCGGATGATGGCGTTTGACAATATGGGGCGTTATATTGACGACGATCATCTTCTCATGCTTTTTGCAAAATATCTGGATGCAAAACAGGTTGTGACGACCGTGGATGCTTCCATGGCGATCGAAGAGATCGCCGAGGTCAGAAGAACGCCGGTTGGGGATAGTTTTGTTTCCGAGGAACTTATCTCCTGGGGGACATTCGGCGGCGAGCCGTCGGAAAGCTGGATCTTCCCGAAGCATTCTCTTTGCCCCGACGGACCCTACGCGGCGGCACTTTTTACCGAGATATCAGGCGAATGGAATGTTGCCGAGGAACTGGATGTCATGCTGAGATATACCATTCTTCGCGATTCTTTGGAGACAAAGAATGCAAAAGACATCCTTTTCGGACTCGGCGCCGAAAACCCAACGGATGGTATTAGAATATCCGAAGAAAACGGCTGGTGCCTCATTCGTGCAAGCGGAACCGAGCCGAAGATCCGCTGTACAGCTGAAGGAAGAACAAAAGACGATGCAAAACGGATGCTGGAATCAGGTATGAACAAAATCCGTGATGCAGTGCATCAAATCAGGGAGTAATATATGCAGTGTGTCATTCTTGTAGCAGGTGAAGGTTCGCGTATGCGGCCCCTCACGACGTCACGACCAAAGATAATGCTGCCTTTAGCGGGAAAGCCGATGATTGAACATCTCATCGGAAATGTGAGGGATGCCGGCATTACGGAGATTCTTCTTGTTGTCGGCTACCATGAAGAATCGATCCGGACATGGTTTGACGACGGTTCAAAACTCGGTGTATCGATACAGTACGTTATCCAGCGCAGACATATAGGAACGGGGGATGCCCTGAAAACGGTCGAGCCGTTCATTCATGATACATTTCTCATGCTGAACGGGGATATGATCCTTGAGAGATTCGATCTGACAAATATTATTGGTCTTCCAAGTCCAGTCATGGCCACCCCGACGACAACACACCCGGAAAGTTTTGGGGTAGTGACCGTGGCAAATGACAAAATCACTTCACTGGAAGAAAAATCGCTTCACCCTAAATCAAACATAATCAACGCAGGGCCTATCTCTTCGATTCTGGAATATTTGCCATCCTAAAAAAACTTTCACTGTCGACCCGCGGGGAGTACGAACTGACCGATGCTTTGACTGATTATATCGGTGAAGGAAAACTTACCGCGTATCCCTTGTCCTTCTGGATGGATGTGGGTTATCCTTGGGATATGCTGACGGCAAACGAGCATCTCCTCGAAACCATTTCGAGCGAACTGGGAGGAACTATTGAAGAAAACGTGATAGTAAAGGTCAGCTGATTCTTGGAAAAGGATCCGTCATCAAATCCGGAACATACATCGAAGGTCCCTGTATTATCGGTGAAAACACCGTTGTCGGTCCAAATGCTTATTTTCGGCCGGGAACGACGGTTGGAAACAACTGTCATATCGGTCATGCCGTAGAGATCAAAAACTCCATCATCTTTGATGATACAAAGATCCCGCATTACAATTATATCGGCGACAGTGTGATCGGAAGCAGATGTAACTTCGGGGCCGGCATAAAAATCGCAAATCTTCGTCACGATCATGGACCGGTAAAGGTAGGCGGAAGATCAACCGGCAGAAAGAAATTCGGAGCAGTCATCGGGGATGATGTGCTGTTTGGGATCAACCGTTCCGTAAACACCGGGTCTTCGATTGGCAGCGGGACGAGAGTTGCTCCTCATACACATCTCACAGGGATGATCGAAGACAAAACGGTGGTGAAGTAAGATGACACATATCAGGCAGTGATCCTTGCTGCTGGTGAAGGAACCAGACTTCGTCCCCTGACGAAAAACCGCCCGAAGGTCATGCTCCCGGTGGCAAACCGCCCTATTCCCGACCATGTATTAAACTAGGTCGTTGCGGCAGGTATCCGTGACATCAAAGTGGTCGTCGGGTACAGAAAAGAACAGGTAATGACGTTCCTGAATACCTATCCAATTCCTGTGAATGTGGTCGTACAGGAAAAGCAGCTGGGAACGGCGCATGCCCTTTCCATGGCAAAGGAGTATGTGCATACAAAGACCCTCGTCCTTGCCGGAGACAACTACATCGATCCCGAGTCGCTGCGGTCCATACTGGACAAGGACAATGCCCTGCTGGTTGCACGCCACGTCTCGCCTTCAACCTTCGGCGTAATTTTTTGAGACGACGGGAATCTTACACTTATCGTGGAGAAACCGGTAGATGTCCCTCCCGGAGCCCTGGTAAGCTGCGGTGTGTATATCTTTACGCAGGAGTTCATTCAAAAAATACGTGAACAAACGATTCCCGAATCCCTGCAGAACCGAATAAAGGAGGTGATGCAGATCTCCATCGTCGCGGCAAGCGACTGGCAGGATGCGGTCTCTCCAAAAGATCTGCTATCAGTAAATAAACACCTGCTCGGGCAGGTTGTGAATTCTGTATCTGGTAATATCGATAAATGCGCCACGGTGCAGGGGCATGCCGTTATCGGAAAGAAAAACAGTCTGGGTCCGGGCACCGTGATTCTCGGTCCGGTCGTTATCGGAGAGGGAGGTAAAATCGGACCGCACGTATATATCGGCCCGAACACCTGCATAGGATCACGCGTTACGATCGAACCGTTCACCTGCATTGAAAACAGTATCATTATGAACGATTGTGTGATCGGCTCTCACTCCCGGATCGTTTATACGATCATGGGCGAGGGGTGTATCTGCCGGGATCATCTCTCGTCATTCTCTGAAAAATCCAGTTCCGTTTGCGGGGATCGTGTAACGATCGGACCGTTTACCGCCATCAAGGACGGGGTAATAGGAAACAATGTCAGCATCGAAGGCGGAAAGCTGCTCGAAAAAGAGATTCCCGATAACACTATGGTGATGTAAAATGTGCGGGATTGTCGGCTATATCGGGTATAATGAAGCAGCTCCTCTATGCACGAAAGGCCCTCTTTCGCTAGAATACCGGGGGTATGACTCATTTGGGATAGCTACAATCGCTCCCGAACTTTCCGTCTACAAAAATCTTGGAAAAATCTCGGACGCCAAAACATCCGCCTGTCACCTGACGGGAACAATCTGCATAGGGCACACGCGCTGGGCCACTCACGGTGTTCCAAGCGAGATAAATGCGCATCCTCACCTTGATTAAGCAAAAAAGATCGCGGTGGTTCATAACGGGATTATTGAAAATTATGCAGAACTGAAACGGGGGTCGGAAGAGCGGGGGGTTGTTTTTACATCCCATACGGACACGGAAGTCATCCCTCACCTGATTGCCGAAAAGTATTCGGGAAACCTTTTCGAGGCGGTATCAAACATCATTCCGCTTCTTGAAGGATCGTATGCTCTGCTGATACTTGTTGAAGGTGAAGAGAAGGTCGTGGCAGTCAGAAAAGGAAGTCCTCTGGTTCTTAGAATTGGCGATCAGGAATTTTATTTGGGGTCAGACGCGCTCCATCTTCTGGATTATACACGTAATGCGGTGTATTTCTAGGACGGCGATATCGCTGAAATCGGCAGAGGCGAATATACAATCCATAATGCTGGAGTTCCGGTGTCGCGCAGGATCACCGAAATCGAATGGAGCGGTCATGAGGTCAGAAAAGGAGGGTTCCGGCATTTTATGCTCAAGGAAATTTATGAACAGCCGGATGCTTTTGCGAACACTCTCTCTTCAGTCAAACGGTGTTCTGATATAGTTGATTCAATCAAGAAAGCCCGCTCTATAACGGTTGTTGCCTGCGGGACCTCCGCAAATGCATCTCTGGTCTTTTCCTATCTTATGGAGAGTGTCTGTCATATCCCGACACGCGTCGTGCTTGGATCAGAGTTCAAGTACTTCCCGACACCTGGTAATGATCTGGTGATCGGGGTTTCCCAGTCCGGAGAGACGGCAGACACGATAGCGGCGCTGAAACTTGCAAAAAGTCTGGGGGCACAGACAATCGCAGTAACAAATGTCCTTGGAAGCTCCATTACACGCGTGGTTTCATCCGTTCTCTACACGAGAGCGGGCCCCGAGATAAGCGTTGCAGCAACGAAGTCGTTCATATCTCAGGTTGTTGCATTTATGCAGATTGTAAATCTCCTCACGGACCATTCTCTTGAGGCTGAGTTAGCTGAAGTTCGCCGGTATATCTCGGAGGTCTTCACCATTGATCTTTCAAAGGCAGTAGACATATGCAGATGGGCCACTACTTTGCTGTATATCGTGAGAGGGATCAAGTCCCGTCTATCCCGTCATGATGTCAAACCTAAAAGAGGTGAAGGCCCACAGTGCACCCCTTATTGTGATTGGAAAAGAACATGATGCTGATCTTGAAGAGGTGGCCGATGTCTGTATTATGCTTCCCGACGTGTCAGAATACGGCTCGGTAATTCTGTCATATAACACAGCGGTCGCTCTTGAAAGAGATGTTGATATGCCGAGAAATCTGGCAAAAAGTGTGACGGTAGAGTAACGTTACTCTCCGACTTTTTTAGACGTGCTTTTCCATAGAACAGCATTATTCTTTCTTGAGTAGAGGTCGGCGAGAAGATAAAACTGATTCTTCACAAAAGCAGTCATCAGATTTCCTTTTCTGATGACGCTGAACAAGAGAAAAGCGGCAGCGAGCAGGAGAAACAGCAGCGGGACATTGAGTATCAGGCCGATCGAAAAGATAATGCCGCCTATCAGAAGCATCGTCGGTGTTATCACATACATCCAGAGTCGAAGAGGATAAAAGATCCGACAAAAAGGGCGGTCAATTTTCAGAAGGTCAAGTTTGGCGAGCGTCGTTTGGATAAGACCTTTGGCTCTGCGCACTTTTTGGTTGTACTGTTTTTTGAGGTTTTCCGTGAGTTCCTCATAGATTGCAGCGCGTGTTTCATAAAATGTCCGGTACCCTTTTCGTATAGCTTCATAGGCAAGATTTGCATCATCCGCCCCGCTCGTTTCATTCACCCCTCCGACAATACTTTTTCTCATGATCAAGAGACAGCCGTTAAATGCCGGTGTGGCATCATGAGCGGATTCCCACTCTGCCTTTCGGCCGAAATAGGATCGGTAGGTTTTTTTCCATAGAGTTCACACGGTCTGCCCCGGAATTCGGCTGGAGATCGCCTGTTCCTGCGGCAAATCGATCATCTGTCATAATCCTCGAAACGAGATGTTCAACACTATTATTATCCCAGAGTAAATCTGCGTCCGTTGCGACAACCAGCTCGTTGGACGTAAGTCCGATCCCCGTGTTAAGTGAGGTGTTTTTCCCGGATCTCTGTTCGTTAACATGTATTTTCCAGGAAAAATCGACATTGGCCAGTTCTCTTCGTGCGACCTCTTCGGTTTTATCATCCGAACAATCGATAACAAGGACAACCTCTATCAACTCATTCGGATACGTGCAGGAGGAGATACTTTGGATTTTTCTCGCGATGGTTCTTTCTTCGTTGTAGGCACAGATCGCAATGGAGATAGCCGGAAGAGTCTTTTGAGTGTCCCCGTCCATCTCTACGGGCTTTTTTCCGAAGGTCACGCCGAATAAATATATTATGTAGGGGATGACTGCAAGAAGTATGATCCCAGCCCCGACTGGAAAGAGATAGAGATACATTATTTATTATTCATTGCACCTCTTCCATACTTAGAAATATTGCTGATATATGATCTGCTTTACAATTATTTTATCATATAAAACACCCAGATAATACATATTTAATATCTATCTGTGAGAGACTATGGATTTTATGAATTTTTGGAACGATAAACAATATCGTTATGGCATTATCGGACTCGTCGTCCTGATATGTACGTTACTTGCTTTTTGGATACGCATGATCCCGCTGGCCGTCCTAGCCGGCACCGGAAATATGATCGCAGGCCCGGATGCGTGATATAACCTCCGGTTGGTCGAAGTAGCGCTTGCAAATAACTTTGGGTATATCTTCTTTGAACCAATGACGCTGTATCCGACCGTGCAGGAGATCGTCTGAGGCCCGCTCTTTACCTACATTGCCTCGTTCTTTGCTGTTATCGCAGGAGCCGCAACACGGGTAGACATCATCACGGCAGTATACTGGGCTCCGGCAGTTCTCGGCGCACTCATGGTTCCGGTCATGTTCTTCCTTGGAAAAAGGATCGGCGACTGGAAAACAGGTCTCCTCTCCGCACTCTTCATTGCTGTAATAGGGGGTCAATTCCTCTACCGTTCTCTTTACGGACATTTTGATCACCATATCGCAGAAACACTCTTCTCCAGTTTATTCTGTCTCTGCTACGTGCTCGCGTTGTATGCGCTCAGCGATAAAAAAAATCGATTTCAAAGAATTTTCAACATTCAAGCTGCCTATATTATATGGAGTTATCTGCGGTATCGCATACTTCCTCGGACTCCTGACGATGACGACCATGGTCGTCTTTGGTATGTTTGTAGCAGTATTTACTCTGATCCAGTTTATTATGAATCAATACTCAGGCAAACCAACCGAGTATCTCCTTAGTTTGAACGTGATCACGTTTATCGTTGCTGCTCTTGGATTACTGCTGTACGGAGTCTGTCCAATCGATACGTCAATCCATTGGACATAGTTTTTTTTGATCTAGATAACTACACCTAGGAATATCATGATTCAACCGTTTCACTATTGACATGGGATTGTGGGGGGATTGTGGGGGGAATCTGCCAAATCAGACTTCTTTAGACTTCTTATCGATAATTTGCAAAATTCATATTCTGAAATCTATTCTGTAAATGGGCTAACATCAATAATTGGAACGTTATAAAATTCATTATTGCAGAGAGCGCTCTGTTATTTTTCTTGCAATGCACCACATCAAATTTGACGGTTTTTTTGAGGTGTGCATGCTTGCGTTCGCACGTTCCCCGCCTTTTCATAGCATCTTTTACCTCCCTTCCATGAAGAATAGTCTGGTTTCTGAGATATGCTCCTACCATCTCCCGTTTACCATTCTTGCAGAGAAATACCAGTTTTTCTGTAAGAGACATTTGGGTATTTCCTCCTTTTCTCCAGAACGTATTGATCTGTTTTATTATGGTCTTCTCTGAACCTAATTGGGACAATTGCGCGTCAGATCTCAGTTGAATAAGGGGTTTTGCATGAAGTTTCTCAAATATTAACGTGTGTAGCTCTAGGGAGTCATATCCCGCATCCATCAATACACGATCACAGGATACGCCGAGAAGTTCGGCAATCTGAATCAAAAAATGCGCATAGGGTTTGTCATTCTCCGTTCCTTCTGAATGAATCATAAACAAGGGATAAGCCCCCAGATTCAAAATATGTGCTTTATCCATTTTAACCTGATAATGAGGGTTAAACAGACTATTGGGACAATAACGGCTTGCAACTAAAGGAGTGGAATTGATAATTACCTCGGTTTCAAATTTGAGGAAATGGACAATCTTTTTGCTTATCAAAAACATAAGAACTTCCATACCCTCCTCACCTAACCGATATTTCACAAAGTAATGCAACGTACTCGGCGAAGGTAACCAGAGTGGTGATTTTGCCGGAAGAAGGTGGCTGAGATCTTCTTCCGTTATTTTACGTCGAATATGACGATAGGCTATTCTGCGATAAGTCATGACAACAGTCAGTTTTATCAGAAAATCAATGGGATAATGAAAATAATCGCGAAGATGAGGTGAATAATAAGTTTGTTCGATTTTTCGTACAATTTCACTAATGTTGAGCAGGGACATGAGCCAGCAAATGGACATATCTGGAGGGATGACTCCATTGTTGAAAATACGATCTTATTCGTCTTGAAATTCAGACATACCACTCGGCGCAGGGATACATAAAGGTATTGTTCCCCTCCAAAAAAGTCGACAAGAGTAAATGGGGATGAGTTTATATCACAGAATCCACAATTGGACAGACTCTTTTCTCTGTCACGGAATTTTTCTCTGTCCCCTTTATATTAATAATCCTGCACTGCCAATATATAATTACTATTTATCTCTGTATGTTCAGTCATCGGAGAATGGGAATTCAATATCATGGAAGAACACATCAGAACTCCCATCGTCTGCGTTTTGGGGCACGTAGATCATGGAAAAACATCGCTCCTCGACCGTATTCGCGGGTCGAAAGTTGTTGCAGGCGAAGCAGGGGCGATTACCCAGCATATCGGCGCTACTCTCATTCCGTTTGATTCTATTGCAAAAATGAGCGGCGATCTGGGTAGGCTCAAAACCTCGGTTCCGGGACTGCTGTTTATCGACACGCCCGGCCATCATGCATTCACCACGCTTCGGGCTCGGGGCGGGGCTCTGGCAGATATCGCGATTTTGGTTGTCGACGTGAATGAAGGGTTCAAACAGCAGACGATCGAAGCGCTTCAGATTCTTCGGACCTGTAAAACGCCGTTTGTTATCGCAGCAACCAAACTCGACAAGATTCCCGGCTGGCGTCCGACGCCGAACGCTTCGTTTCAGGCTGCATACAAAAATCAGAGCGAACGGGTTCAGACCGAGTGCGAAACCCGGGTCTATGAACTTGTCGGCAAACTTTCGGAGATGGGTTTCAACTCCGAGCGTTTCGACCGGGTCAGTGATTTCCAGCGTAATCTCGTGATCGTTCCGGTGAGCAGCATGACGGGCGAAGGGGTCGGCGATCTTTTGATGATCATGATCGGACTTGCCCAGCGGTATCTCACCGAAGGACTCAAAACGACCACATCGGGCCCTGGTGTCGGGACCGTCCTTGAGGTCAAGGAGGAGAAAGGTTTTGGAACGACGCTCGACGTCATTTTGTATGACGGTATCATTAGTGTGGGTGATGAGATCGGTATCGCAGGCAACGAAGGTGCGCTCTCGACCAAAGTCCGCGCTCTTCTCCAGCGCCGTCCCATTAAGGAGATCTTAATCGAGGATCAGTTTATGCGGGTAAAATCCGTTGTGGCGGCGGCCGGTGTGAAAATTTCCGCGCCGAATCTGGAATCGATCGTTGCAGGTTCGCCGATCAGCGTGATACGCGGCGATCATGACGAGGTTCTGGCAAAAATCAATGAGGAGATGCAGGAGATCAACATCAAACTCTCCGATGTGGGAGTCAGCGTCCGTGCCGATACGATCGGTGCGCTGGAGGCCCTTTCCAATGAACTTGACGCGAAAAACATCCCGATTATGCGTGCGAGCGTGGGTCCGCTGTCCCGCCGGGTTTTGATCGATATCAGCGTAATAAAGGAAGATCTCTTCAAAGTTGCTCTCTGTTTCAACGTTCCACTCCTTCCCGATGCTGAGTTAATGATCCGGGATGAGGAGGTCGATGTGAAGATCTTTTCGAACCGCGTCATCTACAAACTCCTTGATGATTATCTGGCATGGCGTGATGAAATGATCCGTGCGAAAGAGGCGAAACAGTTCGAGACGGTCGTGCTCCCGGCGAAGTTTTCCATCCTGCCGGGGTGTGTTTTCAGGATGAGCGGTCCGGCGGTTGTCGGCGTGCGCGTTTTTTGTGGAACACTGCGTCCGAAGGTCAGTATCGCGACCCGTGACGGAAAAATCGTCGGGGAGATCAAACAGATCAAACTCAACAAAGAGACTATTGGCGAGGCAAAAGAGGGCGCAGAGGTCGCCGTTTCGATAGACGGTGTCACGATCGGCAGACAGATCGATGTCGGCGAGACCCTTTATGTAGCGATTCCTGAGAGACATGTGAAGGTTTTGGAGACGGAAATGCTCTCGCATTTAAATGCAGGCACCGTCGAAGCACTCGAAGAGTACACCGGCATCTTCCGGAAAACACAGCCTTTCTGGGGCAAGTAGTATAAATGTGGAGATACTAAATATATGGGTACTTCGGCATCATAGATATCGAGGAGATGTGTATATACAATGGTAGACTTTAAGGTCGTACTGTCAGACCCGAAAACCGGTCTTTCGTACAAAATAGATGCAGCGGGTGCAGCAGCAGGTGCTCTTCTTGGAAAGAAGATCGGCACAGAAGTTGACGGCGCTCCGTTCGGCATGAGCGGCTATAAGATCAAGATCACCGGCGCCTCCGACAAGATCGGAACTCCGGCACGCCCTGACCTTCCGGGTAACGGCAGAAGAGGGCTTCTGATTTCCGACGGTTTCGGCTTCAATGCAACCCACAACGGCGAGAGAAGAAGAAAGAGCCAGCGCGGAAACGAGATCGCTGCTGACTTCGTTCAGGTTAATGCAAAAATTACCGTTTACGGTGAAAAACCGGTTACCGAGATTTTTGCTGCAGCAGCAGAATAAATCTCAATATTTTTTTTATTCTTCGATTCTTTTGATAAGATCGGCTTTGTAAGGTTCATATGAGACGCGGTATTTTTTTGCGAGGAGTATGACGGCTGCTTCTGGGCCGATCAGATTGTCGAAATGTTTTCTGATGCGTTCCATCTCGCCGGCGAGGTCTTTCTTTTCGATCCTGGCCGTTTCGGCGATGTCGTCTAGGAGTTTTTCTAAGGTGTCGATCGTCTGGCTTTCATCAATGACAAAGATCTCGTCTGTCGGGCGAAACCCGAGCGGGATTTTCACTTCGCGGAGGTCGTCACGAAGCGAGTAGTCCCCCGTGTTCTCTTTTTTGATAAGTCCGTTTTTTTCCGCGATGGAAATCAGTTTTTTTGCCTTGTCCAGGCTCATCCATTTTTTATCCTGCGTGTAGTAGAAGATCAGATCAACCTGACGGAGATGATCGGCATTTCTATGTCGGAAAGGAGCGGCGACCGCGGTCTCGCGTTCGGTCATGCAAAAAGCTCCTGAATGATCTTTTTTAGATCAAAGGATGATACACCGGGTATCGCTGGGGATTTTGTTACGTAGACTTCCGTGAACGGTCCTTTGTCGATGCCTTTGACGAAGAATTTCTGTTCGTTCATGGGAACATTGCCGCTGGATTTGAGGATCGTATCGGTGAGGATTATCTGGATATCGGCTTCCTCGGTAACGTCTTCGAGGTATGAGGTTTTACGGATTCGTTCGAACCCGACCCGGTCGTGGGCAATCGAAACGGCGATCTCCCGTTTCACCGGCCCGGTCGGCGTTCTGAAGTTGTCCTGCCGATCGGCAAGTTTCGTCATTCCCTGCAGGTATACGGAAAAGGGCTGGTAAACGTCAAACATCAGATTACAGGTGTGGGGAAAGAGATATGATACGCGTCGCATATCAGAGTATTCGTTATCCGAATACATGAAGCTGTCTTAAAGAAAAGAAAAAATATATTTTTATTCGATCAGGACAGCGTTGATAACGCCATCCTGACCCGGGCGGCTGACAATCTGTGCTTTTCCAAGTTCGGTCGTGATGATTGCTCCCTTGGTCATGAGGTTACGGCGGACGTAGTTCGGGTTTGCTGCATTTTCTGCAACAGAGTTGATCTTAACCTTCTGAACTTTTCCGGTCTTCTTGTCGCTGACGTTTGCAAATTCGCACCGGAGTGCGCGGACTTTGGTGTTTCCACCGGTTACGCGGATGGTCTTTACGCGGGTGATTCCGATGATGGTATCAGCCGGGGATCTTCCGATCTCGAACCGTTTCTTTCCGCGGGATGCGTGATAGCGACCGCCGGTCGCTTTTCTTACTGATTTACCTTGCCAAAGCATTTTGTTTAATATCTCCTAAATTTGTATCTCTGATTAACGTCCGGGTATCCCGGGCATCAGTCTTTTCCAGAGTCCTATATGTTTTGGTTATACCGATATTTAAATTAGTTTAGGCAATGATGGCGTCGGCGATCTCTTTGACCCCTTCACCTTTCTTCAGGTTGGTTTTGATGATGAGCATCTCCGGATTGTATCGTTTGATATCCTGAATCATTCTCTCGACATTGCAGCCGACCGCCTCTGCTAAGTCAACTTTGTTTATGATGGCGATCTGACAGTCCCGAAACATCATCGGGTGTTTATTTACGACGTCGTCGCCTTCGGTGGTCGAGATGACGACGATACGTTTCTCAGCGCCGAGTTTGAAATCGGTCGGACAGACCATGTTTCCAACGTTTTCAATGAAGACGACATCGACGTCGTCAAGGTCCATGTGATCGAGAGCGTGGTGGACAAGGTGGGCATCCAGGTGGCATTCTTTGCCGGTGTTTGCATTGAACGCGATAATACCGGTTTTGATGATTCGCTGGAAATCATCATCGCCGTACACGTCTCCGGCAATTGCTGCCGAGACTTTCCCTCGTGATTTCAGTTCAGGAACGATTTTTTCGATCAATGAGGTCTTCCCGGATCCGATTGCTCCAAGAAGATCGAATGCACGAACATTATGAGCTTTGAAGTGTTCGGCGTTGTGTTCTGCCAGACGGTTGTTTGCGCCGTAAATCTCGGCTTCCATGTGAACATCCACGTGATGCATAATATAGTATTGTGGTTTTTCATGTTTATAGATACGCATTGTTTGTCGAGTGTGACTGAATCATACCATGTTTATATTTAGTATGTTTCAAAAGGCAATTCGGTAATGATAACGAGTCTTCAGAATCGTCTGGGCACGAAAGCCATTTTGGCTTTCACATCACATAACATATCGTAATGGCAATTCGTTTTCTGTATCCGTGCTACTTTGATGCTGCTCTCACCAGGAATGAAGGCAGGCGTGTAGCAAAGAATCTGGCTGTTTCTGCTCCGAATATGGCTATGATCTCCCGCGCTGCAAAAGTAGGCAGGGTGTCTGTTCTTGAGGAGGAACGCGATGCTCATCACCCGGCACAATGGTTCAAATCAGGCGGGCGTATCCGTGTGGAGTATGCCGGATCAAAAGAGGATCTTTTGAAGATCGTTGCCGGAAAACTCGGCGGGAAGTAACCATGTACGATTTTCACTGTCATACAACCATGAGCGACGGCGAACTGATCCCGACAGAGCTGATCCGCCGGATGGCAGTTGCTGGATATACGGAAATGGCGATCGCCGATCATGCGGATTTTTCGAATGTGGAATTTCTTATTGAAGCTCAGAAGAAGGTGAAGAGATCTGCGGGACTGTACGGGATTCGGCTGTTCACGGGTGTCGAGATCACGCATGTCCCTCCGTCTGAGATCGCGGACCTTGCAAAGTATGCGAAATCGCTTGGGGCTGAAGTGGTGATCGTTCACGGGGAAACGATAAAGGAACCGGTCGCTCCCGGCACAAATCTGGTGGCAGTGACCTGTTCTGATGTGGATATTCTGGCTCACCCGGGAATGATCTCCGAGGAAGAGGCTTTGCTTGCAGCAAAGAACGGTGTGTTTATGGAGATCACCTCAAGGAACGGGCACAATAAGGCAAATGGCCACGTTCTTGCGTCCGCGCGCCGTGCGGGGGCCGGCGTTGTGGTCCAGTCAGACATTCACGGCCCGGATGATATAATAAACGAAAAAATGC
Organism: Methanocorpusculum sp.; assembly: GCA_965229365.1. Classification (GTDB taxonomy): domain Archaea; phylum Halobacteriota; class Methanomicrobia; order Methanomicrobiales; family Methanocorpusculaceae; genus Methanocorpusculum. Next base: position 1,448,874 of record OZ245878.1, on the reverse strand, counting down.
GCGGCCTGGTCGCACGCGGGGCAGGTATGAGCGAAGACGAGGTAGAAAAGGTTCTTTACCTCACTTCCGCGGAGATCCTGTCCCTCTAATTTATATTTTACTATTGTGGGGAATGTATTTATAGTAATTCTCACGCATTATATTATGCATAAATACTCTGTGGTTTGCATTCCACGGATTGCTTGACTCTCTATTTGTAGTCATCGAGGTTTGATTTGTGAAATTTGCAGGGAATGTTGTATCCCGTCTTGGGCAACGGTTGCTGATTGTTGAAAGTGATGCCGGTCAGCTTCCTCCGCTTTATACGGAGGTTGCAGATGAACAAAGCAGATCAGTTGGTAAAATTGTTGACCTCTACGGGAGCGTTTCAAGACCGTATCTGACTGTGTTATGCAGCACCGATTCGTTTGCCGGTGTGCATGCAGGAGACAAACTGTATGTCATCGCCGAAACCAGGCCGGAAAAACCCAGAAAAACTTCACCTCACAAATATGGCCGCGATATGCGCGCAAATCGGCGTTAATCCGTAGATTAAAAGGATCTTATAATCATGGAAACTGAAATTGAAAAACTGAAACAGCTACGAGCAGATAGAGAAAAAATGAAACAGCGTCAGGAAACGACGCTCGTTACGAGGGAAAAGGAGAAGCAGGGCGGAAACGATGTGACGGCGACAGTCTGTCCGGAGTGCGGGAGCAAGCAGCTCGTTCATGATTATGAGCGTGCAGAGCTCGTCTGTCAGCACTGCGGTCTTGTTTTAGATGACGATTTCATTGACCGCGGGCCGGAATGGCGTGCGTTTGATCATGATCAGCGGATGAAGAGATCCCGTGTCGGTGCGCCGATGACCTTTACGATCCATGATAAGGGTCTTTCTACTATGATCGACTGGAGAAACCGTGACAGTTACGGGCGTGCAATTTCTTCCAAGAACCGGGCTCAGTTATACCGTCTGAGAAAATGGCAGCGCCGGATCAGAGTTTCCAATGCGACCGAGCGTAATCTGGCGTTTGCTCTCTCCGAACTCGATCGTATGGCGTCTGCTCTTGGTCTTCCCCGAAACGTTCGCGAGACCGCTGCCGTTGTTTACCGTGACGCCGTCGATAAGAATCTGATTCGCGGAAGAAGTATCGAGGGCGTTGCAGCCGCTGCGTTGTATGCAGCCTGCCGTCAGTGTAATGTTCCAAGAACGCTTGACGAGATCGCTGAAGTGTCCCGTGTCTCCAGAAAAGAGATCGGCAGAACCTATCGTTTCATTTCCCGTGAACTTGGATTGAAACTTCTCCCGACTTCCCCCGGCGACTATGTTCCAAGATTCTGTTCTGGTCTTGGTCTGAAAGGCGAGGTCCAGTCCCGTGCGATGGAGATTTTAAAACAGGCAGGCGAGCGTGAACTTACGAGCGGACGCGGTCCGACCGGCGTTGCAGCAGCAGCGATCTACATCTCCTCGATCCTTTCCGGAGAACGCAGAACCCAACGCGAAGTTGCTGATGTGGCAGGCGTGACGGAAGTTACGATCCGTAACAGATACAAGGAACTGGCTGAACAACTGGATATAGAGATTATTCTATAATCTCACAATCTCCCGAATATTTTTTTTCTCACCGAACTTTTCAGGTGACGATACCATAGAGTTAATATGGATTTTATCCTATAGATTAGAGATATTTCCGGGCTCGTATATCAGGGGTAGATAGCTACGTTCGCAACGTAGATGCCGCGGGTTCAAATCCCGCCGGGTCCACTCGGTTTTTACGTATCGATTTTCTCAAGGTATTTTTGTTCCCTCTTTTTCTGGACTGTTCGGTCATCGAAAAGGTTTTTGCGAAATTTCATCTGCAGTGCAGGCTTTGCGTCTTGTATTTTTGTAAGAAAAACCGTAATGAAAAAAACGGATTCGTTTGGTGAAAAAAAGGTTGAGAACATCTATCAACCCATTTTTAACACGAATCATGATTTAAGGAAGATTTGCTACATCCCTACACCCTCATCCCCCCACAAAAAAAAGAAAAATACCCATTATTCCGTGACGTTTTTTTTTTTAATTTACACTCTGTTTTGAATCGTTTTCACCTGATAGATATTATAACAAAATGCAGCCAGCATATTTTTCACTCGTACTCTTTGTAGTGTTGTTACCTTCACCAACCCTGCATGAAAAACATTTTTGATCACTGCATAGGGTCTCTCGTCCTTTGATCTCTTCCTACTTATTCTCAGATTTCTCAGTTTATCTCGTATGCCAATGGGATGCCCTCTCGCTCCCCTTTTCATTGTGGCACTATATCCCTTGCATTGTGCTCCCTGATATCCCCGATCCCGATAGACCACTTCCCTTTTTCTGACAGATCCACCTGACTATCATGAACATTTGCCGTGGTGGTTTCAATGCGTCGAATAAGATCTTGCGTCGTATCCATGATTGTATGAAGTTTATACCCATAGTGCATTTTGCCGTTCTTGGACATGATTTTTCCATCTTTATCCCGTCGTGTTTTTGCCTGCTCTCCTCGCGGCGTGTCTTTCTTACAATGACCAGGTTCAGCATATACAAACGTTGCATCCTGGATCATACCTTGTTCAATTTTGAGACCTTTCAGGTCAAGTTGTCTCTGAAACTCCTGCCAAACCAATGTATCAACGCCAGATTCGGACATGCGCTCCCGAAATAACCAGATCGTTGAATTGTCGGGTATTTTGTCAGGACAGCCAAGAAAATGCCAAAAGGAGAGACGATCATAGATTTCACGTTCAACGGCGAGATCAGACAGACTATACCAGACTTCCAGAAGCTGAATCTTGAACATGAGAATTACATCAACATTGGGATGACCGCCATTGCCGGATTTATTTGTATACATGGATTCAAGAAGAGGGCGAAACACATCCCAATCAAGTGTTTTACCAACGTCGGAGAGACGGTCGCCAAGTTTTTCATAACGTTCGTGATATGCCTGGTTGAGACCAAAGCTGCTGAAAGTCCCCATACATACTACTCAACGTATGAAAAGAAAGTACTTTCTGTCGAAAAAAAGGTTGTTAGAAATTCTCAGATTGATTGTATATCAGTCATCCTTGGACCATGCCTCATGAAATCAAGACCGGAAACCGCAATATCGCCGACGATCGGCGTGATACTTCTCATCTTTCTAACGATAGTTCTCATCGGCGCCGCTTCTCTGGTTTTTTTCGGATTTGCCGGCGACCTGACCGAGGCAAAACAGGCATATATCACCGCAGAAACAACGGACAATGCCACGAATCCTCTGTTACTGCTTGTTTGGGACATTGGTGACGGGACGGTGTTGAAAGATCTCGTCGTTTCGGTCAACACGCCGGATGGAGTCAGCATCGGAACACCGACGAAGATTTCGAATGCATTTTATGCGGGAGAGACCATCCCTATCGAATTCGACAACGGCTTTCCAAAAGGGAGCTACCTTGTTACGGTAACCGGTGAATTTGCCGACGGAGCCAAACAGGTGCTTTTTATCAAAACCACGGATATTGGGGCAGATGGACAAAAGATTTGGGAAGTTGCTACGGAAAAGCTGTTCCTTATGGCAGATTATGCGTACTGGAAACCAAACAAGCTTTATCTTACGGATACGACTCCCTACAAAAATATCTCGAACATCTCGTACTGGACACTTGATCATGGCTACTCCGGAGTGGACATACAGGTATTATCCGACCCGGCGGACGATTACAGTTATACCTACCCGCCCGAGGCATTCAACGGAACGTCACAGACATTCGTGATCACCTATACTGCATATTATATCGACGGAAAATCCAAGACGACCGTGCAGAAAGCCGTGCAGCTCTACGTCAGCGAACACCCGGGCCAACTGGGATAATATGTGAAAAATTACAAGATAGGGGAGAATCTCTGCAGGGAACCGGAGATTCAACGCATCACATACCACTGATTGGGATACTGTCCACCGCAATCTGGAGAAAGGATATCGACGGGAGATATATCATAGTAGACGGGTAATACCGACCCGCCCTCCAGGTCAATCTGAACGATCCTAAAGAAAGGGCCAGTTCCGTAGCGATCACCAGCGACATGGAATTCCGTGTGGGGAGTTCCGCATATTATGCAGCCGGCGAAACCTATGAAGGAAATTTCTCAACGTTCTATCTCAATACGGCAAACAAGACTGCGATCAAGGTTACCCTGAAAGTATTCGATGTAAATAATACCAAATTAGCAGAACAGACGACACTGATCACCATCAGGGACTGATCACATCAGCGGATGGTGATGCAGAGAGATTCTGCATGGGGAATTATTCCGAAAAAAAGATGGATGATCAGTTCCCGAATTTCTTCCAGGACTCTTCCAGGCCCGCGATCGCCGGAAGCTTCTTTCCCGTTAAAAACTCGATGCAGGCCCCTCCGCCGGTCGAAAGATGGGAATACTGGGACGCAAGACCCAGCTGCTCGATGACCGTAGCCGTGTGACCGCCGCCGCATATGGAAAAGTCCACATTCGCCGCCGCACGCAGGAGTTCGAACGTACCGGATGCAAAATTTACATCTTCAAAAACGCCGGCCGGACCGTTGAAAACGATCGAGCCCGAATTTCTCATTTCTTTCGAGAACTGCACAATAGAATCCGTACCCATATCGAGGATCGGACAGTCTTTGGGAATACAGGTGATGGGATACTCCTTCCGCTCATCATGTTCTTTGACCGCTACATACTCCGGCAGAAGGACCTTATCGGGGTAGGAGTCGAGAATGGTTTTTGCCTTGGCCACTTCATCGTCGTAGCCGAGCGTATGGATCAGGTTTCTCGAAGGCTCGCCGATGTCGATACCTTTTGCCAGATAAAATACGTTGGCAATGACCCCGATTATTGCTACTCTGTCGGCGGTTTTGTTTGCCAGAACGTTTCCGGCAACCGCGATGGAATCATCGACCTTCGTTCCGCCCAGAACGAAATTCACGGGTTTCGGCGCTGAGGTGAAAACTTTGGAAAGCATGGACACTTCCTTTTCCATCAGAAGTCCGGCAACCGTTTTCGTGGCATATGACAGACCGGTGATCGTCGGCTGGGACCGGTGGGCCGTGCCAAATGCATCATATACAAAAAGATCGGCCATCGAGGCAAGTTTTCTCACAAGATGGGTCTTTGCTCCGTCCTCCGGCTTCAGGGTCAGATTCTCTTCAGCTGAGAACCTGACATTTTCCAGAAGGACGATGTCTCCCGGATGGGCATCACGAACCGCCCGCTTCGCACAGCTGCCGAAGATATCATCCACATAGGTGACCGGTATATTCATGAGCCGCTCCAGTTTATCGGCGTGGGCGGCAAGTGTGGTGAAATCTTTTTTCCCAGGTCTGCTCTGGTGGGCAAGGACCACGACGCGGGCATCTTCCATTGCCTGCAGCGTTGGGATGTGTTCGCGGAACCGTTTGTCGTCCAAAATAGTATTGGAGGAAGGATCTATAGGGGAGTTGAAATCCACACGGACGAAAACGGTTTTTCCGCGTGTCTCAATATCTGCAAGAGTCCCAAAGTTCATATCAAAAAGATTGGCTTTTTGTACCTATAAAGACCAAGTGTCTTCACGGTCCGGGAGACCTGGCGTCGGGGTTTTCACCATCTGCCTTCTCTGCTTTCTTTGCCATCGCTCCGTCTTTGATCCGGATTTTATCCAGCATCTTCTTTTTCGAGCGGTAGTAATTCAGCGGATGGGATACCGACTCGCAAAGCCTATCCTTATTAACGCAGATTCCGTGGGTCAGCATGGTTGCACATGAAGGCGTGGTATATTCGTTCGTCAGGATATGATCGACCTGATAGTTTGTCATATCCGGATTATAATCCGGGCTTCGTGCAAAAATTCCCGCAACCTGCTCCGCGTTCATCCCGACATTATGCAGAAACGCCGTCATGGAAAAACGGCCCGAATGGGTGAGATTGACGCCTGCCGCCGCCGCAGAGATCAATGCCTGGATACAGGGGGGATATGCCGACTCGTTGATCGCCCCGAACTCGACGAGCATTCGCTCCTGCACGGCGGAAAGGATCTTGTAACTCCATGGAAGATACTCCTTTGCGATCGACTCGGGGATGTAGAGCGGCAGACCTGACGAGAGGATCGCCCGTATCCTCTCCACGATCAAAACATCCATCTCGTCGGAAGAGACGGAGACAAAACCGGATTCCACGTCCCGGTTGATCAGCCGCCACTTCGCATCACGCACGCGGGAGGCAAGCTCCACATACCGGATGACAGGAAGCGAACCGTCGCCGAGTTCAAGACCAAGCTCCTCGCAAACCCGCTTTTTCAAAAGCTCGTTCTCTTCGGCATGGAAATACGCATAGACGCGGGATGCTTCCATTTTACAGAGCCGGTCCATTGTCCATTTGTCCTTTGCAGCGGATGCGAGCACCCGGGCAAGAACATAGGTTATGATATCGGAGACAACATCGTCTTCCGACTCGGGGTAGACGGTTTTTCCGTCAAGTGCGGTAATGACGCGTTCGGCAGCACGGTCGAGATAAGAACAGCCGATCTTCGAGCCGGAAAGGCCGGCCACTTTGATTCCGCGGGATGCAAGCAGTCCCTGGGCTTCAGGTAAAAAAGGATAATGAGCCAGATCGCGCTTTTCAACGGACGTGCGCATAACGGTTAATCTGCCTCGATCCTCGGAGCAAGAAGATAGCCCACACTTCCCTTGCCGCCTGCATAGACGAAGGAGAACTGGACCGGGTGATCGGTGCCAAGACGGATCTGGACCTTGTCGGCACGGCTGATCGATTTGCCCATGTCTTTGAGATAGTCCAGAGAGAATAAGGATCTGGCATCCGCACAGGTAATATAATGAACATCCTCGCCGGAAAGTTCGCGTTTGATTCTGTCGGAATCACCGTCGGCATTCATGGTAAATACGCAGGTCTCAGCAGAAACGGCAAGGGAGATCTTATCGGAAACCATCGAAGATGCCTTTATTGCATCATAGAACATAATTCCCGGGAATTCCAACGTTGCGGGCAGGTTCAGGTTCGGCGCGTTCGGGTCTTTTCTGATGGTCTTTGTATCAAGCAGGGTTATCGAATATTCATATCCGCCGAAACTGATTTTGAGTTTTTTGCCCGAGTCGTCAAGTTCGAGGGAAACGATGTCCGTCTTTCCGATCATGGACATCATCGATCTGATCTTTTCTATATCGAGACCTATTTCACAGGGTTCTGCCGCGAATGTGATAAACGCCGATGCAGAGAGTTCCAAAGAAACCATTGCCACATTGGAGGTGTCCACCGTGATCGTTCTGATTCCCTTCTCGTCAACGTGAAGACGGCATTCGTTTACCAGTGCTGAAACCGCATCGATGGTCTCACGGAAAATATCTGCTTCAATGGTTGCTTTTAACATCAATATAACCCCTTGACACACTCTCTTATATTAGCGTGACAAACGTTAATAGTATAATTATATCCGCGCTCATATAAGATATACGTTAAGTTGGGAGGAAAACACATGGGATCACAATGGACAAAAGATAATGTATATAGAAAAGCAATGAGGGACGGGTATAGAGCCCGGTCTGCATACAAACTCATAGATATCAATGAACGATTCAACGTAATCCGGACAACGGATAATGTGGTGGATCTCGGGGCAGCACCCGGAAGCTGGCTTCAGGTTTTGAAAACGATGACCGAAGGACAGCTCTGCGGCGTTGACCTGAATCCTATCGTTTCCTTAGAAAACGTCATCAAGATCACTGGTGATTTTACCGACCCTGCCGTTCAGGCAAAAGTCAGAGAAGCCATGCCGCTTGTGAATGTAGTTGTCTGCGACGCATCACCTCACCTTTCGGGAGCAAAAGCGTATGATCAGGCCCGGGTCATGGGTCTCAATGAAGAGGCGCTGAACTTTGCGTGCACGCTTCTTAAGCAGGGAGGAAATCTTGTCATGAAATCCTTCCAGGGTTCCGACTTCAACGACCTGCTTGCTCTCGTTAAGGAGAAGTTCTACTCGGTTCGGGTCATCCGTTCCACGGCAACCCGTCGGGGAAGTACCGAATGTTATATCGTTGCAAAGAACTTCATAGGAGAAGGAAATGACGATAGAAAGAGACGCGAATGACATCCTTACCGACTCATACAATCGAACAATATCGAACGTCAGGATAGCTGTAACCAGTGCCTGCGATCTGCGGTGTATTTACTGTCATAGAGAAGGGGAGGGGGAGAACGGCTGTACCAGAGATGACCGTCCTTCTCAGATGAGTAAAGAAGAGATATCGGAACTGATTAGTGTTTTTGCCGAACTCGGCGTCACAACAATAAAAATCACCGGCGGAGAACCCCTTCTCCGGCCCGATCTTTTAGACATCATCCGATCCATTCCCTCCCACATCGAGTCGTCTCTCACGACAAACGGCACCCATCTGGCAAAGCTTGCCAAAGAACTCAAAGCAGCGGGCCTTTCCCGGGTGAATGTAAGTCTGGACACGATGAACCGGGAAACCTACAAAAAAATCACCGGACGCGACAAACTGAAAGATGTTCTTGACGGAATCAATGCGGCTCTCGCGGCAGGTCTGACCCCGGTCAAACTGAATATGGTCATTTTGAAAGGGATGAATGATCACGAGATCCCCAACTTTCTTGCATATGTTCGTGCACGCGGGGATAATCTCATTCTGCAGATCATCGAACTGATGGATTTGAACGGATGGACGGACGACATGGATCCTGCCGTACATGGAAATCCGGAAATGGTTGCGGGTCTTGAAGAGAAGTTTGCCAAAAACTCCTCTCAGGTAACAACGAGACACATGCACCACCGGAGAAAGTATCTGGTTGACGGCGCTTTAGTCGAGGTCGTCCGGCCGATGCACAACCTGGAGTTCTGTGCAAACTGTAACCGGCTTCGTGTGACCTCCAATGGGCTTTTGAAACCCTGTCTCCTTCGAACCGGAAATGAAGTATCGATCCGGGGACTTCACGGGGATGAACTCAAAGCAGCGATCGGAGCTGCAGTGAAGAACCGGAGTCCGTATTTTTTTGCGCAATAATTGACGATTACAGAGAATTAATTAGAACATACCTCTAATACATAAGCAGAATTTCATATGATAGAAGCTACCGGCAACATCGGAGACTACGAGGAGACTTACAAGACCTTCTCCATCGATGTCCCGAAACATTACAATTTTGCGTTCGACGTCATTGACGCCTGGGCAAAACGCGATCGCAACCACCTTGCGATGATATGGACGAACCAGGACGGTGAGGAAAAAAAGTTCACCTTCTGGGACATGATGGTCCACTCAAACGAGGCGGCAAATATCCTGATGAAGTTCGGTATCCAGAAAGGTGACCGTGTTTTTCTGATGCTCCCGCGGGTCCCCGAGTGGTGGATCCTGGTTCTCGGTATCATGAAGCTCGGAGCTGTCTACAGTCCGTCCCCCCACATGCTCACCGTCAAGGATATCGCCTACCGTATCAAGGTCGGCGGCTTTAAGATGGTCATCACTGACAGCGAGAATATGGCTAAAGTGGATGAAGTTGCAACCCAGTGTCCCCACCTTCAGCTCCGCATGATCGTTGACGACAAGCCGGGAGAAAAGGTCCCGATTCCCTGGATCGGCTATCATAACGAACTCAAATATCCGGCACCGGTCTCGACGAAACTGGTAAGCTCGACCGGACGCAAAGTTCTTGCGACCGATCCGATGCTGATCTACTTTACGTCAGGCACAACGAAAGATCCGAAGATGGTTCTGCATGATTATGCCCACCCGCTCGGACAGACGGTGACGGCGAAGTTCTGGCACGATCTGACGGAACATGATGTCCACTTCACGGTCTCGGATACCGGCTGGGCAAAATGCGGCTGGGGGAAGATCTACGGTCAGTGGATCTGCGAAGCCTGTATTTTCGTGTACGATTACCGTACGAAATTCCATGCGACCGAACTCCTCCCGCTCATCGAGAGATACGGCATCACGTCGTTTTGTGCGCCACCGACGATCTACCGTATGCTGATCATCGCCGATCTGAAGAAGTTCTCCTTCTCCGAACTTCGAACCTGCACGAGTGCAGGCGAGCCGCTGAACCCGGAGGTCATCCGGATCTGGCGTGAAGGAACCGGCCTTACGATCCGTGAAGGATACGGACAGACCGAGACCTGCTGCTGTATTGCGATGTTGCCTGGCATGGAAGTCAAGCAGGGTTCGATGGGTAAACTGGTCCCGGGCTGGCATATCCAGCTCCATGACGACGACGGAAAGGAAGTCGAGAAAGGAGACATCGGCAAGATCGCCGTGTCGCTGAATCCAAGACCTGTTGGATTAGTCAAGGAGTATCTGAATAATCCGGAAGAAAATGCCGCGATGTTTGTGAACGGCTGGTACTACACCGGAGACAAAGCACGTATCGATGAGGATGGATATTACTGGTTCGTCGGCAGAAACGATGATGTGATTAAGAGTTCGGGATATCGCATCTCTCCGTTCGAGGTGGAATCAACGCTTCTTGAGCACCCTGCGGTCAAAGAAAGCGCGGTTGTCGGCTCACCGGACGAGATCCGCGGCATGGTTATCAAAGCATTCATCGTGCTGCATGACGGCTACCCACCTACGGAAAAACTCGCAAAAGAGATTCAGGAGTATGTGAAACGGACAACCGCACCATACAAATATCCACGACTTATTGAGTTCCTGCCGGTGTTGCCGAAGTCGTTTTCCGGAAAGATCAGACGGGGCGAGCTGCGTGAGCGCGAGATGAAACGCTTTGAAAATGAAGGAAACGGCGATCAGTAAGATACAAGATCGTGAATAGGCAATAGCGCGTGAGCCGGCGGATCTAAGGATATTTTTCCCCGCTGACGAGCCGGTTTTCCGCGAATAAAACCGCATGTATATTTAGCAGAACATCAAATATCTAAAAGCACGTTTGTGCAGTGATCTCTCTGTGAATGCAGAGGAGTCAAATTATCTGCGAAGGTAGCCAAGCTAGGTTAAAGGCGCCAGCTTCAGGGGCTGGTCTCGTAGGAGTTCTGGGGTTCGAATCCCTTCCTTCGCACTTGTTTTTTTTTACAGTTCTTTAGTATGTTAGTATGAATGCGGAGTTTTGTATTCTATCTCTCTTTTTTTGGATCAGCGTCCACCCCGCCCATCACACGAAATGCACGAAAAACACACGAAAAAGAAAAAGAAAAAGATGATAGAGCTAGCGTGCATATCGTACCCTCCCCCATCCCCAACACGAAAAATCACAAATTCGCAAACCTTCGGTTTGCTCGGCTGAGGTCGTCGACTTCGTCGCCAACCCGCCAACGAAATTTACGAAAAGGGGACAGGGGCGGAAAAATGGGGAAACCGTAAAGTTATGAGACGAAAGGAGATAGGTGGGTGTAAATCTATGAAAAAAACTCCGTGCTGGGGATAAATCAGCTCACAATTCAGAGATTTGATCGCAAGGAATAGCCTTGCTTGGCTAAGGCCGCCCCTTCGGGGCAGCCCGCTTCAGCTGAGGTCGTCCGCTTTCAGCGTCCAACCCGCCTCCTCAACGAGCTTCCCAAAAAGCATAATGAGAAACCCGAGGAACACAAGGATCAGCTTCCTAAGCCGGCGGGAGATCTGCATCTCCGCCTCCCGTTAGTTCAGGGCCGGCTTGGTGTCTGCCCAGGCTTCGACCGCTGCAAGGGTGGCTTCATCGGCATAGCCGGAGACGGTCATCGAATCTCGGTTGAGACTGAGCTGGAAGGTGTCGGTCCCAAGCTTCGCGGAAATGCGGACGTTCCAGGTCGCTTCGGTACCGATCTCGGAGGTCTCGGCCGTGCCGCCGTTCCCGAATGCGGTCTTGAGATCCGCACTGCCGGTAAGGGCGGTGATTGCGGCCGTGTATTCAGCTCTGCTGAATGTCGTGACCTGAACCTTGCCGTTCATTTCGCTGGTGTTCGAATCGAAGTAGCCGACATAGGTCTTGTAGATCTGCTTCCCGAGCTCGACTTCGGCAAGGCCGAGGGGATTGTCCACGCCGGTAATTTCTGCGATGATCGCATCATACGCGGCGGCGTTCGTAAACTCTACGGTGAAGATCCGCTATGCGGACTTCTAGATTGCTGTCTGAATGAAATCTGCTGTCATATTGTATCGTATCCTATTGCGTCGAGGTCACTTAAGATGGCCGAGACGAGGAGCAAATCTATTGATTTGCGAGCGGGCAACCCCATAAGGGGCGGCCTTAGCGGAGCAAACCGAAGGTTTGCGATTGTATCAAACCCGGCACACGTTCTAAAGAATCCTCTCTGTATATGGTGTCGATATGGTATTCTATCTCGATATTTGTAGAGGATTCTTCGGCGATTTGCCAACCTCTACTACTACATTGGATGCCAAACAAGATAAATTCAGTATGATTCGTGGGCAATTTGCAACAAATTTTCGAAAAAGGCATTTTAATCCATGTCGGGAAGGAGTTTGTTGTGTGTGGACACATGAGAAATCCCACCGCGAATAAGTCCAAATGGGCAAAGCCCATTTGAGGCGGCACGCAAATCTTTGGCTTGCACGCAATCGCGAATCTGCGCGTTCACAAATCAAAGATTTGCTCTCCGCTTCGGGCTTCCAGCCCTCGCTTGAATCACATTTTTCTTGCGTCTTCGTGCTCTGCTCAGGCTGATGCGTGCAAATCGAAGATTTGCGTATCGGTTTATCTTTTTATTTGTAATGCTTTTTTGAATAGGGGTGCGGGGACGCGACTCCGGCGCGGAGCGTCCCGCGGTGGATATATCCTCATAATAAAGTCAATATATGCTCTCTGATATTTTATCTATAGTGAATATTATAAGATTATCCGAAGCAATCTTACTAAAAAAAGTGAACCCTCCCGTAATTTGTCCCGCGTACTTCAAAGCACCATCATCCGTTTCGGGAAGCACTTACTCACTAATGAAATAATTGGTCATATCACCCCATATACTTTATCTACAATATTCACTTTGTAAGATGATGGTTTTGGTTTCTCTCAAAAAAGAAGTGGGATTTTCAGAGTTTATTTTTACAAATATCTCTCATCACAGTATGATTGCCATCGATTTGTGTTGGATATAGGGAAATCCATCGTATGGGAAACTTCACGCGGGAATCATTAGAATCCCGCTATAGATCGTCATGAGAACCATGGTTCAGGAGAGTTATGTCTCCACCCGTAATGTGCTGTATCCTCCGGGTTTCTTAATGATCTCGATTTTAGGATTTATGTAATCTTTGAGTACATCAACGTGGGAGATGAGGCCAACCAGCCTATTTCCTGCGGTAAGATCCTTCAAGACTCGGAGCGATATCTCCAGACCCTCCGGATCCAGTGATCCAAACCCTTCATCGACAAACATCGTATCCAGCTGAACTCCGCCATTTTGGCCCTGAATAATATCCGATAGTCCCAAAGCAAGAGATAAGGAGGCCTGAAATGATTCTCCGCCGGAAAGAGTTGTTACAGGGCGGGGGCTCCCCGTAAACTTATCCATGACATCAAGCTCCAGGCCAGTTACATTTTTATATTTTGCAACCCCGTCACTTCTGATGAGTTCATATCTCCCCTCAGAAATAATATCCAGACGTTTATTGGCCATACAAAGAATCTGATCAAAATATACCATTTAGATATATCTTTCAAAAGTCAGTTTATCCTTTCCAACCAACGCTCCGTTTGCCGTATCTGAGAGATTTTTCAACATATCATAGGTTTTGACCCATGTTTTCCAGTAATAATAATCTTTGGTAATACACTTGCCGATTTTTTTTATTCGCATTTGCTCTGGCTAGATGAGTATTCTTTTTGTTGTCAACATCTCTTTTTGTTTCATTAAGAGATGATTTTATTTGTTCAAGCTCCAGAATATTGACCCAAACCTTATCTTTCGTCTGATACTTAAGCTGCTTTAGTCTAGTATCTGCAGTTGTATAGGATGAGGTATAGTCTGAAACGATCTTCTCCATATCTCCGAGAATAGTGTCATCGCGACATGCTAAGAGATATACCTCCTTATCCGCAAATCCTTTTTCCTGCAGGGCATTCTCAAATATCTCCCAGGCTGAGATCTCATTTTTGATCAACTCATCCATTTTTTTGGATAGGTCTTTCACGATCCCTCTTGCTTGATCGATATCTGTTTTTAGCTTATTTACCTTGATTTCCCACTCATGAATCTGATTTTAGTGAGTTTTGATATTTGTTTTTATTGTTGAAATCTCACGTTCCACCTCTTACTTTGATGGGTAAAGAAGATCTTTACGTATTGTTTTTATCTCACTTTCCAGCCTTTCCTTTTTGAGAGCCAGTGCAATATTATTTTTAGTGATTTCCTCCACCTTAATCTCCTCTGCCTTTATTTCCCAAAGGATATCAGGTCGTTTTTTCTCAAGTTCTATTTTCTGTTCGCATATCTTCTGAAGTTTGTCATACTCCTGTTTTAGTTCCTCTTTGTTCACCTCAGCCTTTTTGATGATCTTGGGTAAGTCAGTTTCGAGTTTCTCTCTGGTAGATTCCTTATTTAAGATATCTTTTGCATTTTTAAGAAGAGATTCTTCTAAACCTTTACATTTTACACCTTGGTCACGTGAAGTCCCACTGACCTTTTCACATTCTTTTTCAGCGTCTTCTGCCTCTTTCTTTGCTTCATCTAGTTTCTGTTTTGAGGTCACGTCCTCGGATGTTTTTGCAGGAGCGGGATGCTCAATTGAACCGCATACCGGACATGGTTTCCCTGTCTCCAGTGTTTGTGCCAGAATGCCTGCTTTTTCTCGATGAAAAACATCGTGTAACTCACTATATATTGTATTTTTTGCATAATATGCATCCAGAAGACGGGATGTCTCCTCTCTAAGTTTACTGAGTCTCTTCTCCTCCTGTTTTAGATCGATAATGCCGACATACAAATCATTCAATGCAAAAAGGTGCGTCATCGTATTTTGATATATATGTTCACATTCTGCTTTGTCTACATCACATTTTTTTATATTAACAAGAGTATCATCAATATCCTTTAACTCACTAATGTAGGTATTAATAATACATTGAATATCATCCAAACTGGTAGTGCCTTCAATGAGATTTTTCGTTACTCCAGCTAATTCTGCATCTCTTGTATTCACACCCAGATATTTATCTATTTGACCGGAGATTTGGGTCAGCCTTTTTCTCCATTGTTCCACCTCGGGTCTTTTCTTTTTCGCATCTATCTTTGTCCGAATTTCTGCTTCATGCGGGGTCTTAGTATCAATAATGCACTGATTCTCTCGAATGTTATGTTCTGCCAGATTTTTACTTTCAGTTGCCTTTTTTGCCAGAATCTCTTTTGGGATTATACTGTGGGCTTTTCTTGCAAGAGTTATCTCAACTATTATTTTATCTATCGACTCTTTTTGAAGTTCAAGTTCATCGTAAGTTTCCTGAGCTATTTTGCATTCTGCGAGTAATGTGTTATTATTCTCTGCACTTGTTATATTTTTTGTAACATCAAGAATCTCGGCTTGGATTTTGTCACTCTTCTTTTCTGCTTGATCGCCTAATTTATAATCCACATCTATGAAACTATTCAATTGTGCGGTACATCTCTGGTAAATATCTGGACTCGGAAGGCTGAGGAGCTTTCTAAGCTGATCAGACACATAGATTGATTCTTCTGGTTCTGCAAGTTGAACCTCGTAGAGGTCCAAGATATATGCATTTAATTTCATCTCAACTTACATTTTAAGGACACTTGTCCGTTCCTTCATCTGGTCCTGGAAATCTGAATATTGAGTTGTGTTAAAAATTCGTCTAAAAATCCCTTCGCGTTCACTGCTGTTTGCATGAAGCAGTTTTTCAACCTGTCATTGGGCAAGCATTACGATCTGCCTGAATTGTTCATAATCTATCCCCAGCAGATTTTTAACAACAGTCTCTACTTGTTTTTCCCCCTCCTCAACATGACCATTGGGCAAATAAAGAGCAACCCGAGCTCGTTCTTTTGTATTCCATCTGATTAATTTATAATCGATATGTTCTGGATATCGTTCTATTTTGTAGGTGTTGTCTTTGTAATGAAATTCAAAAATAACTGATGGAGAACATCTATCAAACCATTTTTTAACGCGAATCATGATTTAAGGAAGATTGGCTACACCCCTACATCCTCATCCCCTAAAAAAAAGAAAAATACCCATTATTCCTTGACGTTTTTTTTTTTAATTTACACTCTGTTTTGAGTCGTTTTCACCTGATAGATATTATAACAAAATGCAGCCAGCATATTTTTCACTCGTACTCTTTGTAGTGTTGTTATCTTCACCAACCTTGTATGAAAAACATTTTTGATCACTGCATAGGGTCTCTCGCCCTTTGATCTCTTCCTACTTATTCTCAAATTTCTCAGTTTATCTCGTATGCCAATGGGATGCCTTCTCGCTCCCCTTTTCATTGTGGCATTATATCCCTTGCATTTTGCTCCCTGATATCCTCGATCCCGATAGACCACTTCCCCTTTTTCTGACAGATCCACCTGACTATCATGAACATTTGCCGTGGTGGTTTCAATGCGTCGAATAAGATCGTGCGTCGTATCCATGATGGTATGAAGTTTATACCCATAGTGTATTTTGCCGTTCTTGGACATGATTTTTCCATCTTTATCCCGTCGTTTTTTGCCTGCTCTCCTCGCAGCGTGTCTTTCTTACAATGACCAGGTTCAGCATATACAAACGTTGCATCCTGGATCATACCTTGTTCAATTTTGAGACCTTTCAGGTCAAGTTGTCTCTGAAACTCCTGCCAAACCAATGTATCAACGCCAGATTCGGACATGCGCTCCCGAAATAACCAGATCGTTGAATTGTCGGGTATTTTGTCAGGACAGCCAAGAAAATGCCAAAAGGAGAGACGATCATAGATTTCATGTTCAACGGCGAGATCAGACAGACTATACCAGACTTCCAGAAGCTGAATCTTGAACATGAGAATTACATCAACATTGGGATAACCGCCCTTACCGGATTTATTTGTATACATGGATTCAAGAAGAGGGCGAAACACATGCCAATCAAGTGTTTTACCAACGTCGGAGAGATGGTCGCCAAGTTTTTCATAACGTTCGTGATATGCCTGGTTGAGACCAAAGCTGCTGAAAGTCCCCATACATACTACTCAACGTATTAAAAGAAAGTACTTTCTGTCGAAAAAAGGTTGTTAGAAATTCTCTATTATTATTATACTTATCAATATATCTATCCAAGGGAATGTCAAATATTTACTACTTTTTTGCTGAAAATGAGGCAGAGATAAAAATGAGTTGGGGGATAATATTCCTAAATAATTGTGAATTCGCAAGTAACTACACCATGATCTTTGATCTGTAGGATCCCCAGATTATTTGATTAATAAGAGTCTGTCCAATCGTGGATTCTGTGATATAAACTCATCCCCCATTTACTATTGTCGACTTTTTTGGAGGGGAACAATACCTTTATGTATCCATGCGCCGAGTGGTATGTCTGAATTTCAAGACGAATACGAACGTATTTTCAACAATGGAGTCATCCCTCCGGATATGTCCATTTGCTGGCTCATGTCCCAGCTCAACATTAGTGACATTGTACGAAAAATCGAACAAACTTATTATTCACCTCATCTTCGCGATTATTTTCATTATTCCATTGATTTTCTGGTAAAACTGACTGTTGTCATGACTTATCGCAGAATAGCCTATCGTCATATTCGGCGTAAAATAACGGAAGAAGATCTCAGCCACCTTCTTCCGGCAAAATCACCTCTCTGGTTACCTTCGCCGAGTACGTTGCATTACTTTGTGAAATATCGGTTAGGTGAGGAGGGTATGGAAGTTCTTATGTTTTTGATAAGCAAAAAGATTGTCCATTTCCTCAAATCTGAAACCGAGGTAATTATCGATTCCACTCCTTTAGTTGCAAGCCGTTATTGTCCCAATAGTCTGTTTAACCCTCATTATCAGGTTAAAATGGATAAAGCACATATTTTGAATCTGGGGGCTTATCCCTTGTTTATGATTCATTCAGAAGGAACGGAGAATGACAAACCCTATGCGCATTTTTTGATTCAGATTGCCGAACTTCTCGGCGTATCCTGTGATCGTGTATTGATGGATGCGGGATATGACTCCCTAGAACTACACACGTTAATATTTAAGAAACTTCATGCAAAACCCCTTATTCAACTGAGATCTGACGCGCAATTGTCCCAATTAGATTCAGAGAAGACCATAATAAAACAGATCAATACGTTCTGGAGAAAAGGAGGAAATGCCCAAATGTCTCTTACAGAAAAACTGGTATTTCTCTGCAAGAATGGTAAACGGGAGATATTAGAAGCATATCTCAGAAATCAGACTATTCTTCATGGAAGGGAGGTAAAAGATGCTATGAAAAGGCGGGGAACGTGCGAACGCAAGCATGCACACCTCAAAAAAACCGTCAAATTTGATGTGGTGCATTGCAAGAAAAACAACAGAGCGCTCTCTGCAATAATGAATTTTATAACGTTCCAATTATTGATGTTAGCCCATTTACAGAATAGATTTCAGAATATGAATTTTGCAAATTATCGATAAGAAGTCTAAAGAAGTCTGATTTGGTAGATTCCCCCCAATCCCATGTCAATAGTGAAACGGTTGAATCATGATATTCCTAGGTGAAATTATCTCGATCAAAAAAAACTATGTCCAATGGATTGACGTATCGATTGGACAGACTCAGTAAAGACCGGTGTCTCTCATGAAAATAAAAGGCGTAAAAATCAGTCTGGCCCCCATGCATTATATTGTTGTAATATTTTTCCTTGCACTCTTCGTCTGATCATATATTGCGACTCAGGATGCCATGTTTCTTTATTGGGGAGTCACGCTTTCTCTTTGTTTGTTTTTGATCCCGCTGATAAACAGTTACAGTGTGGGAAAGCAATACATCACTCTTTTCCCGGAATATGAAGCTGAATCAAAACCCTGCAGGATAAAACAGATTGGTCGTCCAATGGAAGGCAAGCCTGTACGAATAGAAGGTGTTGTTCAGGGGCTGAAGGGCAGATTCATCAACCGTCCCGGATTTAAAATCTTTGACGGCTCCGGAACGGTCGTTGCCCAGCGTTCATCTCCGCTGGATATCGACATCCGTGTTGGAGACAATATTGAGGTCGTTGGCATGGTTGTTAAACGATATGCCTTTGCGGGAGACTACGTAGTTCATGCTATCGGCGTGAAAAAAATCGACACCTTGACCCCGCTCGAGATGGATGAAACCCTCGTCTCTTCAGACACCAGGAAAATCAAAAAATATAATTAACGCTCTTTTTCACCCATTTTTTTATCAGGAACCAATAGTATTAATCCTTTGAGTGCAGACTCATTTGTATTTTACATGAAGTGGTTGTGTACTCTCTTTCGGGTTGTCCTCACTGTAAAGCATTGAAAACCTTCATTGATAATCAGAATATAACGTACACCAATATCGATGTAGGCGAAGATGAAAAAGCCGCCGCAGAAATGATTAAGATCTCCGGTCAGAGGGGTATTCCTGTCACGGTCATCGATAGTGAAAAAATCGTTATTGGCGATGATTTGAAAAAAGTCATGGAGTATCTTGATGCTCCTGTGGCGGTAAAAAAGACTCCGGATGTTTCTGCGGATCATGATCTTGTAGTGATCGGTGCCGGAGCCGGCGGTCTTTCGGCTGCCATGTATGGTGCCCGAAAAGGTCTGGATATGATCGTGATCACCGGTGCAATCGGCGGATGGTGAATCAGAGTTATGTTGTTGAAAATTATCCCGGCATCCCTGATATATCCGGTGCAGATCTGATAAAAAAAATCTATGATCATACGGTAAATTCCGGAGGGATTTTCGTTGAGGATGTCATGACCGGCATTTCCAAAACCGGTGATGTCTTTTCCATCAACACGCTTAATGGAGCCCATTGTACTGCAAAGGCCGTCATAGCGGCCACTGGGAAGTCTCCGCGTCTCTACGGAGCGAAAGGAGAGACTGACTTCTTGGGAAAGGTGTTGCGATCTCTACGACCTGTGACGGTCCGTTGTACAAAAATAAAGTGGTGGGGATCCTCGGCGGAGGTAACACGGTAGTTGATATGGCTATCGAACTGAGTGACATCGCTGCATCCATCCATCTGATCGTCCGCAGTAAACTGAAAGCCGACAAGGTTCTGATCGACCGGCTCAAAACTAAAAAGAACATTGTTCTGCACAAAGGATATACCATTGAAGAGTTTGGCGGCGGTCAGTTTCTGGAGTATGTGATTGTGAAAAAACAGGGCGTAATCACCACCCTCCTTGGAAAGGGTGAAGAAAAGATCCTCGTCGACGGCGTCTTCTTTGGGATCGGTCTCAATCCAAACACCTTCATTCCTGCCGCTATTATCATGGGAGGAGGTTTTCTTCTTTTGGTGGATGATGTCTCGAGGACTATTGCAACGACGGAAGTTCCAATCGGCATTTTGACTGCATTTATCGGAGCGCCGATTTTTGCCTATCTTCTGATGATGGGAGGAAAACGTTCATGAGGCTTAGTGTAAACAATCTGAGTTTTTCCTACGGAAAGCATCTCCCTCTTGTACTGGACGATATATCATTCTCTGCAAAGGGAGGGGATCTTCTCGCCGTTCTTGGGCCGAACGGTGTTGGAAAAAGTACGATGTTCCGCTGTATTCTCGGGTTTCTGAGAAATTATTCCGGGGAGATCATCCTAAACGGCACCAATATAAAATCACTTACGCATAAGCAGATCGCCAAGCATGTTGCCTATATTCCCCAGTCGACCTATCAGGTTTTCAACTATTCCGTGCTTGATGTGGTCCTAATGGAGGTTACCAACCAGCTCAGTCTTTTGTCCGCTCCAAATCAGGATCATATCAACGAAGCATTTGCTGCTATGCAAAGTCTGGGTATTGCTCATCTGCGGGATGCCGGTTACGGTGAGCGAATTTCGAGGGTCTTGCAGCAATGAATCAGAATAAGGAGATCATCGTTGATATCGACTGCAATACGAATGTTCCCGGGTTCTATGCGGCCGGAGATGCGACCTCCATCAAAGCCAAGCAGATTGCATCATCAGTCGGCGAAGGGGTAAAGGCTCTCCTTTCAGCATACGATTACCTGAAAAGGTAACTCTCTTTTTTTCAAAAATATTGTTCGTCTCTGGACCTGAGATAACTCTCTCAGAATCGGATCATTGAAAACATGCAGATAAAAAAGATTGGCTGAGAATATTTCTCAGGTATGCGGCGTTACTCGTAAAGCTCGGACTCGTCGATCTTAGTATAAGAGACAAGTTCGGCCTGAGTAAAGTGAATGCCGATCTCACGGGCAGCACTCTCGGGAGAGTCTGCTGCATGGATGACATTTTTGCCGATGGACAGTGCATAATCTCCACGGATAGTTCCGGGGTTAGCTTCTGTCGGGTTGGTTGCACCGTTCATTTTCCGAACTGTTGCAACAACATTGTCACCTTCGAGGACAAAGCGAAATACCGGTCCACTCGTAATGTATGCTTTCATACTCGGGTAGAAGGGTTTTGCGAGGTGTTCCTCGTAGTGCTTTTCGACAATGGATTCTGCAAGAACACCGAATTTAGCGGCAACGATCTTGAATCCCTTATTTTCAAAGCGGGAGAGAATCTCACCGACGAGACCGCGCTGAACACCGTCGGGTTTGATCATCACAAAGGTGCGTTCCATAAATTACATCACTCCTTACCGCGTGCCTTGCGACCTGCTGCGGTCCAGGCTACACGTCTGGGGATTCTGCCGAGATTATAATTGCTCTGGCATTTTGATGAGCAGAAATAAAAGACTGCACCATCTTTTCTCACAAAGAGCTTACCGGTTCCGGGCTCAAGCTGCTTTCCGCAGTAGCTGCAGGTATATGTATCTACCATGCTTTTTACCTCCTGGAAAGTTTCTTTGCTTCGCGTTCCGTTTCAAGGAGCATCAGAATGTCACCCTCACGGATAGGTCCGAAAGTGTTACGGGTAATGATACGCCCCTTGTTTGAGCCATCAAGGACACGGCATTTAATCTGGGATGCCTCTCCGTGCATTCCGGTAAGGCCGATGACCTCAATAACTTCTGCTGGCGTTGCATCATCAGGCATGAAATTATCCTCTCAGTGCCTTGATCTGACCAGCAAGATCTCCTACGAGCTCTTTGCCTTTGCCGACTTTAACGATTGCTACTGCAGTACATCCGACGTCAAGACCGCATGCGGCTCCGATGTCTGCCTGCTTGTTGATGAAAACAAACGGAATTTCCTTCTCGTCTGCAAGTCCGGGGATGTGCATGACGATTTCTTCTGGTGCAACGTCTGCGCCGATTAAGACGAGAGTTGCAATTCCACGCTCGACGGCCTTGGTTGCCTCGTTTGCGCCTTTCTTAATCTTTCCGGTGTCACGTGCAAGCTCAAGCGCTTCAAGTGCTTTGTTCTGAAGTTCTTCGGGGACTTCAAACTTCTGGTAAATCTTTGCCATAATTACTCACTTCACTCGAGAGGTTTTACCCTCTGTCATCGCTCATCAGCGGTCATACTGGTAGGTACAAAACAGTCTCAGAATAAATCCTGATTAGTTCCCCCCGTACGGGGTAACCGTTGCTGGCGTAACTATATATATGGGTCTGATTTTGAGATAAAGATATGGATGGACGTCATTGGATAACGTTCATCGCTGACAGCGAAATTCTCTCTTCACCTTTTGACGAACGGAAGGCTGCGGCAAGGTTCAGGAACCAAAAAATCTCAGTTTGAGCCGGGTGAGCCATTTTAACCTTTGTTCTGCCGGCAAATGATTTTCATGGCGGGATGTTTTGTTTTCAGGGACTAGGAACGCATGATTTTTCATCCCGCGTCCCGCGCTGAGGATTCGTAAACCTGAAGAGAGGTGGTTTACCTGATTTGATATAAGTCTACGCCGTCAGATGAGAATACGTTTACGAGATCTTCCAGCGGGAGATTAATCGTATACATTTCCTGCTCTACTTCGCCGACGAACAGATACGTTGCTCCGTATTTTTCCATCAGGGAAATCGTTTTTGTCGGGTCTTCGTAGATCTCACGCACGTCGGCCATCCGTGTGGATACATCTTCTGTTTCGTCCATCCCCGTTCTCCATCCGACTTCATGTCCTGTCCACCCGATAATCGTGGATAAACCGGTCATTATCGAAACCCGGGATCCGTACGTATATGATGTTCCTTCCGCTTCGACAACGATTATCGAGGGATCGTTTAGACTATGCAGATATTCTATTCCTTGATAGTCCGCAGGGTGCGATACGGCAAGCCAGGTATCCCCATCCAGATTCCCGTCCGGATAACCCAGATTGATACCTCCGACAACAAATATTCCGGCAAGGCAGACAAAATACCACGCATGCCGCTGCCCAAGCCTTCCATTTCTTTGTGGAATTCACCGTAGAACCCCGGTTTTTGAGCCATCTCCCGATAATCAGCATTGATGAAATCCCAAGGAAGAACCACGCAAAAAATCCGAACTTGAAGACGGTGTTCATCCGGTAGTAGGAATCACCCATGTAGTCTTTGAGATAAAAGATTTCGAGAAACACCAGAATGGCAAGTCCTATCATACCGAAGATGATCTCAGGCAGCCACTCTTTCTTTCCAAGGAGCAGAATTATACAGAACAGAGCAACTCCCAGCGATGCGTAGCCGAAAATTCCGGATATGATTGGGAGTGAAATCATCCAGGGATATTTTTTCAGGACCGGGAATCCGTAGATAACAAAAACCACGAGGAAAAACAGATACACTCCAAGGAATTCAATGATTGGAGATGGCGTTGTTACAAGGAAAAATCCCTCTATACTTGATCCGCCTGTTGTGAGCATCAGATATAAAAACGGTGCATAGGATAGAAGCGAAAGCACCGGTACAAGGAGAAACGGCAGAAGTTTGCGTATCTGATGACGGTCGAATCTCCACCAGACCATAAACGCGACGATGACATATATGCCTGCATAGATTATCACATCCCACGAGTTCATGGCAGGCATTGTTCCAAGAAACAATGAGAGAAGACAAATCAGAAGATACTTGCCCCAGCCTTTCAGATACTGCCATCTTTTTATCATCACTGCAAGCAGACAGATAAACACCAGCTGATTAAAACAGGCAAGAAGATGTGCATGGGGATCTCCCCATAAAAAAGGAGAAAAGCGGATATCCATTGATGGTTGCCCCATCACCGATTACCCGGGTTGATGCCCACCATGCATCAATAGGCCCTTTGCCCGTGAATGCATGCCAAATCAGCGCTGCGTTTGGGATGACCAAAACCAGCATCGGGATCCATTGGTGGCGTTTGAGAAGCAGAACGCCGATTGCATAGGCAGAAACTGCGGCCAAAGCAAACACGGTCGGGAGCATCAGATTGAACAAGATGGAACTTGTTCCCATAGCGAGGATCCCTAAAACGCCCATCATCCAGTGTCCGAGATAATAATAGATATTGAGGGTTTCCCCTGCAAACCAGGGATCAAACGGCGTGACCATCGGGTTAAGCATTATGCTCACAAGAAATGTCGCGTCCATGAATTTTTCGCCGGAAGGGATGATTCCCGGAGAGAACAACCGAACGATCAGAAGTAATGCGAACGCAGCAAGGAAAATTATGTCCCAGCGAACCATACTTTTCAAATCGGTCAGTTCATACTGTTTTTTGTAGAGTGCTGCTCCCCCAAGTACAGCGAAAAGAATCAAAACAAGCTGGACCGGCAGCTCCGCAAGACCAAGATACCATGATACGATCGTGAGAAGAAGGATGCCGACCGGGTATGCACGTCCGTAAGAGATTTGGCCGAGTGCCGGTTTGAGATATGGGTAGATGGTAATCTGGCATAATTTAATGATGATGAGCCAGAGGATGACGGTGAGTATCTGGGATTAGATTGGAATCATGGAGTATCATATTCCATGCGGAATATTCTATTAATTAGTTCTGCCGCCTCCGATAAATAATGCTAGCATCGAAAGAACCCGTCTGTATCCGATATTAACCAGAGGTATTTAACCCGGAATCTGATACTTTATGCTTCGGTCCATGCAAAATCAAACTGCATAAATCACCGTTTCGCAGGGCCACCACGGATATGGCGAGTAATGCCGCAGATAGAGAGTATACTCTTCATCATACTTTTTAATGAGTTTGTGGATTTCCCAGAGATCATCCGGTTTATGATACACACAGATGGCGAGTTTGGGATGCTCCGAAGTGATGTGATTTTTTGCCTCTTCCAGCGCATCCCGCTCAAAACCTTCGATATCCATTTTAATGAATGAAATGGGTTCTAAGATATCCTCATCCAAAGAAACCATCGGAATGGCGGTAGACCCTGTTTCGCTTATGTACGAATCCTCGCTCTCTGCCGCATTGAAAGAGGCAGTTCCATTTTCTTTACCGATGCAGCAGTTTCTGAAAACGATCTTGTCGAGAACATCTTTTTGCCATTTTAAAAAATAATCGACAGCGATGGCATAATTTTTCGGGTTCGGCTCATAGAAATATGTCCTGGAAAAATCATTGACGCTGTTGATGAACATATCCGTAACATCTCCACGTTATCACCCGCAGTTGACAAACACTTCGTGATCATTCAGCGATACGATTTTTTTATCGAAATATTGTTTGAAGGCGAAGTCTCCCTCCCTATGATAGGTGATTATATCTTCGGTTAACCGTTACTGGAGCATAGAGATCAGCGTTCATCATGATTTGTCATCGGCGAGCTGATCGTAGAGGTCCCGGTACTCCTTCTCGTGAGTAAAGAGCCCCTCGCGTGCTTCCTGCCAGAACTTCTTCAGGGATGTGTCGACAAATCTTCGGTCAATGCGGTAATTCGTCACAAGCGGGGCGCAGAGGAAGGTCATCATTTTTTGCGCATGGGGATTTTTAGGAAACTGGATATCACGTATCTGCTCTTCAAGAAGTGAGGAGTTTTTTGTCCTTTTAACGGCCGGATGTATACAGCTGTAAAACTCGTCTATCGTCATATCTCTAGAAAACATGTATCACACACCTTTCCAGTGTCGTTTTGCTTGGAGCAAACATAAATATCTCCATCACATCCCGGCCCGGAGAATAATCTCAGAGATTATTATTTTCCTCTCTGATTTTTTTCGTATCTTCTTTGAAAAGTCTCTTTAATAGAGATATCGACCAGTCACCAAAGTAATACAGCGAGATGAGGCCTCCGGCGAGTGTTACGAGATTTTTGATAAGATGATCTATTACTGCGATAAGAAACGCGGTAAATGAGGCAACCGCGCCAATTTCGAAAATTATGGCAAGCGCCGCTTCGTATGTTCCGATCCCGCCCGGCGTAATTGGTAATGCTTTTATAAGATTTCCAATAATGATTGCCAGAAGAACCAGCATGAACGGAACATCGACGGATAACATCATATAGACCAGATAACAGGTGAGAACATCCATCATCCAGATAATGATGGATGTTCCCGAGAGAAGGCCGAGAGATGAAATCGTAGAGGATACCTGTCTGAACTGTGCAAAAACCTCCAGGATTTTATTGAGAATCTTGTTCTCCGCATGCATCCATTTGGCAAGCAGGAGAATAATGATCCCTACAATTCCGGCAATCAAGACAAAGATGATCAGCCAGACAAACCATCCATAGTCTTCAGGAACCAGACTGATTAAAAACGGCAGAGAACAGAGTCCGAGAACCGCCAATACGAGAACATCGTACACCCGTTCAACGATTAATGAAGTGAATCCATTCGTATAGGGCATCCCTTTCTCGTGTTTGAGAATGAACATCCGAACAAAATCCCCCAGGCGGGCAGGAATGATCAGGTTGGCTGTCTGGGATACGTAGATACAGGCAGTGGAAAAGATGATGCCGATTTTTGTTCCAAGCTTTTTGACGATGTATTTGTATCGAAACCCGCCGAGAAACTATGCAAGGACACATATGCCTATTGCTGCGGTCAGCCAGCCCGGTACTAAGGACGCAAGGATGGTGTCGAAATTTCCCTGGAGGTCGTTCCACACACGCATCAGCATGTAACCCAGTAATGCAACGGTGATCACCGTTGGTATTACTACAGCACTAACTTTTTTTTTCCACATGCAGTCTCCACCACATCTTGAGGATGTCTTTGCCCATATTGCTCACATCTTTGAATCTGACCGTTGTTCCCGGCCCCTGCCGCCACATGGTCGGAAATTCATCCATGCGCAGCCCCTCTTTTTGCGCAAGAACGAGGGATTCCGTGTCCCAGAACCAGTGGGGGGCCCGGATTTTCGGCACGAGTTCGCGGAGAACCGAGGATCTATATGCCTTGAATCCGCACTGATGGTCATTGAGTTTGCTGCCGAGGAACAATCTGACCAGAAAATTATACCCTCTGCTGGCGATCTCACGGTCGCCGCTTCGAACGATATTGCTGTCTTTCATCAGGCGCAACCCGGTTGCAACGTCCGCTCCATCTTCGATGTGATCGAGAAGTTCTTTGAGATGGCTGATGTCGGTTGCCAGATCAACATCATAGTAGCAGAATATCTCGCCATGGGATTCTGCAAGAGCACGGTTCAGCGCTCTCCCTCTGCCCTAACGTTCATCGGAGTGAAGCAGCCGAACCCACGGATCTTTTTTCTCCCACTCCTCTACACACTCGCGGCTTCCATCAGTACTGCCGTCTTTTGCGATGATCAGTTCGAAGCTTTTCCCATATGCTTCGAGCGCTTCGATGGATTGAGGAATAGCTGTCTTCAAAGCTTCCACATCATTAAAGACTGGAAGCACTGCGGTGACGGATACGGGTGTCAACGATTTTTCTCCTCTATCAATTTTGCAGCATTGAAACCCGCCAGAATCGACCCCTCCATACTTCTCTCAGGATAATTTTCCGGTGAAAACATTCCGGCAATATACAGATTGTTGCCGACATCGACAGGGGGGATGGTATCTTTGTATCCTGTTACATACACAGGGCCGGCGAATTTATCGATATACAGGTCTGCATGACTGATTTCACTGATATCTATAGAAAAACGTCTGCAGAAGTCATCAATCATCCGGTCTTTCAATCCGCTGTCAGGTTCATCCTTGAAGTAGGAAGCCAAATATACGACATGTTCGCCGTACCACTCGAACGGTGCAAAATTCGTGTGGGTAACCACTGCTCCGTATGGAGCCGGGTCTCCCATGTTGGTCCAGTAGATGCCGTTTGTCGGGTCGCGGGTAAGACCCAGGGTCATGCATGCTGCCCCTTGATACATCAGATTTGGGAGTTGGGTTTCTACATTCTTCAGGAACGAATTCGTAACCTTTGGCGGCAGTGTTGAAATGACGGCATCAAATTCTTCACCGTTGATCAGCCACTTGTCCTTTTCCCTGACAAGGGTGACTGCAGGTGTGCCGATTCTGATCTCTGCCCCTTTTTCCTTGAGTCTCTCAACCATTGCATCTATTGGTCTATGCCACCCTCCTTTCAGATATCAGAGGCGTTCTCCTTCCGAACCTCTGTCGGAGCGGATGGCAATCCTGCTCATTAGCCAGGCTGCTGAAACATCATCCTTCATCGACCCGAATTTGCTGGTGAGCAGGGGTGCGAAAAATGCGTTATACACATCCTCGCCCACCTTCTCGAACAGGTAGGCTTTCGCGGTAACTTTGTCAAGCGGGAGAAGATTGATCTTTCTTGAGCCGAGAACGAACAATCCTAGTCTGAATTTCTGGAAAAACGTAAGACATGGATAGCGGAGGATTTCAAGAGGGGTTGTGAGTGGGTGAAGTTTGCCGTCCATATAGTAACCGGTTGAACCTTTCAGCCAGATCTGATCGGATGTAAGACCAAGCGTATCCAGTAGGGAAAACAGATTTTTGTCGCCGGAAAAACAGTGGTGATAGAGTGTCTAGATCGTATAGGTATTGTTGTAGGTAAGGGAGGACATGCACCCGCCGGGATTGTCGTTTTTTTCAAAAATGACAACCTCAAATGTATCAGCAAGCTGCAATGCTGCCGACAAGCCTACGAGTCCTGATCCGAGAATCCCTATCTTCATTGCATTATAAGAGTCTGTCCAATCGATACGTCAATCCATTGGACATAGTCTTTTTTTGATCGAGATAACTCCACCTAGGAATATCATGATTCAACCGTTTCACTATTGACATGTGATTGGGGGGAATCTGCCAAATCAGACTTCTTTAGACTTCTTATCGATAATTTGCAAAATTCATATTCTGAAATCTATTCTGTAAATGGGCTAACATCAATAATTGGAACGTTATAAAATTCATTATTGCAGAGAGCGCTCTGTTATTTTTCTTGCAATGCACCACATCAAATTTGACGGTTTTTTTGAGGTGTGCATGCTTGCGTTCGCACGTTCCCCGCCTTTTCATAGCATCTTTTACCTCCCTTCCATGAAGAATAGTCTGATTTCTGAGATATGCTCCTACCATCTCCCGTTTACCATTCTTGCAGAGAAATACCAGTTTTTCTGTAAGAGACATTTGGGCATTTCCTCCTTTTCTCCAGAACGTATTGATCTGTTTTATTATGGTCTTCTCTGAACCTAATTGGGACAATTGCGCGTCAGATCTCAGTTGAATAAGGGGTTTTGCATGAAGTTTCTCAAATATTAACGTGTGTAGCTCTAGGGAGTCATATCCCGCATCCATCAATACACGATCACAGGATACGCCGAGAAGTTCGGCAATCTGAATCAAAAAATGCGCATAGGGTTTGTCATTCTCCGTTCCTTCTGAATGAATCATAAACAAGGGATAAGCCCCCAGATTCAAAATATGTGCTTTATCCATTTTAACCTGATAATGAGGGTTAAACAGACTATTGGGACAATAACGGCTTGCAACTAAAGGAGTGGAATCGATAATTACCTCGGTTTCAGATTTGAGGAAATGGACAATCTTTTTGCTTATCAAAAACATAAGAACTTCCATACCCTCCTCACCTAACCGATATTTCACAAAGTAATGTAACGTAATCGGCGAAGGTAACCAGAGTGGTGATTTTGCCGGAAGAAGGTGGCTGAGATCTTCTTCCGTTATTTTACGCCGAATATGACGATAGGCTATTCTGCGATAAGTCATTACAACAGTCAGTTTTATCAGAAAATCAATGGGATAATGAAAATAATCGCGAAGATGAGGTGAATAATAAGTTTGTTCGATTTTTCGTACAATGTCACTAATGTTGAGCTGGGACATGAGCCAGCAAATGGACATATCCGGAGGGATGACTCCATTGTTGAAAATAGGTTCGTATTCGTCTTGAAATTCAGACATACCACTCGGCGCAGGGATACATAAAGGTATTGTTACCCTCCAAAAAAGTCGACAAGAGTAAATGGGGGATGAGTTTATATCACAGAATCCACGATTGGACAGACTCGATTGGACAGACTCGATTGGACAGACTCGTATGGAAGTCATATATATATTCCATGACTTACATATATACCACAACTAAAGGTGTCTACAGTAAATGCGAGTGTTTTTTATAGGATTTGGACAGGCAGGAGGAAAGATCGTGGATATGTTCCTGGCACAGGACAAGAAGTTAGGATCCACGAGTTTCCGCGGTATTGTAATCAATACTGCCCGAACCGACCTGATGGGTGTAAAGCACATCCCTATGGAGGATCGTCTCCTGATTGGCCAGACAATGGTTAAAGGTCACGGTGTCGGAACCGATAACGTGACCGGTGCCAAGGTGGCAGCAGACGAGATTGATACGATTATCAATGCTATCGACAAACGCGGCACTCATGATGTTGATGCGTTCGTTGTCTGTGCCGGATTAGGCGGGGGAACAGGTTCTGGTGGTGCTCCGGTTCTCTGCCGTCATTTAAAGCGTATTTACCGCGAACCGGTGTATGCGCTCGGCATTATTCCAGCTCACGAAGAGGGCCGTCTTTACTCTTTAAACGCTGCCCGGAGTTTATCCACGCTGGTCAACGAGGCCGACAATGTCATCGTTTTTGACAACAGCGCGTGGAAGAACGACGGAGAAAGTGTGAAGAGTGCTTTCGACCGGCTGAATGAGGAGATCGTCCGCAGATTCGGTGTCCTGTTCCGTGCCGGCGAGGTGAATAAGTTCGGTGTCGGAGAGATGGTTGTCGACTCCAGTGAGGTTATCAATACTCTTCGAGGCGGCGGCATCTCATCGGTCGGCTATGCAATCAGCGAGGCTCTTCCGAAAGGCGGTCGGCCTGCATCGAAATCAGGAGGCGGTATTTTAGGTGGGCTTCTCGGAAAGAAGGAGAAGAGGCAGGAACCTCATATCGATATCACATCCAGCGAGGACAAATCCGCGAAAATTATCGGTCTTGTCCGCCGTGCAATGCTTGGGCGTCTGACGCTTCCCTGTGACTATTCGACTGCTGAGCGTGCTCTTGTTCTTGTTGCCGGTCCGCCGACGGAGCTTGACCGGAAAGGTGTGGAAAAATCCAAAAGCTGGATCGAAGAAAATATCGCCGGTGTCGAGGTCCGCGGTGGTGACTACCCGGTCGACAGCGGGTATGTTGCAGCCGTTGTTCTGCTTGCAACAATTGGCAATGCACCCCGAATCCGTGAGCTGATGGAGCTTGCAAAGGAAGCAAAAGAAGAGGTTGTGAGATCCCGCGAGCGGGCAACGTCGTCGATGTTTGAAGAAGGTATCGATCCTTTATTCGAGTGAGGATAATATGAAAAAAATTACGTATGTATTACTGGCACTTCTGATATGTGCAACATTCATTGGCAGTGCGTCTGCATTTACCTATACGAGCGGGGTCGTTGTTGATCCGTCGGGTTCTTTGAGTCCTGGCGAGGCCGTGACAGCGTCGATGACCATTGGCCTTTCAAAGGATAGTATCAGCACATCGGGCTCTCTGAAACTGACTACTGCCCTTCGCGACTCAACTCTTTGGACTGTGTATGTATATAAGGGCACGGTTGTAAATAACCAGACGAGTGAGGATGCACTTATCACAACATTCTCTTCAACGAGTTTCGCCTATACGATATCGGGTTTTGTTCTGGATTACGACCAGCCGGTTACATTGTATATTGCTCTGAGCGGTCTGGTTCCGGACAGCTTGAAAGGACAAGCCGTCACCGTTCTTAAAATAGATGAAAACTCGGGTTCGGCAACGGCGAGCGGGTATTCAACCTACTCTTCCCCATCTCAGAATGTTTATAATCCGGATGATTTTTCCGGAATGGTGACTTCTACGGAAACGGATATCGCATCTCTTTATTCCCGCATCACGACCTATACAACATATGGAATTGATGTATCTTCCGTTGTTACGAATCTGGAATCCGCCAAAACCTCTCTTGCAGCAGCAAAAGCAGCAGGCACTGCCGATATCGCACTTGCCAATAAAAAACTGGAAGCAGCAACTACTTCATTAAATGCTGCTGAAAAAGCTCTCTCTCTGGGTGGTTTAAATGCCACCAAAGCAAATACGGATGCTGTCGACTTAATCGTCACCGAACTCTACGGGAAGGGTTGGTATACTGAGACAAAACTGCTCGCAACAACCAATCAGGGTATCAAGAATACCTATGATGTAGCTGCAATTTCATATAATGCAGGCGGAACGCCTGATGTCGATGAAAACCTTAAAGCCTCGGAACAGGCAGTAGCTGATGGAAATGCATATCTGGAGAAGGCGTTCGCTTCGCCTCTCGCTGCAATAGGTAGTGTCATGCCTATTATCATTGTGATTTTTGTTGCCGTCGTCGTCGTCCTCGGTGCAATCGTTTTCATTAGAAGACGGAGAGGCGGCTGGGATGAGCTTGGATAACCAATATAATCTGTGAGGAGTATTTCCCTCCTCTGTGACACCCCTTTTTTTGAAAAAATAGTCTTATTAATATATTTAGTGGAAAAGCTCATCCATATACTCTACCGACCTGCCTTCCGACTCCTTCTTGGTGAATACGGTTATCACATCTCCAGGCATGAAGGTAACGTTTCCGCTCGGAATGATTAGTTTGCCCCCCCTCCGAATCGCAATGTAGAGCATATCCTTCATATCCGACACGTCTTTGACTGTTTTGTTCACGCATTTTGCCCCTTCTCTTGCCGTCACCTCAAAAATACTTCCCCCTTCAATCGATGCAAGAAGCTGCGTGTCCGGATTTTCCGACCAGAGATACAGGCTGCGTGCCACGATCTCGTCCGGGTTTTCGCTGATTCGGACACCAACTTCTTTGAACAGATCCGAGTGTTCCTTTTGGTTCACGATCGAAACAAGAGTTTTCACCGCGTATTTTTTAGCAAGCCAGCAGGCCATGAGATTCAGCGCATCATCGCTGGTCGTCGCGACAAGCGCGTCTGCCCGATCGATCCCGGCATCTTCTAAAATTGCTTTATCGGTCGCATTTCCGGCGATTGCCAGGAGATCGTGCTGGGAGAGGATATCTGCACACCGATCCTCATCCTTATCGATTACCACAACACTGTGCCCGTTCTCTGATGCAATCCCGGCAAGACTTCTTCCAATCCCGCCCAGACCAACGATGATGAGATACATATAAAATCGTATGCTGTCAGGTGGTATTATATCTATTCCCTGAAATATACGTATCCGATGACAATATGCGGAGTTGATGAGGCAGGCAAAGGTCCGGTCCTTGGTCCGATGGTCACCGCCGGTGTTCTCGTATCGTATATGTCCGAACTGGAGATGCTGGGCATCAAAGACTCCAAAAAACTCAGCCCTAAAAAACGCGAGAGCCTGTTTGAAGAGATCACTGCTTCATGTCAGACATATACGGTCGTGCGAACTCCTTTTGATATCGATTCACGCGAAGGGACAATGAATGCCTTTACGGCTTCCTGCCATGCAGAAGTTGTCAGTGCTCTTTGTGCCGATATCGTGTATCTTGATGCCTGTGATGTGAATGCAAAGCGTTTCGGTGAAAATGTCCTCATGCTGAGCGGGAGTTCCGCTCAGATATGTTCCGAGCACAAAGCCGATGCCAGATATGCGGTTGTCGGAGCGGCCAGCATCATTGCAAAAGTTACCCGGGACAGATGTATTGCCGACCTCAAGGAAGAATACGGCGAGATCGGGAGCGGGTATCCCTCGGATCAGGCGACGATATCTTTTCTTACCGAGTATATCCGTACACGCGGAGATGTTCCGCTCTGCGCCCGCAGATCATGGCAGACCATACAGGACATCCTTAATCGGGTGTCACAGACAGATATTTCAGCCTTCTTCTAAGCAACTTCTTATTATCCTACTCCCAATAAGTATAGAATGGATCTTGGCTGGCTTATTCCGGTACTCACTGCTGTAATGATTTATGCGTGTATATGCTGCGCCATTTTAAAATACAATATTCTTCCAAAGACCTTCTCCTTCATGGGTCCCTGTCTGATGATCAAAACGACCAATACCGGTATTTTTGACAAACTCTCCAGACCGAAACGTCTCCTTATTGCGTATGGGAATCTGGGGGTCATTCTGACCGTTATCAGCAGTGTGGTCGTCACACTTCTCTTCGTGCTGACCGCTTTCATGAGTTTGATTATCGAGACCGAACCGATTGCGCCGCAGAATCTTCTGCTGATCCCGGGAATAAATGATTATGTTCCCTCGACGTTTGCCGTCTGGTTTGCTCTCATTTTTGCGATGGTGATCCATGAGTTTGGGCACGGCATTCTTTCCCGTGTGGAAAACATCAAAGTCAAATATGCGGGGGTTCTCGCACTCGTAATCCCGATCGGTGCTTTTGTCGAACCCGATGGAGAAGGGATTGCTAAATCTTCGCTTGGAGCAAAACTCAGAATGTATGCTGCCGGGATCACCAACAACCTGCTTGTTGGGGGAATCTGTATCCTTTGCTTAATCCTTATTCTTGGTCTGGTCGTCCCGGGTACATCGCCGTATGTGTACGGGGTGTACGAGGGGTATCCGGCTGATGAAGCAGGCGTTATGCCGGGGACGATCATTTTCGCTCTGGACAACACATCAGTTTCCAGCCTCGCAGACATTTCTGCATTTCTTGCAACGACGAAGCCGATTCAGACGATAACTCTTCACGGTGAGTATCGGGGAACTCCTCAGAAATATGATGTGACATTAACCTCTATCCCGCCTGATCTTGCCGGCAATGTTCTTGCGCCGGGATCGGACGCAGGGTTTATCGGCGTGTCCTTTTCTGAACCGTCCACCCTCACGAATGCTCTTCATACATTGATGTATCCGTCCTCTCCCGTAGGAGCCGCAGGGTCACTCCTGACGTTTGTGGCCCTGCCATTCTCTTCGATCTCCGGATCGGAAGCTTTGAGTTTCCTGATCGTAGATACCTCTGATCAGGCAATATTGTCTGCTCCGTTTACCGGTTTCTGGGAGATTATCCATATCCTCTACTGGTGTGCCTGGATCAACATCCTTCTCGGTATTTTCAATGCCCTGCCGCTTGGGCCGTTTGACGGCGGGCAGATGCTGCGTGAAAGTCTGCGTTCATGGTTTGTCAAACGCGGGAAAGATGAAAGAACCGCGTTCAACATCTGCCGGTCGATATCCTATGTTCTCGTGATGCTGATCATAATTCCGCTGATCGTGCCGTATCTCGTCTGAGGGAAGATTAATTATCTCTCTACTTCCCACATAATTATCATGAAGCGTATCACGGTACTTGCATCCGGGCGCGGGTCCAACTTCCAGGCGATTCTGGATGCTCTTGCGGCAGGCAAAATTAACGGGGAGATCGTGGCTCTTTTGACGGACAACAGAGATGCCTATGCAATCGAACGGGCAGATGCGGCCGGGATTCCTGTTATTGTTCTGAATTACAAGGATTATCCCTCCAGAGAGACGTATGAACGCGATCTTCTTACTGCTATGCAGGATGTTTGTGCCGATCTTTTTGTTTGTGCGGGATATATGCGTATCATCGGTTCTGAGATTGCCCGGGAATTTTCCGGAAAAATGATAAATATCCATCCGGCCCTTCTCCCTGCCTTTTCCTGTCTCCACGGACAAAGACAGGCTCTGGAGTATGGGGTAAAAATTGCCGGCTGCACGGTTCATTTCGTGGACGAAGGTCTCGACTCCGGCCCGATCATTTTACAAAAGGCTGTTGAGGTTCTGGATGATGATGACGAAGACTCTTTGTCCGAGAGGATTTTAGAACAGGAACACCTGGCTTTTCCCGAAGCCGTAGCTTTGTTCTGTGCAGATCGCCTCACGGTTGTCGGTCGCCATGTGAAAATACTTCCCGAGGCAAACAATCAATAGGTCTGAACCCTTATTGTATATAGCATAATCTCTATGGCAAAAGCAGAAAAAGGCGTCTCAGCAAAAAAAATCGCTCAGGAACGGGTCGATATTTTGTTTGAACGTGCAAAAGAGGCACGAGATGAGCCTGAACTCTCTGCTCGCTATGTCTCCCTTGCCCGCGAGATGGCGATGAAACAGCGTGTTCGTCTGGCACACTATCACCGGCGCTCATTCTGCCCGTCATGTCATGCTTACTTTATCCCGGGAACGAATCTCCGGGTCAGGATTCAGCATGGGAAGATCATCTATACCTGCGGTATCTGCGGAGCAGTTACCCGTATCCCCCTCAATAAAAAACCGAATCAAGGTGAAAAACAATCTCAGATATTACAGAATTCTATATCCAGACCCTGAAACCAACTATATGGGTCGGCAAAAACGGCTACACCGAAGACCTCGTCGCCGAGGTTCGCCGTCAGCTTGACGCACGCAAAGTTATCAAAATAAAATGGCTTCGGAACGCCGATATGAATGCCGAAGAGGTACAGGACCTTGCCAAAGCCGCCTCTGCAGAAGTTATTGCCGCGCGTGGGAGAATGGTCGTCCTTGGTGCGAAAAACTGGGGTAAGGTCTCCGAAACCGGTCCATCGAGACGAACGCCGCCGAAAAATCTCTCAGCACGAAACAAAATCAAGTCTTCCTATCTGGGAAAGAAATAACTCCTGTCTTTTTTTCTAGGGAACATATATTATCTTTTGACTCTAATTTATACAGACTGTTAATGTCATCAATTGCGGAAATGTTCCGTGAAGCATGTCTCCAACATGCGGCATACAGTGAGGATTGTCAATGACTACAGTGTTTGATATTCCGGCAGACTTACTCATCGCGAAGGTAGCAGACGAACTCAAGAACGAGTCCGTTATAAAATCACCCGAGTGGGCCGAGTTCGTCAAGACGGGAGTACACAAGGAGATGCCGCCGGAAAATCCAGATTGGTGGTATATTCGTTCCGCAGCAGTGCTGCGTAGAATTTACGTTGACGGCCCAATTGGAGTTGAGCGCATGCGCTCCGTTTACGGCGGTATGCAGGACCGCGGTTCCAAGCCGTCCCACTTTAGAAAAGGCAGTGGAAGCATTGCCAGAAAAGTCATGCAGCAGCTCGAAACTGCCGGCTACCTCGAAAAGGTTACCGGTGGCCGCAGTGTTTCTGCAAAAGGCCGCAAATTCCTCGACAACATCGCCTACTCCATTAAGGATCAGACAGTCGAGACTGCGCCCGGACTCGCAAAGTATTAAAAATAATAACTGACCAATTGAAGGTGATTCAAGAATGGGAGACGATGAACTCGCAGAGATCCGCCGTCAGCGTATGATGCAGCAGCAGCAGCAGATGGCGGAACAAGACCAGATCCAGCGTCAGCAGCAGATGCAGGCACAGATTCAGTCTGTACTCATGCAGGTAATGGAGCCTGAAGCTCGTGAGCGGTTAAACACCATCCGGCTTACAAAACCGGAGTTTGCCGTATCCGTCGAGCAGCAGATTGTATCTCTCGCCAAATCAGGACGCCTGCGTCAGAAAATTACCGATGAACAACTCAGAGAGCTGTTAACTCAGATTGTCCCGCAGAAGAAGGAATTCAATATCCGCAGGGTTGGATGAAAGTAGGTGTGCTCTACAGCGGCGGTAAAGACAGCAGTCTTGCCGCGGTCCTGTTATCACGGGATTACGATGTGGAGCTAATGACCTTTGTCTTTAATGAAAATCACGCGGTGCCTTCTATCGAGGCGGCGGCAAAGGAGACCGGTTTCCCCTGGAAGAAACTGGTCTTTGTGCCAGGTTTCCTTGATGAAGTTGTGGACCAAATCGTTCACGATGGACATCCTGCAAATGCAATCAATGAAATCCACCGACGGTCCCTCTGTGCTGCAGCACAGGAATATGAGGTGGTCGCTGACGGAACCCGACGAGATGACAGGGTTCCGATGCGGACACAGTCTGAAGTGCAAAGTCTTGAGATGAAGTACGGGGTGAGTTATATCCGCCCCTTGCTTGGCATCGGAAAAACCGAGATCATCAGGTTAGCGGAAAAGTTCTTTGAGATCGCCTACGGCGAAACCGGAACGATCCCCAACGGTGACTTCGAAAACGAGATCAGATCTGAAATGACCCGGAAAGGAATAGACTTTACGTCTCTCTTTCCGAAAAATCATGAGCAGTCTCTGATCATCAAGAAAAAAAAAATGGTGAATGAACCATGAGCAAACTTACCAAAAGCCGTAAGATTCGTCTTGCAAAGGCAACCCAGCAGAACCGCCGTGTTCCTGCCTGGGTCATGATCAAAACCAAGCGTACCGTTGTGTCGCATCCTAAGAGGCGCAACTGGAGACGCAGCACGCTGAAGGTGTAAAAAAATGGTAGAAGTGCAAAAAGAACAGGTATACATGATCCCGCTCCGCGATGTTAAGCGTGTTCCGTGCTACAAGCGTGCAAACGCAGCTATCAAAGACATCCGCGGCTATCTCGAGCATCACATGAAAAGTGATGACGTTAAACTCGACAAGAGTATTAACGAACTCGTCTGGGCACGCGGATCCCAGAAACCGCCAAGACGCATTCGTGTTCGGGCAATGAAGTTCGAAGATGGTCAGGTCCAGGCAGAACTTGCTGAGGAATAAATGGACCCGACCCTGTCATTGAATGGTGACCCGAACATCGGCGTGTATGCCCGTGTCTTTGAAGATCTTGCCGTGGTCCCGGTCGAAGCTCCAAAAGAGTTCCGGGACAAAATAGCGGAAGCTTTGGATGTCGAGGTTATTGAAACCTTTATCCAGGGATCCTCTGTCATAGGTCTCCTTCTGACCGGCAATTCCCGCGGATTTGTCGTTTCCGGTCTCATTCAGGATTCAGAACTCGAAATCCTTCAGGAGTACGGCGATTGTCTGCTTCTTGGAGAAGAGATGAATGCGGCAGGGAACGTAATTCTGACCAACGATTCGTTTGCCGTCGTACATCCGGACATGTCGTCTGCGATGCGTGAAATGGTGGCGGATTTTCTGAAAGTCAAGATTATCCCGATGTCTTTTGCCGGAGTCGGAACGGTCGGTATGACGTGTGCCTGTACCAATACAGGCGTACTTCTTCCGGCAAGAAGCACTTCCGAGGAGATCGAAAAACTGGAACGCAGCATTGATAATGCTGAAATATCTATTGGAACCGGCTCAGTTAACATGGGCTCGAGTCTGATCGGTACCGGTCTTCTGATCAACAGCAAAGGATATCTGGCTGGTAACGCTACCACAGGCTATGAACTTGGTAGAATCGAAGATGTATTTGGATTCTTGTGAAAAATCCCCATTTTTCACGAGTTGAGTATGCTTTAATGAAGTATGCGATTTCTGTGAGGTGAAATGAATGCCGAAATTCGAGGTAAAGGGCACGTTCAAAAATGATGGACAGATGAAGCCCTTCACAAAAATAGTCGATGCACCTTCCGAGAAACTTGCTGGAGAATTCACTCTTGCAACGATCGGGAGCAAGCACAGACTCGAACGCACGTATATTACCATTGACTCTGCAAAGGCTATTAATGGCGAGTAATACTGATCAGGCATCCCTGGAGCAGGAGGTCCACTCCCTCCAGGCATATGCCAATGAATATTCCCAGCAGTTTGAACTTCTGACCCAGCAGCTGCGGTTCATCGAATCAGCACGCGCTGAAGCATTGGCGTCTACCGAGTCGCTTGAAGCTTTCAGCGGTCTGGAAGGAGATGTGCCCACTCTTCTGAATCTGGGCGGGGGCATATCCGTTCATGCAACCGTCAACGACACGAAGAAGATTCTGGTTGGGATCGGCGCAGGCATCACGGTTGAAAAACCGGTCGAAGAAGCGATTACGTTCCTTCGCGACCGTGTCACTGAGATGGATGCATCCGCAAAACGGCTTTCCGAATCTCTTGGAAAGCTTCAGGAACAGATGCGGGCCGTTGAGCAGAGAATGCAGGAAATCTATTCTCAGACTCAGCACCGCTGAACTTCTCTTTTTTATACAGCTTACGTACTGATCTCTATTTGTCTATTCTCATGTCTAACAGCAAGTAATCCTGATGTTTGATTTATGTTCCTTTCTATCTATGAGTCTGTCCAATCGTGGATTCTGTGATATAAACTCATCCCCCATTTACTCTTGTCGACTTTTTTGGAGGGGAACAATACCTTTATTTATCCCTGCGCCGAGTGGTATGTCTGAATTTCAAGACGAATAAGAACGTATTTTCAACAATGGAGTCATCCCTCCGGATATGTCCATTTGCTGGCTCATGTCCCAGCTCATCATTAGTGACATTGTACGAAAAATCGAACAAACTTATTATTCACCTCATCTTCGCGATTATTTTCATTATCCAATTGATTTTCTGATAAAACTGACTGTTGTCATGACTTATCGCAGAATAGCCTATCGTCATATTCGGCGTAAAATAACGCAAGAAGATCTCAGCCACCTTCTTCCGGCAAAATCACCACTCTGGTTAACTTCGCCGAGTATGTTGCATTACTTTGTGAAATATCGGTTAGGTGAGGAGGGTATGGAAGTTCTTATGTTTTTGATAAGCAAAAAGATTGTCCATTTCCTCAAATCTGAAACCGAGGTAATTATCGATTCCACTCCTTTAGTTGCAAGCCGTTATTGTCCCAATAGTCTGTTTAACCCTCATTATCAGGTTAAAATGGATAAAGCACATATTTTGAATCTGGGGGCTTATCCCTTGTTTATGATTCATTCAGAAGGAACGGTGAATGACAAACCCTATTCGCATTTTTTGATTCAGATTGCCGAATTTCTCGGCGTATCCTGTGATCGTGTATTGATGGATGCGGGATATGACTCCCTAGAGCTACACACGTTAATATCTGAGAAACTTCATGCAAAACCCCTTATTCAACTGAGATCTGACGCGCAATTGTCCCAATTAGGTTCAGAGAAGACCATAATAAAACAGATCAATACTTTCTGGAGAAAAGGAGGAAATGCCCAAATGTCTCTTACAGAAAAACTGGTATTTCTCTGCAAGAATGGTAAACGGGAGATGGTAGGAGCATATCTCAGAAATCAGACTATTCTTCATGGAAGGGAGGTAAAAGATGCTATGAAAAGGCGGGGAACGTGCGAACGCAAGCATGCACACCTCAAAAAAACCGTCAAATTTGATGTGGTGCATTGCAAGAAAAACAACAGAGCGCTCTCTGCAATAATGAATTTTATAACGTTCCAATTATTGATGTTAGCCCATTTACAGAATAGATTTCAGAATATGAATTTTGCAAATTATCGATAAGAAGTCTAAAGAAGTCTGATTTGGCAGATTCCCCCCCAATCCCATGTCAATAGTGAAACGGTTGAATCATGATATTCCTAGGTGAAGTTATCTCGATCAAAAAAAACTATGTCCAATGGATTGACGTATCGATTGGACAGACTCTCTCTATGCTAACAGAGAGGAATTTATATTCACAGGACCGAATTAATAGATAATGTTTGAAGGACTGAAAAATAAGCTCGGTCTCGGGAAAAAGAAAACCCCGATTCCGGAGACGGAAGAGCCTGTAACCGCCGCCGTCGAAACTATATCACCCCCCCAGTCTGAGGATAAAAAATTCCCGGGCTTTCTCAATAAAATCAAAACTCTTGTTGTGGAACACGAGTTTGTCCTCTCCGAAAAAGATATCGAGGAATCCCTCTTCGAACTTCAGATGGTCCTCCTGGAGTCCGACGTAGCCTATCCGGTAGCCGAGGCGATCACCGAACATATGAAAAAAGAGCTCGTCGGCACTCACCGAAAACTCCGGGAATCAGCCGATGATGTTGTTACAAATGCCCTTCGGCATGCCATCGAAGAGGTCCTCGGCGAGGGGTTCGATCTCGTCTCTTATGTCAGAACGCATGACCGGCCGGTTAAGATCCTCTTCACCGGCGTGAACGGAACCGGCAAAACGACCTCGGTCGCCAAGATCGCTCACTATCTCCAGAGTCAGGGTCTCTCCGTAGTGGTCGGGGCGGGCGACACGTTTCGTGCCGGGGCCATCGAACAGATCCGAGTTCACTGTGACCGGCTTGGGATCAAACTCATTGCCCATCAGGAAGGTGCCGATCCCTCGGCCGTTCTCTACGACACCGTCGAGTATGCCAAAGCTCACAAAACCGATGTTGTACTTGCCGATTCGGCAGGACGCTTCCACAATCGTGTCAATCTCATGAATCAGCTTGATAAAATCAAGAGGGTCATGAAACCCGATCTCGTCTTCTACGTGGATGAGGCCGTTGCGGGAAACGATGCCATCATCCGTGCCGAAGAGTTTGAAAAGACCGTCTCCACAGACGGTGTTATTCTCACCAAAGTCGACATGGATCCAAAAGGTGGCGCTGCAATCTCGATCGCCTACACGATCGGCAAGCCGCTCGTCTTCCTGGGTGTCGGGCAGGGGTATGACGATATGAAACCGTTTAATCCTTCGCTGATTATTGATGAAATATTTGGAGATGACTAACATGGGACTTGATACACTTTCCAACTCACTCAAAGACGCGATGAAGAAACTCGCCGGCAAGACGGTCATCGACCGTGCCACCGTCGACGAACTCGTACGCGATCTCCAGCGGGCTCTGCTTTCCTCTGACGTCAACGTCAAACTCGTGATGGAGCTTTCCAAGCAGATCAAAGCCCGTTCTCTCGACGAAGATCTTCCCAAAGGCATAAACGCCCGTGAACATGTTCTCAGGATCGTGTATCAGGAGCTGGTAAATCTTGTCGGCAAAGAGGCCGAGTTCTCCTTAAAACCGCAGAAGATCTTGATGGCCGGTCTGCAGGGTTCGGGTAAGACCACCACGACCGGAAAACTCTGCCGCTACTTCCAGCGCAAAGGGCTGAGAGTCGGGGCGATCGGTGCTGACAATTTCAGGCCGGGAGCATATGCCCAGCTGGAAACGCTCTGCAAAAAGATCAATGTTCCCAGTTACGGCGATCCAAAGGAGAAGGACGCCGTAAAAATCGTTAAAGACGGACTTGCCACTCTCAAAGATGTGGATGTCATCATCGTCGATACTGCCGGACGTCATGCTCTGGAAGATGATCTGATCGATGAGATCAGGCAGGTCAACGATTACCTCAAACCCGATCACCGCTGGCTCGTCATCGACGCAGCTCTCGGTCAGGCGGCCCGTGACCAGGCCAAACGGTTCCATGAAGCGATCGGCATCGATGGCGTGATCGTGACGAAGATGGACGGAACGGCGAAAGGAGGCGGAGCCATGTCTGCTGTCGCCGAAACCCAGTCTGGAATCGTGTTCATCGGTAACGGTGAGACGATCGACGATCTCGAACGCTTCGATCCGAACGGATTCATCTCCAGACTTCTCGGTATGGGCGATCTCAAAGCCCTCGTTGAAAAGGCCGAGGAGTCGATGAATGCCGAGGATGTCGATGTCAACGCCATGCTTCGGGGAAAGTTTACGCTGAACGATATGTACAAACAACTCGAAGCGGTACAGAAGATGGGTCCATTAAAGCAGGTTCTCTCCATGCTGCCGATGGGCAACATGAACGTTCCGTCCGACGCGCTGGAAGGGACCGCCGACAAGATGAAAAAGTTTAGGATCATCATGGATTCCATGACACCCCAGGAACTTGACGAACCTGCCTTAATCAACACATCCAGAATGATGCGGGTTGCCAAAGGGTCCGGTTCTTCGGTCGAAGAGGTCCGTGACCTCATAAAATACTATAAAATGATGCAGAAAACGCTGAAAGGCTTCAGAGGAAACAGGATGGCGATGGGTAAAATGATGAAACAAATGCAGAAAGGCGGCATGGGACCTATGGGTCCGAAGTAAGCCTGTTTTTTTTATTACGACTTGGTATAAGTCAGATTATAATTGTCTGTTCCGGTTCCGTCGGGAAGGATGGTAAAGTGGATCAATGCCTCTTTGTAGTAATTAATGT
Source organism: Methanocorpusculum sp. (assembly GCA_965229365.1). GTDB lineage: Archaea > Halobacteriota > Methanomicrobia > Methanomicrobiales > Methanocorpusculaceae > Methanocorpusculum. Next base: position 1,404,596 of record OZ245878.1, on the reverse strand, counting down.
ACGTGTTTTCTTTGTAGTGGTACCAGACCATTTCCCACGGTTTGTCAGCGACTCCATACTGATTCGTCCAGAATGAAAGACCTGTACAGTTAGCATAAATTTCATTTCTGATCGTATAGAGCATCCCGTTGTATTCATACGCATCAAGAGCGGTCCATGTCCCGACATATCCTGCAAGGGGATCTCCTGCTTCTCTGAAAAAGGTACGTCCCTCTTCATCAGCAGCATACATCCCATCCTCAGAGACCGTTGTTAACCATGAGTCATATGCGTATGCATAGGACCCGTCCTCGTTTTGTATCCAGGACATATTGGAGACATAATCAGCTCCGTCATCATACACCCAGGTTTCGGTACCTTTTCCGCCGGGATTGAACACTATTACGATCTGGGTTACATTGGGAGCAGGAAAATCGGTGAGTTTTTCACTCGTCTAGGTGCCGACGATATTATGGGATGTGCTCACACACCCGGCCGAACAGATCATTACTATGATAACGGCAAGGACGAGCGGCAGATTTTTCATGCGTACTTCGTGGGTTCTCTGTCAGCTTATAGGTGTCGAACGACTGTTCTTCAGAGTCTGAGTCTGTCCAATCGATACGTCAATCCATTGGACAGAGTTTTTTTTGATCGAGATAACTTCACCTAGGAATATCATGATTCAACCGTTTCACTATTGACATTGGATTGGGGGGAATCTGCCAAATCAGACTTCTTTAGACTTCTTATCGATAATTTGCAAAATTCATATTCTGAAATCTATTCTGTAAATGGGCTAACGTCAATAATTGGAACGTTATAAAATTCATTATTACAGAGAGCGCTCTGTTGTTTTTCTTGCAATGCACCACATAAAATTTGACGGTTTTTTTGAGGTGTGCATGCTTGCGTTCGCACGTTCCCCGCCTTTTCATAGCATCTTTTACCTCCCTTCCATGAAGAATAGTCTGATTTCTGAGATATGCTCCTACCATCTCCCGTTTACCATTCTTGCAGAGAAATACCAGTTTTTCTGTAAGAGACATTTGGGTATTTCCTCCTTTTCTCCAGAACGTATTGATCTGTTTTATTATGGTCTTCTCTGAACCTAATTGGGACAACTGCGCGTCAGATCTCAGTTGAATAAGGGGTTTTGCATGAAGTTTCTCAAATATTAACGTGTGTAGCTCTAGGGAGTCATATCCCGCATCCATCAATACACGATCACAGGATACGCCGAGAAGTTCGGCAATCTGAATCAAAAAATGCGCATAGGGTTTGTCATTCTCCGTTCCTTCTGAATGAATCATAAACAAGGGATAAGCCCCCAGATTCAAAATATGTGCTTTATCCATTTTAACCTGATAATGAGGGTTAAACAGACTATTGGGACAATAACGGCTTGCAACTAAAGGAGTGGAATCGATAATTACCTCGGTTTCAGATTTGAGGAAATGGACAATCTTTTTGCTTATCAAAAACATAAGAACTTCCATACCCTCCTCACCTAACCGATATTTCACAAAGTAATGCAACGTACTCGGCGAAGGTAACCAGAGTGGTGATTTTGCCGGAAGAAGGTGGCTGAGATCTTCTTCCGTTATTTTACGCCGAATATGACGATAGGCTATTCTGCGATAAGTCATTACAACAGTCAGTTTTATCAGAAAATCAATGGGATAATGAAAATAATCGCGAAGATGAGGTGAATAATAAGTTTGATCGATTTTTCGTACAATGTCACTAATGTTGAGCAGGGACATGAGCCAGCAAATGGACATATCCGGAGGGATGACTCCATTGTTGAAAATACGATCGTATTCGTCTTGAAATTCAGACATACCACTTGGCGCAGGGATACATAAAGGTATTGTTCCCCTCCAAAAAAGTCGACAAGAGTAAATGGGGGATGAGTTTATATCACAGAATCCACGATTGGACAGAGTTTTTTTTGATCGAGATAACTTCACCTAGGAATATCATGATTAAACCGTTTCACTATTGACATGGGATTGGGAGGGAATCTGCCAAATCAGACTTCTTTAGACTTTTTATCGATAATTTGCAAAATTCATATTCTGAAATCTATTCTGTAAATTGGCTAACATCAATAATTGGAACGTTATAAAATTCATTATTGCAGAGAGCGCTCTGTTGTTTTTCTTGCAATGCACCACATCAAATTTGACGGTTTTTTTGAGGTGTGCATGCTTACGTTCGCACGTTCCCCGCCTTTTCATAGCATCTTTTACCTCCCTTCCATGAAGAATAGTCTGATTTCTGAGATATGCTCCTACCATCTCCCGTTTACCATTCTTGCAGAGAAATACCAGTTTTTCTGTAAGAGACATTTGGGTATTTCCTCCTTTTCTCCAGAACGTATTGATCTGTTTTATTATGGTCTTCTCTGAACCTAATTGGGACAATTGCGCGTCAGATCTCAGTTGAATAAGGGGTTTTGCATGAAGTTTCTCAAATATTAACGTGTGTAGCTCTAGGGAGTCATATCCCGCATCCATCAATACACGATCACAGGATACGCCGAGAAGTTCGGCAATCTGAATCAAAAAATGCGCATAGGGTTTGTCATTCTCCGTTCCTTCTGAATGAATCATAAACAAGGGATAAGCCCCCAGATTCAAAATATGTGCTTTATCCATTTTAACCTGATAATGAGGGTTAAACAGACTATTGGGACAATAACGGCTTGCAACTAAAGGAGTGGAATCGATAATTACCTCGGTTTCAGATTTGAGGAAATGGACAATCTTTTTGCTTATCAAAAACATATGAACTTCCATACCCTCTTCACCTAACCGATATTTCACAAAGTAATGCAACGTACTCGGCGAAGGTAACCAGAGTTATGATTTTGCCGGAAGAAGGTGGCTGAGATCTTCTTCCGTTATTTTACGCCGAATATGACGATAGGCTATTCTGCGATAAGTCATTACAACAGTCAGTTTTATCAGAAAATCAATGGGATAATGAAAATAATCGCGAAGATGAGGTGAATAATAAGTTTGTTCGATTTTTCGTACAATGTCACTAATGTTGAGCAGGGACATGAGCCAGCAAATGGACATATCCGGAGGGATGACTCCATTGTTGAAAATACGATCGTATTCGTCTTGAAATTCAGACATACCACTCGGCGCAGGGATACATAAAGGTATTGTTCCCCTCCAAAAAAGTCGACAAGAGTAAATGGGAGATGAGTTTATATCACAGAATCCACGATTGGACAGACTCCTTCAGAGTAATAATCAGTCTCAAAAATGAGTTTTTACCAAAATATGGTGTGAAATCCAGAGTTATAACATTGCTTTGTCTTATTTCAATTCATCTGGATATTCCGAGTCTCAGCAGCAATGTTTAATGCAGACGCTTCCTAGGTTCTATCTGTGAGATAAGGACTCACCCGCCTTTCCTGCTGATCTCTTTCCGTATCCCAAACAAATACTCCTGAGCATACCCTGCATACTGACCGAAATGTTCTCTGGCAAATGATCCTGCCCTCTTATACGAGAGTTTTCGCGTTCCTCCGAGATACTTTGTCCTAAGGATCCGTTCGATCCACACATCGACAGGAAACGCCTCGTATTTTTCGAATCCGAACAGCAGTACACAGTCTGCCACCTTCGGTCCCACGCCGTTCAGCATCATAAGCTTCTCATGTGCCTCGGAATAGGGCATGCCTGCAATGTTCTCTGCCCAGTTGGCATCGGATGCAGCCATTTCTGCCGCCCCGCAGATATATGCGTCGCGATAGCCCACTTTACATGTGCGTATCGAGCAGATTTCCTCCTCCGAAAGGTGTTTTGCCGTTGGGAACGTATGGAACGTCATTTCGTCCATCTCGAGTTTGTCCCCGTATCTCTCAGAGAGATTCTCGATCCGCATCATAATGCCTGGAATATTTGCACAGGTTGCGCAGATATACGATACCAGACACTCCCACGGATCCTGTCTGATGATGCGAAGACCCAGGCATCGTTCGATTGCTACGTGGATCACCGGGTCTGTATCGATCTCATCCAGAATAGTGTCAAGAGGAATATCCAGTCCGAAGTATGTGACGAGTTCATTTTCAGTCGGTCCTTCGTACCGCAAAAAATCTTTTTCCTGCCGGATCTTCCAGATTTTGTCTCCGACAGGTGCATACCAGAATCCGTTATGCTGCCGCCATCGAAATGCCTGACCGCATGAAACCGTCAAATCCAGCTGAAACGGAGTGTCTTTGAGAGAAAAAGTCTGCATAAAAAAAGTTATTCTTTGAGCATCAGAATGCCCAGAAGAATTGCACCAAGACCGCATATGGCAAGAACGAGCCCGAATCCTCCCAGCACGAACTGAATGAACAGATCAAGGTTGAACCAGATTCCAAGAATACCCAGTGCAAGAATAATAATACCTACAATCATAGTGATAAGTCCTGTTTTATCCATAGTAGTATGTATTCGGTTTTTGCTTATATGCATTGCGCCACGGTTCATATGAGTCTGTCCAATCGTGAATTCTGTGATATAAACTCATCCCCCATTTACTCTTGTCGATTTTTTTGGAGGGGAACAATACCTTTATGTATCCCTGCGCCGAGTGGTATGTCTGAATTTCAAGACGAATACGATCGTATTTTCAACAATGGAGTCATTCCTCCGGATATGTCCATTTGCTGGCTCATATCCCTGCTCAACATTAGTGACATTGTACGAAAAATCGAACAAACTTATTATTCACCTCATCTTCGCGATTATTTTCATTATCCCATTGATTTTCTGATAAAACTGACTGTTGTCATGACTTATTGCAGAATAGCTTATCGTCATATTCGGCGTAAAATAACGGAAGAAGATCTTACCCACCTTCTTCCGGCAAAATCACCACTCTGGTTACCTTCGCCGAGTACGTTGCATTACTTTGTGAAATATCGGTTAGGTGAGGAGGGTATGGAAGTTCTTATGTTTTTGATAAGCAAAAAGATTGTTCATTTCCTCAAATCTGAAACCGAGGTAATTATCGATTCCACTCCTTTAGTTGCAAGCCGTTATTGTCCCAATAGTCTGTTTAACCCTCATTATCAGGTTAAAATGGATAAAGCACATATTTTGAATCTGGGGGCTTATCCCTTGTTTATGATTCATTCAGAAGGAAAGGAGAATGACAAACCCTATGCGCATTTTTTGATTAAGATTGCCGAACATCTCGGCGTATCCTGTGATAGTGTATTGATGGATGCGGTATATGACTCCCTAGAGCTACACACGTTAATATTTGAGAAACTTCATTCAAAACCCCTTATTCAACTGAGATCTGATGCGCAATTGTCCCAATTAGGTTAAGAGAAGACCATAATAAAACAGATCAATACGTTCTGGAGAAAAGGAGGAAATACCCAAATGTCTCTTACAGAAAAACTGGTATTTCTCTGCAAGAATGGTAAACGGGAGATGGTAGGAGCATATCTCAGAAATCAGACTATTCTTCATGGAAGGGAGGTAAAAGATGCTATGAAAAGGCGGGGAACGTGCGAACGCAAGCATGCACACCTCAAAAAAACCGTCAAATTTGATGTGGTGCATTGCAAGAAAAACAACAGAGCGCTCTCTGCAATAATGAATTTTATAACGTTCCAATTATTGATGTTAGCCCATTTACAGAATAGATTTCAGAATATGAATTTTGCAAATTATCGATAAGAAGTCTAAAGAAGTCTGATTTGGCAGATTCCACCCAATCCCATGTCAATAGTGAAACGGTTGAATCATGATATTCCTAGGTGAAGTTATCTCGATCAAAAAAAACTATGTCCAATGGATTGACGTGTCGATTGGACAGACTCATATATATAGTTAATTGATACCAGATAATTCTGGAATAAATAATTAGTTGGCGGTCAATCAATCAGTTAATCTTTACATTTTTAAAATGATAAATAATGTAGCATTTCTGCGCGTGAATATGTTAAGTTAACTTGAATTTGAATTTTTATCGTCCGCGAAGCATTATTGGCTGCAGTATCGGAAGTAGATGAGATAGATGAAAAGATCATGTCCCAGCTCTACACGAACGGGGATAATGCATTGTTCCACCATACGAATATACAGTCTGTAACCAGCAGGAAATGTATCGATTATATATTTTTCCCGGAAGATGTATTTACATGGATATATGCATCTGGAGTGTTGAACTTCCTCCTGAGAAAGGATCATGGTATACAGCAGTTGATTATGTCATTAATGATCTCGGAATCTTCACAAGAATCGAGAAAATATCTAAGAAAAGTGGGGCTCTCGACCAGTTGTGGGGATTCAGGGTTGGAAAAAATAAAGTGAAAGGAACCGATTATCTGGCACATATACAAAGCAGGCAGGCCCTTCTCTGGCAAAAGATTGCTGAAGTGATTCCTGGAGGTCAACAGATAATCATTCGGGGAAACAGCCAAACCGAGATCGTGATCTTCTGTTCTCCAGAGATTTTTTCTGACGTCATGGGACTAATACAGCGGATGATGACCTCACACCCTACTGAAAAAGGACCAAGCCGCAAGGCAGCTGGCTGGCTCTGCTGGGAACAGGACGAAAATTGGGAAGCAGGCGAATCGCTGGAAGCGATGGTCGAAGCTGAACAAAACGGTGATGAGCGGTTCATAGATAACGAGATCCTCGAAGAGAAAATCCTACGAGAGAAATGAATATATCTCATCTTACACAATAGGAGAGAATTATGGGTGCATTTATCGATAGCCTGAAAATCAGTGCCAAAGTCGGTGCTGATGAAGTAAAGAAAACAATGAAAATCAACCAGCTTCAGTCGGAAATCAGTCAGCTGGAAAAGAAGCAGAATGAAATCTATGCCGCTATCGGTAGGATAGCGTTCGAGTCCGAAGGCGTAGAGATGTACGGTGATTTCGGAGCGGGTCTTGTCGGACTACAGGAGGAAATTGACGGAAAAAGGGCTGAGCTCAATGAAATCAAGCCCCTGCAGAAGGGTCAGTAGACGGCATAGATGGTTTTTGCAAAAACTGCGGTACGAAGTACACAGCAGGAACCAAGTTCTGCAGTTCCTGCGGTGCGAAACGTACCTGATTTTTTTTGGACGGGCATGGGGATGCAGAAATCTCTGCAGACTTGTCCCTTTCCGAATCTGTTTTAAACCGGTATGCGGGTGGTACTGCGGATATGCAATACAAATGAACAGCAGGGCTATTCAGGCATACTGAATCCATGAGACCGACTCGCCGAGGATCAAAACGGCACACATAATGGATGCCGGCAGCTCCGATGAGCTGAGGATCGTAGTTGCTCCGGTCGAGATTCTCGGTGCGGCGATCGCGAAGAGGCACATCGGGAGGACACATCCTATCGATCCCAGGATGATCCCATACTGCCATATGCCGGTGACAAACGTGCCTTGCGTGAAGTAGGCAGGGGTAAAGAGGAAGGTCAGGAGCAGGAGAGCGCAGCTGAGAATCAGGAAACTTCTGTTCAGAGGATGCATCCCTATCTCACATCGGCCGAGCATGAACATATATATTGCATATAACACGGCGGACAGAAGTCCAAAGATTACACCAGCCGGATCCAGCGGTCCGTCAAGTCCGGCAAAACCTGCAGCAAGGAAGGTGCCGATCACGAGAATTACAACCACAAGAATCATCTTCGGTTCCAGAAGCCGCCGTTCGGTGACTGCCTGTATCAGAACACCCATCCAGGTGAACTGAAAGAGAAGAATCACCGAGATATAGGTAGGCACGGTCTGCAGAGAAAGGCAATACGTCACGGTGACCAGCGCAATGCAGGTTCCGGCAAGTGCAAGACCCGGAATGCGGCGCAGTAGAGGACGGGGATTATTTGCAGGAACGGTATTCTGTTTTCGAATGAGACGGAGAATGAATAGACCTGCAACAACAATGCAGAGAATCAGCCAGCCGTAAAAGTACTGGCTCATAACCAGATCTTTCCACGAATATCCGGCCGCGTACGCTAATTTTATCGTGGGGGACGAGGGCACGTAGCAACAGCCGCCGAGGAAGACAAGGAGGGGAAATATCAGCAGACGCAGGTCCATTTCAGTCACTTATCATTTGCTGTTCACACGGATTAAGCAATCAGGTGATCGAAAAATGTCACGAAAAAAGTTGTCTTGAGGTGGTTTTTTCCAGCATCAACAGGGTTTTCTTGATATCCGGGTCCGGCGAGAAACCGCCGGGACTTCCGTTGGAGGCGACGACCCGATGGCACGGAACGATTAAAAGCGTAGGGTTTCTCGCCATAGCGTTTCCAACTACCCAGGGGTGTGTTTCTGCTACCGCTGCAATTTCACCGTAACTTCGCGTCTTGCCGTATGGGATACGTGAAACCTCCCGATATATTTGTGCATATCTCCCGTCGCCCAATACTGCCGCAGAGGTCAGCGGAGCAAACGTCGTCCCTTTCCCCGCAAGGAACCTAGTGAATTGTACCGGGACCGGACCCTCCGGTGCCGTCCGCACGAATCTGACCCTATGGATCACCGTGCCATCGTAATCGACCGCAATCTTCCAGAGTCCGAAACTACAGGCGCCCTGATGCATCACGTCCCCACTTTTCAAGCTTGCTTTTTACCGTGTCCACATCGCATTCCATAAGTTCATCCTGCATCCAGGGGGATAAACCGTCGAAGATCTCGCCTTCAAGGAATCTCTGGTCGCCGAGGATCAAAACCCCCCGGTCGTTTTCGGTTCGAAGGACACGACCGAGGGCCTGCATAGATTTGTTGATCGCTGGAAGGGTATAGGCAATGAACTCTCCTTCAGCCCCGAACTTGCGCCGGTAATAACTGTTGACCATCCGTCTGACCGGGGTGAACGGAGCGAGCGGAAGGCCAATCACGAGGGCCGCGGTCAGCTGATCCCCCCGGTAATCCAGGCCTTCGCTCCATTTCCCGCCGCAAACGGCGAAAAGGATGCCGGATTTATGTTTTCCCGGGAGCGAAATGAACTCTTTCAGCGCTTCGTTCGCCTCGTCTGATTCGCGCGGCTCGATGAACACCTGTTTAGTGCGGATCCTGCTTACGCATGCTTCGGCAAACCGGTTCTGCAGCTGGTAGGATGGGAAATAGACCGCGATGTTTCCGGGAAGTTTTGCAAAGGCAAGAATATACGCTACAATTGCCTGAGTGTTCTCGGCGTTCTGGCGTTTGGAAAAAGCCGTGGTGATGTCCCGTGTCCCAAGGACCATCCGGTTCTCTTTTGGAAACGAGTTGGCAAGGGAGAGGGTTTTGACCGGCATGCTGCCGAAATAGTATTTTCTGTAGGAATTGACCGGCGAAAGAGTCCCGCTGATCAGAATGGTTGCTGCATGTTTGGAGACGAGTTCCTGAAGCCGATCGGCCGGGTCGATGTTTCGGACCTCGAGCGTGATGGTCTCGGCGTCTTTTGTATAAACGGTCAGAAACGACGGGTCGGTGGAGGAGCGGTAGAGCCGGATCAGAAATTCGCAGAGTTTTTCGATCGCCGATTCGCGGTAGTCGCCGCGTTCGATGCCGCGTTCGCGCATGGCCTCTTTGATGGAAATAATGTCCTCCAGCATTGCCTCGGGTTTTTCATAAAGCGAACCTTTGATGATGAACCGGTTGAAGATCAGCGGATCGAACCAGTCCTCAGCCTCGTTCGAACGCTGGAGCCCGTCGATGAACTCCGCAATTCTGGGGAGGATATGGCGGACCGCTTCGGAACCGCGGACCTTATCGCGAAGAGAAGCGATCTCTTTTGCTGCGGCTTCGATGTCGGTGTCCCGTATCCGAATACTCTGGATCGTCTGAATGACGTCGCCTAAGTTGTGGGCTTCATCTAAGAGGAGCATGACGTTGTGCTCCTCGCACTGGAGATTGACGTACAACTGCTCTCTGATATCGTCATTGAAGAGGTGATAGTAGTTACAGATGATGACGTCGGCTCCTTTGGCGGCCGAGAGCATGAGGTCGTAGGGACAAACTTTGCCTGCGAAGGTGAGAAGTTCGTTTGGTCTGACGATCTGTTTCTGAGCGATATCGGATTTGCGTCTGAGTTCTGGGGAAGGGATCATGCGCCGGCCGCCTTCGTCGCTTTGGATGAAGACCCGGCTGTTGACGAAGTAGGGGCAGATAAGGGGGTGTTCCCGGTCCTGTTTTCTGATTTGGTCGAGGATCACTTTGTCGGTCGCGGGGTCGAAGGAGCCGCGGTCGGCCCTCTGCTGCATAAGGGAGGAGGTGAATGCTTTGACACCTTCGCATCGCCGATATACATCGCCGTATCCCCCGAGCGGACACATGTTTCCTTTCCCGATGAGGTAGACGAATTTGAGGGTGGGCTGTTTCTTTTGTCTGATTAGGTCGAGTTCCCGAATAAATATCTGGAGCTGGGAGATGGTTCGAACGGCTACAACGATCTTTCGTCCGTTTGCTTTTGAAAGAAGGCTTGCGATCACGCTGGATTTTCCGCTCCCGGTCGGCGCGTCGATCAAGAGGATGCCGTTTTGTTCGGCGGTTTTTTCGACCTCTTCGAGCATTTCCTTTTGGTTTTTCCGGTAGGTTTGGTAGGGAAAATAGTCAGCTGTGTCTGCCATGAGTAATGTATTATTTGTCTGGACCCATATCTATTAAGTATGCCTCTTTCGACCCAGACCAAAGATCAGATCCTTGCGCTTCTTGTGAAGACGGAGGTCTGTTCTCTTGAGGGATGTTTTGCCGGGTCCGGGAAGATCATCGCGCCTGATATCGTTGTGTTTACTCCGGGTCTGGAGCATCAGGGCCGCGAGGGTTTGTCTCTTAAGCCCCTGAAGTTTAGCGAGCTGGATGTGAAGGGCGAGGGAGTTATCGCCTGGGTGTCGGGCAAATGTACTTATGACGGGGTCGCCTCCCGGTTCACGGCGGTGTTTCGTGGGACGGGGCATGCCTGGGAGCTTGCTCTTCTGAATATTGCCTGAGCGTTGTCCAAAAAAGTACCCAATCAAAACTATTAATATATCAATCGCTCTATGTTGGATCATCAAGGGAGATTTAGAATGACGGGTCATCAAACAGCAGCGTTTGTATGTGCGGTTACTGGGAGCGTTTTGCTGTGGGTCCCGATCGGGTTAATGGTAGTGACGGCTTTTATCGGGTCGGTGTTGGAAGGTAGACTGCTGATGGATTATTTTATGCCGGCCGAGTTGTTTTTCCTTGTTTCGGCAGGATGGATCCTGCTGATCATTGGTTCGATACTTTCGCAGAACATGCGGGTCCCGGTGGTGATTATTGGAGCGGTAGCGTTAGTAATGCTATTCGGGGCTCAGATGATTGCCGTCGTGAGCGGATTGTCTTCCGGCGCCATTTCTGCGGAAGGGTTTATCTGGTATCTGGTACGTGGCATGCTGATCCTCTATGATCTGCTTGTGATTGTTCTGGGTATTCGTGGCATACGTCTTTCATACGAGGTGAAGAAAGGTCTGTGAAAACTGCGGCCCGCTCTTTTCAATGTACACCCTTTTCAGCTATGATTTTTGTAACCTATCTCTCTGAGTGAGAACCCCTTTTTTCGCATCTTTAGGGGCATTATCGCACCGCGCGGTTTGGGGTTTATATTCCCCTATGCTGATACTTACATGGAATGTCGGTACTCATGCGAAAGATCGAGCTGGCAACCAGTTCGCAATTTTTTGATCAGACGGGACGAAACGAAGTAAAAATGCATCAATGCACCCCGATGCGCATCCTTCTCGAAGGTACCTGCTCCTTTGACTGTGCCTACTGTCAGGTCTGCACCAAAAAGACCGGCATCCACTTCACCCCAAAAGAACTCGCCCACGGATTTCTCGAACTCCACCGTCAGGGAAAAGTAGGCGGTCTCCTTTTAAGCACGGGTATCCCCCGCGGCGATGTTGACCTTGGAATGGAAAAACTTACCGAGATCGCAAAAATCCTCAGGAATTCAGGATATAATGGATACCTGCATCTCAAAGTCCTTCCTGGTGCAAGCCGCACCGACATCGTTGAAATGGCAAAGTATGCTACCCGACTCAGCACCAATCTCGAAGCTCCCGGCTCATCCTATCTTTCAGAACTTGCCACCGTCAAAGATTATGCCTCCGATCTCCTGACCCGGCACAAATGGCTTGCCGAGATCATGCACGGCAAACACTCCACCCAGTTCGTTCTCGGAGCTGCCGGGGAAACCGATGCGGATCTCTTTTCGACGGTCATGACCAGTTACGAAAAGTACAAACCTGCAAGGGTCTACTACTCTGCATCCTACGCGGTTAACGGCACGCCTATGGAAAATCATGAAAATACCGCTCTTTGGCGGGCAAACAGATGGTATCAGGTCGATGCTCTAATCCGACTCTACGGATATGACAGAGCCGAAACCTCTCCCGTCTTCGACGAACACGGGATGCTCATGAACACCGATCCGAAAATACTTCTCGCAGAGCATCTTCACGAAGTGGATCCGGTAACCGCCGGATATGCCGAACTGCTCCGCGTGCCTGGAATCGGCCCTATATCTGCCGCATCCATTCTCAAAACCCGTGATTTTCAAAATGTCAAAAATCCGGACATCCTTCACGGATGCGGCGTCATAATGAAACGGGCGATGCCGTATCTCTCGCTTGGCCGCACCCGTCAAACCACGTTCGCCTCCTGGTGCTGATCCAAGCCCCCGCAACAAACAAAGCTATTTGTCAATACATGGCGAATAATTTAGTAACTTTTTGAATAACTCATAAGGAGAAAAGTATGAACAAAACCATCATCACCGTCGTTGGAAAGGATGCGGTCGGCATCATCGCAAAAGTATGTACCTATTTATCGACTAATCATATCAATGTCGAAGATATATCGCAGACAATCGTTCAGGGATACTTCAATATGATGATGATCGTCGACACCAGCAATGCTGCGGTGCCGTTCGGCGATATGGCCTGCGATCTTGAACAGATCGGTCAGGATATCGGGGTCCACATCAGATGTCAGCGCGAAGAGATATTCGAGAAGATGCACCGCATCTAAGGGGCATTCATGATAAACATCTTCGAGGTAAACGAGACCAATAAAATGATCGAGCAGGAGATGCTCGATGTCAGAACGATCACGCTCGGTATCAGCCTTCTCGACTGCTGCGACACAGATCTTGATCGGCTCAACGCCCGTCTCTATGAGAAAATCACCCGCGTGGCGAAGAATCTCGTCGCTGTCGGGAAAGAAATCGAACGGGAATACTGTATTCCGATCGTTAATAAACGTATCTCCGTAACGCCGATAGCTCTTGTCGGGGGACAGGCCTGCAGCTCGCCGGAGGACTTCGTTACTATTGCTCAGACGCTTGACCGGGCCGCAAAAGAGGTCGGCGTCAACTTCCTCGGCGGCTACTCGGCACTGGTGTCCAAAGGAATGACCAAAGCCGAGCGCGATCTCATCCTTTCGATACCTCAGGCACTCGCCTGCACCGAACGGATCTGCAGTTCGGTCAACATCGGCTCTACGAAGACAGGGATCAATATGGACGCGGTCAAACTGATGGGCGAGATCGTTCTCTCAACCGCAGAAGCAACGAAGGATCAGAACTCCCTTGGTTGTGCAAAACTGGTCGTCTTCTGCAATGCTCCAGACGACAATCCGTTCATGGCCGGAGCTTTCCACGGCGTAACCGAAGGAGACGCCGTCATCAATGTCGGTGTCAGCGGTCCCGGCGTCGTGAAGCATGCTCTCGAAGCCGTTCGCGGCAAAAACTTCGAGGTACTCTGCGAGACCGTTAAGAAAACCGCGTTCAAGGTCACCCGTATGGGCCAGCTCGTGGCGCTCGAGGCGTCGGAGAGGCTGGGAATTCCGTTCGGTATCGTCGACCTCTCTCTTGCACCGACTCCGTCGGTCGGCGACAGTGTGGCCGAGATTCTGGAGGAGATGGGTCTTGAGTCTGTCGGTGCTCCGGGAACGACTGCTGCCCTGGCTCTTTTGAATGATCAGGTCAAAAAAGGCGGTGTGATGGCCAGTTCCTTTGTCGGCGGACTTTCCGGAGCTTTCATCCCGGTAAGCGAGGATCAGGATATGATCGATGCGGTGAACCGCGGAGCCCTCACGATCGAAAAACTCGAGGCGATGACCTCGGTATGCTCTGTAGGCCTTGACATGATCGCGATTCCCGGCAGCACGCCGGCAACGACGATCGCCGGAATCATCGCAGACGAGGCGGCGATCGGTATGATCAATCAGAAAACGACCGTTGTCCGACTCATCCCCGTGATCGGCAAGGATATTGGCGAAACTGTCGAGTTCGGCGGTCTTCTCGGTTATGCCCCTGTTCAGCCTGTAAACAAATTCTCCTGTGCGGATTTCATCAACCGCGGCGGGCGGATTCCCGCACCGATCCACAGTTTCAAAAACTGATTTTTGTCATCATGCCAAATTTGCTATTTTTTAAAAAAGAGATAGATTTCCTCCTCCAAAACTGCGGTGATTTGAATGAGTAATTTCGAATCATTTTCTTTTCTTTATTTTCTTTGTCATTGACAGATACAATCTATATAGCAGACAGAATTTTTCGCATCTTTTGGTTGTGCTCCGGTTCAAAGCCTTCATACGTATCAAAAACCAATATGCAAAGCACTATGTGCTTAGAAGAGGTGAACCCGGATGGAGATGGTGATAGCGGACATGTTGAGGGGTTACCTCCTTCGTGGCCATCGGGAGTTTTTTACCGGGCTTTGGACACTGATAATTAGTGTCAGTCTCTCCTTCATTGCGGGTATTTATCTTGGTTTTGTAAGTGCAGTTCTGCTTCTTATCCCGGGACTTATGGTACTTGTCACCCCTTCAATAAATATGCGGGGAGCAATTGCCGGAATTCTGACCTCGCGTCTTTCGTCATCCATGCATCTTGGAGCGTTCGAGACGAAGTTCGGACGGGATACGGAGCTCGGCGACAATCTGCGTGCCTCGATCATTCTGACAGTAATCATCTCGGTTGTTCTGGCAGTCTTTGGGAAGATCATCTGTTTACTGACAGGAAACGAGGTGATCGGCATTGCCGAAATGATAATCATATCCGTCGTATCAGGAGTCCTGGCCGGGGTAATCGTTACAGCTGTAGGCATCCTCATCTCGGTAATCTGCTACCGGAAAAGCTGGAATCTCGACATGGTCGGCGCTCCGGTGGTCACTACGTTTGGCGATATAATGACCCTGCCGTTTTTGGTGGGGACTGCGATTGTGGTGATGCAGCTCCCGTTTATTGGAAAGGCAATTCTCGGGATTGTGGTGCTTGCGCTGATTATCTGGGCGATAATCTCCATGCGCTGGGCAACCAAAACAATGAAAGATGTTCTGCGTGAAGGTCTTCCTTTGCTTACCCCGCTGTGTCTCTTGGGTATCGTGGCCGGTGTTTTGTATACGAATCAGCTGGAGGGTCTGATCGCAGCAGCCTCGGTTCTGATCCTCATTTCCCCATTCATGAATGGATGCGGATCAATCGGCGGGATCCTCACCTCGCAGATCGGAACCGAGATGCATATGGGTCTGGTGGATGCACGATCTGTCCCGCAGAGTCTCGTATGGAAGCATTTTATCGCAAACTATGTTTATGCTCTGCTTATTCTTCCGCTCATGGGTCTGCTTTCTCATGCTGCCGCAGTTGTGTGCGATATCACGACACCCGGCCTTATCCCGATGGTCCTTCTATCTGTGATCGCAGGTCTTATTGTAGTGACAATCATGAATCTTCTTGGGTATTATACTGCTGCCGTTACCTATCGCCTCGGGTATGATCCGGATAATTTCGGAGTCCCGGTCGTAACAAGCTCGATCGATCTGATTGGAGCAACATCCCTGATCCTAGTTATGGCAGTATTGTTTGTGTAACGGAACTTCTCTTCTCATTTGGAAGACTGCATATCCTGAAAAAAAGAGATTTACAATTGAAACGCTGCCGGAAAATAGGTGGATAACCAGTAGATTATTTAATTGTGTTCAGAAAAGTTACTGAAAAAAAGAGAATGAGAGATTTAGTAAGTGTACACGATCGAAACCGTGGCCGTTGTTTTGATATCGCCTGATTCGATGGTGGTGCGGGCTCCGCTTGCGCTCGCTTCGGCCTTGATTAAGGAGATATCCATATTCGTGTAGGAGACCGGGGTGTAGCTCTGACCTACATTGATGGTGCCTGTGCTGGAGATCTTCAGACCGAGTGCTGAAGAGACTGAATCCGCATCGGCGCGTACCGATTTGACAGCAGAGAGAATTGCAGCGTTTCTTTCAATGATCAGTTTTTCCTCGGAAAGACCAAACTGAAGACTGT
The DNA here is from genome assembly GCA_965229365.1 of Methanocorpusculum sp. Taxonomy (GTDB): domain Archaea; phylum Halobacteriota; class Methanomicrobia; order Methanomicrobiales; family Methanocorpusculaceae; genus Methanocorpusculum. Next base: position 1,388,326 of record OZ245878.1, on the reverse strand, counting down.
TTACACTGTTTGCTCCGGCGGAGACGGCGGCATCAATGTATGAACCGGCCTGATCGACATCGTAGGAGATGACCTGAACGGTGGTCGTTCCTTTATAGACAGTCGTTCCATCTGCCCATTTGCCGGGATTATAGTCCCTAATGACGTAGGAGTAGATGTTGTAACCGGTCGTCTGGATATTCGCGTCTTTGATGCCGGCATTTTTGAGTGCGGCAACTACTTTTTCCATCAGTGCTGCATTTTCGCTCTGGGCGATTTTTGCATCTGGGTTTTCGGTCTCGACGCCGAAGCTGATTGTTACTTTGTCGGGAGTGGTGGTCGAAATACCGTATCCGGAAACCAGAATGACTTTGTCGGTCTGTGAATCTTCTGCTGCCGCTGGGATAGCAAATACCGCAAATACCGCAAAGAGAAGCAGGATTGCAAGTACATTCTTTTTCATATGTATCACTACACTAATAGTCGCTGGATTGACATATACCTATACAAAACTACGAAAATTATGGTAATTATTCATCGTTCATCTGCGCGTCGAATGATTTTCTGCATTGCGGGCCTATAAATAATCTTCCATCATGCCGGTTTGGGTTGCCCCCAACAATACTTTAAATAGCCGATGGTGATTACATATACTTATACCAACCAGGAAGTGATAAAAAATGACAGAGAATACTAAAATTTCATTAATTGTACAGGAGGCAGACTACAATGACGTTGGACGCGGATACGCGAAAATAAATAATGACGTCATGGCAAAACTCGGCGTCGAGCCCGGCGATTTCATCAAGATCACCGGAAAACGCATGGGTGCTGCCAAAGTCATGCGTTCCTCTGTTTCCGGTTCGGGCGGGATCGCAATCGACGGTGATATCCGCAGGTCGGCAGGTGCCGGAATCGGGGACACCGTAACCTTCGAGAAGGTCATTCCAAAGACCGCTGCAAAGATCACTCTTCAGCCGATCTCGCAGAGCATCCGTCTCGACAGCCGGGCACTCGAGCAGACGATCCAGAGTAAATTTGCCGGCCGGCCGATCACGAAAGGCCAGATTATGACCTTCGGGTTCCAGACCAAGTTGGAGGATCCGTTCTTCTCCGGCTGGGGCGGGTTCTCGAACAAAAACACCGAATACGTCGACTTCGCCGTTTCGGACGTCTCTCCCGGGGAAGTTGCGATCATCGACTCGGAGACGATCGTCAACTACAAAGACAGCGTCTATAAAGGCGAGGACGCTCCCAAAGGAAAATCCGCAGGAAACATCCATTACGAGGATATCGGCGGCCTCGGCCGCGAACTCTCGCTAGTGCGGGAGATGATCGAGTACCCGCTCAGACATCCGGAAGTATTCGAGAAGCTTGGAATCGAACCGCCAAAGGGAGTCTTGCTTTACGGCCCGCCCGGAACAGGTAAAACCCTGATCGCCCGTGCGGTCGCAAATGAAGCGGGAGCCTACTTCGACACGATCTCGGGGCCCGAGATCATCTCCAAATATTACGGAGACTCCGAAGAGAAGCTCCGTGAGATCTTCGAGAAAGCCGAAGAGAACGCACCTTCGATCATCTTCATCGATGAGATCGACTCGATCGCCCCGAAGCGTGAAGAGTCGAAAGGCGAAGTGGAACGCCGTGTCGTTGCCCAGCTGCTTTCCTTAATGGACGGGCTAAAGAGCCGCGGGAAAGTCATCGTGATTGCCGCAACCAACCTCCCCGACTCCATCGACCCGGCCCTTCGCCGCGGCGGACGGTTCGACCGTGAGATCGAGATTGGTGTCCCGGACAAAGACGGACGCCGCGAGATCCTGCAGATCCATGCACGAAACGTCCCGCTGTCCGAGAACGTCAAGCTGGAAAAGTATGCAAACACCACCCACGGATTTGTCGGAGCAGACCTTGCTTTGATGGTAAAAGAGGCGGCAATGCATGCCCTGCGCCGGGCATTCCCGGGCATGAACCCCGATGAGGAGATCAGCGCAGAAAAGCTTGAAAACCTCAAAGTCACCGCAGAGGACTTCGAATCGGCTCTGAAAATGGTTCAACCGAGTGCCATGCGCGAGGTCCTCGTCGAAGTTCCTGACATCCACTGGGCAGACGTCGGCGGCCTCGACTCCGTCAAAGAAGAACTTCAGCAGGCGGTCGAGTGGCCACTCAAATACAGAGAGGTCTACAAACAGTTCGCCACTAAATCCCCCAAGGGTTTCCTGATGTTCGGGCCGCCCGGGACTGGAAAGACGCTGCTCGCCAAAGCGGTCGCAAACGAGTCGGAGTGTAACTTCATCTCCGTAAAAGGGCCGGAACTTATGTCGAAATGGGTCGGAGAGTCCGAGAAGGGTATCCGTGAGATATTCCGGAAAGCCCGTCTCGCTTCGCCTTCGATCATCTTCTTCGACGAAATCGATTCGATCGTTCCCCGAAGAGGAAGCTATGAAGGCTCCTCCCACGTGACCGAAAGCGTCGTCAGTCAGTTTCTGACCGAACTCGACGGACTCGAGGAACTGAAAAACGTAGTCGTGATCGGCGCTACAAACCGCCCGGACATGATCGACCCGGCACTTCTGAGACCCGGACGTCTTGAGCAGCACATCTTCGTTCCCCCGCCGGATCGCGAGGGAAGAAAGCAGATCCTTGATGTCTACATCAAAGACATCAGCTCGATGCTTGCCGAAGATGTGAATCTGGACGAACTCATCGACAAAACCGAAGGGTTCGTCGGAGCCGACATCGAGGCACTCGTTCGCGAAGCAAAAATGGTCGCGATCCGCGAGTTCGTGAAAGTCATGGCCGGCCACGAAGCTGCCGAGATCACGCTTGCAGTATCAAGCGTCAAGGTCTTTGGAAGGCACTTCGATGCCGCGTTGAAGCGGGTCAGACCCTCCCTCGACAAGGAAGGAAGACGCAGCGCCGAAAGAGGCTCCTGGCAGTACAGATTCAACGAAGATGAGAGAAAGACTCTCGAAAAGGGCATTTCCGTCGTGGAAACCGCCGAATACAAAGACGCGGAACTCACGCCGGAACTGCGGGAACTCGACGAACTGCTGATGGCTCATCAGAAAGACTTTAGCAGAATCAAAGAGATAATTAAGACAGCAGATGCGTGAAGAGAAACCACACTCTTCACCTCGGAGATGAAACAGAATGCCGGAAACACCAGATGATGCATACAGGGAATTAATGGAGATTATCCATAAAATATTGATCAATCACGTTTCTGGAGAAAGCGAGGGCAAACTCCCGTCGGTCGTCGGCGTGAAGTTTGTCCTCTCCGGCGGGAAGATCCATCTGACACCCGACGAGGTCCACAATAAGACGATCCCGATCGAGATGTTCGAGGACAAGGGAACTGTAATCATCCAGACCGAGCTCCCCTCCGAATGTCAGGATGATTTCTTCATCGCCTATCAGGACGGAAAACTCCAGCTCAATGCCGGCACCAACCGTGAATACTCAGCAGTGATCCCGGTTGCCGGCATCGACCCGTCACAGACCCAGACCCACTTGAAAAATGGTGTGCTGGAGATCATCTGTTACAAGAAGCTGGAACAAGCCGTCCAGTAAAAAAAGAAACTGGGAAACATGTGCGGCCGAGAAAACGGCCGCAGACTTTTTTTATACTATTATATCCGGGAAATTACCGTAGAAATATTTTCTGCTCTACTGACAATGGGCGTCTTTGAGCAGTTCTTTGAGCGTCATAACGAACCGCTGGATCACCGTGATGTGCCCGAAGAAGCCGTACACGACAAGTATCCATCCCAAAAATGGCAGACCAAAAAGGATCGGTGCCGGATAGATGAACTCGGCAAGACCGAAAAGCATCAGAAGAACCAGACGGTCGGCCCGCCCGAGAACCCCGCCGTAGTTTCGCTTGAGACCGACAGCCTGTGCCTGGGTCCCCATATAGGAGGAAAGCAGAACGCCGGTGATCGCAAACAGACCGATCACCCATGCCGGGACCGGAGCCTGCCATGTCTGGACCCCGTAGACAATGATACCGGTGATGATGAACACATCCGCATACCGGTCAAAGACATGATCCAGATAATCGCCGATCGGACTTGCCGCCCCGGTGTGCCGTGCCAGTGCTCCGTCCAGAACATCCAGAAACGAGTTCAGAACGACAAAAAGCACGCCGAAAAACGGCTGACCGAATGCGAAAAATATTCCGGCGATGAGTGCGCAGAAAAGCGAGACGACGGTCCACATATTCGGCGTTATCGGAAGCTTTGAAAATGCCTCTGCTATAGGCGTTAATATCCACTGGACTTTTGTACGAAGCGAATCAAGACTCATATGACATCTGCTATATACTCTGACCAGTCAAGCGATCCAAACGATGCAGAAGTCTCTCCATTTGCAAAAGAGATGATACTCCGGACCACAGACTCTCTCTCTGTACTTGTAGTGTCTATCTCATAAATCTGTTCCGATACAAAAGCATCCGCTGTTTCGATGAGGATCACGTCCAAGGCTTCGGCTTCCAGATTTTCACGGATCTTTTCTTTTGAATAGCCCCGTAATGCGAGACGTTTTTCCAAAACATCCGGCCGGCATCTGAGGATAATGATCTTATCGCAGGGAAGATAATGGGCGAATGCTCCCTCGACGAACCCTTCGGTGTAGGGAAACGCATCCGCCCAGGCATCCACATCCACGATATCAGAACCCGATGCATCATCGTGTTCAAGAACGAAAGGGCCCACGGTGGTTTTGAGATCGAGAACCGGATGCCCCATCTCCCGCAGAAGATCCGCGACCGTTGTCTTGCCGCATCCCGGAGTTCCGGTAATCCCGATCATCATAATTTTTTCACCGCTGAAAGGAACCGCTCGTTTTCCCAGTCGGCCTCGACGCTTACGCGGATGAACGTGTTGCCAAGACCCGGGAAGCTGGTGCATGAACGGACCAGAACTCCGTGTTTTGCCAGAAACTCGGTAGCATCATCGCCTTTATGCGGCGCGACATTGATCAGGATGAAGTTCGACCCGCTTGGGTAAACCGGGAACGGGATCTCTTTAATGAAAACATCACGCCATTTTTGAACATGGGCAATGAATGATTCGCGGTAGACGGAATCGGAAACTGCCGCGGAGGCCGCGGCCTCCGAAATACGGTTCATCGTGAACGGAGTCGCAGCAATATTATAGGGAGCTTCCAGCCATTCCGGGACGAATGCGTAGCCGATCCGAAGACCCGCAAGTCCATAAACTTTGGACATGGTCCGGCCGATGATCAGATTGTCGCGGGAAAGAAGCGGCAGATAGTTGATGTCCGAAAACTCGACGTAGGCACAATCCAGGAACAATACTCCTTCGATCCTGTCGAGAATGTACTCGATGTCCTTGACCGGGGTGACGGTCCCTGTCGGATTGTTCGGCGTGCAGAGGAACGAGAGACGGGCATATTTGGCTTCGTTCAGGAACGCGTCGAGATCGACCGAGAAGTCGGCTTTCCTCGGAACTTTGACAACCATGGCCGATGCGGCTTTCGCTGCAAGGCCGTACATGGAAAATGTCGGCGTGCAGATGACGACTTTGTCTCCCGGCTCGACGATCGTCCGAATGACGGTTTCGATAACACCGTCCATGCCGAGACCCGATGTGACGACCGGGGAATCGCATATGTATTTGCGGAGCGCCGCGTGAAATGCGGCGGCTTTCGGATCTGGGTATCTGTTCACTCCCGAAAGTTCGTCAGCAGCTGCCCGAAGCACCGCACTTGATGGAGGATAGGGGTTTTCGTTGCTGCCGAGAAGGGCAACTTCGGCGAACCCGTACTCCTTTGCGATATCGGCCGGGGATTTTGCAAAGACATAGCCGGATTTGATGAATTCAGATCTGACCCGCGGCTTCATTGATCACTCCGACTGCATAGTTGATTTCGTCGGCCGAGATTGTCAGGGGGGGTACGATTCTAATGTTGCCTTCACCGGCAACATTGATGAGAACGCCCTTTTCCATGCAGAGTTCGGCAAGTTTCGGAGCGGATTCACCGAGTGTGAACCCGATCATCAGGCCCCGTACCCGCGGATTGAATGCAGCAAGACCTTTCTTGAAAAGTTCGCCTTTTGTCGCAATGCCCGGGAGGAGTTGTTCAATGATGCCGAATGTAGCGTTTCCAGCGGCGCAGGCGATCGGACCGCCGGCAAAGGTACTGCCGTGTTCGCCTTTGGTGAACTCGAGTCCTTCTTTCGCGATGATAGCACCCATCGGGACACCGGAAGCGATGCCTTTTGCAATGCTGATGATATCCGGCTGAATGGTCGAGTGCTGGAATGCGAACCATTTGCCGGTCCGTCCCATACCTGACTGGATTTCGTCGCAGATCATTAGAGCTCCGGTGTCGTCGCAGATATCTCTGATTCCGGGCAGGAAGTCCTCGGGCGGGATGATGATGCCAGTCTCTCCCTGAATGGGTTCGAAGACAACGGCGGCGGTATCTTTATTGACGACTGCTTTGAGGCCTTCAAGATCGCCGTATTCGGGGAAATCACAGTGGATGCCGAGCGGCTCGAAGGGCTCTCTGATCTGGGGTTTGTGGGTGACGGCGAGGGAACCAACGGTCCGTCCGTGGAAATCATGGTTGAAGGAAACGAAGTTTTTCCGTTCTGAGCGGACTTTGGCGAGTTTGAGAGCCGCATCGATTGCCTCGGCTCCGCTGTTTCCGAAGAAGACCTTTCCCATCCCGCTCGCTTTGCTCAGTTTCTCTGCGAGTTCGGCCTGACCCAGTATGTAGTAAAGATTGGAACAGTGAATAAGTTCGTGCGCCTGGCGGCATATTGCGTCCACTACCTGCGGGTGGCAGTGACCAGTACTGCAGACCGCTATTCCTGCGACTAAGTCGAGGTATTTCTTCCCATTATCGTCCCAAACATTACATCCCTCGCCTTTGACGATCTCCATCGACCGTCCAAAGCAGGGCATGTAGTATTTTGCATCAAGTTCTTTGTAGGTGGACATGATTTTTCTCTTTGGTTATTTAGATTAGTATTTGTCGTTCTGTGTATTGAAACTGCATGTCGGCCTGGAAAAAATACGGCAAATTAAGGTTTTTCTCTATGGATCTTCGCTCGGGGAGAGTAGACCCGGCACCCGAATGTATGTGAAAAAAGAAATGAGTTGAAAAATTAATTTTTCATCGAATTTGTTCACCTAACTTCCGAGCTTCTGTCAGCGCCTGATTTCCCTTAATATCGACTCTAGTTTTTAAGCCTTTTGTAAAAATCCTTCCCGCATCCAGGAGATTGAAATAATCTAAAATTAATTGATACTGCAAATCTATCGAATCAAATACTGCCGGGAGTGTTTCCCCTGCTACTAATAACAATCCTAATTTTTTAACGTTGAACGTGTTTCTTAACGGCGTATGTAAACGATCAATAATTGCCTTTAATTGTGCGCTGATTCAGTAAAAATAGACCGGAGATGCAATAATTATGATGTCTGATTCTCTCAATATTTCATAAATCCTCGGCATATCATCATCCTGAAAACATACAATCCCCTCTCTCGAAAAACACGCATTACAACCGATACATGGATTTACCTTATAATCGGCAACGGAAATAATCTCCACGTTATTATATTTCTTCGCCCCATCGACAAGGGCTTTCGCTAATATTTCTGTATTCCCGTTTTTTCTAACGCTTCCGACAATTACTGCAATATTGCTCATGTTTTACTTCTTTAATATGTATTTTTAATTTATCTGCTCATTTTTTTGCATTCATAAGTTTCAGTAATTTTTCTTTGAGAAGGATCGTTTTGGCTAATTTCTTTCCAGCTTCTTCCAGTTTGATTAATTGATCCGTATGCAGTAACAGGTCGTTTTTATTATACACATTATAGATTTTAAGCTCATCCACGACCCTGTATCCTAGAGCCTGCAGGGATTTGGTCATAGTGACCGCAGTATATCCCAGATCCTTCGGATCTTTCTGCTCGCAAACGGTGACGACCGTCGCATATTTAGGTCCCGTTACTTCATGTATCCCCATCCACACCGACCTGTCTTCGTCATCAAAAATCTCATAGCAGTAGAGCTGGTCGATCATATTTTTGATAATGCCGGTTACGTTGTAAAAATAGGTTGGAGACCCGATGACGACACCATCCGCCTCCAGTATTTTTGGATATATTTTCTGCATATCATCGCGGATAACACAATTGAATGTCGTTTTACACGCTTCGCACCCGACACAATCCGCAATTTCATAATCGTTCAGATATACGGCTTCCACCTCCACACCCTGATTCATAGCCAATTCGAGTATGGTTCTCACAGCCGTATCGGTATTCCCGCCTTTCTGATAGCTTCCAATGAATCCGATTATTTTCATGCGTTACACCGTCCGATTATCTTCCCGGGATTATCCCGGGAAGCATATTTGCGAAGAGTATGGTTCGCAGCACCCGGTCGTTTACTCGTATTCGATCGTTGCCGGGGGCTTGCTGGTAATGTCATATAAGACCCGGTTCACGTGCCTGACTTCGTTGATGATACGGCTTGAGACTTTTTCAAGCACCGCAAACGGGATCTTGGCACAGTCGGCGGTCATGAAATCGGTCGTTGTTACGGCACGCAAAACGATCGCGTAGTCATACGTCCGCTCATCGCCCATCACGCCGACACTGCGCATGTTCGTCAGCGCCGCGAAATACTGATTGATGTCCCGGTCAATTCCTGCTTTCACGATCTCCTCGCAGTAGATTGCATCGGCATCCCGCACGACATCCAGCTTTTCCTTCGTGATATCGCCGATTACCCTGATCGCAAGACCCGGACCCGGGAACGGCTGACGCCAGACCAGATTTTCAGGGATACCGAGTTCGAGACCTGCGCGGCGGACCTCATCCTTGAAAAGGACACGCAGCGGTTCGATGATCTCCTTGAAATCCACATGATCCGGCAGACCGCCGACGTTGTGGTGGCTTTTGATCACCGCGGCCGCGCCTGGTCCCGACTCGATCACGTCAGGATAGATCGTTCCCTGCACTAGGAAATCGACCGTGCCGATCTTTTTTGCCTCGACTTCGAAGACGCGGATGAACTCTTCACCGATGATCTTGCGTTTCTGTTCCGGATCGGAAACGCCGGCGATTTTTCCGAGGAACTGATCCTCGACATTGACCCGGATCAGATTGATATCATACTGGTCCCGGAAAATCTTCTCGACCTCGTCTCCTTCGTTCTTTCGAAGAAGACCGTGATCAACAAAGATACAGGTCAGCTGTTTTCCAACAGCCTTGTGAACAAGTACCGCAGCAATGGATGAGTCTACGCCGCCGGAGAGGGCGCAGAGAACTTTCTTGTCGCCGATCTTCTCGCGAAGCTGCAGGACCATGTCCTCGACAAACGAAGACATATGCCATGTTTCAGTGCATCCGCAGACATCGTAGAGGAAGTTTTTGATCATCGTCATGCCCTCAGGCGTGTGCATGACCTCCGGGTGGAACTGAACTGTGTAGATTTTCTTTGCAGGGTTCGCCATTGCAGCGACCGGACATACAGCAGTATGAGCTGCCTTCGAAAATCCGGCCGGGACCTCGCTGATGTAATCCGTGTGGCTCATCCAGCAGGTCGTCTCTCTCGGAACATTTTTGAAGATGGGGGACTCTTCCGTTGAAATGGAAGTTTTACCGTACTCGCGGGTTGTCGCGGAAGCAACTTTTCCTCCTAGGAGATAGGCAGTGAGCTGTGCACCGTAGCAGATTCCAAGGATCGGGATCCCGAGCTCGAAGATGCCGGCATCAATGGTCGGAGCGTTCTTCGCATACACGCTCGCCGGTCCGCCGGTGAAAATAATTCCCGCATAGTTCCCTTCTTTGATCTCTGAAAGAGGAATCGTGCAAGGCTTCACTTCGCAGAAAACATGTGCTTCTCTGACACGGCGGGCAATCAGCTGATTGTACTGGCCGCCGAAATCAAGGACTAATATCGATTCCATGTTACTCCTTTCTCTTCATATCGCGGCAGGCTTTTACAAAGCCGATAAAGGGTGCGGACGGGCGGGCCGGACGTGATCTGAATTCCGGGTGGAACTGGGTCGCGACAAAATACGGGTGATCGGCAAGTTCGAGGGCTTCCATGCGTCTGCCGTTTTTGCCGACGAACGTCATGCCCTTTGCTTCGATCTCGTCGATGTAGGCCTGGTTGACCTCATATCTGTGCCGGTGGCGTTCCACGATTTCGGTTGAACCGTAGAGCTCTGCGAGGCGGGATGACGGGTCGAGGATGACAGGATAGTCTCCAAGACGCATCGTTCCGCCGAGATCTTCAACGCCCTCCTGCTCGGAAAGAAGAGCGATTGCATGGGTTCCCGGCCCTATCTCTTCGCTCGTCGCGTCTTTATATCCGACGACATTTCTCATGAACTCTATCACGCAGAGCTGGAATCCGAGACAAAGACCGAGAAGAGGCTTTTTGTGTTCGCGGGCGTACTGGATCGCCGAGATCATTCCTTCGATGCCGCGGTTGCCGAATCCGCCCGGGATAAGAATTCCGTCAAGATCGGCGAGGTCGTCAGTCGTATAGAGTTCTGCATCCAGCCAGTGGATGACGACTTCGGTGGAGAGGTGGCGGCCTGCGTGCTTGAGGCCCTCTTTTATGGAAATATAGACGTCCTCAACACCGTATTTGGTGATGATTCCAACAGTAATGCGGCTTGTGTAGTCGCGTGCGACCAGTGAATACCAGCTGTTGTCCGCTTTTCCGGACTCAAGATGGAGCTGCTTTAAGAGGACATCGGCCATGCCCTCCTTTTCGAGTTCCATCGGAACGAGGTAGGTGTCGGGCGCCGTCTGAGCGCTGATAACTGCGTGAACATCCACATCACAGAAAGAGGAGATCTTTCGTTTGGTGGATAGGGAGATCGGGAAATTACTTCTCCCGACGATGATGTCGGCTTCGAGGCCGAGTTCGCGAAGTGCTTTGACGGAGTGCTGGGTGGGTTTAGTTTTCAGATCGCCCATCGTATCGGCCGGCAGAAGGGTGACATGGACGAGGGCAAAGTCGCCATTTCCATACTCCCAGTGCATCTGGCGCACAGCTTCCAAAAACGGCATGCTTTCGATATCGCCCACGGTCCCGCCGACCTCGACGATACAGATCTCGGCATGATTGCCGTCTTTGTCAACCCAGGACTCGGCTGCGTGTTTGATCCGGTCTTTGATTTCGTCGGTGATGTGGGGGATGATCTGAACGGTAGCCCCGAGATAATCCCCGTGCCGTTCTTTTGAAATGACCGAAGAGTAGATCTTTCCCGTGGTCAGATTGTGATCGCTCGTGAGTTCGATATCAAGAAACCGCTCGTAGTTTCCAAGATCGAGATCAGCTTCCCCGCCGTCTTTTAAGACAAAGACCTCACCGTGCTGGGACGGGTTCATCAGCCCCGCATCGATATTCAGATACGGATCGATCTTTACGCTCGTGACATGATATCCTCTGTTAATGAGAATCCGGCCGATGGAAGCAGCTGTGATGCCTTTCCCTAGTCCGCTCATTACTCCTCCGGTTACTACTACATATTTCATTTTTTGCCCTTCCTTTTCCGAAATCAAATAATGTCTATTTATTGACTCTAAAGGCTATTAAGAATGCGGGAATGGGTGTGCCCGTATGCGATGCGGTGTGTATTCCGACCGGATTACGTTTTCCCAAACGTGTTGGAACGGTTTTTCCCATGCCCTAATCAGATAAAATATAAATGCCCAGTCCCAAACATAATAGTAATATATGGAAGAAGAAATACCATCTCCCAATACCGGTCGCTCACGCGAATCGAACATCTCCCCCAACGCCCTCGACTTCGGGGACCTCAACGACCAATACGCTAAGTTACGCGAAGAAGCTCTTTTCCTGAAAAAAGAGAATGACTCTCTCCATAAAATAATCAAAACAACAAAAACAGAAAACGAGTCCCTCAGGCTGGAGAACAACAAGATCCGGATGGACAATGCCCAGCTCAAGAAGGAGAATGCGCAGCTCAAACGTCTGCCGCTGTTTGTCGCGGTTGTTTTGGAGAAGCTCGACGAGAACGAGCTTTATCTGCGCCAGCTCGGCAACAATCAGGAGTATGTGACCCAGGCGAACCCGCTGATCTACGCAGAGGTCAAGGCAGGGACCAAAGTCGCCGTCAACAACACCCTTTCGGTCGTGAAGATCCTTGGAAATACCATCGACGGGCGGGTCCGCGTCATGGAGCTTGAGGAGAAACCCTGCATCACCTTCGCCGACATCGGCGGTCTGAAAAATGAGATCACCGAGGTGCGCGAAGCGGTCGAATACCCGCTTACCCGTCCGGAGTCCTTCGAGAAGTTCGGCGTCATCCCGCCCAAAGGCGTGCTTCTCTACGGTCCGCCCGGAACCGGAAAAACGCTGATCGCCAAGGGGGTCGCCAACAATGCCGGCGTTCCTTTCCTGAGAATGGCGGGTTCCGAGCTTGTCCACAAATACATCGGCGAAGGTGCCCAGCTGGTCCGTGATCTCTTCGAGATGGCCCGCGATCTTGCCGAGAAAAACAACGGTGTTGTGGTATTCATCGACGAGATCGACGCGGTCGGCAGTATGCGGACCAACGACGGAACGTCCGGTTCGGCCGAAGTGCAGAGAACCTTAATGCAGCTTCTTGCCGAGATGGACGGGTTCAACAACCGTGGCAATATCCGGATCATGGCGGCCACAAACCGCCCCGATATGCTGGATGCCGCACTCCTCCGTCCGGGCAGATTCGACCGTCTGATCAGGATTCCGGCACCCGACAACGATGCGAGGATGCAGATCTTTAAGGTTCACATGAAGAAGATGGAGGCAGCTGGCTCCCTTTCCGGCATCGATTACGATGAACTGGTACGTATGACCGAAGGTCTGACCGGTGCCGAGATCGAAGCAATCTGCCGCGAGGCGGGAATGCTTGCCATCAGAAACAATGAAGATCTTATCACCGGCAGAAACTTCATCCAGGCGATCCGCAAGGTCAAGCATCAGGATAAGGATGAAGACCGCCGGGACATAATGTATATCTAATGCGTCTGGTCTGTATTGGAAAAGCAGGTGTGGATCTCTACCGGACCCTCTCGGACTCCGAGACGAGCCAGCACATCCTCCGGTTTTATCACCCGAAAGAGACCCAGTGGGGAGTCGTGCTCGAGGTTGCGACCGTGTCGAGCGGCCTCGCTCTTGCAAGCGAACTGCGCTGGTACATCATGCGGTATATGACCGAGGTGCTCTTCGAGGACACGGAGCATTCAGTCTATCTCACCCGTGATCTGGCACGTGAGGTGTATGAAACCAGATCGGCCGCGTTAATTGACGGCTGGAATATCTCCTTCAGCGTCATAATCCTGGAAGACGGCAGTTCGGCCCGTGTTCCTGAAGCCGTGCCGTTTCCCGAATGTGTTATCCAGAGATTCCGTGTATGGGGGTCTGGCCCGGGAACATCCATAAGTTACAATTAGTCTGAATACCAATGGAGTAGTAACAGTATGGCACTTCATCTTTCTTTTACTCTGGACCCTGAACTGGCGGAACGTGTCGATATATTTGCAAGGAAGCAGGATCTGGAGCGAAGCGAGGCGCTGCTGCGTCTGATCGAGGGGGGTCTCATGCAGGCCGAACAGGCCGGGATCGTGTCGCCGCCGCGGGAGAGAAGTTTTAAAGAGACGGCAAGGATGCAGAAAAACATCGATATGCTGGTTAGAAACATCGATGAGCTGAAAAAAGAGGTCAGAGTGATGCACCATCTGCTGAACCTCCAGAAGGATGCTGCGGCTTTGAAACCCTCGCGCCGCGGATTCTTTAAAAAATAAGTTTTTCTTATTCGGTGACGACAACCCGGTCTTCCAGCAGGAACGGACTTTTACGCAAAGATAGAGAGAGCAGATATGGATAGTTTCTGCTCAGATACTCCATATGTTCAAGCCAGGCGGTCGTGAGCTGACAGTAGACCCGGTTTACATCGCCTGCGAGGTGAGCGAGATCGGACTGCGGCAGAGAATGGATATCCTTTCTTCCGGCAAGTTCTTCACCCAGATGGAAAAGATCCTGCATAAGTTTCGAGACGGTCGTATGCTCGAGAAGCACCGGGTTTTCAATCAGGCGCAGCAGAAAGTCGTGATTTTTCATGAAGAGGTCCCTGACCTCGATCAGATCATCGGGGCCCGGGGCGGTGCGTGTGCATAATTGTGCGGCGTATTCCTTTGCCGCTTTATACTGCTCTTTGATCCAGGTATTTTTGACCAGCATCGTCTCGCGAAGCGTTTCCGGTGATTTATCCCACTGAACCATCTTTCGCAGCAGTGTGTCGCCCATCTCGGAGAAAAAGAGGCCGATGACCATGCGGGTTTTTTTCCTGCTGCTCGCGTTTCGACCGCAGGGTCAAGAGACGGTTGATGATCAGCGTCAAGATCAGAACATTGATCGGGAGAAATCCGAGACTGTTGAAGATATACGACATGGTGTTGCTCTCCCCGTTGTCCCCGAAGAACAGGAATTTTATCGCATACACACAGATCGAGATCGCGATCAGCAGACAGGCGAGACGCGCCTCCCAGGAGAACTTTTTCATATATATCCTCTCTCTTCCAGAGCGGAAATGCTTTGGAGCGCTCCTTCCAGCGTCTCCACTTCTATCACCGGATGACAGACCCTGTTTTCCCGAACCTTCGTCATCACGGCATCGAAATCGATGTTGCCTGTTCCAATGGCCGAGTGACTGTCGTGCCTGCCGTCATTATCGTGAAGATGGATGTGCGAGAACGGCACTTCTAGAAACTCGGTAAGATCCCCGCACTCGTTGGCATGCCCCACATCAAGGCAGAAGAGAGCACCGTCCAGCAGTGCGATATCGTTTGGGGTCTTGAGATAGAAGTAGCCCCAGTTCCCCATGTTTTCGATAAAATAGGTTACTCCGTAGTCGGCGGCATCCGAACGTATCTGCGAAAGGGACGCACGGAGGTTTTTGCCGGCAAGCTCCCGTTCATACTCCCAGGCGATGTATCCCGGGTGGATCACGACCGGTGCGTCGACCTCAGCTGCAATTGAGAAGGTGTCCCGGATAACCTCGACTGTGGCGCGGCGGATGGGCTCTAAGACCGAGGCAAGATTCACGCCTCTGGATGGGGCATGGATACTGTATTTATACGAGTATGAATGAAGGAGTTCAGCATCGGTGAGTAGATGGGGGCCGTCGTCCATGATCTCGACATACTCCGTGTGGGGAGCGAGGGTGTCAAGCACAGTGGCCAGAGGATCCGAGTGAAGGCAGTGCGTCGAGATTGAGTAGTCCATATAATTACTTATTGCCGGTCCGGGCAAAAAATGATTCGCACAGTATATTCTTCTCCCAGATCTCAGTCCATTCTGATCATGGGGTGCGGGAGGGCGACTCTGGCGTGGAGCCCGACGCGGTGGTGATATCCTATCTGCTATGGCCCTATATGTGAGCCCTGAAAATACGATATTTCCACCGCGTCGGGCTCGCAAATCAGAGATTTGCTCAGCTAAGATCGCCGGATCGCAAGGCAAATCCTTGCTCCGCTAAGGCCGCCCCCAACGGGGCAGCCCGGAGTCACCTCCCGCACCCCATAATTAGAAAAATCTATGGAATATTGGAGATTTATTCTGAAAAGTAAGTGACTCACGAGAGCGGTTATCATTGATCATGAAAAATGCTCATGGATACTCATTATGCGGTATTTCCACTAACTGTCAAATTCAGGTTGAATCGACAAAATTTACTCCCGTCAGCCGCATTCTGTCACAAACTTTCAGGTGAATGCTGCAGGTTTTTCCTGGCGACTGCCTTCATCCCCGCAGGGCACCCGCCAACTCTTTATTATTCCCGCACAAATACATAGGCATGAATCCAGACGGGGAAACCAGAACGGCGCTGCTCTACCGTATCCTGAAGCGTATCTTCTATCTGGTCGTCCCTATTCTGGTATATCTTGTTCTGCTCGTTGTTTTCTGGTTCGTCTATCCCCCGCCGACGGGCGTATTCACACTGCCGCCAAGCACTGGGTATCTCACTCTTGTCGGTCTCATGGGGGCGTATCTTGTCCCGCCGTTTGGGAAAGAAACGATCATTCCTCTGGCAATCGGTCTGGGCTATCCAATATGGGTCATCTTCCTTGGCGTTGTCGGTATGGATATCGTCACGGCAACCTTCGTCTCATTAAACTTCGACCTGCTGCTCAAAGTCCCGCTTGTCGGCAGATGGATACCGTGGGTCATGTGGACTGCGGATAAGGTGAGGCTTTCAAAGCCGTGGATTGAACATCTTTCGAGTGCCGGTCTGCTGCTCTTCATGTATATCCCGCTGCAGGGATCCGGCTCGATCACCTGTTCGGTTCTTGGCCGGCTGCTTAGATATAAACCGGCAGTCAGTCTGGGGCTGGTCATTATCGGGAGTGTACTTTCCACCCTGACGGTCGCTGTTGGAGCATCCTCGATAATTCAGTTATGGTACATTAACCCGCTCTTTGGCATCGCCGCCGCAGTGCTCATCCTTGCAGTGATTTTGGTGATCGCATACTTCTGGATCAGATTCACGAAGAGGTTTTATCGTTCGGAGGGGGTATGAGCGAGGAAATATCCCCGTATTACGCCCCTTCGTTGAAGATAAGACTGATGATGACCTTTGGAATGTTCGGGCTTCTTGCTGTTTTCATCATCTGGCTTTTTGCATATCTGCCGAGCGATCAGTTCATTCTCGGGGTCTCTTTATTCGCCCTCTACATGGCGCCCGGTGCCGGCAAAGAGAGTGTCGTCCCGGTGATGATAGGATTTGGTTTTCCCTGGTGGATGGTGCTCGCAGGTATCGTCATAATCGACATGACGCTTGCGGTATTGATTTCATTTAACTTCGATCTGCTGCTGAAGATACCTGTCCTAGGTCAGATTCTGATGTTTTTTACCGGAAAAACCAATAATCTTCTGCAGAGAAAACCCTGGATCAAAGGTCTTTCAGTTGTGGGTCTGATGATTTTCATGTACTTTCCTTTCATGGGGTCAAGCGCGATCGACACCTCAATCATCGGACGACTGCTCTCGATCCATCCAAAGATCATCCTGCCGATCGTTCTTGTTGGGAGCATTCTTGCGACTCTGACGATGGCATTCGGCGCAGCTGCGATCATCAATCTCTGGTTTGTTCACCCGCTGTATGCTGTCGGGGCAGTGGCTGCAGTGATTGCCGGCGGTGTGCTGATTTATATTGGGTGGAAGAAGTTTACCGCACGCCGGTTTCCAAAAAACGAGTGAAGGGAGAGTTATTTTTTCAGATAGATGATCCAGCCGACTGCAACACCCATAACTGAGGTGATGACGTAGAAGGCAAGGTAAACCAGAGCCGAGTCATTGTAGTAGAGATACAGGGTCGGTATGAAGGCCAGGGCTGCAATGATCGGGTGAAGGATGGCTGTTTTTTGATGCCGTAGATAAGGCCGAAGACAAATCCTGAAACAATGCAGGCAAGGGGATTTATGACAAGGAGTAGAAACCAGACCAGGTCGTCTGTCTGAAGAAACAGAGGGGGCAGGAGGTAGTATACGAGAATCAGGAAGATGATTGTGCCGGTAAGAGCGGGGATGAGCGGTTTCATGATTTATTTGTTGAAGAGAAGAAGCGCTGCGCCATACATCGTGACCCCGATGGAGAGTATGAGGATCGCTGATTCCGGCTGGATTTTGTGCATGAGAGATAACACGAGCACCGTAATTCCCATTGCAAGACCCACGGCCGTGCAGATGAGTCTTGGTTGGTTGACCGGTATATGTTCCTGTGTCATGGATATTCATATGTTCCTTCTTCCATATGAAAAGAACGGGATTTTTTGAATGATCGAATCATGATGATATCCGGAACGTCCGGAGTATCTGCGCTCTCCGCCATCTGCCGGGATATTTCGCGGGTAAAGCAGTTATCCGAGATACACTGAAGCAAGAAAACCCGTCGAAAGGCGTGGTTTCCAGTCTACGAAAACGGTGGGTTTATATCGTTCGAAAGGCCATGTAATAGAGCACTTAGTGTGTAAAGTACAGGTCCCGGTAGGGTAGAGGATATCCTAGAAGCCTGCGGAGCTTTTGACCGGGGTTCAAGTCCCCGTCGGGACGTATCAGCCGATCCGTTTGGGATCGGAAGCGTCCATTTTTTGTAGATTTTTTTGTTTCGTTTGCGCTCGGATGTTCTGATTTATCATGCTCTCGGCACGGAATCGGATTGGGGCATGCTAGAGAACTGATTAAAAGGCGGTCAGGTTTACTGAAAAAATACGTTCAGCCCTGACTGGTATTGTTATCATCCAGCGATTGACCAGACAAACGGTAATATGTTTCCGACTCCCGAACGAAGAATCCCTCGCCTGCCATTTTCTCCATGATCCCCCTGACTTGTGCGGGCTCCTCGTTCATTTCTTTCGCAAAGACATCCGGGCTCCCACGTTTTTGTTCAAGCATTTTTTTCAAAACATTGCCGCGGATCTTCCGGTCGGAGCTCTCGAAGATCTTCTGTTTCGTGTAATGGCGGCTCCGCAGATTCGGATTTTTCACCGAGGACTTCAGTGCCGTTCCAAGATCCATCAAATCCCAGTACCATTCGCGGGAGTTTGCCGGGAGGGTTGCCGTGACCAGCGAAAGCAGGTCGGCGTCGTCCACAATCTGGTCGTCGTCAAAAAAGTAATGGATGAACACTCTTCTGATGTTCGTTTCGATGAATACGACCGGCCGGTTGAAGGCGAACGCCGCGATCGAGCAGGATGTGGCAGGTCCAACGCCGGGCAGGGTCCTGAGGATCAGCGGGTCTTCCGGGATCTGACCGTTGGACTCATCCACGATGACGGATGCACATTTTTGGGGATTGAGGGCACGGCGGTTATAGCCCATCCCTGCCAGGCGGCAAGAAGTTCTGCGTGTTCTGCCTTTGCGAGAGTTTGGATGTCAGGGAATGTTTCGATGAACTTCGGATACATCACGGCGACCCGCGGGACCTGGGTCTGCTGGAGTATGACCTCCGACACAACTATTCTGTATGGGTCGCATGTGTGCCGCCATTCCATATCATGCCGTCCTTTGGCTTCGTAAAACTCGAGGACATGATGCTGAAAATCAGTAATAAGGGAAGGGGTGATCTCCCTCTTCTTTGAAACGGGTCCGAAGATCAGAGACCAGCATCGTTATTGGGAAACCATCCTGTTGATCAGGATCTCGGCGATATCGGAGCTGTATTCTGTGACTCTGTGACTCTGTGACTCTGTGAAGACTCTGGGTGATCTGGTTCACGGCGACCGCTTCGGGGACTCGCATCTTTCGTATCGATTCCGCAAGACTGTGATACTTTGGCCCCATCTCTTCCACCTCGGCGATGATCTTATTTGCTCCGAGAATTTTGCCGGAAAATATGGCCTGTATGCTTTTATTGAAGATATCCAGGGAAAAGTTGCTCAGCTAGGTCAGTTTCATTATGAGCATTCGGTCCACTCCCTTGTCGATAAGGACCATGGATGCCTCTGCCATTATTACTGTGTGGTCTCCGACCCTCTCGATAATGCGGGAGATCTGGTAGTAGGTCGCGGCGATGCCCGGCGTAATACCCATTTTTAAAGAAAGAGACGGGTTTTCTACGATCAGGGAAAACTGGTGGTGGATCAGCCAGTGCAGGCGGTCGACATCCATTTCTCTTGCAACGACGTCCTCGGCAAGATCAAGCCTTCCCTGCTCAAGAGCGTTGAGTGCATCTTCATGCATGCCTTTCACAATCACATACATCCGGTGGATGGTATTCTCAAACGGCATCTCTATCGGATTGAGGATGTCTTTGAGAACGATACTGTTGTCAGCCTCTTCCGAAACTTCCTGCCCGATCGTCATCTGCGTAAATTTCCGCACTACCATCCGGACCTTCGGGGGGATTCTGCCGGCCGACGTGATCTTTATCGTGTTAAATCAGGAGATGTATGCGCCGATAAGGGAGCGCAGAAGCATGGTCGGGTCCGGATAATCCTTGAGTCCGAACTCCTTTGTCCTTGCCGTGCTGTCGTAATGCATATTCGGCGTGATAAGCAGAGTCCCGTCAGCCTGAGACACCACGCCCAGGGGATCGTTTTTTCTGAATATTTCTCTCACGTACCCACCCTTTCGGGAGAGACATTACATAGGATGACCCCCCCGTCATCTGAACTTTCCGGATTTCCATTCAGTAGTCTATCCAATCGTGGATTCTGTGATATAAACTCATCCCCCATTTACTCTTGTCGACTTTTTTGGAGGGGAACAATACCTTTATGTATCCCTGCGCCGAGTGGTATGTCTGAATTTCAAGACGAATACGAACCTATTTTCAACAATGGAGTCATCCCTCCAGATATGTCCATCTGCTGGCTCATTTCCCAGCTCAACATTAGTGGCATTGTACGAAAAATCGAACAAACTTATTATTCACCTCATCATCGCGATTATTTTCATTATCCCATTGATTTTCTGATAAAACTGACTGTTGTCATGACTTATCGCAGAATAGCCTATCGTCATATTCGGCGTAAAATAACGGAAGAAGATCTCAGCCACCTTCTTCCGGTAAAATCACCACTCTGGTTACCTTCGCCGAGTACGTTGCATTACTTTGTGAAATATCGGTTAGGTGAGGAGGGTATGGAAGTTCTTATGTTTTTGATAAGCAAAAAGATTGTCCATTTCCTCAAATCTGAAACCGAGGTAATTATCGATTCCACTCCTTTAGTTGCAAGCCGTTATTGTCCCAATAGTCTGTTTAACCCTCATTATCAGGTTAAAATGGATAAAGCACATATTTTGAATCTGGGGGCTTATCCCTTGTTTATGATTCATTCAGAAGGAACGGAGAATGACAAACCCTATGCGCATTTTTTGATTAAGATTGCCGAACTTCTCGGCGTATCCTGTGATCGTGTATTGATGGATGCGGGATATGACTCCCTAGAGCTACACACGTTAATATTTGAGAAACTTCATGCAAAACACCTTATTCAACTGAGATCTGACGCGCAATTGTCCCAATTAGGTTCAGAGAAGACCATAATAAAACAGATCAATACGTTCTGGAGAAAAGGAGGAAATGCCCAAATGTCTCTTACAGAAAAACTGGTATTTCTCTGCAAGAATGGTAAACGGGAGATGTTAGGAGCATATCTCAGAAATCAGACTATTCTTCATGGAAGGGAGGTAAAAGATGCTATGAAAAGGCGGGGAACGTGCGAACGCAAGCATGCACACCTCAAAAAAACCGTCAAATTTGATGTGGTGCATTGCAAGAAAAACAACAGAGCGCTCTCTGCAATAATGAATTTTATAACGTTCCAATTATTGATGTTAGCCCATTTACAGAATAGATTTCAGAATATGAATTTTGCAAATTATCGATAAAAAGTCTAAAGAAGTCTGATTTGGCAGATTCACCCCCAATCCCATGTCAATAGTGAAACGGTTGAATCATGATATTCCTAGGTGAAGTTATCTCGATCAAAAAAAACTATGTCCAATGGATTGACTTATAGATTGTACAGACTCACTGAGAGAGAAATCCCGACTCATAACTCTTATCTATTTGACGGTTCCATATTTGAATAATATTCCTTAGGGTGATTTATTTTGGTAAGTGTAAATGAACTTGGACTTGATCTCTTCGAAGAACTCGTAGAGAACGCAGATCTGTTTAATGTTGCATACCACGAACTCGACAACGGTTCCCGTGTCGTCGATTGTGGTGTGAGTGTTCCTGGCGGCTACGGAGCCGGTGACTACTTTACCCGTATTTGTATGGGCGGCCTTGGCGATATCGCATTCCGCCAGGGTATGGTCGGCCAGTTCCCGATGACGTTTATCGATGTGAACACCGATTTCCCGGCAATCTCCTGCCTCGGCACACAGAAAGCCGGCTGGACGATCAAGCACGACAACTTCTTCGCAATGGGATCAGGACCCGCACGTGCCCTATCCCTTCAACCGAAACACACCTTTGAGGTCATCGGCTACGAGGATGAGTCCGATGCAGCAGTGATTTGTCTTGAAGCAGACCGCCTTCCAAGCGGAGCAGTCATGGAAATGATTGCAGAGAAATGTAATGTCGATGTCGCAAATGTCTGCGCTCTTGTCGCCCCGACCTCCTCGATGGTCGGTTCGATCCAGGTCGCAGGACGCTGTGTTGAGACCGCAGTATACAAGCTGAACGAACTCGGCTTTGACACGACGAAGATCATTGCAGCCGCAGGAACTGCACCAATTCCGCCAGTACTCGGTGCAAAACTCGCCATGGGTGTCACAAACGATGCAACCATCTACCACGGACAGATCAACCTGACGATGAATGCACCTGAAATCGTTGACTTCCTTGAGAAGATCCCGAGCTGCTCGTCCAATGGATACGGCAAGCCATTCAATGATATCTTCAAAGGAGCAGGATATGACTTCTACAAGATCGACAAGAGTCTGTTCTCTCCGGCAGAAGTTATCATCAACGAAGTCTCCACGGGCAAAGTGTATCAGGTCGGAAAGGTCGATACCGCTGTGACCCTGAAGTCATTCGGTCTTGCATAAGACAGGAATCTGAACTGGGATTTTTCCCACTCTTTTTCCGCAGGATTAATAACTCCGTAAATAGCATCTAGTAAGGTAATTTGGACTCGTGGTCTAGGTGGTTATGACGCCAGCCTTACATGCTGGAGGTCAGGGGTTCGAATCCCTTCGGGTCCACTCTTTTTATTTTGTTTTTGTTGAAATGTGGTGTTAGCACGTTCACATCAGATGCTTTTTACATCGATGAAATACGCATACGCGGCGTATTTTTCCCACGCGAATACATCAGAAGGATGATGAAAATATATGAGGATAGCTGAAACGGCTACGCCTCAACCAAAGCATACGTAATTATAATCTTGAATGGAGCAATAGATATAGTGAGTCTGTCCAATCGTGGATTCTGTGATATAAACTCATCCCCCATTTACTCTTGTCGACTTTTTTGGAGGGGAACAATACCTTTATGTATCCCTGCGCCGAGTGGTATGTCTGAATTTCAAGACGAATACGAACGTATTTTCAACAATGGAGTCATCCCTCCAGATATGTCCATTTGCTGGCTCATGTCCCAGCTCAACATTAGTGGCATTGTACGAAAAATCGAACAAACTTATTATTCACCTCATCTTCGCGATTATTTTCATTATCCCATTGATTTTCTGATAAAACTGACTGTTGTCATGACTTATCGCAGAATAGCCTATCGTCATATTCGGCTTAAAATAACGGAAGAAGATCTTAGCCACCTTCTTCCGGCAAAATCACCACTCTGGTTACCTTCGCCGAGTACGTTGCATTACTTTGTAATATATCGGTTAGGTGAGGAAGGTATGGAAGTTCTTATGTTTTTGATAAGCAAAAAGATTGTCCATTTCCTCAAATCTGAAACCGAGGTAATTATCGATTCCACTCCTTTAGTTGCAAGCCGTTATTGTCCCAATAGTCTGTTTAACCCTCATTATCAGGTTAAAATGGATAAAGCACATATTTTGAATCTGGGGGCTTATCCCTTGTTTATGATTCATTCAGAAGGAACGGATAATGACAAACCCTATGCGCATTTTTTGATTCAGATTGCCGAACTTCTCGGCGTATCCTGTGATCGTGTATTGATGGATGCGGGATATGACTCCCTAGAATACGCTACACACGTTAATATTTGAGAAACTTCATGCAAAACCCCTTATTCAACTGAGATCTGACGCGCAATTGTCCCAATTAGTTTCAGAGAAGACCATAATAAAACAGATCAATACGTTCTGGAGAAAAGGAGGAAATGCCCAAATGTTTTTTTACAGAAAAACTGGTATTTCTCTGCAAGAATGGTAAACGGGAGATGGTAGGAGCATATCTCAGAAATCAGACTATTCTTCATGGAAGGTAGGTAAAAGATGCTATGAAAAGGCGGGGAACGTGCGAACGCAAGCATGCACACCTCAAAAAAACCGTCAAATTTGATGTGGTGCATTGCAAGAAAAACAACAGAGCGCTCTCTGCAATAATGAATTTTATAACGTTCCAATTATTGATGTTAGCCCATTTACAGAATAGATTTCAGAATATGAATTTTGCAAATTATCGATAAAAAGTCTAAAGAAGTCTGATTTGGTAGATTCCCTCCCAATCCCATGTCAATAGTGAAACGGTTGAATCATGATATTCCTAGGTGAAGTTATCTCGATCAAAAAAAACTCTGTCCAATGGATTGACGTATCGATTGGACAGACTCTATCCTTATACCCGTATTTGACCCATCTATCGGTATGGCCGAAAAAAACAATGAAGAATACAAAAATGCCCTTCTTGACATGGCTGGCGATATCGCAGCCAACCCGCTCGTTAAACCAATCATTGATCAGCTCGTGTATGATTTTATCCGGTCGCCGGAATGTAAAAAGGCGTTCGGCGAATACGCCAAACGAAAGATCACCGACAAACTCGGATTATAAAAGAGGTTCGAGCCGCGAAACAAGCGGAGCGGGATCTGTGGTCTGGACATTGATATTCGTCACCTTGATCCGCCCGTTTTGCGAGACTCCGTCTACTTCCGCAATCATACCGGGCTCCGGCATCTGATCGCCAAGAAGTATCCAGACCTCGTTACCGTCATCGAGTGAAAGCCCTTCGGGCCGCAAAATCACTATACCGGTCACTGAAATACTTTTTCCCGGGAGGGAAACCGTCTGAATCACCGAGCCGCGGCCGACGTAGAGTTCCAGCTCCCCATACCGGTTCAGTTTGGCAGCGGCGTTGATCACCTGCACCACATCCCCCGGCAAAAAAAGGGTATCCGCAGCATCTCCCCATACGGCCGCATTAACGCTGCCGGCAGAAGAGCCGCGTATGGCAATATTTCTGACACGCGATTCTGTTCCGCGGCGGGTGATGAAGGACCTGACATCGGAGACTGATGTCACGACACCGGTGACAACCGGGTTTGGTCCTTCGCTCACTTCGGACGCATCTTTGGAAAGAACCTGGATTTCATCAGGCAAAATATGTATCTCGGCCGAGTCGGAGACGACATACTCAACGATCCCCTCATCCTCCTTTCTCTGCATGCCGGAGATCGAGACGCAGGTCCCGGTATCCACATCGGCAAACAGTTCCGGGGCCCAGCTGACCAGCCGGGCAGTCCCGGAAGCGTCCCCTATAATGAACTCCTGCAGAAATGAGGATGTCCCGTCACGACGGATGATCTCCTTCATCTCAAACGCGGCAAGAATTTTGACCGTAAGCGGAGCGGCCATCACTTCCGACTTGGATGGTTTCTCCGTCTCGACGATCTTCACCTGACTTTCACGAAGAGCAAGACAGGTCGCCTCTTTCTTTCCCAGGCGGGGTTTTGCGATCACCTCAATCACTGATCCGATTTCCAGTTCCGATGCCGCCTCTGCCCGTTCATCCCAGAGATTCAGAGTCACCGTTCCTGTGGGGTCGCCGAGAATGATCGAAGCAACGAGTCCGGGAGGTTCCCCTTCACGGGTAAACTCACGTGGCGGTTTGATTTCAAGAATTTTCCCAAAAAAAGAGACGATGGAGGTTTTGGCCGTTGGAATCTCGCCGATTTTTATATGGCTTCTTCCAAGCTCGTCCACGACCATCATCGCGGTCGTGACCTCGTTCACCAGCCCGCCAAGAGAGGCGGATTTTTGGTCTACACGCTCATCGAATGCTTCCTTGCTGAGCAGATCAGAGACGAGCGCGTAATGCATTGTTATTTTCTGTGCCAGGAAGGGGTGACAACGCAGCCGGTCATTTCCTCGTAAGTCTCGGCCCGGCGCATAAGTTCTGCTTTGTCGCCGTTCACTAAAACCTCGGGACACCGGGGACGCGAGTTGTACTGGGATGACATCGAATAACCGTATGCTCCTGCATCCAAAACCGCGATAAGATCGCCGGCAGCGACTGACGGGAGTGCCCGGTCGGCTGCAAAGATATCTCTGGTCTCACAGATGGGGCCGGTGATCGTGTAGGTCCCATCTGCGGGCTTGTCCGCTTTATTTGCTACGACGACCTCGTGCCAGGAGTCGTACATCGCCGGACGGATCAGGAGATTGAACCCGGCATCGACGTTTACAAAGGTCTTGTGGACCTTTTTCACGGAGTTGACCCTAGTCAGAAGGATCGTCGACTCGCCGACCATCCATCTGCCGGGCTCGACCCAGAATGCGGGTGAGATGCCGGCCTTTTTGCATCCTTCAAGGAATACCGGCATAACGGCGGCCGCATACTCCTCAGGGGTTGGGGCTTTGTCAACGGTTCCTTCGCGGTGGTATGGAATGCCGAGTCCTCCGCCGAAGTCGATAAACTCGAGTTTGACACCGATCTTGGTGACCTCGCCGGCAACTTTCATGATGACGCCGCAGGCGATCGCGAAAGGCTGGACTTCAAGAATCTGGGAACCAATATGACAGTGCATGCCGACCGGAACAACATATTCCATGGAGAGGGCTTCGCGGTATGCTTCCAGGATCATTTCGGCAGGGATGCCGAACTTACTGTTTTTGATACCGGTGGCGATCTTCGGGTACGTCGGGACAATGATCTCTGGATTGACACGGAATCCGATCTTGACGGTCTTTTTGAGCTCTTTTGAGATCGCATCGATCTGACGAAGTTCGTCGACCGAGTCGACCGAGATCATGATGTCTTTTTCGATCGCTGCGCGAAGATCCGCTTCAGTTTTCGAACTGCCGTTAAAGAGCAGGATCTCTGCAGGAATGCCGGCTTCAAGGGCGGCCCGCATCTCGCCGAGCGAGAAGATGTCTGCGCCGGCACCTTCGCGTGCAAGCGACTGGATGATGATCGGATTCTCGTTTGCCTTTGCGGCGTAGAGAAGCTGGACGTTGTCTGTGTACTTCTTCAGTGCCGCTTCATAGCGTCTGAAGTTTCCGGTCACGTGATTTTCGTTCGTGACATACAGCTGGGTCCCGAACTTTTCTGCAAGAGAGACACAGTCTGCGCCCCCGCAGAAAAGGTGACCGCCGCTCACCGAGAGAGACTCTGGAAGGTTCATGTTATCCTCTGATGCCGCATTCGTTCATGCGGACGATTGCTTCTTTGATTCTGTCGACGGGACGGGTCATGGCAAAGCGGATGTATCCCGCTCCTGATGCGCCAAAGCCGGTTCCCGGCGTCACGACGATTCCTGCTTCATTGATCATTTTTGCAACGAACTCTACCGAGTCGGGCACCTTCATCCACACGTAGAAGGATGCTTTTGGAGACGTTACGTCGAAACCGAGCGACCGAAGACCGGAGACAAGTGCGTCGCGGCGTTCCTGATACATAGCACATGCCTGATCGACACAGTCCTGAGGACCAGCCAGTGCAACGATCGATGCACGCTGGATTGCATCGAATACGCCCGAGTCGATGTGGGTCTTGACTCTACCGAACGCCTCGATGAGACCTGCGTTTCCAACGCAAATGCCGATACGCCACCCGGTCATGTTGTAGGTTTTGGAAAGCGAGTGGGTCTCAAGTCCGACGTCCATGGCTCCTTTTGCCTCGAGGAAGGAGGGGGCTTTGTAGCCGTCGAAGGAGATCTCCGAGTAGGCGTTGTCGTGAACGACAATGATGTCGTTGTCTTTCGCGAAATCAACGGTTTCTTCGAAGTAGTCCATGGAGGCCACCGCACCTGTCGGGTTGTTCGGGTAGCCGATGAACATGAGTTTTGCGTTTTTCAAAACATCCTTTGGAATGGCGGAGTAGTCCGGAAGGAAGTTGTTCTTCTCGAGAAGAGGAATCGGGTGGCATTTTCCCTCTGCGAAGAGTGTAGAGGTTTTGTAAACCGGGTATCCGGGGTCGGATACGAGGACGTAATCCCCGGGATTGACGAATGCCTCGGGGATGTGGGCAATCCCCTCTTTGGATCCGATCAAGGCAAGGACTTCTTTTTTCGGGTCGAGCTTCACGCCGAAACGTCTGTCATACCAGGCGGCAACCGCCTGCCTGTAATCGAGCATTCCTAAGTAGTCTGGATAATGATGTGTTGCAGGATCCCTGGCGGCTTCACATAACGCATCAACAATATGCTTCGGCGTCGGTAAATCCGGGTCCCCCACACCAAGATCGATCAAATCAACACCCTCGGTACGCTTCTGTGCCTTCAATGCATCTATCTGGGCAAACAGATAGGGAGGTAAATTGTCAAGCCGTTTTGCGTACATCGCATTACCGTTGGATGTGCAAATAAATTAAGACGTTTGTCGGGGGGATTGACGATCGCGATAATCCAAGTGCAAACAATGAATAATGCCTAAAAGTCAGGCTCCTTTTTTGAGACATTTGTGAGAGGGCGGGGAGAGCGGGTAAAGCTCTGACTAAGTATTCTGAAAAAGAAAAAAATGAGTTTGTGAGGTGTATTCTTTAGAGGGTGCGTGAGACTTCAGGCCGATGCATGGGTCGGTGCTGTCGTCATCTTCGGCATGTAAATTGCCTGGCGTGCATCACGGAAGTTGAACTTCTCGATGATAAGGCCATTTTCCTTCAGACGTCTGAGCGCATAGCGGACCGTTCGTGGCGCAAGTCCTGTGCTTAAGACAATATCTTTGTGCGTCTGAGAACCTGTGCGTTCCAGTAACTGGAAGATCGTGAGACACGACTTGGGCATGTTTGTTCTCTGCATACAAGATGGTCTACTTGAAAGTATATAATCATTTCCCACACTAGTTCGTGTTATTTTGAACAGTTTGTTTTTATGGTTCAATATTGTTCCGATCGCTCCGAACTAAAATAGAATCCTCTGATGCGTCTGTTGGGCAGACTGAGGCAGTAAACGAAGATTAATCTGGTCCGGGTAACATACACATAAATCAGTATGCTCACCCGTCCCGAACGCCGCGCGGTAATGATCATGACTTTTGTGATCCTGCTGCTTGCCGCCCTGTATGCCGGAACGATACTTCTATTTCCGGATGGCGGGGCCGTTTCCTATCGGGATGACATATCCGACGGGACCCTCGTATATCTGGAAGGGGTCGTTTTCGACACGAAGATCACGAGTACCGGCGGCCATTTGATCGTGAATGTCTCATGCATCGATGTGTTTGTTCCAAACGGAGGAAGTGAATCCGTACTTCGTCCGGAAGACCGGGTCAGGGTCGTGGGAATTGTCAATACGTATGCCGGAAAGAAAGAGATCGTTGTAAACGGTATGCACGAGATAACGATTATGGTGTGATCTTAATATTTTGAACCGACATACATGACTGGTATGACAGATATGCCCGCACCCGGTGAACAGATTGATCTGCTGAAACTCAAAGAGATCAGGCAGCGCGAACGGATCAATGTCTATCTCTATATGGATGCAGAGATCGCAAAGACCTCGAATGTCGCGGATGATGTGGAAAAATACCGTATGATCGATATGGATTTCCGCCCGGTTCTCGAGATCGAAGACTGGCTGAAGAATATGCAGAAACATATGAAGCAGATCGAAGGTCCGGGAGCCACCATCGAAAAAATGCTGAGAGAGCAGCCTCTTGCCGCGGAAATTCTGGAGATCGGCACCATGCAGACGGCCGTCGGCCCGCGGGGATATATCAAAGCTCTCCTGCCCTATCTTGACGAGATGGAAGAGATGGAAGTCAGAGAAGCGAAGGGATTCAAACAAAATATGACGTAAGCGGTTTTATCCTCAATCCAATTTGGAAAGAGTATGGCTGGGTGTGGATACCTGAGATAAAACCAACCGCGAATCGGCTCGAATTCCGCAAGCCTTTGGCTTGCTCCCGGAATCGGATTTGCTTATTCTCACTTTTGCAATTCAGCTTCGCTGTCTTGTTCATCCCTGATCAGGAACGTTCGGGCAAATCCTGTCGCCGCCCCAGCGGCTCCCAATATTGAGTTGTCTCTTGATCTTATGTCGTGATTGTCAGTAAAATGGATATTATTCAGATTAAGAACTGCTCACTAATATATCTCCCTCACGAGAGGCGCTGGGGCGCCGACAGGATTTACCCGAACGATCCCAATGAAGGGACGAGCCGTTGAGTCGAGCAAGGCTTTGCCTTGCGACTAGGCCCAACGAGCGAGAGTGAGTATCAGCAAATCCGATTCGCCTCGCCCGAAGGGCGGATTCGCGCCGATTGGCGGTTGGTTTTTCTCTTGTGTCAAAACGAATGCCGTACACGAAATCGAAGTGCACCTCATAAGTACGTCTGTTTTTTCATTTGAGATCACATCGCGTGCCTCCTAATAAAAAAATGCGTGGTCGGGTTTCTAACCAATCCAACCTGCCGTCTCGATCATCTTCTCCGGTAAATCAGGATGCCGATAAGAAGGATCACTATCCCTCCGGCAAGCAGAAAACGGACGTCAAAACCGATTCCTGCCGAAACTGGGTCTTTGTCGAAATCCCCGTTCCAGTCATATGCGAAAACGGCCGTATAATATTCTGCAGCCTCAATGCTTTGGATGATCAGGCCGGCTTCGCGGTTATTATTCGGCGAGTTATAGTTCCAATTGATCGAGCTGATAAGAACATACCCGCCGTCAACGATCATGCCTTTGTTGTGCAGTTTGGTAAGATACTCTCCGGGCAGTATCAGCTTTCCCGAAATGTTCGGACCGTATCGGTTCAGCTCAGCCGCGAGCTCGTCATTGTCCGCTTCGTCTTCCGTATTATAGTACATGCAGTCCAGCATCACCCGAACTTCGGCACCTCTGTCGGCGGTGAATGTTTCGGGAGAAAATCTGCTCTGGCCGATTTTATAGATTCGTTCATCCCAGACCCCATCCGAATACACATGGACGCGAACGTTCGATGCGGCGAGTTCATCCGGCCAGGAGACTGTCGAAACGATTTTCCCATTGTAAAGAAGGGAGAGTTCATCTCCGGTGTTCGCCATCTGAAATCTGCCGCTTTGGAGCACATTTGGCGTTGTGCCGGTCTCGAGGATCTCATAATCCGGGAAGGTCCCGTGGATCGAATTATATGCCTCGGCACTTCGGGCAACGATTATTTCCCCGGTGGAGGCCGATCCTGCGGGAAAAGAGAGTGTTCCTTCACCGTCGGTGACGGTCCATCCGGTGAGACTGCCCGTTCCCTCCAGAATGAAATACTCATCCCCGTCCCCTGAGGCATATCCATCGGGACAGAACTCGGCGAGAACGAAAGCCGAGACCGGAGATACGCAGAGAGAAAGAAGCAAAAAGGTAATGAGAAGCCTTTTCATACTGGTTTTTCTTTATTTACGTCATATTATTTAGTGTATGACGGAAGGGTCGGTGATAAAAATCGGCGGGAGTCTGATGGATATTGCAGGAGAGATTCTTTACGAGATCCCGGCATCGCCGACATTAATCGTTCCCGGCGGCGGGATATTTGCGGATTTTGTCCGGGCTGAAAGCCTCGATGACGAAGCCGCTCACTGGAAAGCGATCGACGCAATGGAAAAATACGGCAGGTTTCTCTCGACATACGGCTGTCAGGTCACGCACGAGTTGAAAATCCCGGATGAACCGACTGTCCTTCTTCCAAAATCCATCATGCAGAAAGAAGACCCGCTTCCCCACACATGGGAAGTCACCTCCGATTCGATCGCAGCATGGGCGGCAGGCGTTCTCAAATGCCGGCTGGTGATCATAAAATCGAGAGATTTCGGAGAAGATCTCGTCGATCCCGAATTTGAGCGCGTTCTTGCACAAAGCGGAGTCACAGCCGAGATCATCAACGGGCGGACTTTCGGCTGTGTGAGGCGATACTTTGAAGCCACACGTTTATAATAAACGGACGCTAACTAACTAAGGAGTTTGATCGTATGGTAACTATAAAATGTACATCATGCAATGCCCCGCTCGCAGAGCGCGGCGCTACCGAGTTTAAATGCCCGGACTGTGGAGAGATAATTTACCGCTGTGCACGCTGCAGAAAACAGAGTGTAAAATACACCTGCCCGAAGTGCGGATTCCAGGGGCTCTGAACCTTCATGGGTGAAGTTGTTGTTATTCTGAAAATCATGCCGGAATCCCCGGACGTTGATCTTGAGAAAATACAGGCAGACATCAGAGCAAAAGTATCTGGTATCGAGGATATGAAAGTCGAGCCGATCGGATTTGGTCTCTCTGCAATCAAGATCGCCATGATCACTGAAGATGACGAGGGAGCAGGCGATAAGATTGAAGGACTGTTTTCCCAGATCCCGGGCATCGACCGCACAGAGATCGAGTCTCTGAACCGGTTACTCTAAATATCTGAGAACATCTATCAACACATTTTTTTTAACGCGAATCATGATTTAGGGAAGATTGGCTAAATCCCTACACCCTCATCCCCCCAAAAAAAAGAAAAATACCCATTATTCCTTGACGTTTTTTTTTAATTTACACTCTGTTGTGAATCGTTTTCACCTGATAGATATTATAACAAAATGCAGCCAGCATATTTTTCACTCGTACTCTTTTGTAGTGTTGTTACCTTCACCAACCCTGCATGAAAAACATTTTTGATCACTGCATAGGGTCTCTCGCCCTTTGATCTCTTCCTACTTATTCTCAGATTTCTCAGTTTATCTCGTATGCCAATGGGATGCCCTCTTGCTCCCCTTTTCATTGTGGCACTATATCCCTTGCATTTTGCTCCCTGATATCCCCGATCCCGATAGACCACTTCCCCTTTTTCTGACAGATCCACCTGACTATCATGAACATTTACCGTGGTGGTTTCAATGCGTCGAATAAGATCGTGCGTAGTATCCATGATGGTATGAAGTTTATACCCATAGTGCATTTTGCCGTTCTTGGACATGATTTTTCCATCTTATCCCGTCGTGTTTTTGCCTGCTCTCCTCGCGACGTGTCTTTCTTACAATGACCAGGTTCAGCATATACAAACGTTGCATCCTGGATCATCCCTTGTTCGATTTTGAGACCTTTCAGGTCAAGTTGTCTCTGAAACTCCTGCCAAACCAATGTATCAACGCCAGATTCGGACATGCGCTCCCGAAATAACCAGATCGTTGAATTGTCGGATATTTTGTCAGTACAGCCAAGAAAATGCCAAAAGGAGAGACGATCATAGATTTCACGTTCAACGGCGAGATCAGACAGACAGACTATACCAGACTTCCAGAAGCTGAATCTTGAACATGAGAATTACATCAACATTGGGATGACCGCCATTGCCGGATTTATTTGTATACATGGATTCAAGAAGAGGGCGAAACACATGCCAATCAAGTGTTTTACCAACGTCGGAGAGACGGTCGCCAAGTTTTTCATAACGTTCGTGATATGCCTGGTTGAGACCAAAGCTGCTGAAAGTCCCCATACATACTACTCAACGTATGAAAAGAAAGTAATTTCTATCGAAAAAAAAGGTTTTTAGAAATTCTCATACTTTTTTAAAGAGATTGAAAAATCTGGTTAGTCTTCAATTTTTCTGAAAAGCCCAGGTTTACTTTTAGGAACTAAACAAAGAGGACATACCCATGTATCAGGTAGACTCTCATACTTTGTTCCGGGAGAAACGCCATGAGCAGGATCGCCGACATCTTCGTCAAAAATGTACGAGCAAAAGATACAAATGTACTTCGCCATTTTATCTTTTCGATTTGCCATCGGCCATTTTCTCACGAACTTCATCAATGTAGAGAATTTCTTCCAACTCCATTCCGCAGAGACAATATCCCTGTCTATCTATAACAAAGACAGGATATGTTGCAACATCAGAGGGGATGGCCTCGGTCGGAATCTGTCTTACATGAAGCAGATAAGGCATGGTAAGACCAATGTGGGCTGTGAGTTCCTTTAAATCCCGAATCCAGCGGGCAAGTTGACGGACATCCGCTTTATCCCACTGTAGGATACGGTTCAGCGTTTGATAGGAATCACGTTCATACACAAGATGATTATCAGCAAGCTGAGCATTAACGGCGTCTTCATACGTAATCATCCATTTTTCTAAATCATCAGAAGCTCCTAAGAAACCATCTGCATATGTGCGAAGTTCTTTTTTGTAGGTAGCATCAGTAGATAGATCGGATGCTTCTTCAACCACATGAATCATATCCATAATTTCCCCATGAATCCGGCGAAGGTCTTCAAAGGCACGGTGTAATTCATCGTGTAAATGTGTACTGAAAAAAACAGCTTTGTTCTGATCGGTCATCTTTGTCTCCAAAAAATATGTTCTGAAGAGTATTATTTCTTCAGATATAGGTTGGTAAATATTTTGACGCCCTTGGATTCGGGATGACGTTCACCAAGGTCACCAATGTAGTGTGCATAAACATCTTTTACGCCGTCTACTTCCTTTTCTACATCGTCAACGTACTTGTAGCCGGGCATCATGAAGTCAATCTTGCCGTTGACGAACACGTCGCCTTTGACAGACTGACCGCCGACACGACCCTCGACATTGCCTTTGACAATGATTGTTCCACCTTCACCATGGGTGTGAACGTGAATGAATGCATCGCCGTCAACAATGATAGTTCCGCCGCGCATAAAGGTACCAATATCGTTACCGACATTGCCCGTAACACGGAGAACACCACCGGTCATACCATGCCAGTCGCCGCGGTATGCGGAACCAACATGATTCTGGCAATCCCCATTGATGGTAAGTTCGCCGCCCGCCATTGCAATTCCAGTAAAGGAATCTGCATTGCCGTTAACGGTGATCTTGCCCCCAATCATCCAGCCGCCAGTGTACATATCTACATTGCTGTTGATAACGATTTCACCGGTAGTCATTTTCTGACCGACACGCTTTACACGTGTCCAGTCGCCGTTTAAGACGATTTTGGTCTCTGCTGCAGTTGCACCCGATGCACCTTCAATCTTGGTGAACGACGCAAGCGGATACTTGATTTTTCCTTCGGAAATTTCAATTGCACCGATTGCTTCAATGGATTTCCCTGCGAACTGATCTGGAGTTACCAAATCGGCTTCAAGGAACAGCTGAGGCTGTTTTACCATAGTAACTGTTACTGTGTTCATGATATCTCCAATTACTCCGTAATGTCCACTTTGATTGCGTACGGGTTGTGTACGTGTTCATCAAAGACGGCATAGTTTTCAAGGTCAACGGTGTAGGAATGAAGGAATTTATCGCGAATATCACGTTCAACCTGTTTGTTCTCCGGAACAATGGAGTTGACCCATACTGTCTTCTTTGGCATGCTGTAGTTAACGATCTCGTGATCCTCAACACAGAGTACACCATCTTTGAAGAATGCAAAGACATTACCGAATGCGGTTTCATACTGTTCGGGATCGCTTGGGAGGTTCTCCGGGTCAACATCGTAGACAGCGACGTTGGCATTCATGCCGGTCTTTAAGCTACCGTATAGGTGGGAGAGACCAAGAGACTTTGCAACACCGGAACGGGTCATCTGTGCAAGCTCATAGAGGGAGATTTCCTTGTCTGAGAGTTCGCCGATGTATGTCGTGTCAACAACTTTGTCGCCGTACTTGAGTTCGTTTGCAATGAGATCATTACGTGCCTTTGCAGAAAGGAGCCACTTGTAGACTCTTGGGTATCTCCAGAACGGACCTGCATTCGGGTGATCGGTAGTGATGAAACAGCGTTCCTTGTCTTTCGCAAAGAGTGCCACTTCAAGACCGATTGCCCACTGTGCACCTGCAATATAGGTTTTCGGGTCGTAGATGAACGGAACAATACCAGCTGCAGTCTCAAGCTCAATGTCGACGTTGGTCCACTTGAGGTGGTTGAGGTGAGTAAGATGGTACTCGAACGGTCCGTCTGCCGTCATTGTAGTGGTTTCATCAAGAGTGACGTTACCAGTATCAATGGTCAGACCTTTCTGTTTGTTGACGTAGTCCATGACTTCCTTGGATTTGGATTCAAAGGAACTGGACTTGAATGAGTCGCCGCCATAACAGTGGAACTGAATGTGCGTGTGGTGCATGACCTGCTCACGACCAAAGGCATTGTTTGCCTTATAGCCTTCAACAAGTTTGAGGGTGTCGAGAGTGGTTGTGTAGTTTCCTGGGTTACCGAGGTTGTTTGCGTGCACATGGATTGAGTGCGGGAGTTTGAGATACTCATTCGTCTCGATTAATCCTTTCACGATTTCGGCAGGAGTTATGTCAAAGTAAGGTACTTTGTCATGGATGGTAATACAGTTAAGACCCCAACCCCATGCTTCTGTTCCTCCAGGATTGACACACTTCAGTGCATAACCGCGGGTTGCGTTGAGAATCCATGATGCATATGCACCGGCGTTCTCGATCTCGTGGTTCTTAAAGTATTCAAGTAAGAACCAGTTGTTACCGAGAACTGGCATTGCTGCTTCATCAATGATCGGCGTCTCACGAATCTCTTCGTGGACATGAGCAGCTTCGAGTGGCGGCATTGCTGCTTCCATAACGAAGCCATACCCCATACGGGCGTAGTCGTATCCGGTCTTTGAAACAGACGGAACAGAGAAACCCATCTCCATTCTCAGATTCGACTTTCTATTCGGGGACTTGAAGAGCTTGTCTTCCGGACGGAAGAGACGGCCTGCATCTACTTTCGGTCCAGCAACGTGGGCGTGAACATCAACCCCACCTGCCATGACAATTTTGCCGGCTGCATCAATAACTTTAGCAGCATTGCTGACTTTGTCAACAATTTTGCCGTCTTTGATGCAGATATCCATCCTCTGACCGTTGATACCCTGGGTCGGGTCGATTACACATCCATTTTTGATGATGTATTCGGTCATTCGTAGACCTCCTTTACAGGTCTGACATCAGCAAGCGGAGTTGCATATTCCCATTTACCATCAGATTCGACACCGGTGTTCTTGAGTTCCTGCATCCGTTCGTAGATCTTGTCAAAGAGTTCCTCATCAGTCAAAATACCATTGAAAGGTTTAACGACAGCACGATACTGGATTGGGACGTTGTCCATACGATAGCAGATACCGCCGGTTTCTACACCAACGATTGCAACTGGGATATGGACATCTGAGACTGTTGCAGCCATGTTGACGGATGGATCAATAGTTACCACTGGCATGGAACTTCCAATCTTCTCAAATGCACGAATCGGGAAATGTGCCCCTGCATCAGTTCCGATGTTAATGAAAGCATCGATTTCTCCACGGTTTGCGAGGTCAACTGATGAAGTTTCACCCGGATTCATGTGTGCATGAGATCCTTTGCTCAGGTCAATACAGTAGGGGAAACCAAACTGCCATGCCCATACGACACCGGGACCTGCAATATTGTAGTGTCCACGCATTGCCATGATGGTGCATTTTGTGACCTCGTTGATATCACGGACAAGATTGATTGCAATATCAACGTTGTGGTTACGACCATCGGAGTGGCAGAGACCCATTCCAAAGAAGATGTGGACATAACGTCCGGCTTTGATAACGTCACATACTTCAAGAATCTTTTCTTTTGGAATACCTGCAACAACATCAGGGAGCTCAGCACCGTAGCCATGCATTACCATACGGAATGCATCAAACAGGTCATAGTCATGACCCTGCTGAACCTGAAGGAAGTGGTCTGCACAGCGTGCAGTATCAGTGTATCTAGGATCGACAACAATGACCTTTCTTCCGCGTGCTCCTTTTCCGGTGAAAAATCCACGCGGGAAGACACCATATCTTGACATGTGGCGCGGGTGTGCATGTGCCGGGTTGGAAGCCCAGTAAATGACAACATCTGCACGGTTCTTAACTTCACCAAGAGTACATGATGGATATCCGGTATCAAAGATTGCCAGGAAAGAAGATCCATGACAAATTGATGCACAATTATCGAGGACTGCGCCTGCGTCTTCTGCAACACGACCTGCTGCTGCCATTCCTTCACAGTTTGTTGATCCAAATCCGAAAATGAGTGGCTTCTTTGCCTTTATCAGCATTTTTGCAGTAAAGTCGATCGCTTCATCGTAAGTGATATCCTTATAGGTTCCATCAGGCTGCCGGCGGCGTGGAGATCCCACACGACCTTCGCGGGACGCGTGGTGATAGATCTCAGTACCAATAATGCATGCATTCTTGACTTCAATGATCTTGCCGTCTTCAACGGTGATTTCGAGATCATCACAACAAGATCCACAGTATGGGCATGCAACGTGCTTGATTACTTCTTGCATATTTTTAACCTCACATTGGCCAGAGTAACTTACCATTCCATTTGTTGCATGCTTTCTGAATAAGCTCAACAGCTGGAACGATTCTTGCTTCTGGAGCTGGTTCAACGGTAACCGGGAACCCGCTGTATTGCGGTTCACCAGTTGACTGAGTCCGCGGCGGGACGACCTGGTTTGCCCAGACACCCTGACGGATGTGACAAAGTCCAGGCGGGCAGGTCTGCCTTCCGATTACGGCTCTGACATAGACTTCACCGCATTCACTGGTTACTTTGACAACGGTATTTAAGTTGATATCCATCTCTTTGATGTCATCTGCATTCATTTCGATAAGACTGCAAACATCAAAATATTTCTGGGTGGTCTTCCCAGATTCCATAGCTTCGCCTTCTTCGACTGCTCGCTGGGTGACCATGTTGAGATGTAATTTTTTCATCTTAGAGTCCTCTCCGTTTTCTCTCTTCACCGATAGGCGAGGGTCCGATTTCCTTGACCGTGTTAATCACGTCGGTGATAACGGTTGCCCATTTTGCGCCTTCCGATGCCGACACGAATGTCATACGGAAGCGTCTGTGTTCGATACCCATGTTGTTGAGGATGCTCTTAACAAGGAACATTCTCTTAGCTGCCTTGAAGTTGCCTGCAAGGTAGTGGCAGTCACCGAAGTGACAGCCGGACACGAGCACACCGTCTGCGCCGTCAGCGAAAGCTTTCAGGACGAACAGGGTGTCGATACGGCCGGTACACATAACACGGACGATTCTGATGTCCGGAGGATACTGCGTACGGGCTGAACCTGCACCATCTGCTCCGGCATAGGAACACCAGTTGCAGATGATACCGATAATCTTGGGTTTCCACTCGTCAGACATTACTGTTCACCTCCAAGGAAGAAGGCATCGATCTGAGCCAGAATCTGCTGGCTCGTGAAGTGCTGCATCTTGATGGCGCCGCCGGGGCAGAAGCCGCTGCACGTTCCGCAGCCTTTACACTTTGCTGCAGTGACTTCCATGACAGTTCTGCCGTCGACGACCGTCATGGACAGAGCGGAGTAGGGACACTGGTTGACGCACATACCGCAGCCGGCACAGAGGTCCTGGATGCACTGGGCATAGTAGGGCTCAAGTTCGACCTGACCGGAATGGATCGGGATAGATGCAGCGGATGCGGCACCTTCTGCCTGTGCTACGGTGTCGGGGATATCTTTTGGACCCTGACAGACACCGGCGAGATACACACCGGCAGTGGTGGTTCCGCAGGGGTTCAGTTTCGGGTGGGCTTCAAGAAGCCATTTGTCGATCGAGCAGGAAACACCGAAGTGTCTGCGCACGACTTCCGTTTCGGCAGTAGGCTGGATGGCAGCGGCAAGGACGACAAGATCGACTTCGATCTCGACAGGCATACCAAGGAGGGTATCTTCGGCGATGACCAGCAGGTTCTTGTTGGGGAGTTCCTGGATCATGGCGACACGGCCTCGGATGAACTTGGCGCCTTCGTGCTGGATACGGTAGTAGAACTCTTCGTAGGCTTTACCGAAGGAACGGATGTCCATGTAGAAGATGTATGCTTTACAGTCAGGGATCTTTTCGATGATCTGGTGGGCATGTTTCAGCGAATACATGCAGCAGAACCGGGAACAGTAGGGTTTGCCGACACCGGTATTGTCTCGGGAACCTGCACAGAGGACGAACGCAACGGATTTCGGGGTCTCACCGTCGGAGGGGCGGACGAGGTGACCAATGGTCGGACCGGATGCACAGATCAGACGTTCGAATTCGAGAGAGGTGATGACGTTGTCGTAGAGTTTGTAACCCCATTCTTTCTTCTGTTCGATCGGAAAGGTTTCGTAACCGGTTGCAATGATGACGGTACCCACTTTGATCGTGAAGAGTTCGTCTTCCATTTCAAGGTCGATAGCCTTCTTGGTTCCGCAGGCAGTGACGCAGAGGCCGCATTTCACACAGGCATCGAAGTCGATGGTGTAGATAAGCGGGACAACCTGAGCGTGCTGGATGTAGATCGCTTTGCGGGGTGCCATGCCGAATTCCCAGGTGTTGGGTTTTACGATGGGACAGACTGTTGCACAGTCGCCGCAGCCGTTGCATCCTCCGCCGACGATGCCTTTTGCAGCGGCTTCGGTCGGGGTAAGGACACCGCGGGCGTGGCGGCGGATGGTTACATCGAAGTTCCCGATGTATCCTTCAACATTCTCGACTTCAGCGAGGGTGTAGAGTTTGATGTTCGGTGTTCGGCCGGCTTCTGCCATCTTCGGTGACAGAATGCACTGGGAACAGTCGAGGGTCGGGAAGGTCTTGTCGAGCTGGGACATGCGACCGCCGATGGTCGGTTCCTTCTCGATTAAGTAGGTCTCGATGCCGGCAGCGGCAAGATCCATGGATGCCTGAATACCGCCGATACCTGCACCGACGACTAAGGCCCGGTGTTCAACCGGTACGGCCATTGGATAAAGGTCTTCGAGTAATGCTGCTTTCGCAACGGCAATACGGACGGCATCTTTGGCTTTTTCCGTTCCGCCTTCCCAGTCGTGCATGTGGACCCAGGAACCCTGGTCACGAATGTTGGCCATCTCGAATCTGAACTGGTTCAGACCACCGTTTGCGGTAGCGGTTCTGAAGGTCTGTTCATGCAGACGGGGGGTGCATGCAGCGACGACGATACCGGTGAGGTGATACTGTTCAATGGCCTCTTTGATCATGTTCTGACCGGGGGTCGAGCACATGTATGCATAGTTCTGGGCAATGACGACATGAGGAATCGTTTCAGCGTATTCCTTGACGGCCGGGACATCGAGAGAACCGGCGATGTTGGTACCGCAGTGGCAGATGAAGACACCGATTCTCGGTTCTTCAGCGGCGGGGGATGCTACTGCGTTTTTACCTGTATATACCACTTTACTGTCCTCCCTTCAGTTTGTTAAGGAACGGGTCGCAGGAAATCTGGTGAAGATCGAGACCGAGCTCGATGGGCGACATACCCTGAGCAAGACCGAGCATTTCACAGTAGTGAAGCACCGGGATGTTCCATTCGACACCAAACTTCTGACCGATTTCGAACTGACCGCGGTCGAACTGCAGCTGGCAGAATGGACAGGAGTTTGTGATTGCATCAGCACCGGCAGCCTGTATGTTCGTGAGTTTCTCGTTGGTGATATCGAGAGCATGGGCGATGTCGTAACCGCGGACGCCTCCCCCGGCACCGCAGCACTGCATCTTGTTACGATACTCAACAGGTTCTGCACCGATGGCACTTACTAAATCTTCAAACCAGGTCGGGTGTTCGGAATCACAGATAACATCGCCAAAGAATTCACGGTCTTTCTGGGGTTTTAACAGGTGACACCCGTAGTGACAGGCGACTTTTACACCGTTGAGCGGAGTGGTAACACTGTCTTTGAGTATGTCGACACCGCAGACTTCATCATTATAATAAAGCTCGATGAGGTGATAGACATTGGAAGTACCTTTGAATTCCATGTCGACTTCCTTTAAGACTTCGTTGACCGAGTCGCGGAGTTCGTCGTTGTGTTTCAGTTTATGGTTGACTTCCCAGATGGACTTGTAACAACCGTTACAGATCAGGGCAATATCCATATTCATTTGTTCTGCCAGGATGAGGTTTCGTGCAGCCATGGCATACCAGACATTGAGGTCGATGGACCCGAATGCACCGGGGGCCGGACAGCAGGATGCTCCCTTTAACGGAACAAGATCGATACCGAGTTTCTTACCTGTAAGGATAGCAGATGCCTCGATACCAGGATACCGGTTCGGGGCAATGCATCCAAGGAAGAATGCGTATTTGTGCATGTCGTGTGACATAATTACTGATCCTCCGCAAGGACTCTGTCCGCGAGCTGTTTGGTGCCGTAGATCTCAAGGATCTTCCGGATGGCCGGAATATATTCGGGATACTTGCTGGTGGTTTCAGGTTCAGCTTCAAGACCCAACTTGACGCGGGCCGCACGGTTCGCATCGTTGTTGGGGACGCTGTGACCGGTGTTGTAGATGAAGTTCACCGTGGCAAGGAAGTTCTTTGGGACGATGCCCTGTTTTGCTGCGATGTTCCGCATTGCCATGATGACATCCGTCGGGATGAGATCACGCGGGCAGCGGTCGGCACAGGTGTAACAGGTCGTACACAGCCAGAGATCGGGATCGTTGATACAGACATCACGCATGCCGAGATTGACGCGGCGCATGAAGTTCCTAATACGGTAGCTGCTGCGGGTGCCGGACGGGCAGGATCCCGTGCAGGTTCCGCACTGGAAACAGATGTGGGCTTCGGTTCCTCCGATCTTTTCAACTTCGGCAGTGAACGACGGGTCGCTGTCCTGCTTTGGCCGGTAATACCGGTCAGAGAGACGTGCTGCAAGGGCAGCATCTTTGTATGCTTTTGCACTTGTCATATTTGTTCACTCCAGTTTTTTCGTTTCGACCTGACCAAAGGTAGATTCTACGAGTTTGGAGGTACGAGGAACACACAGTTTGGCGGCGATCTTTTTGTACAGGTCGGTCTCCGGTCCTTTGATGCGGATGCCGGTTCTCTTCAGCGTGAGGGCGTCTTCAGACGGACATGCATTCACACATGCACCGCAGAGGATACAAAGCTCATTGTTAATGGCGATGTTGGCCTCGATGCTGTCGCGCTTCATATTGATGGCCGGCATGGGGCTCGGCAGATACAGAGCCTTGCACGGGCAGACATCGACACACGTAGAACAGCCGCCGGGACACTTGGAAGCATCGACGATGAGTCCGCCTTCGAAGAATTTTGTGATCGTAACGGCTTCGCTCGGGCAGACCTGTTTACACCAGGTACACGTGATGCACTCGGATTTGTCGATGGAGACTTTACCCTGGAGCTTGGCCTCGGTATTGACGGTCCGGTCGACGGTGATTGCATCGTGCGGGCAGGCCTCAACACAGATCTTACAGCCGTCACAGAGGGTTTCGGTCCAGATGATCTCGCCTTCGGATCCAACTTTTTCAGAAGTGAACGGAACACGCTTCTGTTCGATTGCCGGACAAAGAGATGAACAGACACCACAGACTGTACACAGCTCTTTGTCAACAACGAAAGTCGTTTTTGCAACGAGTGCGGTCTGGCGTTTTGCGCCGCCTTCAACTTCGCCTTCATAAACGGGGACATCACGTACAATTGCATCATGCGGGCAGGCCTCATGACAGGATGTACAGCGGATGCACTTCTCCTCGCTAATCTCGGCAGTAAAATCATACTCGGGGAAACCTTCCTGCTCCAGAATCGGGAGGCTTGGTTCACCGTCAACTTCTACGAGAAGTGCATCAAACGGACACAGAATCGTGCAGACACCGCAGTATGAACATTTTGCGGGGTCGACAGTGATAGGTGCGCCACCGGCAGCTACACCGCGGACAGATGCACCGACCATGCCTAGAGAAATTGCTTCTTTGGGACATGCATCGGCACAGATGCCACAACCGGTACACTTGCTGGTTGTTAACACAAGGTGAGAAACCTTCGACAGGAGACGCTGCTCCATTGTAACGGATTCACCCTCGATCTTCGTAGAGTATTTTGGAAACATTGTGCTTATTACCATGATGTTTTCCTCTCTCTCCTCAGTGACCCTCTTCAGCAGCTTTTGCCGCGGGGGCCTGCGATGCAACTAGTTTGATAACATTATATGGGCATGCTTCCACACACACACCGCACCCTGCACATAATTTGTGATTCAGGTCAAGGGAGATTGCCTTGCCGTCGGTCACAGCATAGATCTTGTCAGTTGAGGCAGGATCTACGGTACAAAGTTCAAGTGCGTTTACTGGACATGCTACGACACAATTGTTACAACCAGTACATCGCTCCATGTTGATATGCATTGCAAATGCCATTGCTTATATGCACCAGCCTTTAATCGACCAAAATCGATTACTGATATAATTGAATAAGAAGATAGATAAATGTTCTCAATCAAAAGAAGCCCGATTCTGGCTTAGATTTGCATGAATTTACCATAATATATTATCATTTAGTTATTGTTAAACTAATTACACAAAATACACCCACCCATATTATTTAAAACATGAACTGAACAGATTCAATCAAATAACAGAGGGTTCTTCAATTAATCCTCAATTCTTATTTATTTTCAAATAAAATCCAATTTTGCGCGTTTTAAGAGATTTCAACCAGGTGAAAAACCTGATTAAATTACCATTGATATCAACCAGGTTTGGTTGCCAGGTTATGGTCAATATAAGTGGGTG
The DNA here is from genome assembly GCA_965229365.1 of Methanocorpusculum sp. Lineage (GTDB taxonomy): Archaea > Halobacteriota > Methanomicrobia > Methanomicrobiales > Methanocorpusculaceae > Methanocorpusculum. The sequence continues at coordinate 1,343,948 of OZ245878.1, read as the reverse complement.
TATGAGACAGACCCCATCGAATATCTCTTATACTCATACGACCGATCTTTCTGTTAACGAAATTCCCGGTATCAAAAATATGAAAATCACATTAACCCCAGATCAGATAAAAGAAAAATTTGTAACGATGTTCTGTCACCGCCTCCTTGTAATGACGGATGAAAAAAATGGCATTGCCGAAATACACGAACAATGTCATGCAAGAGGACCAATCGAATGGGACCACATGAATTGGAGAAGAGCGAAAGGAGCACTCATCTCCGCAAAAACCGAAGGGACCTCAATGACGATGCTCGCAAAAATCGGTTCGTATCCCATTAGCTTTGGACCCTCGGATACGTAACTCGGCGGACAGGCGCTTGAAGCCGTCGTTGTAGAGGGGAATGAAGTACGAACTTCCTGGGCAGGAGCTGCGGGGGCAGGAGTTGGGGTCGCTGCCTGCTTATCCTAGACTCCGGGTGTTCTCAGAACGGAATATGCGAGTGAAGAAGATCTGAAAGTAGGCGGTGCACGTATCTGCAGAAGCACGATCATTCTGCCGAAATACGAGAAGATCACCTTCGGTATAGATGATAACGACACGAAAGAGGGAGGAGCAACCTGGGTCCTTGCATTAAAGTGCGGCGAAGCCTGTTCGATTGACGGGGCCACCTTCCTTGGTATGCGGATCATCCAGCTTAACCCAAAAGCCCCTGAAAAGACCACCAACTGTACAGGTTCAGTGATAACCTTCTCAGTAAAACCTGAGAAAAAACCCGAGCTTATTGCATTCGTCAAAGCTTTCATCGAAGAAAAAACAATGAGCAAAACAACCGGTATCTGCTATTTTGCCGGCATTCGTCTTCCGGATTCAACAGTTACAAATAGGGTGAAAACCGAACTCCTTACCCGTGAAGAGGCAGTAACCGAAGCCGAAAAACTCGGCATCACCTTTATCGACAGTGCAAACGGAAAAGGAAGGATCGGGGCTCTTGGAGCACTTCTTTGGGCAGACGGCGGTTTGGAAGCAGCCGGCTTGTACGGCGAGACACCATGACCCAACAAATTATATTTTTTTCTCTTCTTTTTTACAGACGGCTGCAAGCAGACGGCTACCGAACGATGAAGTTGATTCACAACCTCCAAGATCAGGTGTAGATATACCGCTGCTGATCAGATCAAATATCGATGATTCGATGAGACGGGCTTCATCTTTCATCCCAAAATACTCAAGCATCATCGCTGCACTCCGGATCGCAGCAACCGGATTTGCTATACCCTTACCGGCAATATCTGGAGCACTCCCGTGAACAGGCTCGAAAAATGCATGCGTATCCCCTATGTTCGCACTCGGAAGCATCCCAAGACCTCCGGTGAGATACCCGCAGACATCACTTAAGATATCGCCGAACATGTTTGTTGTAACAATCACATCATAATTGTTCGGATGCTGCAAAACATCGAGACACAATGCATCGATAAACACCGCTTTTGTTTGTATCCCAAATGACGATGCTACTTCGCTGCAGGTATCCCTGAAAAGCAGATCTGATTTGAGCACGTTCCCTTTGTAGCCGATAACGAGCGGATGATTCCGATTTCGTTCCAAGACAAGGGAGCAGGTTTTCTCTGCAATTCGTCTGGAACCTGCCTTCGTCACCACGCGGAGGGTCGTTGACCTCTCCTCACCGATTTCCTCGATACCTGAATAAAGTCCCTCGGTATTCTCCCGCACGATCATCATATCGACAGGTGAACGTTGAGCGGATGACTGAAGGGCTCGTATAGGACGAAGATTCGCATACAAATCGAGTTCATGCCTGATCTTCAGAAGAACGCTCCGGTAATCCGGATCTGGAGGTGTCGTCACGGCCCCGAAAAGAATGGCGTCCGCCCTCTTCAGCTCACGAATATCTTCTGCAGAACAGGCGGACCCAGTATTCTCCCATTTGGCGAAACCAAGTTCGACCTCAAAAAAATCCGCATTGGTGAGAAAATGCTCAAGATTTTTTTGTGCCTCAGGAATCACCTCTGGCCCGATACCATCACCTTTCACTACAGCGATACGAAGGCTCATGGCTCACCCTGCCTGGAGAGATAGTCATTCAGCCCGCCGGCGGAGAGAATCTCCTTCATACGGTTCGAGAGCGGCTTTGCCTGATAAACGGCATCCGATATTTTTACATATGAATCATCAGTGTCAAAAGACACGACATCCCCATCCTCGCACACGACATCCGCCTCAAAAACATATAATCCAAGATTTACACAGTTCCGGAAAAAGATTCGAGCAAAAGACGGAGCAACAACGGCACGGACGCCCGCTTCTTTGATGGCAGCAGCAGCCTGTTCGCGGGAAGAACCGCAGCCGATATTTTTCCCGGCAACCAATACGGCGCCGTTCAGTCTTCCGGCAATACTCTTATCATAATCTTCAAAGGCATGTTCGACCCAGATCGAACGATCCGTCGTCCTAAGATAACGCCCGGCAATGATCATATCGGTATCCACATCCTCCCCGATCACAACGGCATGTCCAGATACGATCATCAGTTCAGCCCCCCTTCCAATCCATCAGGCGATCTGATCTCGCCGCAAAGAGCGCTAACGGCTGCAGTCGAAGGAGAACAGAGATAATACTCGGCTCCAACACCCATCCGGTTCCTGAAATTCCGGTTCGCTGTGGACAGACCAACCTCACCTTCGCCAAGGACACCCATATGTGCCCCAAGACACGGCCCGCAGCCCGGCGGACAGATAACGCAGCCCGCTTCAAGTATATCGGACAAAACACCTGTCGATAGAGCTTTTGCATACGCATCCTTCGAGGCAGGAGTCACGATCGTTCGTACAGCGACTTTTTTCCCCCTGACGATATCAGCGAACCGTTTGAGATCTTCAAACCGTCCGTTTGTACAGGTACCTAAGAATACCTGATCGATCGGGATGCCCGAATACTGTGCAACCGGTACGGCGTTATCGACACGGTGATGGACAGCAAGCAGCGGTTCGATATGATCGAGATCAAGGTAAATCTCTGATTCATAGTTGCAGTCTTCGGGTTTCTGCAGAGAAACAGTTTTTTCATCCGCCACGTAGGTTATCAAATGTTCGCGGGTCAATTCATCCGCATAGAACAAACCGGCCTTCGCTCCGGTCTCGACAGCCATGTTAGACAACGTCAGCCTTCCTTCGACAGGCATGCCGGCAGCCCCGTCGCCGATAAACTCCAGAGCTTTGTAGGTCCCGCCGTCCATGCCAAGCGCCTTTACACAAGATAGTGCGACATCCTTCGGTTCGGCGTGACCAGAAAGTTTGCCGGAAAGCACAACACCGATAGATTCGGGAACCCTGAACCAGGTCCCGCCGGTCGCCCAGATTCCCGCCATATCGGTTGCTCCAACACCGGTTGAAAACGCGCCGAGTGCCCCTAGCGTACAGGAATGCGAATCAGCTCCTACAACGATCTCGCCTGGGAGACAGACTCCTTCGCTCATTATCTGATGACAGATCCCGCACCCGACCTCATGAAAATGCATTCCGTTTTCTCGGGAAAACTTGCGAAGATCTCCCTGAAGATCAGCCGTGACCGAGTTGTTCGCCGGCGAGATGTGATCATATATTATAGATATTTTTTCCGGATTGACAATGGACTTGTCCCGGATCCGGAAATTTTCGAATGCGACCAGTGCCTGAGCACCGGTCCCGTCATGGGCAAAGGCACGATCGACCATCCGGTCGACATACGTTCCTTCGGCCGACCCGAGGATCCGTTCGGAAAGTGTTCCTGCCATATTCATCCTGTCCTGGCTTTATCAAAGCCCGACGTCTTTTTCAATTCAGTTTCCTGTCTGACCTCGGAAATTACCGAGAGAAGAACATCCTGAGTGATACTTTGTTTTGTCTCGCTGATCGATTTGATCCGCTCAAGAATCACATTGACCTCGCTTGGGGATGGAGTATATCCAAGGGTCGTCAGAATATACTCGAGTCCTTTTCTTCCGGTATGTTTGCCGAGAATGAACTTTTGTTCGGATCCGACCATCTCAGGCGGATAATACTCGTAGGTATTTCTGTCCTGAATCAAAGCCGCTATGTGGATGCCGCTTTCATGGCAGAAAGCATGCTCACCTACGACGGGTTTGGTTTTTGCGATTTTTATGCCGGAATAGGTTTCCACAGTCCGGGAAAGAGTCTGAAGAGCAGACAGATCATAACGGTCAACGCCCCCCTGCATTCTGAGTGCGACGAGGACCTCTTCAAGGGAAGCGTTTCCGCACCGCTCGCCGATACCGTTCACCGTTGTGTGAAGCTGAAAGGCCCCGGCCTGGGCTGCAGTAAACGTGTTGGCACTGGCAAAACCCATGTCATTATGACAGTGAACACACAGAGGATTTTTCAGCCCGGCGTTTAGTTCAAGCACGGTCTCGTACATGGAAAGAGGCGTCATACAGCCGACCGTATCGGCATAACTGCTGTAGGAAGCTCCCCGTTCAGCTCCTTTCGCATACATATCTTTCAGGAATGCTGTGTCCGTTCTCGATGCATCCTCGGCGGAGAATCGCACCTTAATTCCGTGATCGAGAGCATAATCGAGCATTTTGAGAGCAAGATCGAGCATCTCTTCCCGGGTCTTCTTGTATTTTATACGGAGATGCAGATCCGATGTCGCGAAAAACAGACTGACAAGATCGACACCGCAGTCTATCGCTGCGTCGATATCGCTTTGAAAACAGCGGGATAAACAGCATATCTCAGACGGCAGATCCATCTCGACGATGGACCTCACGGTACATTTTTCATACTCGGATACGCTTGGAAATCCTGCTTCGATGATATCGATGCCGATATCTGAAAGGCGCTGGGCAATATCCTGTTTTTCTTCGCAGGTGAAAGACACCCCAGGCGTCTGTTCACCATCCCTGAGCGTTACATCGCATATTTCAACATTCAATGATTTCATGATTTTCTCCAGAGGGGCACTCCCCTTCGACGACCAGAACTCTCAGGCCGGTAGTTTCAGCAACTTCTTTTTCAATCAGCTCTTCAAGACGGGGGTCAGCGGCCGAAACGACGGTGAGTGTAAACCGGGCCAGATAAGGCAGAATATCAGGGCAGTCCTGACCGCCGGTCATGCCCAGTTTTCTGTTTTTCAAAATAATACAGAGCAAAGAGCAGTGCTTTTCGTACATATCGATGAGAGCATTCAGCCCCGAGTGCAAAACCGCATAATCACCCATGAGGGCGACCTTCGTGCTCGTCGAAGCTACCGCCGGGGAAGAGCCGAGTCCGTAGTTCGCAAGAGAAAAAGAATACGGCGGATTCTTTGATAAAAGCGAACATCCTGTATCGCAGATCGCGGCGCTCTTATTCAGCGAAAGTGTGTTTTTCAAGATGTAAAACAGCGGTTTGTATGGGCAGGTTCTGCAGACAGTTCGGTAATGACCTCGGGAAGCGAACGTCTCGGGAACGATCTTCTGCCGGTTCTGATCATGTTTCATAACGGCGGTGATGTTCTCTGCATACTCGCATTTTCCTTTCATCGTCAGATCATCCAGGAATACTATCCCGGATCCGTCTCTTCGTTCAGGAAGGAAAACATCCGAAGCTTCGGCATCCAAAACAGGCGGAGTGACACGAATGATCGCGACCCTCGAGTAGGTTTCCGAACGCTGCATGGCCTCCTCGACCGAAAAGCAGAGTTCATCTGCTGTTGGTTCAAGGACCGGGACCGAGGCAACATCCTCGTACTTCCTTGAATCCTGCCTGGTCTGGGATCCGCGAACCTCAGTATCGTCGCCTGCAATGATCACGACACCCGCCTTAAGCCCCTGATAGGTCGCAGAGACCAGCGGATCGGAAAGGGTGTTCATGCCGGCATTTTTGACGATCACCACTGCTCTTTTCCCGGAAAGAGACATTCCAAGAGCATACTCGAGAGCAATCTTTTCATTGACCGTGTACTCCGCTCCACATTTTTCCGCAAGATCCGTGATCGGATAGCCGGGAACCGCGTAACAAGCATCAGCTGCGTGTAAAACAGCGGAGGCAAATCCATCTTCCTTCTTCATGCCGTCACCTTCCCCGCATGCAAATCTGTCATCGGAGTGAGATCGCAACCCATACATTTTGCGCACATCGTCCTGGCCTCTGACGGATCGAAATCAAACCGCGGAAGTTCACTCAGAAGGAATTCAGCAATTCCGAGAATATCCGCCGCAGATGGACGGGAATAATCAGAAAGCTCTGCCGATGGAGTCAACGGCCGGATGATCGGAATGATCCCATTTTCGAGACACTGCATGATGCATGCTTTCATCTCGGCTTTTGACTCACCAAGACCCAGAATGATGTTGGTATAGACACGGTTTTTTCCAAAAATATCTACCGCTTCTTTGAGGGCGGCCCATATCTCCTCCCAGTCAAGTCCGGGACACATCTCGGCAAATAATTTCTCAGTCGCGGTCTCAAGATTGAACTTCACCTCGGAGACTCCAAGCTCGAAGAGTCTTTTGGAAAGACCGGGAGTTGGATACACCGAAACGCCGATCGGCAGACCAAAGGATCTCACCCTTTCCAGAATGGCAAAAAGGCATTCCTCTTCCTCTTTCATCGTCCCTATAACGCCGCTCGTAAGAGAGATACACTCGATCGTATCCCGGGAACAGGCATCCGTGATCAGAGAAACGATTTCTTCCGGGGTTTTTGTGTGTTTTTCCTGGTTTGGAACATTACAATACCGACATGAAAAAATGCAGCCCTCATTTATCGTGATATACGCCTGCTTTGGGCAGTGACAGCCGGTTTTTTCCACAAACCCTTCAACAAAAACCGGACCCTCCGGTCCATCGAACGTAAGAACCGCAAAGTTCCCAAAGTTTTCGATCAGAACAGAGCTCTTCTCATCCAGCGTTAACCGTATCCGGGAAACGCCGTCGGAGAAAAACACCGATCCGCCTTTGCCGGCGCCCGGGCCGGCGGTGGACGAGAGCGAAGCCGGAAGCGGGATGCCGGTCACCCTTGCTGAACCGACGGCTAAAAGCAGGTGTTTGATTCGGCCAAGATCATGTATATCTGCAGACATTACTCCCTCCGGTCATATCAACAGGGCCTCGGCGTAATTCGTGTAGAAAGGTATCGCCGCCGCCGCTCCGATGATGCCCCGTCCTTCGATCCGTACATCCAGATGATGGCGAACAGCCGCAAAATCATTCAAGCTCACTTCGCCGGCTTTGACTTTTAGTGCATACGGCATGATCGCTGATGGATCGAAACCGATGTAGGCACAAAGACCGGTCTCGTCGGAAACCGTGTAGCGTCTGACCAGAGTTTCGAACCGGTCGATGAGTTTCTCGGGTTCCGTCGTTGCAAATTCGCAGGCGAGAGCGACACAGTTTTTGGTCCGGTAGGGAACCGGATAAAGCTGGGTTATCGTGTGGGAGAGATAACGGGAGCTGGATGTTTCAACAGCCTTCGATATGTTGTGGGCAAGCGTCCAGGTCGCTCCCTCTTCTGAGGTATCCGTATCGTCGAGACCGATGATGACCCGGGTATATCTCGGCAGATAAATTGTCGAGCCGGCAACTTTCCCTCCTCCGCACACATCACAGGTATGACGTAAGACGCCGCCGGCAGTCGCCCGGCAGATACTTGCTCCGACACCCCCCCCGCCGAGACCGAGATACGAGACAGATATCTCCGAATCGGTTACTTCCGCTCCGCAAATTCCTGCAGGAAAGTAGGAGCCTTCAAGTTGCAGGCTGACATCGCCGGTCTCAAGGAGAAAACGCTGGGTGTTGGAAACGATGCGGGAACTTTTGACAAGCGGACTTTTCGCATAATGATTTTTCACCCACATCGCCCCGCCCATACAGTCAAACCTCTCGATGAGTTCAACTGTTTTGCCGTCTTCGGATGCAAGAGCAAGAATCTCCGGATAGGAGATGGAGTAGGGATTGTCAATCATAAAGGGTTCTTCAGTCATAGTGATCAGTCGGGATTGTTACCTATATTTTCGCAAACGAAAATTTCGTTAACAAATATGTGTGAGTGACCGGATATAAGGATTTGTGTTGAGCCTGGAAAATCACGGCTGGATAAAATACTAATCCTCCAAAGCCCAATTTACTATAAATCATGTGGGACTCTTTAAAAGAACAGATACAGGAAATCGGCTGTGTGAAAATGACCGGGGCGGATGTTTCAGCATACATAAAAAATAATGAAATCATCTTTGTCTACGAAGGGAACAAACTCGCAATTAAAACGGCTCCGGAATCGCCGATCACCATCCGCCATATCGGCGGCGGGACAGTCAAACTCACCTACAAATTCATCGAAGTACTGACAAAAATAGAAAGACCTGAATGATGATATTTCCTAAGGAGTGTAAATTCGTCGGCAATGCCGCCACATCACCGCTCGGCGACAAAGTGTATTTCCTCACAGAATATCTGATCCACCCGACACCGGACGGGATTGAGGTCCTGAAAATACAGCCGAAAGACGGTATTGGACTCATGCGGGATATCGAATCGGTAGAACTCGTCGCAGGATCAAAGGACACTTTTGTCTGGAAAAAAGAGGTAAATACCCATGACCGGGCAGGCCTGGTCAGAAAAGCGCTTTCAACAAAAAAAAGATGCACCGTCTTTGGAAAAGAGGACGATCACATGACATTCGTGTGTGATCCCGATCTTTCAACGTTTGAAACGGTCCATGTCTTCGACATCACGCCGCCGAATCCCTCGCTCGTCGATACGCTCACGGGACTTGAATCGCTCGGGTTTTTCGAAACGGAGAATATCGTCTTCGATCATCACATCAGAGACATCAGTAAACTCGACACGGAGATCTATCCGTGCAGGGCCGGCGGATTTCCGCATACACTGGACCGGGACATCCCGCCAAAAGGATCAAGGATCGCCTGCTGCCGGACCGGCAGACAGATCTGTCACGAGAATTACGGGTACGACTTCGAGTTCGAAGACATATGCCCAATCACCCAGGTAAACAGGGAGCCGTTTATCGCAAGATGCTGTCGGGCAGAAAACAGCGGGATAGGCATGTACAACGGATACTTCGGCGCAGTGGTTCACTGGGGAGCGAACCCGAAAACCATTGCTGATGCACTTTTTGCAATGATAAAAGAATGGAGAGAACGAAATGATTAAACTCGGATTCCATGTATCGATCGCCGGCTCCTTACCTCTTGCCGTGTCCATGGCCCAAGAGGCGGGATGCGACACCTTCCAGATATTTACGCGGAGTCCGCGAGTCTGGGCTGCAAAACCGATCGAACCCGCTGTCTCGAAAGCGTTCATCGATGCATTGACCCTCTCGGGAATCGGACCGGTCGTTGATCACATGCCCTATCTTCCAAATTTGGCTGCAGAAAAACCCGAGATATATGCAAGATCCATCTTCACGATGACTGAGGAACTGAACCGCTGCGATCAGTTGAAGATTCCCTATCTCGTAACACATCTGGGTCATCACGGAAAAGAAGACGGACATAAAAAAGGTCAGGAGAAAGTTATCGCGGCGATCGGTCAGGCGCTGGACGAATCCAAAGGCGAGACCATGATCCTGCTTGAAAACACCGCAAACGAAAAAAATACCGTCGGCGGAACCTTCACGGATATCGGCGTGATCTCCGACGCCCTCTCAAATGAACGAAGGGTCGGGTTTTGTTTTGACACCTGCCACGCAGCAGCAGCCGGCTATGACCTAAAAGGCCATGGAGCGGAGACCGTATTCAGCTGGTTCAACGATGAGGCAGGAAGCCTCGCACGACTCAAGGTCATCCATCTCAACGATATGAAAGGCGGAGTCGGATCCCACCTGGACAGACACGAACATCTGGGGCTCGGTTACCTTGGGGAAGAAACCATTCATGATGTCCTGACGTTTCCAAAGATCTCGAACTGCGCTTTCATTATGGAAACGCCCTCCGACGAAATCAGAACTGATAAAGACAATCTGGCCGTCGCCCGAAGACTGGCCGGGTAATTTCATTACTAACAGGTTCGCAAAAAATCAGGGAAGCGGGTGAAAGGCCAGTGCCGAAACAAGCTCATCGACATTCGAAACGACCTCGGCCTCCATCTCGAGCATGAGATTCACCCGTTCGTTCCCGCTGAACTTCCGGAAATCCGTCCTTAGAGCTACCACCCGTTTTCCGGATGCAAATGCATATCCCATTTCCCAGGCAGTACCAGAATCCGCATCCGATCCGTCGATGATGCCGACAATGATATCCGCCTTTTTCAGTTCAGATAGATTTTTTGCATAGATCGTTTGTTCACGGGATCCCTCTCTGCCGTCTTCGGTGTCATCCATCTCCTGAGGGAGATACACTGAAAAGAAATTCTTTCGAAGGACTTCGTCGAGGTACGTATTGTACCAGCGTTCGCTCTCGGAAAAAAGCGGTGAGGCCAGATATATCCGGTATTTTGCAAAAACACGAGCGTCAACCGCGCATAGCCCGGAGAATCTTTTCAGAAAAACACCCGGACCAACAGATTTCTCATTCGTGAAATACGTAGTTGTTACCCCGCAGGTCGGAGACGAGTTAACCCCAAGAATACAAAGGGGTTCGCCTTTCGTCGAAATCAGGTCCCTTACCTTCTTTTCTAACCGGTCGAGAAGAGCCGAAAACTCAGGAGTATCAAGCCTTTCGGCAAAAGAACCAGGAGTACGGGGAGTTCCAAGATACAGCGTCTCCGGACACGGCAACGGAACAATCTCGATACCAAACTCCCCGCACCTTTTTCTGCATTTTATGAAAACCTCACGGTCTTCATCGGTTGTAATGCCGTCTGCACGAAGATTTTCATGCAAAACGCATGGTGAGGCGAGGATAAACATGAGTATACTATTTGTAGCAGGAAGACATAAATAAAGATCATGGGCATTTTGATATCACTCATTGCATACCGCGACAACTCCTGTGATCCGAAAAAATGTACTGTCAAAAAACTGCGAAAGTTTGGGATGATCAATGTCGTAAATAAAATCACTCATGTCCCAAAAACCACGCTCCTTCTTGACCCTACCGCCGAATACGTAATTTCCCCCTGGGATAGAAAATGGGTCACTTCCATTACGGCACTGGACTGCTCATGGATCGTTCTTGATACAACCAACCTCAATCCTTGGAAAAACCGGAGGGCTCTGCCGTATCTCGTTGCCGCAAACCCGGTAAACTTTGGAAAACCCTTCACTCTGACCTCGGTCGAGGCAATAGCGGCAGCTCTCGTGATTCTCGGAGAGCAGGAGCAAGCCGTACGTATTCTGGAAAAATTCAACTGGGGTCTGAACTTTCTTAAACTCAACGAAGAGCCGCTGGAAGAGTATGCCAATGCAAAAAACAACGAAGAAGTACTCAAAATACAGAGCGAATATGTTGGATAATCACCATCAAACCAATATTTATACCTTAACAAAACAGATGAATACCTACTATGGGAGAGGTGCTCATTTTAATCGGCTGTCCCCAGATCCCTGTACAGTCCTCGCTTGTTCTTTACATCGCAGATTTTCTGCAGGATGCTGGGCACCACCCGATCGTTGCGGCGAATCCGTCAGCTAAGCAGCTCATTAAAACCAGTGATCCGAAAAGTCATTATGTCTCGACATACAAAGACGTCGAGAAGGCCATCGGAGAACTGGCCGACGGAACGAGTGAGTATCCGCTGATCATTTCCCTGATACACAATGATGCAGGACTCACCTACACGGCGACAACGTCGGCGGTAGCCCCGAAAGCTCTGCTCGTTTCGGTGCTTTTCGGCGAACATGCATACGATCTCGCTGAAGAGATCGAATATCCAACTGAAAAAGTCGTGGCTCCGGTGACGCACAACACCCGGCCCCTTCTCATAAAATTAGACGAGGTACTCGAATGGGCTGTCTTGAAAATATGAACTACGAGATTCTGGCAAAGAACTGCAGTTTCAAAGAAGCACGGGAGATCATTAAATCAAAAAGTACGGAAAATTACGAAGTCCCTCCCGGATTCAAACTTCTGGATAAAGCACTCATCGGCATCCCGCCGCTTATCGTCGGCGTCGCCAATGAAAAACTCGTTTATGCCTACACGAAACCCTGTCACGGTACATTCGTTGTCGTAGTCGAGGATCCTGAAGGCGTCGAGCATGTCCGCCGAAACGGAAAAACTGTCTTTTAATGACTGATCCTCTCCTCTCATCACTGGTCATCGCGATTGGTCTCGCGATGGATTCGTTTTCCGTATCGCTCGCCGGCGGTGCAGTGCTCAAAGAGAATATCGTAAAAACAGGGATGACTGCCGGGTTATTTTTCGGATTTTTCCAGTTTGCGATGCCGCTTATTGGATGGGCAATCGGGGTCCCCATCACGCAGATGATCGATCCATTCGGCTACTGGATAGTTGTCGGTCTGTTCTTCTTCATCGGCGAAAAAATGATCTGGGAAAGTTTTTCCGTGAATGAAGAGGGCATCAGTCTTATAGGGTGGAATGTGCTGCTGCTTTTAGCCGTTGCAACGAGCATAGATGCCCTCGCTGTCGGAACGAGTTTTGCTTTAATCGGAGAGGTGATCCTTCTCCCGGCAGTGATCATCGGCGTGGTCGCCTTTGTGTTTTCATTTTTCGGGGTCCTCGCGGGTCACAAACTCAGCAGTATTCTTGGGAACAAAATGCAGATTTTCGGAGGAGTGATCCTCGTTTTGATCGGCATCAAATTTTTACTCGAACATTGTCTCTGAATCAGACGAGCCCTAAAAGTTCGGCGATACGTTCGGCTGATGCCTGAATCCGTTCGCCGGCACCGTCAAAATCGATCAAGTCGAGTGCCGCCTCTGTTTCCTGATTGGTCACCGGCATTGTGAGAAGCTGGTTCAGAAAATCATCCGGATCGTCCGGAGACAGTTCGTCAAGTGAAGGAAGGAACCCAAGATCGAGCAGGGAGGAGGTGTCTGTCGTATTGACGGACGAAAGCGTATCCATGATATTCTCAGCCTCGCTTTGCGTAACTCCCTCTTTGGTAAAGGTAAAACCGAAGAGCTCTACCTTCATATCGAACTTCTCCGTCACCGATTCATGTGAAAGGAGATTATCGGTGACCGGCGTGATATAAATATGACCGACCGTTTCATTTCCCATGACTATGTCGGTTGTCTGTGTCCCGAGACTGATACAGCCGACACTAAGAACGAGCAAAACTGTCAGCAGAAGAACAGCCGGAATGTATTTCGTTGGAAGAGCATTAGCGGCACGAACAGAAAAACCTTGTCTCGCCGGCGTTAGACGTATTTGTAATAAACGTCAATATATGAGGCATGCTTGAAATCCTCAAAGAATCCCTTCTGACATGTCCCATGGTCAAACGGGAAAAAGACGGGGTGGTCTATAATTACTTCATAAACCCGCTTACAGACGGCATTCCAGAAGTCACTGCAGAACTTCTGCGTGATGTGACGGCGGCGATGATGGCGTCCCTCGATCTGAAAAATGTCGATAAGATCGTGGTGTCCGAGGCAATGGGAATCCATATAGGGACTGCGCTAACTCTTGCGACAGGCATTCCCTTTGTTGTTATCAGAAAACGGGAATACCGTCTGCCGGGCGAAGTCGTCATCGGTCAGGAGACCGGATACTTCAAAGGAACCATCTATATGAACTGTGTACAAAAAGGCGACAGAGTCGTGATCATTGACGATGTCATCAGCACCGGCGGAACGATCAAAGGGATCCTTCCTGCTCTGAAAATTGCCGGTGCGGAACTTGTGGATATTCTGTTTGTTGTAAACAGAGGATCCCCCGACATCGGCATTCCCTACAAAACGCTTGTCACGATCGATGTTGACGAAAACGGTGTGAAGATCATTGATTCAGCTTTCTGAAGTTATTACCCAGCTGAAAAGCCGAAATGCAAAACGGGTCGCCGTCCAGCTTCCCGAAGGGCTGAAACGAAACGCAGCGGAGATCTCAGCAACTCTGAAAAACGAGGGATTTGAGGTCCTTGTCAGCGGAGATGCCTGCTGGGGAGCCTGCGATCTGAGTCTGGACGCTTTAGAGTGGGCGGATGTTCTCGTTCATGTCGGGCACACGCCGGTGACCCCGGAGAAAAACGTTATCTATCTCCCGTTCCAGCAGGATATTTCTCTGGAAATTCTGAAGTTAGCCGTGCCTAAACTCAAAAAATATGAGTCGGTCGGGATCACCACGACGATCCAGCACGCTCATCAGACAAAGGAAATTTGCACGTGGCTGAATAAATGCGGAGTGAACGCCATAATCGGGGCGGGATCCTCGCGAACCCCTCTCGTGGGGCAGGTTCTTGGATGTACCTATGCTTCGGCAAGGAAAGCAAACGCCGAAGCATATCTGTTCATCGGGACCGGGGTTTTCCATGCGATCGGCGTATCGCTCGCCACGAAAAAACCGACCTTTGCCCTCGACCCGTTCGCCGATGGTATCCTGCAGGAGGTTTCTGCCGACCGTCTCTTGCGAAAACGGTTTACCCAGATCGAAAAGGCAAAGCAGGCAAAAACATTCGGGATCCTGCTCTCTTCCAAGTCGGGTCAGGCACGCCGTGAACTGGCTGAACAGCTTGCCACCTTGAACGAAAATGCCACGGTCATTCTGATTCGGGAAATTTCCGAGATGCAGCTTAGAAATCTCGGATTCGATGCCTATGTGAATACGGTATGCCCGAGACTTGCTCTGGATGACCAGAGCAGGTTTCCGATGCCCGTTCTCTCGCCTTGCGAATTTGAGATCGTTCTTGGAAAACGCAGCTGGGACGATTACGTCATCGATGAAATTTTACCATGAAACTTAGACAACTTGAGATGTGCCTGCAGAAGGTACAGGGATTTCACTCACCGGTTGCCGATCTTGAACAATACATGACCCCGGCCCCGCTGGCAGCGAGGCTTCTCCACGAAGCAGCCCTGGCCGGCGATATTGAAGGGATGACAGTTGTGGATATTGGCTGTGGAACAGGAATGCTTTCGATAGGGGCGGCACTCCTTGGAGCAACGGTCATTGGTGTCGATATAGATGAAGCTGCCCTGAAAATTGTCCGAAAGAATGCCGAAGCGTTCGGCGTCGATATCGAATGGCTGCGGATGCATATCGATGAAAATGCCGAACCGCTTTCAGCAGACACGGTCCTGATGAATCCCCCGTTCGGGGCGCAGAAAGTGTATGCCGACCGGCCGTTTATCGACTTCGCTCTCCTGACGGCGCCGGTCTGCTATGGGATCTTCAACAAAGGAAGCATCCCGTTTCTCGAAGCATACACAAAAAATACAGCCCTCATCACCTCAAAAACGGCAGCTCTGCTGAATATTCCAAAACAATTCGCTTTCCATACAAAAGAACATCTGGAGATCCCGGTTGAGATCATCCGGCTGGAGAGAATAGCATGAACGACCTTACAAAACGCATTGCCGGTCTTGCCGCAGGTCACGGGGCAGCAGACTTTTACATCCCCGTGGTTCCGGCGATCCTGCCGGCACTGATTCCCATATTTACCGAACAGGGCATCACCTCCTATGCAATGGCGGGATGTCTGTTTACTCTCGTCACGCTGACCATGGTAATATTACAGCCGCTGATCGGCTGGATGATCGATAAGGGACGATGGGTCCCGGGCATATCCTGGTGTATTCTTGTAACCTGCCTTGCCGTCGCTGTATTCGGATTTACCCAGAATTACTGGGTGCTTTTGGTCATGGCAGTTTTTACGGGAGCCGGAAACTCCATGTTCCACCCGAATGCCTATCAGCAGATCCATCAGTTCACCACATCGGCAAACCGGTGAACGTTTCTTTCCCTATTCTCGGTCGGAGGATCGTTTGGCTACGGAGCAGCACCTCTCGTTACCGGAGCATTATTTGCGTGGGGAGGATTTCCGGCACTCATCTGGCTGGTGATTCCTGCAGTCGTAGTCGCTGTTTTGCTGAGAAAACACCAGCAGAAACCGGCGTTCCTTCCGCCGAAAACCGTTGAGACGGAGACGGTAAAACCCAAATGGAGAAATGCAGCTTTGGTTCTTGGAATAAGTTCGCTTCGAACCTGGGTTTACTATGGATTCCTTGCCTTCGCCGCCTTATATCTGACGAAGTATGCGGGCGTCGATTATCTGCTGGCGACAGGCGTCGTCAGCTGCATGATCTTTGCAGGCATGTTTGGAACCCTCGTTGCCGGTCCTCTCTCCGACAAGATCGGAAGAAAGGAGGTCATGTTCACCGCCTACATCGGATCGACGGCTGCCTATTTCGGAATATTTCTCCTTTCAGGTGTTGGATCGGTTATCTATCTTGTAATCGCCGGATTTTTCATGATGGCAACTGCCTCTGTAGAGATCGCGACGGTTCAGGAACTTATGCCGGGAAGTGTCGGCCTTGCATCCGGAATCATGATCGGCATTCCTCAGGGGCTGGCTGCCGTGGCAATAATGGTGATCGGGATTATGGCGGACGCAATCGGTATGCCGACAGCACTTTTCTCCCAGGTATGGTTGATGGTTGCCGCGATCGTTCTCTGCATTGCTCTTCCCTATCCGCTGAAACTGCTCAAACACACCCGTAAAACTGCCGAATAATCCTGCTGAGAAAATCACACACCCCAATTTTTCCAGAACAACGGCATATCTTGCTCCATTATCCCTGCTGCCGTATGTGTCAACCCGCAAACGCTATTTACCACCATGCCCAATTCATATAATATGGAATTCAACGGTGTAATTCTTGAAGACACATATGCAGAAGGCTTCCCGGTTTGGGCTGCCCGTGTTATCATCACTGCAGTAACGAAAGAGTGGGCATACAAAGCAGCAACCGAAGCAACCGGTTTTGCAACCTCGACCATCGGATGTCCCTGTGAAGCAGGAATCGAACGGTTCGTTCCGGCATCAGAGACTCCCGACAACCGCCCGGGATACGCAATCATGCTCTGCTGCGGTAAGAAAGCACTCAAAGAGCAGGTTCTCGAGCGCATTGCCGAGTGTGTTTTAACTGCACCCACAACAGCAGTTTTCAATGGAAAAGCAGGTTCGGAAGAGATCATTCCGGTCAAACTCCACTTCTTCGGTGACGGATACGAATCCAAGGTCGTCGTCGGCGGAATCAACTGCTGGTCCATCCCAATCATGGGCGGCAACTTTATTGTAGAAGAAGAAGTCGGCGCAATCAAAGGCGTTGCCGGCGGGAACTTCCTGATCATGGGAGACTCCCAGATGTCAGCACTCATCGCAGCAGCAGCAGCAGTCGATGCAATCAGCTGTGTTCCCGGAACCATCACCCCGTTCCCCGGCGGAGTTGTATCCTCAGGATCCAAAGTTGGTTCCCTGAAATACAAGTTCATGGGCGCATCCACCAACGAAAAGTTCTGCCCCACGATCCGCGAGAAAGTCCCGGAAACCGAGATCCCTGAAGGCGTCAAGGCAGTCTACGAGATCGTCATCGACGGTGTTTCTGAAGCAGCAGTCAACGAAGCAATGAAAGCCGGAGTTCAGGCAGCATGCAAAGTTCCGGGTGTCATTAAGATCACCGCAGGAAACTACGGCGGAAACCTCGGTCCCTTCAAGTTCCACTTAAAGGACTGCATCTAACTTTTTTTAAGTATTTTCTTTTTCAGCTGACGCAACTTCTTCAGAACCTACGGTATTCTCCAAAGAACGCTGGAGAATCCTCTTTTAAATAATTTGCAAAAAAAGGAAGACCCTCAAAAATTGAGTGGTCTTGAAACCGGAATGTTTACCGGCGTCTTAAAGCCATCACAATTCCGCAAACGCCAAGTCCGGCAAGTATGCCGAGGAACGGGGCGGGAGTGGAGGTCGGCGTTGGAACAACCTTCGGGGACAACACAACGGTTCTCTCAACGGTCTGGCCGGCCGAGAAGGAAATGGACTGGGACCAGTCATCATATCCAGTGTTCTGGAGAAGTACAGTGTGAGTGCCTGCTGTAATGTCGTTTAAATTCACCGTGGTAACTCCTCTGAACACATTGTCCACATACACATCAGCACCAGACGGATCTGATGAAATTTGAAGAGTTGCGGTCGTAATTACTGGCGTAACCGGGACAAGTGTCGCAGAAATCGTTCTGGTTTCACCTGAACTCAATATGAATAACGTTGAGTAGGCATTGTAGTTGTCAAGAGTGAAGAGGAGCGTGTGGGACGTTCCAGGCGTAAACGGACCCGCATTCAGATAGTTCGGGTTGGAAGCCGTGGAGTACTGGGTGTTTCCAACATAACTTCCGTCAATATAGACGGCAGCACCGGACGGATAGGAAGCGATCTGAACATAGGCATTCGCACTTGGCTGGAGATTTGCCGAAACCGAAGTTGTCATACCGGTGTTGACGGTCGCTGTGGTCGAATAAGAGGTGTACCCAGATTTCTTTACCGTGACCTGATAGGTTCCCGGGTTCAGACCGATCGTGAATGAGGTATCACCTTTGTAAACACCGTTGATGTAAACATCTGCATTTGACGGGCTGGAGGAGACGGAAAGATAACCGTATGTCACGGACGGGTCCAGCGTAGCGGAAACCTGTGTGGTCTGACCTGCACTCACCGTTGTTGAGCCGGACCATGAATTATATCCGGACCATGAATTATATCCGGACATCACCATACTTCCATCAATGTAGACAATCGCACCCGAGGGACTTGAAGAGACGGAGAGATAACCCTCTGTTGGAATCGGAACCAATACGGCATTGAACGTGACATAATCGCCTACCGTAAAGACAGTGCCGGCATCATAATGATAATCATAATACCCGGGTTTCGACACGGTAATGAAGTGATCTACCGGGGTACCGGTCGTGTAGATGGTAAAAGTACCCGGCGTAGTAATGGTCTTCCCGGTACCGGAATCGGTTGCTGTTGCTCCAGACGGAGATGACGTTACATAAATGGCAGCCGTACCCGAACCCACCTCAATTGCCAAAGCAGGCAAACAAAGTAGGGAAAGGGCAGCCAATACTACTAATACTGTAAGAATGGATTGTTTCATAGAGTCTGTCCAATCGATACGTCAATCCATTGGACATAGTTTTTTTTTTGATCGAGATAACTTCACCTAGGAATATCATGATTCAACCGTTTCACTATTGACATGGGATTGGGGGGGAATCTACCAAATCAGACTTCTTTAGACTTCATATCGATAATTTGCAAAATTCATATTCTGAAATCTCTTCTGTAAATGGGCTAACATCAATAATTGGAACGTTATAAAATTCATTATTGCAGAGAGCGCTCTGTTGTTTTTCTTGCAATGCACCACATCAAATTTGACGGTTTTTTTGAGGTGTGCATGCTTGCGTTCGCACGTTCCCCGCCTTTTCATAGCATCTTTTACCTCCCTTCCATGAAGAATAGTCTGATTTCTGAGATATGCTCCTACCATCTCCCGTTTACAATTCTTGCAGAGAAATACCAGTTTTTCTGTAAGAGACATTTGGGCATTTCCTCCTTTTCTCCAGAACGTATTGATCTGTGTTATTATGGTCTTCTCTGAACCTAATTGGGACAATTGCGCGTCAGATCTCAGTTGAATAAGGGGTTTTGCATGAAGTTTCTCAAATATTAACGTGTGTAGCTCTAGGGAGTCATATCCCGCATCCATCAATACACGATCACAGGATACGCCGAGAAGTTCGGCAATCTGAATCAAAAAATGCGCATAGGGTTTGTCATTCTCCGTTCCTTCTGAATGAATCATAAACAAGGGATAAGCCCCCAGATTCAAAATATGTGCTTTATCCATTTTAACCTGATAATGAGGGTTAAACAGACTATTGGGACAATAACGGCTTGCAACTAAAGGAGTGGAATCGATAATTACCTCTGTTTCAGATTTGAGGAAATGGACAATCTTTTTGCTTATCAAAAACATAAGAACTTCCATACCCTCCTCACCTAACCGATATTTCACAAAGTAATGCAACGTACTCGGCGAAGGTAACCAGAGTGGTGATTTTGCCGGAAGAAGGTGGCTGAGATCCTCTTCCGTTATTTTACGCCGAATATGACGATAGGCTATTCTGCGATAAGTCATGACAACAGTCAGTTTTATCAGAAAATCAATGGGATAATGAAAATAATCGCGAAGATGAGGTGAATAATAAGTTTGTTCGATTTTTCGTACAATGTCACTAATGTTGAGCTGGGACATGAGCCAGCAGATGGACATATCTGGAGGGATGACTCCATTGTTGAAAATACGTTCGTATTCGTCTTGAAATTCAGACATACCACTCGGCGCAGGGATACATAAAGGTATTGTTCCCCTCCAAAAAAGTCGACAAGAGTAAATGGTGGGATGAGTTTATATTACAGAATCCACGATTGGACAGATTCATATTCCTAACTATATTAATAGTTTTTATATGTGTGCCAGCAATTGCAGCACTTGTTACAGATGTCCAAGGTAATGCTCTTTCTGAAACTCTCAGCGAAGGTTCGGAAATTTCATATTCTATTGTTATTACTGGTATTTCTTCACAGACAACTTCTCTTGAACTTTCAACCGATTTGATTCCCGTTTCATCATCATCGCTTTGGACTATTGATACCAATGGTGTGACAACTGATGATTCGTTAAACGAGAGCATAATTCACTTAATGGCAGTAAATGACTTCCCTTTATCTGTAGTGATTAATGTATCTGGACGCGTTCCTCAGATTACTACCACTACGTCCGTTGAAGGTGTCGTAATCACGAAGATTCAAGCCCAACGCTCTGGATATCTGTATTATAATGTCAAAGCCCTGGACTCCCAAGGTAAAAGTTTGAGTGCAGCAACGACTGGAACTCTGACAATTTCTGTAGCCAATGAGAAAAATTTCCTTGACCGAACGAATGATATTGACGATCCAACGTTTAAAACATTAATTACTGGCATGTATTCCAAAGGTCTAACAAATGATGCATGGGATTTTCTTGAATGGTACGAAACAAAGCCAATTTCGTTGCCGGTATTTGTTCCGATTATTGTTGGAATTATTGCATTAATACTTGGAATTTTAGCTGGATATCTAATTGGTCGTCCCAGAAAGAATGATCCGTGGGAGTAATCATTAGGGAGAGAAAAAATGACATTACCTGTAAATTTAACAATTATTGGAATTGGAGGATGTGGAAAAACATTTCTCCACAAGATTTGTGAATACGAATGGTTCTTGAATCAGTATCTAGAGAATGATCATAATTCACTTAATCTATATACTATAGATACAGCAGTTGCAGAGGAAAGCGAAGATCGTAGAAATATGCAACGCCTCACTAAGAATATTGAAATATTTAATAAGCCTAGTTATCGCGGTGATATTAAGTGCGCTCATTATGATCTACCTAGTATAGCTACTCTCATAACAATTCCGCATCTCATTTCTTCTCAAGTGGTAGACTCTTTACAGTTGTCTTCTGATGATGTCTGGTGGTTGCATGATCCAGATAAAGGCATTAAGTTTGATGATCTCTGTGAACTTGATGGTCGCCTTAGGGAAGGGTTTGATGGAGGAGTATATCGTATGCGGGTAGTGTCCAAAGCTGCTTTTGTCAAAGCAACAACAGTCGCTGGGTCTGAGTTCACCAATGTATTTTCAGGAGAGGGGGGCAGTTGCAATTATTGTTGGCCTTGGGGGTGGTACAGGTTCTGGGATGTTTATCGATCTTGCAAAGAAAATCCGTGAACATGATCCCCAACGCCCAATTTGGCTGTTTGCAATTCTCACCTCTTCTAAAGAGAGTTACACAGAACACTTGAATGCTGCAATTGCGCTTACGGAGCTAGAATATCTGAAAGTCAACGATGAGAATAATTTATTCACTCATGTTTTACTATCATCACTAGATCCTACCGATTTCGGTTATATTCAAGCATCCCGAGGAGCTCAGGCCGTGAAGGACTTCTCTGCAGCATTTCCATATCTTTTCATCAATGCATTTGAGAACAACAATGACAATGAAATCACAAATAAAACATTTTATTATGGGAATTTTATCAATCTTGATGCTTGTACCATTGAATATCCCATCGAGGATTTGCGTGTATTAGAAAGAAGATATGACGATTACCTTGAATGTCTGCAAAAGACAGTAGACCTTCGTTCAGATATCTGTCATGTGGCTAGGAGATTCTTTGAAGAGAACAAAACACCATATTCTCAAGAATATTCGGGAGATTCAAATGATTTTATACTTAATTCTGAGAAGGTTCAGCTATATAGGGCGGAAATTAACCAAGTAAAAGACATTTGGCTGAATCCAATCGCGAAATCTCTGAATCTGGAAACACCGGAGAGAATTGCGAATATTATTGATACCACTTTCGGTGATTAAAAGCAGAATCCTGATAATCTGAAGCGTTTGGATGATTTGTATGAATACGTTCATACGATATATTCTCAGCTCACTACTCCCCCGGTTGAAGGAACTGAAAGAGACACTCGCTTATATGAATGCATCAGGAAATATTTAGAATGTCTTTCTACTGTTGGAGAATACTATACAACAACTGCTAAGCTTTCCGAGTCTTTATCCAGAAAAGCCCACATGGAAACGTTATGTGTAGAAAATGACGATGTATTGAAAACATTGAACGATATTGGACATAAAATCAGAGAGTTGGAAACTGATCTTCAAAATTATACTGGTAGCCTCAGAATATCAAATAAATCAAAACAGGATATTGAAGAGACGGTTAGAGAGAAGAAGAGAGATTTTGGGTTTGGTAAACGATCGAAATGCTGATATTCAGGAGTAATGCAGGCACGAATAAAATCGTAATGAATGGATAAATTTTGCTGATAAATATCGCAAGAGTATCTTATCGAAGTATAAGGATTTCACGGATAAATTGAGGGAAGCAGAAGAGAATAATAAAGTACAGGAACGAATTACACCAGATAAACGTTATTCGGTATTTACTTGTATCGATGGGGGGACTCTATCCTACTCCATCTTCTCCCAAAGAAAAAGAAGCAATTACGTCTTTGCAGAACCTTGATCGCGAATATTCTGATTATTATTATTACTGGAAATACATGTTTATCGTGGCAGAAAGAGAGGGACATAAGTTATTCCGCAGAACTCTTTCGAAAACTAAATTTGAAGAGAAGGTGAATACGTCATTCACTAACATTAAATCCTACTGTAATCTGTTAGGTATCTCTATTTCATTGGATCCAGAAAATAATGTTATGATAAATATCCAATCTGAGAATTCACCAATAATTGCAGTACTTGATCGTGTATCTTCCGATATTGTTGAGAGAATTACCACCACTCTTTGTGCAAGCCTTAATCTGAATAATACTAAACAGAGCAAGATCGAAGATAGTATTAATTCTTCTAACCCTAATGTGACAACGGTGATCGAGGATCTCACATATAATATCTATGAGATACTTGATGAAGAAAATGGATGGACTGAAGAGAGAGAAGGTTCAGAAAGAAATTGATGGTTTGATGTCCAATAAGAAATCAGCTGAAAATAAATCAGAGTATCTCTCCAAAGTTCGTGATGAACTATTGCCTATACTAGATCTAAAGCTGAACTGAGGGAGAAGGCAGCGAATGTGAAGGTTGATGGAGATGTAGGGCAAAACATTGAAAGAACATACAAGTCCGTCGCAGGAAAAATGAACCCCAGTGTTCTTCCTCTCTTGCGGGGGAGATTCGACTCTTGCCACACTTGATGAATCTGCGTCTGGGTCGGCTGGGCGCAGAGAAATTGATAACATACTTGGCATTATTTGGAGACAATATGTTAAATTAATTGACCCAAGAATGCTGGGAGTTGGTAAACTTACTTGCCATTCGGACCATGAGTCTGGAAAGACGTGGACATTTAGTGCCTCTGTTCTAGTAATTGCCTCGACGTCAAATAAAATATACGATACATTGAATGATGAGGAGGAAAAAAGTGCGATATCTAGAAGAGTCTATCCAATCGTGGATTCTGTGATATAAACTCATCCCCCATTTACTCTTGTCGACTTTTTTGGAGGGGAACAATACCTTTATGTATCCCTGCGCCGAGTGGTATGTCTGAATTTCAAGACGAATACGAACGTATTTTCAACAATGGAGTCATCCGTCCGGATATGTCCATTTGCTGGCTCATGTCCCTGCTCAACATTAGTGACATTGTACGAAAAATCGAACAAACTTATTATTCACCTCATCTTCGCGATTATTTTCATTATCCCATTGATTTTCTGATAAAACTGACTGTTGTCATGACTTATCGCAGAATAGCCTATCGTCATATTCGGCGTAAAATAACGGAAGAAGATCTCAGCCACCTTCTTCCGGCAAAATCACCAGTCTGGTTACCTTCGCCGAGTACGTTGAATTACTTTGTGAAATATCGGTTAGGTGAGGAGGGTATGGAAGTTCTTATGTTTTTGATAAGCAAAAAGATTGTCCATTTCCTCAAATCTGAAACCGAGGTAATTATCGATTCCACTCCTTTAGTTGCAAGCCGTTATTGTCCCAATAGTCTGTTTAACCCTCATTATCAGGTTAAAATGGATAAAGCACATATTTTGAATCTGGGGGCTTATCCCTTGTTTATGATTCATTCAGAAGGAACGGAGAATGACAAACCCTATGCGCATTTTTTGATTCAGATTGCCGAACTTCTCGGCGTATCCTGTGATCGTGTATTGATGGATGCGGGATATGACTCCCTAGAGCTACACACGTTAATATTTGAGAAACTTCATGCAAAACCCCTTATTCAACTGAGATCTAACGCGCAATTGTCCCAATTAGGTTCAGAGAAGACCGTAATAAAACAGATCAATACGTTCTGGAGAAAAGGAGGAAATACCCAAATGTCTCTTACAGAAAAACTGGTATTTCTCTGCAAGAATGGTAAACGGGAGATGTTAGGAGCATATCTCAGAAATCAGACTATTCTTCATGGAAGGTAGGTAAAAGATGCTATGAAAAGGCGGGGAACGTGCGAACGCAAGCATGCACACCTCAAAAAAACCGTCAAATTTGATGTGGTGCATTGCAAGAAAAACAACAGAGCGCTCTCTGCAATAATGAATTTTATAACGTTCCAATTATTGATGTTAGCCCATTTACAGAATAGATTTCAGAATATGAATTTTGCAAATTATCGATAAGAAGTCTAAAGAAGTCTGATTTGGTAGATTCCCCCCAATCCCATGTCAATAGTGAAACGGTTGAATCATGATATTCCTAGGTGAAGTTATCTCGATCAAAAAAAACTATGTCCAATGGATTGACGTATCGATTGGACAGACTCAGACAGATATGTCCAAACAATCACATGCATTGACCTCGTATCCCGACGCAATGACTGCTGTTTTCCGCTCCAAAGATCCGGGAAGATCTTTCACCCTACCATTGATAGATTCTGTTGGCAGGATACTTGCAGAGCCGTTATTTGCTCAGTTTTCTGTAATGGGAGTCTCTCTTGGAGCAGTAGACGGTTTCGCAGTTCAAAGTTGTCAAACTGCCGACGCGTCAGAAAAACATCCAGTATACCTGAGTGAATGGAAACGATGCAACACTGGCAATCCGATCCCTCAGGAATTTGATGCGGTGATCCAGGTTGAATCATCCGTCATTGATCCCGCGGGGAAACTTGTTGTTACTGCACCGATTGTGCAAAATAAAAATATCAGGCTTCCCGGCGAGGATGCTGTATTTGGCGAATTGATTCTGCCTGCCGGAGCTGGTATTCGGACAATGGATATTGCTGTGCTTGGGACCTACGGAATAAGTGACTTAACCGTCAGATCGGTGAAAATATGTATTATTCCCTCAGGCTCGGAACTCATCCCTCTTGGCGCAAAACCAATCGACGGAGAAATTATCGACAGCAATACTCCAATGGCGGAATCCTATCTGAAGTTCTGCGGAGCTGATGTTTTCCGAACGGATATTGTTCCTGATGATTATCAGGAGATTGAAAATGCGGTAAAATCCGCAGTCAAAGATGCCGATATTGTTATCATCTCTGCAGGAACCTCGGCGGGCACCGAAGATTACACGGAAAAAGTTATCAAAGACCTTGGCACACTTGTGTTCCACGGGGTGGCTCTCAATCCAGGAAGACCAGCATTGTTTGGTCTTATCGATGAAAAGCCGGTTTATGGCATGCCTGGATATCCGGCCGCAGCCCAGACATTTCTCCGGGCGTTCATCGCCCCGCTTTTGAAAAGATGGGGCATCAAGCCATTAGCTTCTGAAGAGATCCTCTCTGTTCGACTCGGTGACTCTTTTGAATCATCTGCTTCCATGGAGAACTATAGTCGTTTTTCTGTTGGAAAAATCGGTGGTGAATATGTCGCTATTTCCCAGCCTTCCTGGTCCAGTGTCCAGAAAACGACCGTTCAGTCCAATGCTTTGATCGTAAATCCTTTTGGGACGGGTACATTCCATGTCGGTAATCATGTCCCGGCAATTATCCGGTGCAGCAGAGATGAACTTGACACCACTATCCTGATTGCCGGAGCATACGAGCGAGTTTTTGAACCGCTGAGTAATCTAGCAAAGAAACAGGGAATCACGCTCAGATATGGTGATCGTAATCAGGATTCAGCTCTATCTTATCTGCAAAATAACAGCGCTCATCTCAGCTGTTTTGTCGGGACGGATGTATTGCCGCGTGGAGATTTCATCTCCATCCAGCTTGCAGTCTCCCCGAATGGAGAGACGATCTACCTTGTGTACAGAACCGATCTTCCCGAAAAAGATATGATAAATGCGTTATTTGCTCTTACTGCAAACGATGAATTTGTAACCGGGGCTGCTGGTCTGGGGTATCATGTTGTATAATATACCGGATTATGTCATGCTCTGGGATGACATGATCGAACGCTCCTCTGGACAAAAACGGGCTATCCGTGACGACTCCCCGGGTTTTTGGGATGATCCCGTAAACGTGGATAATTTTGCGCGCAGACTTCAGTATAACGACCGTAAGAGAATTGAGCTTCAGTTAGCTTCGATGCATATTCCCCAAGGTTCATCGGTATTGGACATTGGAGCAGGGCCCGGCACCCTTGCGGTACCTCTGGCTCAGTTAGATTGCGAGGTAACGATTGTAGAGCCCTCGCTGCTTATGGTGAACGCTATGGAAAAATACCGGACTCTCGCAGGTTCGCGGCCGATTCGCGTGATCCAAAAAGATTGGGAATCCGCCAAACCCGATGAGATAGGAACGCATGACTATGTGATCGCCTCCCTCTCCCTCATGATGGGAAATATCCGTGAATCACTGCTCAAAATGGATGCTACCGCGACCCATGCTGTCCATCTCTTCTGATTTTTGGTCCCTCCCTCGTTTTCGCGTGGAAACTGTGATCTCTGGCTGGTTCTGCACGGCGAACCGTACTGTTATGAACCAACACCCGACATGCTCTGGAATGTGTTGTTCCAGCTTGGCATTCATGCAAATATGATCGTCGAAACAAAGAAGAGCGGATCGAATTTCCGCAGTATCGACTAGATAAAAGTGGATTATTATACCCGGCTTATCGCGAAAACCGATGAACAAAAGG
Source organism: Methanocorpusculum sp. (assembly GCA_965229365.1). GTDB lineage: Archaea > Halobacteriota > Methanomicrobia > Methanomicrobiales > Methanocorpusculaceae > Methanocorpusculum. The sequence continues at coordinate 1,316,412 of OZ245878.1, read as the reverse complement.
AGATCGTAGACAAATATCTCGACGATCGGCTGATAAAAACGGAAGAGGGATATCTCATGCCGGGAAATGCAAAGACAGCGCATATCTGGTGGGAAAAATAACCCCCTCAACGATATTTCTCTTTTTTCGATCAGCTTAATACCCTGCACATCTATGTTGAATATACGCAATGACCGATCCAACACATACAGATGATTCCGGCTACTGGTTTTCCGCCGGCGAACGCGAACGTGATGCGGGAAATTTCCGTCAGGCGCAGCTGTGTTTCGAGCGGGCGGCGGTACTTTCTCCTTACAATGCCGTGTAATGGTCTGAGTTGGGTCTGGTGATGTATGAAAATGATGAATCGGGCGCTGAGGCCCTTCGCTGTATCCGTCATGCTCTTGAACTCGACCCCCGTTGTGCTGCGATCTGGTGTGCAAAGGGTGTGATCCTCTTTCGTCAGGGAGATCCCGAAGCCGCCGTGGTGGCTTTTCAGAGGGCAACGAATCTGAATCCCTGCGAGGCAGATTACTGGATGAATCTCGGCCTTGCCTATGCCGCTCTCGAAGAGTACAATCCGGCATGTCAGGCCTTTGAGATCGGGATCGAGATCGTTCCAAACGATGTCAGTTTCTGGGAAAGAAAAGGAACCGTCCTTCTTGCGCTCGGTGAAAAAGAGCGTGCAGAAAACTGTTTTGCCAATACCCGCCGCTTTTCCTGATATCTTCCGTCTTCAGGATCAGGCATCTACCTTTGGAGAGTATTTTATCCCGATCTGATTACGCCGGCAGTCTCGAGTTTATGATAGAGATATCCGTCACGCACCCCTGATCTGCTGACGATCACCGTTTTGCTGGAATAATATCCGGCAATCGTCTGCAGAATGATCATCCCCGGAACAAGAGTATGGATTCTTTCGGGAGCTACCTTGAGAATCTGCGATATCGCAGTTTTTCGGTTCGTATCAGCCAGATCGATCATCTTCTGCAGATCGCGGCATGAATATTCGGCACCTGCAGAATTTTTACCATTGATGGTATGGTTCAGACGGCAGCTTGCCAGCACCGTGCCTCCCACTCCGCAGATTATGCTGGTGGGAATCGTTTTGCAGGGAAGAGGGATGGCATCAAGTTGCGCAGTTACTGCCTTTTCAATAGCTTTTCGTTCCTCGGCAGTCGGCAGAAGGTCGGAAACAAATGTAGTATAGGCATTTAAAGAGCCGATCGGCAGTGATTCAGTGGTTATGATCTCGTTATCTTTGTAAAAAACCAGTTCGGTGCTGCCCCCGCCGATATCCACTAAAAGCCCGTCATGCATTTCGATCGTCTGCATCGCCCCGTAATAATCGAACACGGCCTCTTCTCTGCCGCTTATCACATAAAAATCAAATCCTGTCTGCTTCTTGATCTCTGCAGTGACTTCCAGCGTGTTTTCGATGTTTCGAAGCGAGGCGGTAGCAAATATATACAGACGTTCGACTCGGACGTTCTCGAGAATCATCTTGAAATCATTGAGGACATCAACAGCTTTTTTGATGCCTTCCGGTGTCAGGCGCCGTTTTTTTACATATCCAACCACCCCTGCCGTATGTTTTTTGCTGAGCTTCGGTTGAATGGTATTGTCGATTACTTTGTACAGCACAAGACGTACCGTGTTGGAACCAAGGTCTATCACGCCGTACATTGATCAACTTCCTCCAAAATCATACTCGTTCTATATCTTACACGCGATGCATGATAATGATGTTCTATAGAAAAAAAGGAGTGTATGATATATCAGTTACCGAGTTCCCGGATAACATTGACCATTTCGATTGCGCCGACCGCTGCATCGAAGCCTTTGTTTCCGACCTTTGATCCGGCACGTTCGATCGCCTGTTCGAGATTGTCCGTTGTCAGAACACCAAACATGACCGGGATTCCTAATTTCAGCGAGACCGTCGCTATGCCTTTTGTGACCTCATTGCAGACATAATCGTAGTGGCTTGTAGATCCGCGGATTACGGCGCCAAGGCAGATAACCGCATCATATTTTTTGGATTCCGCCATCTTTTCCGCAATCAGCGGGATCTCGAACGCTCCCGGGACCCAGGCAATCTCGATATCCTCATCTGCGACATCGTGTCTTTTGAGAGCGTCGAGAGCTCCCCCGAGTAATTTCGATACGATAAACTCATTGAATCTTGCTGCAACGATACCGACTTTGATGTTTTTTGAAACCAGATTTCCTTCGTAAACTTTCATTATAATCACCTTAACAGTCCATAGGACTCATCTTCTTCTGTTCAACTGGAAGAGCTGCAGCTTCCTGCTTTCTCCGGTAGGCCTGGAGATCTTTGATGGTAACAAAGATTAGGTTATACTGCTCGGCCATCGAAATAAGTTCCGGTGTCCGCATCATTTCACCGTTGTCCGCCATGATTTCGCAGCAGAGTCCTGCTTCTTTGAGTCCTGCCAGTCTCATGAGATCGACGGTTGCCTCCGTATGTCCCTCACGTTCGAAGACACCGTTATCCTTTGCCTGAAGCGGGAACATATGTCCCGGTCTTCGAAAATCCTCCGGCCGTGCATTCGGGTCGATACATTTTCGTGCGGTAATTCCGCGTTCGACCGCCGAGATGCCTGTCGTGGTATCGAAATGATCAATGGAGACTGTGAATGCCGTTTCATGATTGTCGGTGTTTTTTACAACCATCGGCGGAAGGCAGAGTTTTTCGACGAGGCTTCTCGTCATCGGCATGCAGATCAGTCCTCTGCCGTATTTTGCCATGAAGTTGACATTTTCCGTCGTGGCATGTACGGCGGCACAGATCAGGTCCCCTTCGTTCTCTCGGTTCTCATCATCGGTGACGATAATCATCTCTCCGTTCCTGAGGGATTCCAGGGCCTCTTCGATCGTGTTAAACGTAAACATAGCTAAAATCCTGCTTTACTGAGGTATTCCTCGGTTATGACGCACTTCTGCGGTTCATTTTTCTGTCTTCGGTCAATGAACCGTTCGACATATTTTCCAATCATATCACACTCCAGATTAACTCTCTCTCCTTGCGATTTCATGAGAAGAGTGGTGGATTTTTCCGTGTGGGGAATGATTGCAACGCTGAATGAATCCTGCGTTACGGCAGCTACAGTCAGACTGATCCCGTCGACCGCGATGGATCCTTTTTCAACGATGTATTTGAGTACCTCCGGACCTGCAGTAAATGTGATCCAGACGGTGCGTTCATCCCGGCGGATTTTGGAAATACTTCCTGTTCCGTCAACATGACCCGTGACAATGTGGCCTCCGAAGCGGCCGTTTGCCGACATGGCACGTTCGAGATTTACGGAACTTCCGGTTCTGAGTGCTCCAAGCGATGTCCGGGCGAGTGTTTCGCTCGTGGTATCGGCATCGAAACTTTGCCAGTTCAGTCCGCTTACGGTGAGACACACTCCGTTTACAGCAACGCTGTCTCCCAACTTCAGGTCTTCAAAAATCCTGCTGCCCTGAATGGAAAGGACAGAGAAATTTTGACCTTTCATGATTCTGGTCACAGTTCCAATCTCCTCTACAATTCCGGTGAACACGATTATTAGCTCCTGAGCAGGTTGAACCAGCTTTATTATGTATTCTACCCGTAGACATATAATTATTACTCTATTTGAGTTGCCAATCAAAAATGAGTTAATATTGATGCATCATACACTTTCATCATCATATAAGCATATGCTTGGTCAAATAGGAAGATGAAATATTATCATGCATGAGTGAAAATCAGCTACTGACCTTTCTGAAACGGAAAAAAGTATTCGGGCACAACACCTTTGTTGGTCTGACAGCTCCCATGGATTTATAGACCAGTAACTTCTTCTTTGTATCATATGACACAGGATATAGAGACCATCCTCCGTAACGAAGGCATCGGGACAACGATCACCTGCGGCAAAGCCCACATGATCGCTGAAAAATATCATATCCATTTAACCGAGATCGTCAGCTGGTGTATAAAAAACAACATCAAGATCTCCCAGTGCATGCTAGGCTGCTTCAAATAATTTTTTGGATCCGCACCGGATGCATACGGGCGGCAGCATCCAGCGACGTATTCTGGATCAGATCACTGCTCTGTATATCCACATAATGTGACGGCATAAACACCGTTTTTTCCAGGATCTCATCCGTGATCCTGGCGATCCCCCAAAGGGTCTTATCTTTGGTTTCGATCTCCACCCTGTCTCCCTCCGCGACCCCGAGTTCTTGTGCATCCTTTGGGTGGATCTCGATTCAGTTTGCCGTCTGCGTACTGCTACTGGTCATCTTCCCGGTATCCCAGTGGAAGATGCACATCCCCATCGAAAACAGAAACGGAAACTCAGGCGTCGTATGTTCGCAGGTCCGCGTCCACTCCGCAGGAATGAACCGGGCTTTCCCGTTTGCTGTGGCAAACCGTTCGGCATAGAGCTGCTCACTTCCTGCTTCAGTGACCGGCCACTGCATACCTTCCGGCCTCCCGACTTCGTCGTATGTCATCCCCGCATAGATCGGGGTCATCCGCACGATCTCGGCAAAGATCTCTCTATATGATTTCCAGGGAAACTGCTCTGCATATCCCATCTTTTCTGCAAGAAGCGTGAGGATCTCCCAATCCTGCTTCGCCTCCCCGATCCCCTCCTGAGCTTTCTGCAGCCGCTGGACCCGGCGTTCCGTATTCGTCTGCGTTCCGTCCCTTTCCGCAAAACAGACCGCCGGAAAAACGACATCGGCAAACTCCGCGGTTTCGTTTTGAAAAATATCCTGGACGACCACGAACTCCAGGTGGGAGAACGCCTCCCGGGACTCTGCCAGGTCGGGGCCGGAAAGCACGGGATTCTCGTCGAGAACATACATGGCTTTGATCTCGCCCGTGTTCTTTTGCAGACGATCCATCATCTCCGTACTATCCAGTCCGCGGGTCGGTCCGGCGATCTCGTCAGAAAACTTCCATTCCCGGGAGAACACCGCATGGACGTTTGGATCATCGACCCGCTGATATCCCGTAAAGTATTCGGGGTGGATCCCCATATCGCAGGCCCCCTGGATGTTGTTTTGTCCCCGAAGGGGGGATACGCCGGCTCCTTTCTTTCAGATGCTGTCGGTCAGAATCTGGAGGTCTGCAATAGTATGGATAACATCGTCGCCTGCGCCAAACTTGGTGACGCCTGTAGAATAGATGATGGAGCATGCTTGTGCCGAAGAGATCCATTCCACGGCCTGGAGGATCGCTTCGGGAGCGACGCCCGTTGCCTTGGAGACATGGTCGAGATCGTAGGCCGGCTGTATGATCCGGTCATAAAATGCCGGATACCCCTCTGTCCGTGCCGCAATGAATCCGGCATCTTCCCAGCCGTTTGTACAGATCATCTGCATGATCCCGTTCAGGAGTGCGACTTCCGAGCCATGGTAAAACTGTAAGGTCAGGTCAGCGGTCGAGCCGGTGAATGTTTTTCGCGGGTCTGCGCAGATGTATTGTGCACCATTCTGCTGTGCCGTGATGATCGCCCGCCCAATGAGCGGAAACTGACGGAAGACGTTTGAACCGAGCACGAGAATACAGTCTGCTGCGGCAATGTCTGCAATGCTGTTGGTCATCGCAGGATAGCCGAAGGATTCGATGAGCGGCTGGACGGTCGATGTGTGGGACAGACGTTCGCAATGGTCGATGTTGTTGGTTTTTAGGACGCCGCGTGCGAACTTCATCATGACATAGTTGTCTTCGTTGGATACGCGGGGGGGAGGAGAGGATCCTTATCTCTGAAGGGAGGTAGGTTTTCAGCCGCTCCGCAGTATAGGCTAGAGCTTCTTCCCAGGAGACGGTTTCAAGGGTCCCGTTTTTTCGTATCATCGGTTTGGTAAGACGGTCCGGGGCGTTGACGAACTCGACGGCGGAGAGACCGCGGGCACAGAGTTTACCGGCGTTTACCCGGGACCTGGGGTAGGGATGCACACCACGGACCAGTCCGTCTGCTGCTACTGCTAGCAAGAGGCTGCATCCTATTCCGCAGTAGGGACAGATGGTTCGGATCAGACGAACATCCATAGTAATTATGTAAGTATGTGCGGGTGAGCGATATTATTCTTTATATGTCGGGATGAAAGGGGGATCACCTGAGCTTCAGGTCGTGTATCCGGCATTCCCGTGGTCAATCATCATGACATGGGACTCATAATCCCGAGTTTTGGATCAGTTCGATCTGTTTACCTGCAGTTCATTGCGTAAATCTGCACGAATCGATTTTTCTCGAATGTGCTATCAGAAAGGTGTTGAACAGCCCGAAACCCGCTCCCCAGACTCACTCAATATCTCCGTCCAAACTGCATTTTTGCTTTCTGCGTATATTCACGCACAAATGCAGTCTTACTTTCAGCATATCCATCACGATCATGTTCATAACGTTTCCAAAGGGATACCTTCAATTTTTCATACTCTTTTGCAATCTCCGGATGTCCATTGAGATAATCCCTGAAGTATAATTCGTCATTGTCACCGTAATTTTTCAGATGTACATGAAACATCTTTTCAGCAAACTCATTCGGCGTATATCCCTTATTAAAATGGATATGGGTTTCATCCTGCGCCATACACGTATAGTCGTTATGTTCAAGCAGATGTTTTATTTTCTCAAATTCCCTCAGGTCGGCTTCCATCAAAATATCAATGATTGGTTTCGCCCAGATACCCTCTATTGAGGTACTGCCGATATGATGTATTTTCACGGTATCCGGCAGGATACGTATTAGATGGTCTTTTTCTTCCCGATACTGGTTCGTCCAGCAGGCCTGATGCTCTTTCAACTGGATCGGGACCAGTTCCCATAATTCTTCCAGCGTCATCTCTGACATAGAGTTACTCATATAAGCACCTCCTTTCAAATTTCTGTTCGTCTGTCAGCATAATGTGCATTTAGGGCAAGCTCATTGAGAGCGTTAATGATTGCTGCTCCCTTTCGTTTGGTTTCGCAGCATTCCGCATTTATTCTCTGGTAAATACTCAAACTGATTCTTATGGTAGAGCAGATCAGCGGGACTGTTTGCGATTAGGCAAATATAGCTGTCCTCATGCGTGTTCTCTTCAAAGTAACGGTCGATAGCCTGCATGATTTACTCTGCATACCCTCTCCGCTGATACTGTCTGTCTACCATAATATCACTCACAACGTACGTTATCCCGCCATCCCCGACTACCCTGCCGAATCCGATCAGTTTTTCTTTATCATACATCGATAGGGTGAGCAGGGAATTCTTCAAAGCAATTCTGCTTCTCTCTACATCTTTATTATCCATTCCGGACCGCAGCCGAAGGCTTACATAATCTTCAGCAGCGGTGGCTTCATACATCAGCTGCATACTCATCTGTTATCTCCCCTATATTCCTGATTTATGATATCGATCACATTATAGATTATCGGGATGCATAAAGAAACGTATCCCTTCCCGTACCCGATCCATTCATAATTCCTCATGCCCAATATGTACCCGCGTGAGAGGGAGCACACGGCTGACGGTGGTCAATTCGAGACCGCTGAGGAAAGTCCTCCCACCGCTCAGGTACACAGCCGTACGCAAGTACGGGTGGCGAGAGTCACAGCTCTGGAACAGAAACGACACGTCCTCTTCTGAGCAATGAAACAGCAGGTGAAGCTGTTGAGCGTCGAGGGTGAGGGACCGATGGAACGGCGAATCTCTGTGGGTGCAAGTTGGAACAGGGTCGATACGGGTGCCTGACCCAATGATCCGGGTACAACGCTAAGCCGAATGCCGTAAAAACAGGAGGAGGCTTATCACTCCGACTCACGCATCTTCTTCTTTTGGTCCATTTCCGGTATCACTAAATAGCTTCGGCGCCGATTAGAGATTGATTAAACATGGGAGGGAATTTTGAGTGCACCCAGTGCGGACTCTGCTGCCTTGGGATCGGCGAGATCGTCAGAATGGATAAACAGCTTTCAGAGTATGGGTTTGTCGTAAAAAACGAAGTGGTCCGCGAGATGCGTCAGGTTCTCATCACGCCCGAATACCGGGAACTGTTTGATAACGATCACTCGGTCCAGGAGCAAAACCGTTCGGCCTGCTTCTTTCTCCGGCGAAAACCGGATGGAAAATACGTATGTACCATTCACCCGTACCGGCTCTTCATCTGTAAAGATTATCACTGCTGCGCCGCCCGGATCTGGAAAGGCGGTGAGGAACAAGGCCGGGTCAAAGGCCGCGTCTCGCTCGTCACGAAAGACGAGGAGCTGCAGGAGATATGGCGGGAACATGTCCAGAAACATCCCGACCCGTCCCGCGAATACATCGAGTCCGTGATGGGGGAACACGGCTATTCTATTATGTTCTATGACGGTGAATGAGATCCCAATAAAAGACGGTGTCCTTGTCTGCATCGACGGAAGGGCCGTCACTCCTGAAAAATGCCGTATGTGCATGCATTCCCGCTACTTCGTGATCAACGGAAAGCAGGAAAAATCTCCGGCTCTCGCCTTTTGTCAGGTAGAAAGGGTCACCATAGTGCCCGACATTCCCCGCTCGACGGCGGTCGGCTGTGCGGAAAAACGTGGAGACGGATTCCACAACGTCTCGAATATCTTCTCCTGAATCTAGGACCCGGCAGGCTTCACGCCGGTGATCCGTTCGATCTCGGCGCATGCTTTATTCAGATCGTCCATATAACAGCCGACCGACTCCTTGAACCCTGCATAGCCGTACACCGACTTCAGAGCGAAACCAAGTGCCCGGTCGCCGTCCTCCTCGGCGATCCGTCTCAGGAAGTAGACGATCATCTGGTTCCCGCCGGACTGCTTGAAGATCCTGCCGTACCGCATATGGATATACATCGAGAAAAATACCTTGATCGCTTCCGGACTCTGTTCGATGATCCCGGCCAGCTTTTCTGCAGCCTTGTTCGGGGTGATCTCTTCCCGATACACCAGTCTTGATACGAGATAGATCTTCTCGAGATCCTCCTCGTTCCACACAAAATCCTCAGCAGCCATTAATATCTATGTAGATAGCTCTGCCCGATATATCTTTTGACTCTCGATTCGATATCCCTAAGTATTTCCGGGTGAGATGTGTATTCAATGCAGACCCTGCTATCCGCTCCCTTCAAAGCTGTCCTTTTCGATATGGACAATACGCTTTTCGATTTCGTGGAGGCAATGAAAAAGGGCTGCGATGCGGCCGCCGTTTCGGTCGGGGAAGGAACCGGGGACGAGCTGCTGAGCTATTATCTGCGGTGGAAGTATCATTTCGAGGACCACACGAATCTCCAGGATTTCATGATGGCCCACAACCGCTTTTCGGTGGAAAAATACTTCGAGGTGGTCGGCGCGTTCGACGAGGCAAAGATGAACTGCCTGACGGCATACCCGGGAATCGAAGGTGTCCTGATCGGTTTGCGGGATGCGGGATACAGCCTCGGGGTCGTGACGGATGCGTTCTCCTACGCGGCCGAACTGCGTCTCGAACATCTGGGTCTGAAATCCTACTTCGATGTGGTCGTCGGATACGACACGACCGGGTACAAAAAACCGCATCACGCTCCGTTCGAATGCGCCCTCGATCTTCTCGGACTTTCCGCCCACGAGGCTGCCTATGTTGGCGACTCGATTCGGCGCGATATCGAACCGGTCAAGTCTCTGGGTATGACGGCCGTATATGCAAAATATGGAGACCGGAACTTTTTCGATCATCCGTCGTTTGCCTGCCCGCAGAAAGTACTCGTAGCGGACACGCCTCTGGATATTCTGCGGCTTTTACGACCATAAATATAGTAATGATTCATTGCCAATATGATAAAAACATATTATGCTTGATACAGATTTTTTAGAACGTATCGCTCCTTATATTGAACCCCTTACGGCCTAGGAACGTGCCGAATATATTGCGGAAGGCGAAGTAGCGGTACAGATTCGGGAAGGCGAAGGGATCACCCCGAAGGATTATCTTCAGCTGGTGGAAAATATCGGCCTCTATCTTGGTAAGACGACCGGTGAAGGCTTCGAGTCGAATTATCAGAAAATTCCGCTTGAAAACGGCAAGACTCTGCTCGTTATCCAGCTGCCGGGCGGCGGCAATCTGAATGTGTTTCTGACCCCCCCGAGGGCAAAATGATCCTCGATACAGGATACGGCTGCTATTATAATTACTGCGAGCGAATGCTTTGCGCTGTCGGCGCCGGTGATTTTTTCCGATGTGAAGTTCGTGGTCTGTACGCACGGCGATGCGGATCACTGCGGGGCGTCGGGGTATTTCCCGGTTACGCCGGTGATGCATCCGGTGACAAAAGCTCTTCTCGAGAGCGGAACCCGCGGCTATGCATCGCCGAACGGCCGCGAGATCTTAGAGAAGTTCTATACGACGACCATCAACACCTACTCCCGCATGAACGTGCCGGAAACGGTTGAGTGCTGTAAGACTGAGCAGGTTGGCAAACGCGGGCTTTTTCTGGTCATCGATTCGTTTTCGTTTGCGGATATGCAGTTTGAAGTGTGGGCAAGTCTCGGTGGCCATATCGCGGGCCAGATCTTTTTGTATGAGCCAAACGAGGGACTGCTTTTTACAAGCGACGCGCTGCTGAACTTTGCCACGCTTTCCAAGGCGCGTGCGGATTACAGTTCGATCGCGGATTCGATGATCGGATCGGTGAACGTGAACAGTGAGACGGCTAGAATCGAAAGACGCGAACTGATGCGGATCACCAAAGAGTTCGACGAGCAGCAAAAAACCACCGGCAAACGGCTTCTGATCTGCTGTGGCCACGGGGCAGTGTCGATCCTGGATGAGACGGGAATGCTCTCTCCCTACAGCGAGCCGCTCTAATACTCGGCCGGTTCCTGCTGATCCCTTTTTTTCGAAGTTTCGTTGGGATATTTTTCGGACCGATAAAGGCAGGGTATGCTCGTTCTATATCTTCATATGGTTTATCAATATTGTGGAAACTCCTATTGTGGTGCAAAACATATTATACTATTGCACCCTACTATTAGTAAGCGAGTTTAAACACCCCGCGAGATAGATTGCGACAGCTTCGGTTGGCGGCACAGATCCAAGGATGCGTTCGAGCATTCTGATACCAACAGAGTTCACCACCTGCTTGGTTAATCCAGAATAAACACCACACCAACATTTTTTTTTCATACACAAGGGGTGAATCCAACCCGCGAAAGTACCCCATGCGTTCGCCCGGCACGGCCGAAAGGCTGTGCCTTTCCTCCTAAATCTTCAATTTCAAAAAAAAGTATTTTGGGTGATTATTTTTCTTTTATTCGTTTTTTTCCGAAAACAGGAACGTAATAGACGCGATCGCTTCTGGTTCTCCGATGACGACCGCAGTGTCGCCTTCGTTTAATATCGTGTCTCCGTCCGGCGAGACGATCGCGTCCGCTTTGCCAGCACACCGTACGGCAATGACCGAGACGCCGTAATTCTTGCGCATCTGGACTTCGGAGATCCGCTTGCCGGCGATCTGTGCCCCTTGCTCGACCCGTATCTGCTCGACCCTGCTCTTGTTTTTGGACAGCACCTCGTTTGCCTGCTTGGCTTTGAGTCTTATGACATCCAGTCTGCTTCCTTTCAGCTCGGGTTTCACGAGATTCGAGTGGATCGGCATCTCGATGTATTTGTCGTAGATCTCGTTTCTGGCCTGTTTGGCATACAGATCGAAGTCCTGAACAGGCACCTGCTGATTAGAAAGGATCCTGTGGAAGATCTGGAGAGCTGCCTCCTTTTCATCGACGACCACTTCGTCCGCTCCGAGGCGGTACAGCTCGGCGGTTTCGGAGATGTAGCGCGATCTTGTGATGATGCCGATCTTCGGGTTCATTCTGCGGGCGGTGGTTAAGATCGCCTTGATCGTGTCCATCTGCGGGATGGAGATCACGATCGTCTGGGCTTTCTTGATCCCGGCGAAATCCAGGACCGCTTCACGCGATGCATCGCCGTAGTGAATGTTTTCCCCGAGTTTTTTCTCGTTTGCCACGGTTTCCGGGTTCAGTTCGAGAATAACGTAGGGGATATCCACCTTTTTCAGCGCTTTCGCCACGTAATGTCCGTTCAGTCCGTATCCGACGATGATGACGTGCCCGATCGGCAGTTCATCCTCCACTCCGTCTGCAGATCCGCTGTATTCAACGCCCGCCGGGACTGGCATGGGGAAGAACCGGTCGACGAACCGCGGCGCCATGCTGATCATGGTCGGCGTCATGATCATCGTCATAATCGAAATCGCGAGGATTATCTGGTAGATATTATCACTGAGGATTCCGCTGGAATAGCCCGTGGCTCCAAGCACGAAGGAGAACTCTCCTATCTGGGCGAGGCTGAATGCCGAGAGGAATGCGACGCTGGTTGCTATTCCCAGAGCCTTGACGGAGACGAAGTTGATCACGAACTTGAACATGATCAGCGAGGCTGCAAGGATGAGAAGGAACGGCAGATGATGCACGAGGAAGGCGAGATCTAAAAGCATACCAATCGAGACGAAGAAGAAGCTCGTCAAAAGATCCCGGATCGGCATGATCTGTCCGATAACCTCGTGGCTGTAGTCAGATTCGGAGATGGCGACTCCCGCAAGGAATGCTCCAAGCGCGAGGGACACGCCGTTTAAGGACATCAGCCAGGCGATGCCGAGACAGATCGTCACGATCGAGATGATGAAGAGTTCATTACTCCGGGTGAGGGCAATCCGCTGCAGGAACTTTGGGACGAGATAGATGGCGGCAATCAGGATGACGCCGAGTATCACCATACCAAACACGAAGTTCAGCACTGTCCCAAGGAGATTGGTTTCTTCAGGACCGGCGATGATGGGGGCGAGCATCATCATCGGCACGACGGCGAGGTCCTGGAAGATCAGGATTCCAAGAGCGATTTTGCCGTGTTTGGTTGCCATCTGGCCTTTGCTCTGATATATATTCAGTACGATGGCCGTCGATGAGGATGAGACCATCATTCCAAGGAAGAGTGCAGTGTTGGAAGGAAGGCCTGCCATCTGGAGAGCAAGCCAGATAAGGACTGTGGTGATGACCACCTGCAGGCCGCCGCCTATCAGCACGACCTTCTTCATGGAGAGAAGGTTTTTGAGCGATATCTCAAGACCGATGGTGAACATCAGCAGGATAACGCCGAGTTCTGCGAGTACGGCCACCTGCTCTTCGGTGATCAGATGGAGACCGAAGGGGCCTACGATCATTCCTGTGAAAAAATAGCCGATTATGAACGGGATATGGATTTTTTTCCCGATAAATAACACACCGATTGCACAGGCGAGCACGATAACTACTGCCAAAAGCAGTTCTGTCTGACTAACCATATCCGATTCCTATAGTATCTATCAGAATAATGCTCCCTGCTCAGTAAAAAATGTACCTATATATTGTGAGAATAGCTCTTTCCTTATATGATCCGGGATTTTTTTAGATGACTCGGGAAAATCGCCCCTGGTTTTTCCCGACGGAAAAGCATATAGGAAAACAGGCTGGATATGTACTCCTTATTATGCCGGATGCATTTCTCACCACCTATCTGAATGATGCGATCAAAAAGCTGATCAAAGATGTTTTGAAAGGCACGCTTTCGAATAGGAAGGAAACGGTGTTTCTTGTTTCGCAGGCACGTCAGCAGCGTGCGAACGCGAAGAAGCGGAGTTTAAATCCGAATATACTGGTTTTTCTTATCGCGAGCATCACGTCGGCCTGCAATCTCCACTGTGCGGGCTGTTATGCGAGAGCGACGGGTATGTGCGGCGAGGCTCCGACGGGAGCGGAATCGCTGAGCGTTTCCGACTGGGAGAATATTTTTCTGCAGGCAGAGGAGCTTGGGATCTCGTTTATTCTTCTCGCCGGAGGGGAACCTCTTCTCCGCCGCGATCTGATTAAAGCGCCGGCAGGGCATACTTCGATCATCTTCCCGATATTCACGAACGGGACGCTGATCGATGATGCGTATACGAAGCTTTTCGATGAGAACAGAAACCTCGTGCCGGTTATCAGCATCGAAGGCGGCATCGAAGAGACGGATGCCCCCGGGGATCGGGGACGTATACATCGATCCTTGCGTCGATGGATCGCCTCCGTGCCGCAAAGATTCTGTTCGGCGCTTCGGTAACGATCACGACGGAGAATCTTGCTGAGGTGACGTCGGCGGCGTTTCGGTTATCAGCATCGAAGGCGGCATCGAGGAGACGGATGCCCCCCGGGGATCGGGGACGTATACATCGATCCTTGCGTCGATGGATCGCCTCCGTGCCGCAAAGATTCTGTTCGGCGCTTCGGTAACGATCACGACGGAGAATCTTGCCGAGGTGACGTCGGCGGCGTTTCTGGATCTGCTGCGGGATCGAGTGTGCCGGCTGGTGTTTTATATTGAGTATACGGCGATCGATCACGGCTCAAAGGAGATGGAACTGGACCCGGCGAGACGTGAGGAACTTGAGGGGAAAATGACGGGGATCAAGTCGGCATATCCGTGGATGGTGTTTATTTCGTTCCCGGGGGACGAGAAGCATATGGGCGGGTGTCTTGCGGGCGGGAGAGGATTTTTCCATATCAATCCGTACGGTTCTGCAGAGCCGTGCCCGTTTTCACCGTATTCGGACCGGAATCTCCGGAAAGTTTCTTTGCTGGATGCGGTGAACTCGCCGTTTTGTTCGAGCATGAGGCGGAAGTCATCGCGCTCGTCAATAAAGAATAAGGATAGGACTTACGCGGTGTAATCTTAACCGAAAAAAACTGAGGTCCTTATGAAATGTACTTCGATTTCGTGTATGGTATTCATGTGGGCCCAAGAGAAAAACCAACCGCGAATCGGCGCGAATTCCGCAAGCCGATGGCTTGCTCCCAGAATCGGATTTGCTGATCCTCACTCTCGCTCGTTGGGCCTGGTCGCAAATCAAAGACTTTCTCAGGCTTTGGTCGTCGACTTCGTCGCCAACCCGTTCGACCCAACGGCTCCTCCCTCATCGGGACCGTTCGGGCAAATCCTGTCGCCGCCCCGGCGGCTCCTATTATTGATTTGCCTCTTGATCTTATGTCGTGATTGTCAGTAAAATGGATCTTTTTCAGATTAAGAACTGTTCAATGAATCTCTTCCTCACGGGAGGCGCCGGGGCGCCGACAGGATTTGCCCGAACGGTCCCGATGAGGGAGGAGCCGTTGGGTCGAACGGGTTGGCGACGAAGTCGACGACCAAAGCCTGAGAAAGTCTTTGATTTGCGACCAGGCCCAACGAGCGAGAGTGAGGATCAGCAAATCCGATTTGCCTCGCCCTAATGGCGGATTCGCGCCGATTCGCAGTTGTTTTTATCTCTTGTATCCACACCCAGTAATACCCTTTCCCGAATTGGATTGAGAATAACACCGCGTAACTCCTAAAGGAAAAAGGAATAGGGGGAGATCGGTTACTGGAGGCTGCAGGTGGAGCAGCTTCCTTGTAGGTTCCGCTCGGTGAGCTGGCCGACCTGGAGTTCGAGGTCGCGGACCCGTTCCATGAGGTCGGCATAGTCGCGTTCGAGTTCTTTGAGGCGTTGTTCGATGTTTTCCTGAGATGTCATGTATAGGAGGTTGGCGTTTTGGGGTTTATAGGTTGAGTAGCGGGTTGGACGCTGAAAGCGGACGACCTCAGCTGAGCAAACCGAAGGTTTGTGACTGGGGGTTGGACGGGAATATTCGGCCGTTAAAAAAAAATTGTGTGAGTTTCATCACATTATTTTTAGAATGACAAGGATAGTTCAAATACGAATGGACGCATGAGATTATTTAACCACGAATCTCCGCGAATCCTCGCGAATCGCATTTTTCTTGCGTTTTCGTGCTCTGTTCCGGCTTATCGCCTACGCAGGAATCGCACGCCGTCTGGAAAAATGCTATAGTAAAAACCGGCGTGCCGGTTTTTCTCTAGTATTTTTTATATCATATCAAAAATAGATGAAATCCTATTTAAGGAGTTTTTCAGCTTCATCACGACCCAGGGGATAATGTACATGAGAACATCTACCAACCCATTTTTTAACACGAATCATGATTTAAGGAAGATTGGCTACATCCCTACACCCTCATCCCCCCAAAAAAAGAAAAATACCCATTATTCCTTGACGTTTTTTTTTTTAATTTACACTCTGTTTTGAATCGTTTTCACCTGATAGATATTATAACAAAATGCAGCCAGCATATTTTTCACTCGTACTCTTTGTAGTGTTGTTACCTTCACCAACCCTGCATGAAAAACATTTTTGATCACTGCATAGGGTCTCTCGCCCTTTGATCTCTTCCTACTTATTCTCAGATTTCTCAGTTTATCTCGTATGCCAATGGGATGCCCTCTCGCTCCCCTTTTCATTGTGGCACTATATCCCTTGCATTTTGCTCCCTGATATACCCGATCCCGATAGACCACTTCCCCTTTTTCTGACAGATCCACCTGACTATCATGAACATTTGCCTTGGTGGTTTCAATGCGTCGAATAAGATTGTGCGTCATATCCATGATGGTATGAAGTTTATACCCATAGTGCATTTTGCCGTTCTTGGACATGATTTTTCCATCTTTATCCCGTCGTTTTTTTGCCTGCTCTCCTCGCGGCGTGTCTTTATTACAATGACCAGGTTCAGCATATACAAACGTTGCATCCTGGATCATACCTTGTTCAATTTTGAGACCTTTCAGGTCAAGTTGTCTCTGAAACTCCTGCCAAACCAATGTATCAACGCCAGATTCGGACATGCGCTCCCGAAATACCCAGATCGTTGAGTTGTCGGGTATTTTGCCAGGACAGCCAAGAAAATGCCAGAAGGAGAGACGATCATAGATTTCACGTTCAACGGCGAGATCAGACAGATTATACCAGACTTCCAGAAGCTGAATCTTGAACATGAGAATTACATCAAAATTGGGATGACCGCCCTTGCCGGATTTATTTGTATACATGGATTCAAGAAGAGGGCGAAACACATCCCAATCAAGTGTTTTACCAACGTCGGAGAGACGGTCGCCAAGTTTTTCATAACGTTCGTGATATGCCTGGTTGAGACCAAAGCTGCTGAAAGTCCCTATACATACTACTCAACGTATGAAAAGAAATTACTTTCTGTCGAAAAAAAGGTTGTTAGAAATTCTCAGGTTTTTAGAAATTCTCAAATTCTGAATATCAGTGATCAACGTCGTACCCTTGAAAACAATAATGTGATTTCTAAAAAAGTGGCATTTCTGGTAACAAAAACAGATATTCTCTGTAATCATTGTTTATCTCTCCAGAATATAATCAATAAATATACCCCCTCATGGTGCTCCGGGAACATTTGATCTCAGTGAGATTAGGGATAATAAACCAGCAACTGAAGAACTGGAAAAACAGCTCTTCAACATGCTGATGAACATTTCTCCCAACTTCCGTTTGTGCATGAAAAAACTCAACACGCAAAATATTCCAACCTATTTCATTGCAGGCAGTATTGATGCTTCAGCTTGTATGGGTCAAAATCCTGGTACGAGATTGGGCGAACTTAACCAATTTGGCTTCTCCAGCATAGAAGAGTTTGGAAAATAATAAAGTACAAGGCAATGAACCATGGTTAGTTCTGGAATATTTACAACAGTTGGTGAACCCATCCAAATCATAGGAAATATTAAAAGTGATGTAGAAAACATGGCGGATATGCTAAGTAAAACTGATACATCATTGTACATTGCAGTGAATCCCTCCTCAATTCTTTTTGGAACGCGGGTCAGCGTTCAGAAACAACAGTCACGTCCTCATGCAGTAATCTATCTCGAAGAGCATCCGAGAGAGATTCTTCACCTTCGCAGAGAAATCCTTGATTTTTTCTCCCGCTGTAATGACGCTTTGAAACAACACAACTACGCCATTTTTCCGGAAAATACCCTTCTGAAAAAAAATATTGAGGAGTCTGCATATTATCCGCAACAATTTTATCCGCCTGAGAATATTATGGACTACACATACGATAGACTGTGTGTTGGAAAAAATCACCTGCCTTTCCAAAGATCTATTAAGGGCAATAGATTATCTTGTTTATTCTATTGAAAAAATACCGCAACCTCTGATTAATAACCTAAATCTGGCCCTCACAAAAATGGGATTTGGTCAGGTAGACGTAATTGTAACGGATATGAAAGATGCTTGGAATCAAATAAACCTTGGTGAAGAAACAGTTCGCAGCACGGCACACCCTGAATATTACAAGAAATTTATTAGAGTATACAATGAACTGTCCCCCGATGATTATTTTAAGGCAATAAAAGAATTAATTCTTCTGCAATATGGCAATAAATATGCTCGTGATGCCGAATCAAGAAGGGAATATTACACGTTTCTTGTCAATGAGAAGATATCAACCAGTGTATCATCACTAAATGAGGATAATTCAGATGTAAATGTGAAAAATGACCTGAAAAAAGTATTATTGCTGCGTGTTTTTGGAAAAGATAAATCAGAGGCTCATGCGGAAAAAGATCTGACAGTAAAATTCGGAAAAAAATATCTTCATAGTGGTGATGACTATAATTACAATCCAGAAAGTAATCTCATTTCAATTAATAATAATAATAATAATAGCATCTGCGGAGATTGCAAATCTCGGGGAGAAGCCGGAAACAATTATTCATTACAACAGCAGTATAGAGATTCGGGCAGGACTGAGCAATTCCCGCCTTCAAAAAATTATCAAAATACTTCTTCTTTCTCCCAACAAACGAGGAATCAGAACAACATCAAAAATTCAGCCCCATCTCAATATGGAGGTAATTTGATAACAAATTCTCTTCCCAAAAATTTGGCGATATTTGGAGTGGGCGATACTGTATTCCATCATATATATTCTTTGGCAATGAGTCAAAAAATTTATTCGCAATACACTGGAAATGGATATCACCTAGAATTTTACAGCCTTCTTGATAACACCGTATCTCTAAAATTGTATGACACTAATGAGTTAGAACATCACATAAAAACTTTAACACCCAAATACAGTATGTCTTATAAAGTTAACCCAAAGCCGGCAATACTAATCTCAAATAATTCAGATGCATTTGCATTTATTTGCTCTCTCTCTCTGATTTGAATAATATATTAAGTTTCATAGAAAACATACAACAACCTAAAGAGGGTTTTCTGCGAAAGATATGTTTATTTTTGATTCTGACCCCAGATAATAAGATTGACAATAATGACCTACCATCTTGGACAAAGAAATTTACTAAGATTGTCCCTATCGAGTTATCTGCAGATCAGGCATGTGATGATGCGTTTTTCAACACGTTTATCTGAGTCTGTCCAATCGTGGATTCTGTGATATAAACTCATCCCCCATTTACTCTTGTCGACTTTTTTGGAGGGGAACAATACCTTTATGTATCCCTGCGCCGAGTGGTATGTCTGAATTTCAAGACGAATACGATCGTATTTTCAACAATGGAGTCATCCCTCCGGACATGTCCATTTGCTGGCTCATGTCCCTGCTCAACATTAGTGACATTGTACGAAAAATCGAACAAACTTATTATTAACCTCATCTTCGCGATTATTTTCATTATCCCATTGATTTTCTGATAAAACTGACTGTTGTCATGACTTATCGCAGAATAGCCTATCGTCATATTCGGCGTAAAATAACGCAAGAAGATCTCAGCCACCTTCTTCCGGCAAAATCACCACTCTGGTTACCTTCGCCGAGTACGTTGCATTACTTTGTGAAATATCGGTTAGGTGAGGAGGGTATGAAAGTTCTTATGTTTTTGATAAGCAAAAAGATTGTCCATTTCCTCAAATCTGAAACCAAGGTAATTATCGATTCCACTCCTTTAGTTGCAAGCCGTTATTGTCCCAATAGTCTGTTTAACCCTCATTATCAGGTTAAAATGGATAAAGCACATATTTTGAATCTGGGGGCTTATCCCTTGTTTATGATTCATTCAGAAGGAACGGATAATGACAAACCCTATGCGCATTTTTTGATTCAGATTGCCGAACTTCTCGGCGTATCCTGTGATCGTGTATTGATGGATGCGGGATATGACTCCCTAGAGCTACAAACGTTAATATTTGAGAAACTTCATGCAAAACCCCTTATTCAACTGAGATCTGACGCGCAGTTGTCCCAATTAGGTTCAGAGAAGACCATAATAAAACAGATCAATACGTTCTGGAGAAAAGGAGGAAATGCCCAAATGTCTCTTACAGAAAAACTGGTATTTCTCTGCAAGAATGGTAAACGGGAGGTGGTAGGAGCATATCTCAGAAATCAGACTATTCTTCATGGAAGGGAGGTAAAAGATGCTATGAAAAGGCGGGGAACGTGCGAACATAAGCATGCACACCTCAAAAAAACCGTCAAATTTGATGTGGTGCATTGCAAGAAAAACAACAGAGCGCTCTCTGCAATAATGAATTTTATAACGTTCCAATTATTGATGTTAGCCCATTTACAGAATAGATTTCAGAATATGAATTTTGCAAATTATCGATAAGAAGTCTAAAAAAGTCTGATTTGGCAGATTCCCCCCAATCCCATGTCAATAGTGAAACGGTTTAATCATGATATTCCTAGGTGAAGTTATCTCGATCAAAAAAAAACTCTGTCCAATGGATTGACGTATCGATTGGACAGACTCTATCTGCAATATTAATACCGCTGCCTCCCTAACCAATGTGCAGAAAGAGAGAATGTACGAATGACACGCATGCTGAAAATACAAAGAATATTCAAGCATGTATGCAAATTATTCAGACGCTGAATTCATGCTTGAAAGAAATTGAACCTTTACTTGAAGGTCTTCCGTTGGATGAAAGATCATCTGATTCTGGAGATGTCGTGCAAAGATACTGAAATGAGTTATTTGGGCAGATTGAAATCTTACGAAATATTCGCGCAATACAGATAACTAACATAGATAACTTGGAATCAGAGATTAAATTTTCTTTGGCGTTGAACAACCTCCTAGGAATTGTAAAAAAAGTTATATAGTGCAGATAATTCTGGAAATCCGAATGAATCTCAAGAATTCAAGAAAGAACAGCTTCTTCTTACAACCATAGCGGAACATCAAAAAAAAATGACCCCATCACTGATATTCATCTTCGTACATCACTCCTAAATTTTATTTTCGAACCCAAGATTGACGATAAGAAACTTCCACTTCTCAACGAGGATTTATCAACTTATCTGAAATTAAATCAGCAAAGTGTCCCCTCTTCTAAATATCAGAACAAATTGGGGTAGAGGAGAATATGACAAGCAAAATGGAAAAATATGGTATATATACAACCTTAGATAACCTTATCAGTGGAGATGATATTATCAACAGCAGTCAGATTGTAAAAACTCTCACTTCTTGTTCCACAACATTTTATCTTTCCTACAAAAACAGAAAAACGATCTTAGGAACAACGCTTGATGTACAAAAATCTCAAACAAGAGTGCATACTGTGGTTTTTCTTCAGGAAATAAATTGGAAAGGTGAAAATCCAGGGGCGATAAGTCGTCAAAATATTGATGATTTTTTCAAGGCAGTATTTTTAAAACTCGGCGAATTGGATTATTCTATTAATAATGTACTCTCATATACTTTTAACAGTTATCTAACTGCATTACAGCAGGAAAAAAATACTTTGAAGCACGATTCACACACATGCCCCAAGCAGATTGTAAACTATACATTCGGTCGTTTGCTGTACGGCAAGAAAGTATTGTGTACATCCGCAGATCCACAAATCTCTCTATCCTACCTCTCTACTCTTACTAAAAAATATGAATCATTTCTTTAGTATGGATATTCCTTCGCCATCACAAAGTTCGTAATAAAAGATTGTGATGTCAGTATTCTCATCGATACTAAATCATCATGTGTCAATTTTGACGTTGATTCCGGGAAGATTTATGATGACTCTGACAAATTTAATCATTATCTAGATTACTCAGAATTGATTGTGAATAATTATTCGACGCTCTCCTCCTCTTTTCCTCATAGTTCTAACAAGGCTTCTCTCCCATCAGATATAACGAAACTTATATTCGAGAGAAAAATTTAAAAAAACAAAGAGAAAATAGACGAATATATTCAATTCCTAAATTCCGAGTCAATATCTTTTGACAAGCAACTTCTTGAAACAGCAGCGCCGACTAAAAAGAACAAAGCACAAAAGAGGGAAACAAGTCAACCACTTAAACTGGAGACGGAGACATATAATAAAATAGAGGGCGAAAGTAAATACAGTATATTTGGGAAATTATTGGGGATTTTTAGGAAAAAAAAGGTTTCAGTGGAGGGAGAATCGAGAAATGTTTGTGGGGATTGTGTTAAATCAATCTCAAAAAATGATAAATCTAATTTATCTGAAGAACAACTCGATACAAAAAAAATAAAGGGCTGTTCATCCAAGGGGCCCTCTAAAGATCGGAGACAGAAAGAAAAAATACCGAAAAGAAAAAAAACGGGGATGACAGAGCAAAGAGGAGGAATAAATTTACTCATACTTATACTCAAATTCATGCTTGTAATTCTATTAATTATTGCAGCAGTCACGGTTTTGTTCATTCTAACCAAATAATATTTTATTCCATAGCTTGGAAGTTACTTGGATATGGCACATCAGCAAATCAAAGCCCTGGTCGGCTGAGGGACCCAAAGGTCCCCGCCTCTGCTAAGGTCATCCGCTTTCAGCGTCCACCCCGCAGTCGCAAATCAAAGAGTTGCTCCTCTGAGGGCTAGCCTATCGGCTCACCCCGCTTCACCCGAACAGAATACTCTTCGGTTCCGTGTATTCATACACGAAGTCCCTGCCGTTTTCCCGCCCGAATCCGGAGCTCGCGACCCCGCCAAACGGTATCTCCGGGGGAAGCGTCAGATGCTTGTTCACCCACACGATCCCGCATTTCAGGGACTCGGCAAACGTACGGGCCGTTCCTATATCGGTGGTCCAGACCGAAGACCCGAGGCCGTACTGAGTGGAGTTCGCGATATCGAGCGCCTCGTCGGGAGTATTGAACGGGATCACCGACATCACCGGCCCGAAGATCTCCTCGGAGACCGCGAGCGGACTCACGTTTTTCAGCAGCGTCGGCGCGTAGAAGTTGCCCGGCATCTCCAGTCTCTTCCCGCCGTAGACGAGCTGAGCATCGCCGTTTGCGAGGATATTCTCGACTGAGGCTTCGATCTGGGCCAGCTGATCGGGATTGTTCATCGGTCCCATGTTCACTTTCTCAAGGCCGTTTCCAACAACGTAACCCGAAAGCATAACTTCAGCCTTGTTCACGAACTCATCGGCAAGCGATGCGTCGACTAAGATACGCTTGGCAGACGTGCAGACCTGGCCGCAGTTGTAGAACCGGTTTCTGACCGCCGCTTTCACCGCTGCGTCGATGTCGGCCGTTTTCGTCACGATGAAACTGTCGTTCCCGCCAAGCTCCAGCGTCAGTTTCTTCAGATGCGGAGCCGCAAGAAGCGAAACCGCTTTTCCCGATTGGATCGATCCGGTAAACGAGATGTGCCGGACATCCGGGTGCGAGACGAGCGCGGCCCCCGTCTCTCCCCCCGATCCCGTCACGATCTGCAGAGCTTCTTTGGGAAAACCTCCATCGTGCAATGCCCCGGCGACCTTCAGGATCGTAAGGGACGCGGTCTTTGAGGGCTTTGCGAGAACCGCGTTCCCGCAGGCGAGCGCCGCACCTGCCTTCCAGGCAAAGATCATCACCGGCATGTTCCAGGGAATGATCGCGGCGCAGATACCGAGCGGTTTTCGAACAACGTTCAGATAGCCGTATCCCGGCAGATTACGGGCATCGCCCGGAATACTCCCGCATACCGAGGCATAATACTCGAACACATGGGCGGACCCGAGTATCTCGTCGCTTGCTTCCCGAAGCGGCTTTCCCTGTTCGGTCGTCAGCAGAACGGCTAGTTCCTCCACCCGTGCCCGCATCAGAGACGCGGCGTTCACAAACATCACGGCACGCTTCGATGCCACCGTCTTTTCCCATGTCGGCAGGATTTCCGCGGCCGCATTCACAAAATTGTCTACATCATCGGGCGCGGCGTTTGATATTGTGCCGATGACTTCATTCGTGGCAGGATTTCTCACGTCGAGAGATGATTGCATGCTTGAGTATTATTCCGGGCCCTATTTAGTCCTGTCCGTCGAAGCAGAAAAAATAGCAAATCTCTTGTTTCTACAAAGAGAACGTATGCGCATGCACGAATACGCTGAAAAGATCGCGTCGATAGGTGCCGCGGCCAACCACACGTTCATGACCCTTGGGATAAGCCCGGTCTCATGGGGCGGCGGACAGGCTGTTCTCAAAATGAAAGCCTCGGATAAATTGCACAACGGTGTCGGGTTCCTTCAGGGGGTTTTTACGTCATCCTCGCAGACGAGGCGATCGCCCTTGCCGTATTAGCGAAGCTCGATTAAGGATCCGGGACCACGATGATTTCAGAAACGACGGAATTTATACGCGGCACGAAAGACGACGAGATCTTCGCCATTGCAAAGATCATCCGGAAAGGAAGACGGATCATCTTTGCAGAGGCGGAGGTTCGATGCGGAAGTATCGACGGCGATCTCCTTTCAAAATATCTGATAAACCACGGCCTCGCCAGAGTCTGTCCAATCGTGGATTCTGTGATATAAACTCATCCCTCATTTACTCTTGTCGACTTTTTTGGAGGGGAACAATACCTTTATTTACCCCTGCGCCGAGTGGTATGTCTGAATTTCAAGACGAATACGATCGTATTTTCAACAATGGAGTCATCCCTCCGGATATGTCCATTTGCTGGCTCATGTCCCAGCTCAACATTAGTGATATTGTACGAAAAATCGAACAAACTTATTATTCACCTCATCTTCGCGATTATTTTCATTATCCCATTGATTTTCTCATAAAACTGACTGTTGTCATGACTTATCGCAGAATAGCCTATCGTCATATTCGACGTAAAATAACGCAAGAAGATCTCAGCCACCTTCTTCCGGCAAAATCACCACTCTGGTTACCTTCGCCGAGTACGTTGTATTACTTTGTGAAATATCGGTTAGGTGAGGAGGGTATGGAAGTTCTTATGTTTTTGATAAGCAAAAAGATTGTCCATTTCCTCAAATCTGAAACCGAGGTAATTATCGATTCCACTCCTTTAGTTGCAAGCCGTTATTGTCCCAATAGTCTGTTTAACCCTCATTATCAGGTTAAAATGGATAAAGCACATATTTTGAATCTGGGGTCTTATCCCTTGTTTATGATTCATTCAGAAGGAACGGAGAATGACAAACCCTATGCGCATTTTTTGATTCAGATTGCCGAACTTCTCGGCGTATCCTGTGATCGTGTATTGATGGATGCGGGATATGACTCCCTAGAGCTACACACGTTAATATTTGAGAAACTTCATGCAAAACCCCTTATTCAACTGAGATCTGACGCGCAATTGTCCCAATTAGGTTCAGAGAAGACCATAATAAAACAGATCAATACGTTCTGGAGAAAAGGAGGAAATGCCCAAATGCCTCTTACAGAAAAACTGGTATTTCTCTGCAAGAATGGTAAACGGGAGATGTTAGTAGCATATCTCAGAAATCAGACTATTCTTCATGGAAGGGAGGTAAAAGATTCTATGAAAAGGCGGGGAACGTGCGAACGCAAGCATGCACACCTCAAAAAACCGTCAAATTTGATGTGTTGCATTGCAAGAAAAACAACAGAGCGCTCTCTGCAATAATGAATTTTATAACGTTCCAATTATTGATGTTAGCCCATTTACAGAATAGATTTCAGAATATGAATTTTGCAAATTATCGATAAGAAGTCTAAAGAAGTCTGATTTGGCAGATTCCCCCCAATCCCATGTCAATAGTGAAACGGTTGAATCATGATATTCCTAGGTGAAGTTATCTCGATCAAAAAAAACTATGTCCAATGGATTGACGTATCGATTGGACAGACTCAGAAAGAAAGACACAATAATGATAATCCTTCCCTACAAATGCTACCACTACATATGCCGGAAAAAGATATATCTGAAACGCTTGCCAGTATGGCAGACCCAAAAAATTTCCCAAAGGATCTGGCGGTGATCCTGATTTGGGTCGCACTTACGGTAGCTATGATCTATGTTCCGGTCGTAAACGAGATGTTTCTTAGAGTATTATTTTCCGTTCCGGTGATTCTTTTTATTCCGGGGTATGTTTTGATCGCCGCACTGTTTCCGGAAAAGAAGTCGATCGACGGGATCGAACGGTTTGCTCTCTCGATCGGTCTTTCGATTGCGGTAGTGCCGCTGATCGGCCTCGTTCTGAATTATACACCTTTTGGGATCAGACTTGATTCGATCGTTACCTCCCTGTTCATAATTATTCTCGCAATGATGATCATCACGGTATACAGACGTGCTTCCATTCCCGAAGAGGAGCGGTTCGCCGTGCCTTTCGAGCAGGTGAAACCGGCACTCGAAACCGAGTTTTTTCCCAAAGGAGAGTTCAAAACTGGACAAGGCACTCTCCTGGATTCTTATCGCGGCAATTGTTGTGGCTGCCGTGACAACGGTTTATGTGATCGCATTTCCCAAAGATGGTGAGAAGTTTACCGAGTTCTATATCTTAGGGGCGGATAAAATGGCAGATGACTACCCCGAGAAGTTTTTTGCCGGCACAGAGCAATTTGTCTGGCTCGGGATCGGGAATCATGAGTATCGGGATGTGAGTTATACGGTTGAACCCCTGCTATTGAATGCGGAGTGGGATTCAACAACGAACTCGTCGGTCATTCATTCATCGAAGGTCCTTGACCGGTTTTACGTGGATGTCGCCGATAACTCGACGTATCTGGAGATGTATAATTTTACGATCTACGATACCGGGTACAACCGTCTGGAGTTCCTTTTGTATAATGAGACGGTACCTGACATTGGAGCATCGGCAGAGGATAAAATGGCGGCTGCGTACCGTGATCTTCATCTCTGGATTAACGTAATAACATAAACACAGGAAAAATTCTTTTTTTGTGCGGGTCGATAATCAAGAGGCCTGCAGTGATTTTTCCCGGGGATATCCCGGATTAAAATAAGATGTGAAAATTTCTCAGTCGCTTTTGGCGATCTGCTGCATGCGTTCGATCCCATGGATCTCTCCAACAACAGAGACAACTTCCTTTGGCACATACTCTTCCCATGCTTCCCCGTGATACATTTTTTTCCGAACAGCCGTTCCGGATAAACTCTCCCGCAGATACATAGGAGGTGAAAGAACCGGGATGCCTGCTTCTTTGAAAAGCTGGATCACCAAGGGATTGGAAGTATATACTGTATCAAAGGGCGGGACCATCGATTTTACGTGGGCTACCCACAGGGCATTTCTTTTCACATCTTCCAAGGGGATGACATAAAACGGAATGTTCAAACCGTCCAATGCCCGGGTGATCATCAGCACTCGTTCACCTGCGGTAAACGGATGCCTGATATCATGGCTGATATCTGCACTGCCGATGCCGATGATAAGTTCATCCACTTCCTGTGCCAGACCGTCGATCACCGTTTTATGCCCGTTGTGAAACGGCTGAAACCGCCCGACATAGAGCCCCCGCTTCATTTTTTACCTCCGATCAGTGCGGCGATTCTGGCAGCGAACGCTCCGGCGGTAAACCCTGCGTCGATGTTGACTACCGTAATAACGGCACACGACTGAAGCATGCTGGCGAGAGCCGCCGCTCCCTGACCCATATATCCGTATCCGGTACTTACAGGGACACCGATAACCGGCTTGTCGACCAGGCCTGCAACTACGGAGGGAAGCGTACCTTCTCTGCCTGCACAGACCACATACACATCCGCATCCCGAAGTTTTTCCAAAGCCGGGATCAGCCGGTGGATCCCGGCAACCCCCACATCGAATGTTGTGAGGACGTTTGCTCCCATTTCCTCTGCGATCGCCCGTGCCTCTTCGGCGACCCGGATATCGGATGTTCCCGCCGTCACAATACCGACAGTACCGCCCGAGGGGGTCGGCAGAGTACCGTCCGAAAGGATCAGCACGCCTCCAGGTTCTCTGATCTCGGCGGTAACGCCGATCGGGAAATTTTCACACACCGCTGTTATCTGATCTGCGGTGATGCGTGATGCGATGCATCGGCCGGAGGCCAGCACATAACTGTGCATAATTTTAACGAGCGAGTCGGTATCCTTTCCTTCGGCCAGAACGACCTCGGGCATCCCGCATCGGCTGCACCGTTCCATATCTAAATTTGCCACATCGCCGACCCGGGTTACTGCCAAGGCCGTCAGCCTCTTTTCTGCAGTCGCCGGGTCAAGTATTCCGTCCTTTACCTGATTGAGGATGTCAGAAACCTGCGGATGTTCAGTCATTATTCTATGAGTTTGGTTGCCTGAGCTGAAATACTATGCTCCTCTTGGTGAATGCATCCATCACACGAAGGCTTATACTTTTTTCACACCCATATATATGGACTATCATGGATTCAATATCAATAGACCCGGGACTTCTGCAGTTGACCGAAATCGTTCTTACTGCAGAAGTGGTGAACACTAATCCTGCTCTGGAAGTCAATGATCTCCCCGTATCCATCAGGCAGATGTTCTGTACCGAATCTCCCGGGGTCATCGCCCGGCCTATTGTGATAAAGGAAGGTGTGTTAAAATCCTATCTCCCGAATCTTCCCGCCCGCCGCATAATCCAGGACGAGAAAAATTCCTATCTCCTCTGTAACGATCTTGGACAGTTTTCGGTAACTGCCTTCACTCCGGCGCTGAAATGGTATTTCAGGCATTTGGGCCCTGCAAAACTTATGCAGAATCCTGCACTTACTCTTGCTCTCGAGACCGCTGGAGAAACCGAGGTCAACTATAAAAAAGCCAGTGAGAACATGCCTCTCTTTGAAGATACGACCGCGTATCTGACCGGTAAACTTGCTTCGATCACGGATAAATCGGAGTCGTTCAAAGAGGCCGCCGAACTCGTCGTCCCGTATGCCCCGGAAGAGTTCGAGTTCTCTCTCTCAGATCTCGTCTGTACCCCCGATCAGCTCGGCATTGTCAGAAAAGTTCAGATCTCTCTCGAAAATCAGGAATTCCTGAGAAACCACCGCATCTATGAACTCGGCCGCATCCTTCTGGTAGGTCCGCCCGGAACTGGTAAAACCTCGTTTGCCCTCGCTTTATCGCGTTCGGTCCACATGCCGGTTCTCGAGGTCCGTCTTTCGATGATCACCTCCCAGTATCTCGGTGAGACGTCGAAGAACATCGACCGGATATTCGATCTTGCAAAGAAGATTGCACCGTGTATTCTCTTCATCGACGAATTCGATTATATTGCCAAGACCCGTATCTCCGACGACAACGGCACGATGAAAAGGGGCGTCAATACCCTTCTCAAATGTATCGACCACATCAATCTGATCAAAGACAAGGTTCTGCTGATCGGTGCCACAAACCACGCAGGAATGCTGGATGAGGCTGCCTGGCGCCGGTTCGACGAGGTCGTCACCTTCACTCTCCCGGATGCAGGCATGCGGGAAGCGATCCTGAATCATGTTGCCTCCGATATTCCCTGCAAGATCGATTTCACCACGCTTGCGGCACGAACCGAGGGCTTTTCAGGAGCCGATCTGCGTATGATGCTCACGGAAGCGATCGTCTCGGCTCTTCTTTCCGGAAGAAAGGAGATCAACGAGGCCGACGTGAACGCAGGGGTGGAACTGGTCAACCGGAGAAATCTTGTTCGGAGCGGGTGCGCCTGATGAAGGTGACGGCGCTTGGGACAGGTGATGTTGTCGGCACGCCGAAGATCGGCTGCGACTGCCCGGTCTGCCGTGAAGCAAAGGAAATGGGAAAACAGCGACTTCGAACGTCGCTCTTAATAGAGCACAAAGGTCAGCATATTTTGATTGACACCGGTCCGGATATGCGTGCCCAGTTGCTGGCCGCAGACTCTCCGCGGATCGATGCCGTCATCTGGACCCATGGTCATTATGATCATTTCATGGGATTCGGCGACTTTTACCGGGTCCAGCGGGAACCAATTTCAGTTTACGGGGCGCCCGAGGTGCTGGCGTACTGCGGGGGGATCTTCTGCTTCATCCGTCACGAAGAACATCCGGTCCGTCCGTTTGAACCAATCAAGATCTGCGGGATTGAAGTAACACTCTTTCCCGTCGTTCACGACATCCCGACCTACGGTGTCCGGATCACTGCCGATGGCAAAACGTTCGTTTACTCCTGCGATACACGTGCCGAACTGTCTACAGAATCTCTTGAACAGATGAAAGGTGCCGATCTTTTACTGCTCGACGGCATATTCCCACCGGGAGTCAACATCTCCAAACACATGAACATAGAGGATGCCGAACGCCTTACCCAAAATCTGGCGCCAAAAGAGTTCTGGTGCGTTCATATGAGTCATAAAATACCCTGGGACTATGAGCATGCCGCTTTCGACATGCAGTCCTGGACTCTGTAATTTTTTTATCCCCAGTCGGCAAGTTTATCATATTTAGCGTACATTTAATTATTAGCGCTTTTAGCTGTTTCAATGAAAACAGTGTTTTATGAATTTGCAGCGTACCTTAATTTGAGGTTTCTCATGTCACAAGAACACCAGGACGTTAAAACGGGAACCACCACAGTGGGTATTGTATTCGACGGCGGCGTCATCCTTGCTACCGAGAGGCGGGTAACGATGGGTAACTTGATCGCCAGCAAGAAAGCAAAGAAAGTACATGCCATCACTGATAAGATCGGTATGACAATCGCCGGTGGGGTTGGGGATGCCCAGCAGCTTGTCAGAATCATCAATGTCGAATGCAACCTCTACGAGATCCGCAGAGGTCAGAAGATCAGTGTCGGGGCGGCAGCAACGATCCTTTCCAATTATCTGAACCAGAATCGTTTTTCACCATACTATGTACAACTCCTTGTCGGCGGTGTCGACACCAGCGGACCTTCGGTCTATTCGGTCGATGCAGCTGGTGGAGCAACGCTTGAAGAGAACTTCGTCTCTACCGGATCCGGCTCACTGACGGCATACGGTGTATTAGAGGATCGGTTCAAACCCAATATGACAGAGCAGGAAGCCATCGAACTAGCCGTACGTGCGCTTCGCGCTGCAATGCTTCGGGACTCGGCTTCCGGAGAGGGATACAATGTGGTGATCATAACCCCGGAGAAGTTCGAGTATCTGCCGGAGGATAAAATAGCCGGGTATCTGCCCTCGGCGAACTAATCTCACTTTTTTTTGGAAACGAATTTTATGCAGGTTGAAGACATACTCAAAGAACTCAAAGTAACTATTAATAAAAAAGTTCCTCGTGGAGTTACCGTAACGGATGTTGAATTTGAAGGCCCGGAGATGGTCATATATACTGACGACCCGAAACGGTTTGCCGAGGACCATGACTTAATCAAAACGCTTGCCCGCGACTTACGCAAACGTATCGTTGTCCGCCCGAATATTCTTGGAGATACCGAAGAGGCCTATGATATGATTAAGGCCGTTGTTCCGGAAAGTGCAGGGATCACGGATATCTTTTTTGATACCGATACGGGAGAGGTCTTGATCGAGGCTGAGAAGCCGGGCGTCGTCATCGGGAAAAACGGATCAACGCTTCGCGACATCACCATGAAAACGGGCTGGACGCCGAAAGCAGCCAGAACTCCGCCGATTCCCTCCGTGACGATCAAACAGGTTCGTCAGTATCTTCGCGAATCCCGTGACGAAAGAAAAGAATTTCTCCGTAAATGCGGCAAGCGGATTCACCGTGACTCGATTTATACCGGCCGCGATCATGACCAGTGGCTTCGTCTGACCACGCTTGGATGCTGCCGTCAGGTCGGCCGTGCGGCGTTTCTTTTGAGCACGCCGGAAAGCAAAGTCCTGATCGACTGCGGGGAATCCCCTGGAGCAACCGGCGCTGCCTCCTCGCCGTATCTAAACGTCCCTGAGATTTATCCGTTCACGAATCTCGATGCCGTCATTTTGACCCACGCCCACCTTGATCACTCCGCATTTATCCCGCTGTTATACAGATACGGATACGACGGTCCGGTCTATACGACGCCCGCCACCCGCGATCTTGCGACGATGCTTCAGCTGGATTATCTGGACGTGAACAACAAAGAGGATCGTGCTCCGCCGTATTCTTCGAACGAGATCCGTGAATTCGTGAAGCACACCATCGCTCTTGGTTACGGTGACGTAACCGACATCGCCCCCGACATGAAACTCACTCTGCACAACGCCGGTCATATCCTCGGCTCCGCGATCGCCCACTTCAATGTCGGAAATGGCGTTTACAACGTTGCATTTACCGGCGATCTGTTCTACGGAAAGAGTCGCCTCTTTAACCCGGCAGTCTCCCAGTTCCCGCGTCTGGAGTCTCTCGTTATCGAGAGTACCTACGGTGGATCGGACGACTTCTCTCCTTCAAGAGTCGAAGCGGAAGAGCGGCTGTATGAGGTCATCAACGAGACGCTCGGCCGCGGCGGAAAAGTTCTGATCCCAGCGTTTGCCGTTGGACGATCCCAGGAACTGATGCTCGCCATCGAAGAGGGTATGAGAAACACCCGTGTCCCGAAATGCAAGGTCTACCTTGACGGAATGATCAAGGAAGCGACCGCGATGCACACGGCATATCCCGAATATCTCAACACCGATCTTCGAAATCTTATCTTCCGTGACAACTACAATCCGTTCCTTGCGGAATATTTCGAACAGGTCGATTCCTACGACAAACGTCAGGCAGTCATCTTATCAGAAGACCCCTGCGTGATCATCTCCACGAGCGGTATGATGAACGGCGGTCCGGTGATCGAATATTTAAGCAACCTTGCCGAGTCTCCGAAGAATATGATCATCTTTGTTGGATATCAGGCTGAAGGAACCTACGGACGCCGGATACAGAAAGGCTGGCGTGAAGTGCCGATCGGTAAAAAAGGAACGATCGTTATCAACATGGAGATCCAGACTGTGGAAGGATTTTCCGGTCACGCCGACCGCAAACAGCTGATGAATTATGTCCAGTACGTTCAGCCGAAACCCGAGCGTGTCTTTACAATCCATGGCGAAGAGTCCAAGACGATCGACTTTGCCAGTTCCATCTATAAGAAATTCCATATCCAAACCGTGGCCCCCCAGAATCTCGAGACATACCGGATGGTCTGATCGGCTTCACGGCTGAATCAGTTATCAACCCTTTTTCATTTTCTTCCTCGGCATCCTTACATGTCAGGAATCTCCTGATTCCTGTTATAATCTCCTGATTCAGCTTTGCATTCTTGCTATCTGAGTCTGTCCAATCGTGGATTCTGTGATATAAACTCATCCCCCATTTACTCTTGTCGACTTTTTTGGAGGGTAACAATACCTTTATGTATCCCTGCGCCGAGTGGTATGTCTGAATTTCAAGACGAATACGATCGTATTTTCAACAATGGAGTCATCCCTCCGGATATGTCCATTTGCTGGCTCATGTCCCAGCTCAACATTAGTGACATTGTACGAAAAATTGAACAAACTTATTATTCACCTCATCTTCGCGATTATTTTCATTATCCCATTGATTTTCTGATAAAACTGACTGTTGTCATGACTTATCGCAGAATAGCCTATCGTCATATTCGACGTAAAATAACGCAAGAAGATCTCAGCCACCTTCTTCCGGCAAAATCACCACTCTGGTTACCTTCGCCGAGTACGTTGTATTACTTTGTGAAATATCGGTTAGGTGAGGAGGGTATGGAAGTTCTTATGTTTTTGATAAGCAAAAAGATTGTCCATTTCCTCAAATCTGAAACCGAGGTAATTATCGATTCCACTCCTTTAGTTGTAAGCCGTTATTGTCCCAATAGTCTGTTTAAGCCTCATTATCAGGTTAAAATGGATAAAGCACATATTTTGAATCTGGGGGCTTATCCCTTGTTTATGATTCATTCAGAAGGAACGGAGAATGACAAACCCTATGCGCATTTTTTGATTCAGATTGCCGAACTTCTCAGCGTATCCTGTGATCGTGTATTGATGGATGAGGGATATGACTCCCTAGAGCTACACACGTTAATATTTGAGAAACTTCATGCAAAACCCCTTATTCAACTGAGATCTGACGCGCAATTGTCCCAATTAGGTTCAGAGAAGACCATAATAAAACAGATCAATACGTTCTGGAGAAAAGGAGGAAATGCCCAAATGTCTCTTACAGAAAAACTGGTATTTCTCTGTAAGAATGGTAAAAGGGAGATGGTAGGAGCATATCTCAGAAATCAGACTATTCTTAATGGAAGGGAGGTAAAAGATGCTATGAAAAGGCGGGAACGTGCGAACGCAAGCATACACACCTCAAAAAAAACTTCAAATTTGATGTGGTGCATTGCAAGAAAAACAACAGCGCGCTCTCTGCAATAATGAATTTTATAACGTTCCAATTATTGATGTTAGCCCATTTACAGAATAGATTTCAGAATATGAATTTTGCAAATTATCGATAAGAAGTCTAAAGAAGTCTGATTTGGCAGATTCCCCCCAATCCCATGTCAATAGTGAAACGGTTGAATCATGATATTCCTAGGTGAAGTTATCTCGATCAAAAAAAACTCTGTCCAATGGATTGACGTATCGATTGGACAGACTCTTGAGAGAAAGACTATTTTACCATTCACACATAAGGTTAATCATGAATACGAGAAATCCGGGTATTGCAAACTTCGGTGTGACGATTATCCAGTCGAGACACAGTGTCAGAAAGTTCAAAGACGCGGAGATTCCGCCGGAGTTCATCAGAAAAGCCCTCGAGTGCGCAACAAAAGCGCCGACTGCACGAAATGCCCAGCCGTGGATTTTTGTTGTCGTGAAAAACAAAGAGACGCTCGCAAAGATCGCAGAGCTCGCACCGAACGGAAAATTCATTGAAGGAGCGGCAGTTGGGTTCCTTGTCTTCGGTAAAGCCGACTGGCAGTATGTAATCGAAGACTGCTCGGCGGCAACCGAAAACCTCCTTCTTGCCCTTCATTCCTACGGATACGGCGGGTGCTGGATAGCCGGCGACAAGAAGGATTATGCAGAGGATGTGCGTAAACTCGTGAATGTCCCCGACGAATTCAAACTTGTCTCGATCGTTGCGGTAGGCCTTCCGGATGTCGGCGGCATTTCTCTCGCGGAAAAGCAGCCTCTGGACAGTCTGGTCTTCGACGAAAGATACCAGTGATCTGCAGAGATAACCGCAAAACCATTTTTTAAGATGAAGAAAACACCGGATCTTATGCAGAAGATATGCTGATTTTTCATCATCTTTTTCTCGGCCTGATCGCCGGAATCATTCTCGCAGTATTTCTTTCGAATAAATGGGCCGTTCTCTATGCAGGAATCGGAGCAATCCTTCCCGATCTTCTCGACAAACCGCTTGGACAGATTCTTCTTGCCGACACGATAATCTATGGACTGATCTATGCCCACACGCTCACACTGGCGGTAATTCTGATCATAAGCGGACTGCTGATCTGGTACAAAAACCGGAAACGTATCCTTCTGCTCTGCATAGGAGCAGGCGTTCTCATCCATCAGCTCGGCGATGCTATGTGGGGAGCGCCGATAAACTGGTTCTGGCCGTTTCTAGTACCTTTCCCGCCTTCATCAGAGTTATATCCCCCGATACCGGACGGATATCTGCCGTATCTGTATCTCGCATCATGGATACTGGCAGTGATTGCAGGAGCAGCGGTGATAGCCGTTTTGTACCGTCATCTGAATCAGTATCTCGCCCGGGGGACTGGGGGTAAGCGGATTTTCATTGGAGCAGGAATCATTCTGGCGGTAACCGGGACAATACTTCCTGTAAAATATCTCATCTGGGATATGTTTCTTACCGGTCACTGAGCGAATTATTTTGGAACTATGTATCTTCACGAGTTATTGTCGATTTCAGAGTGGATATACGGCATAACTTCCCTGATTCTGATTCTGATTCTGCTGATTCTGGATTACCCGTTACGCTTTTCAAAAACGACAAAGAAACGCGTCATCGTACTATGCGGAGCAGGCGTTGTCGGCGTATCTCTTCTTCTAATGCTGTGCATCGGCCTGGGAGTCCCGGCGGATGAGGTGTACGACGAAACTATTTGGAGGATCCTGGCAGCAGCGGGATTATTTTGCGGAGGGATCATTCTTCTTTTTCTTGGAAACAAACTATGGGCACTGTCGGATGAGAAAGTTCCTGCCGACAAATGACATCTGTTTTCAAACCGCGATGATATAGAAATCATTGCGGCATATCGGCATTCCCTCGGCATTTAGTATATATTTTTCTCTAAAACGAGGAGGTAAACTCTTATGTGTTAACCAGACCTATTGTATATTTTGACAGCGTATGAATGATTTTCTCCTAAACTGGGTAAGCTCAATGTGCATGATTGCCCTCGTCTGAATTTTTTGTGCGGTCATGGTGAACCTGACCCTGACACGAAGATACTCCGGTCTGCACACGGCATTACTCTGGATTGGAGGATTTCTGACGCTGGTCGTTCTCACCTCTTTCGTTGATGTTGTCTACGAGGCGTGTGCCTTTCTTATACCAAGCAGATATGATTTCATTTCTTTACTTGCCGACTGTCTGTTTGTGACCGTCGTCGGGGTCTAGTTTGTTTTTGTATCCTGGAAGATTTACCATGGGACACCTTCTTCCAAGATCTTCATAACATCTTATATTCTTTTTATCGGCCTGAGCATCTGTGATCTTTCTTTTAGCATCATTCACATGATGTTCCCATGGGATCTCTATCAGCTGAAGTTTGCATCATGCATTCTGATATTGATCATTCTGACAATTATTCTGATCCTGACAAATCGTTTCATGATCAAAACAATGCAGGAAACAAACAGAGACCTGCGGGGGGATTTTCGAAATGTCCTGTTCATCCCGGTCGCGGTCTATCTGACCTATGCCGTAATATCCTGTATGTGGAATAGTCAGGAAGGGGCCGTATTTTTCATTCCGGAGATCACAACTAGAGTCATTTTCATCATCATGGTTATCCTGCTCTATATGCAGGTATTTTACGGTATACATAAGGCCATCAGACAGATCCATATCGATGAAGAGATGCGCCTTGCAAAGGATGTGCAGTCCAGCATCCTCCCGGATCCGGATGTATTCGAAAACATCACCGGCGTAAAAATACACGTAGCCATCTCAGAATCAGAACTTGTCGGCGGAGACTTCTATGATATTATCCGGATTGGGGACTACCATCTCGCCGTTGTAATTGTCGATGTATCGGGTAAGGGAATCTCGACGGCGCTCATGATGATGCGTTTCAAAACCATGATCAAAATATCGGTGCGGACATTATTCACGCAACCCGGCAGAATGCTGACGATCGTTAACCGCGAGATCATGAAAAACAATGACGCCTGCAGGTTCGTCACGGTCTTTATCGGGCTGCTTAACCTCAAAAACGGAAGGTTCTCCTACTCATATGCCGGACACAACCCCACGATACTCTGCAGATCGGGGACGTGTACCACGCTTGTATGCGAAAAAGCACCCGGACTTGGAATCATGGACCACGAATACATCGATCAACGAACTGTTCTGAAGCGAAATGATACGCTGTTTCTTTACACCGACGGCGTAACGGAGGCGCAAAACAAACATGGGGAAATGTATGGCATCGACTGGCTCCTTTCGATCGTTGAAAAATCAGATGATCCAAAAACTATGATTAATTCGGTAACGGAAGATATCGCCGTTTTCACCAGAGGAAGCGGCCAGACGGATGATATGACGATGCTTGCCTTCAGATACACCCAAGAATAACGAATAAAAAATGGAATAGAAATCCCAAAACACAGCTTTTTCTCTTTACTCTTTTGCCAGAAGATCGTCAAACCCCGAAATCTCAAAAACTTCGAGGACCAGACAATGTGCGTTGATTATCTGCAGGGTCCCTTTCGGACCAAGTTTCTTTTTCAAGGTCAGAATGATCGAAAGACCGACACTGGACATGTAGGTGAGTTTTGCAAAATTGAGCGTAATAGCCGATATCCCGTCAAGGGACGACTCTGCACACCTCCGAAACTCAGGAGCGTTTCGGGCATCCAGTTTACCATCCAGCTCAAGGACTAATTTGGATTCATTAACAGTTTTTACGATTTTCATAGATGTAGTTCCCCCATTTTTAGACACTAAGAGTAGATTTTTTTGTATAAAGTCAAAATATTCATTCCTTCAGCCCGTTCATAAGTGATTCTGTCGGTCAATTTTCTGGACAGGAAAATACCACACCCTCCGACGTTTCGGTCATCGATCAGCAGCGTAACATCCGGCTCTGCATACTCCAGCGGATTAAACGGCACGCCGGTATCGGAAATAATCAGTTTCAGACAGGGACCGACATACATCATAAAGATCACGTTGCCGGGTTCATTCGGATAGGCATAATTCACGATGTTGACAAACAGTTCTTCAATTACCAGCGTCATCTTGGAGATGAAGGGTTCGGCAACGCCGTTTGGACGAAGTGACGTGTTCACCCACTCGACGATTTCATCCAGACTCTCGACTGTTGCCGAAACGTTGAGCTTTGCAAAGTGCTTCGGATACAGGTGAACATACTTCTGATCGGTATATGGCCCTATTTCGACACTGACATCGGATTTTCCGCAGGTAAAAACCGTATCTTTTTCACCGAGAGTTGCGTCATCATCCAGAAAGAGAACTGCTTTTTTTCCGTACGCAGTAAGGGTGCCTCCCGTAAAGGAAAGACGCTTTACTGCAATTCCGTAATCATACCCTTCTGCATCAAGACTGGAATTTGTTACCGACACAGTACTTTGTTCGCCCATCACCCCGTGCATGCCGCCGGAAATATTCAGATGCGTCCCGGAGACGATAAGATCGCCGCTGCCCAGACTTATCCCGGCCGAGGTTTCCTCGCGATTGGTTGTTCTGATCTGGAGCGAACCTCCTTTTGCATAGATCGAACCAGAGGTAATCAGTATCCCGTAGGTATCTGCAGATATGTCATGCATTCCGCTGTGGATCTGAACATCGCCTGCGAAGGAAAAGATCCCTGCGTAATGACCGGAAATCTGGACCGCCCCGCCGGAAATGTTCACGGTATTCTCGGCATAGAATCCCACATCTCCAGCAATATCGACAACTGCACCGCCAATACTAGTTGTTCCACTGGATACATAGAGACCAAACTCATCGCCAAAGACGGTGAGGTATCCTCCTAAATCTTCGAAAGATCCTCCCACCTTCAGCCCGGTCTTTCCAGAAGCGGTCAGCAGACCTGACTTAAGTATGAGATCATTGAGAATGGAAAGACCGGTTATATACCCGGTTGCCTCAATCTTCCCGCCGTACACAGTCATCTTTTTTGCGACGCAAATTCCATCCCGGGCCATACCAGTGCCGCAGATCATGCCGGAGTTCTGGATATATGTCCCTTTAACATCGATCACGGTGCCTTCGTTGATCGATGTGAGGGTTCCGTTCGAAACCTTGAGATTTCCGTTAACGACAAGGCCGGTTTGACCACGTATCTCCAGACTCCTGCCGGAAAAGTGCATATCGGTTCCCACACGAACGCCTATCTCTTTTCCGCTGATAACAGAAACGGAGCTTTCTTCCAACAAAAAGCTTGCACCCGTTAAGATCCCGGTCAGTTCCCATTCAACCGTGACATT
The DNA here is from genome assembly GCA_965229365.1 of Methanocorpusculum sp. GTDB lineage: Archaea > Halobacteriota > Methanomicrobia > Methanomicrobiales > Methanocorpusculaceae > Methanocorpusculum. The sequence goes on along the minus strand of OZ245878.1, from coordinate 1,276,721 downwards.
CATCTGCTTAAATGCAGCGTCATTTGAAACGGATAATGCCGCATTGCCAAAAACCGCACAACTTCCGGCTGAGAGGTGGCAAATTTCCCCTTCAGCGAGAATCCCGACATCCTCACCGTTGATGAAGAGATGAAGATTCGTTCCGATAAGTGATCCACTGACTGAAATACCGGTTTCGGCACTGATTTCTGCGGTGACGGAGGAGATATGGAGATCCCCCTTTTCAGCGAGTATTCCGATTTTCCGGGAAGCTACCCGCAGGAAACTGTTTCTGAGGGTACACGAACCATCACATACATGTATCCCTATCCCATCCGGCGTTTCGATGAGATGATTACCCCCCATCCAGTTCAAGGTTACCAAAACACTCTATACACGCGCCGGCCGCAATAATCTTTAGAGAGGATGTATCCACAGTTATACCAGCACCAGATCTGATACCCGTATCTTTAGAGAGTATACTGATAGTCGATCCGGAGATCGCAATGCTTTTTTTGGCATGGATCCCGCAGGCCACACCGGCGATGCCCACATATACCAACGTTATGGATACGGTTCCCGAATCAACACAGATACCAGTTTCACTTTCTGCATGGATGAGCGATCCTTCACCCGACATAGTCAGACCGCCATTTCGCACACGTATCCCCGGACGGTGTTTCCCAATGATAGTATTTTCTGCACCCGAGGCAATGATAGAGATATCCCCAAAACAGTTTATCCCCGTTCCATGATATGAATTCAGTGAAAGAACACGAGACCCCGCATCCCAGTTCCAGCCGTTCCCGTAACAATTCTCTTCAGGATTGTAGATTTTCCCGTTCATGACAAGTTGGGTATCGGAATAGATTTGTGGTGTCATATCCTCAAGTACGATTTATAGTTTGTTTTTGATATTCATAACAGTATGTCAGGGACATTTTTGTCCAATCGAGTCTGTCCAATCGATACGTCAATCCATTGGACATAGTTTTTTTTGATCGAGATAACTTCACCTAGGAATATCATGATTCAACCGTTTCACTATTGACATGGGATTGGGGGGAATCTACCAAATCAGACTTCTTTAGACTTCTTATCGATAATTTGCAAAATTCATATTCTGAAATCTATTCTGTAAATTGGCTAACATCAATAATTGGAACGTTATAAAATTCATTATTGCAGAGAGCGCTCTGTTGTTTTTCTTGCAATGCACCACATCAAATTTGACGGTTTTTTTGAGGTGTGCATGCTTGCGTTCGCACGTTCCCCGCCTTTTCATAGCATCTTTTACCTACCTTCCATGAAGAATAGTCTGATTTCTGAGATATGCTCCTACCATCTCCCGTTTACCATTCTTGCAGAGAAATACCAGTTTTTCTGTAAGAGACATTTGGGCATTTCCTCCTTTTCTCCAGAACGTATTGATCTGTTTTATTATGGTCTTCTCTGAACCTAATTGGGACAATTGCGCGTCAGATCTCAGTTGAATAAGGGGTTTTGCATGAAGTTTCTCAAAATATTAACGTGTGTAGCTCTAGGGAGTCATATCCCGCATCCATCAATACACGATCACAGGATACGCCGAGAAGTTCGGCAATCTGAATCAAAAAATGCGCATAGGGTTTGTCATTCTCCGTTCCTTCTGAATGAATCATAAACAAGGGATAAGCCCCCAGATTCAAAATATGTGCTTTATCCATTTTAACCTGATAATGAGGGTTAAACAGACTATTGGGACAATAACGGCTTGCAACTAAAGGAGTGGAATCGATAATTACCTCGGTTTCAGATTTGAGGAAATGGACAATCTTTTTGCTTATCAAAAACATAAGAACTTCCATACCCTCCTCACCTAACCGATATTTCACACAGTAATGCAACGTACTCGGCGAAGGTAACCAGAGTGGTGATTTTGCCGGAAGAAGGTGTCTGAGATCTTCTTGCGTTATTTTACGCCTAATATGACGATAGGCTATTCTGCGATAAGTCATGACAACAGTCAGTTTTATCAGAAAATCAATGGGATAATGAAAATAATCGCGAAGATGAGGTGAATAATAAGTTTGTTCGATTTTTCGTACAATGTCACTAATGTTGAGCTGGGACATGAGCCAGCAAATGGACATATCCGGAGGGATGACTCCATTGTTGAAAATACGTTCGTATTCGTCTTGAAATTCAGACATATCACTCGGCGCAGGGATACATAAAGGTATTGTTCCCCTCCAAAAAAGTCGACAAGAGTAAATGGGGGATGAGTTTATATCACAGAATCCACGATTGGACAGACTCATCTCATCTTCAGTGATCTTACGCTAACATTAAGCGTTTGGAAAAACCACTCCTTATGAATGAAGAGTGGATACAACAGAATAATACCCATGATTTCCGAGGGACGCGCATGAGATTTCTCAAACTTGTTTCAGTCGAGGAAGCGGAAAAAACACTCCTTTCGCTTGGGAAACTCCTCCCGGCCGAACATATCTCTTTGGATGATGCCCCTGGAAGAATATTAGCAGAACCTGTCTGCTCACCGGCAAATATACCAGGATTCAATCGATCGGTAAAAGACGGATATGCCGTACGTTCCATAGACACGCTTAGAGCCGGCGAACTGCGTCCAAACCTTCTCAAGCTTGTTGGAAAAATAGCCATGGGCGAAAACAACTCAGGCAGCATCGGCGAGAAAGAAGCAAAATATATTCCAACCGGAGGCGTTATGCCAAACGGAGCCGATGCAGTCATAATGCAGGAACAGGTCGAATGCGCAGGAACAACATTGCTCATCAAAGGAGCTGTGAACCCGGGACTTGACGTACTGAAATACAATGACGATTTTTCAGAAGGTGAAGAAGTTTTTCTGGCAGGGCACATCATCACAGCACAAATGACAGGTGTTCTCGCGGCATTCGGATTTGATACGGTTCTTGTCAGAAAACGTCCCAAAATTGGGATAATCTCAACCGGAAACGAACTCATCCCCCCGGGAAAGACGCCGGATATCGGCCAAATACGTGATACAAACACTTCCCTCTTGCGAGCTTTCACGACCGAACACGGAGGAGAGCCGATAGTATACGGAATCATCAAGGACGAAGCCGAGGCACTCCAGCCTGTGCTCGCCAAAGCTGCAGCAGAATGTGATCAGGTCGTTCTGTCAGGAGGGAGCTCCAAAGATGAGTGGGACGTGACCGCGGGCGTTATCGAAACCCTGGGAAAAATCCATGTTCACGGCGTCTCGGTGTCCCCGGGCAAACCGACGATCATTGGGGCAATCAACGATGTTCCCGTTATAGGTCTTCCCGGACACCCGGCCTCGACATTTATGATCGCAACACTTTTTATAGCTCCCCTTCTCGCAAAAATGACCGGAGAAAATCGGAAAGTGCAGAGCATCAAAGCCCGCATCTCAAAGAGTTTTCCCTCCGAGAGAGGGCGAGTCGATCTCATCAGGGTTAAACTTCTCCAAAACGGCGATATCGAACCGGTTCTTGGAAAATCCGGTTTATTGAACACTCTCGTCAAAAGTGACGGGTACATCAAAGTCCCGGCCGGACTCGACGGCTATGAGCCAGGAGAAGTTGTGGAGGTATACTTATGGTAAAACGCTATCTTGACCAGATCACTCTCGAAAATGCAGTCGAAATAATCAGAAACATCCCACCACTCATCGGCTCGAGACATCTCCCGCTTATTGACTCCTGCGGACATATCCTCGCGGAATCCTTATACGCCAAATACTCCGTCCCGGAAGTTCCGACATCTGCTATGGATGGATTCGCGGTCCGATCTCAAGAGACGTCATCGGCCGGAGACCAAAATCCGGTAACTCTCACAGATTTTGCGCGGGTCAATACGGGCAATGTCATTGCAAAAGGATTTGATGCAGTCATAAAAGTTGAAGATGCATGGTTTGACGAGCACGATCTAAACAAGATTGTCATCCGAAAAAGTATCAATCCGGGAACCAACATCAGGCCCCCGGCTGAGGATATCAAAAAAGATCAACTGATCCTTCCGTCGGGCGCAAAACTTCTTCCCTTCAACATCGGAGCAATTGCTGCATACGGATTTACTTCCGTCAAAGTCAAACGGATCATGATCGGCATCATACCTACCGGAACCGAATTGATCACGCCGGGCACCCGGCCGGCACCCGGCCAGGTTGTTGAGAGTAATACCTTAATGGCTGAAGCCTATCTTAGGCAGTTTGGTGCCGACGTCGTCAGATATCCCCGGGTAACGGACAACAAGGTGCTTATTCGGGGAGCTTTGGAAAAAGCCGTTGACGAATGCGATATTGTCATCGTTTCCGCTGGCTCTTCAGCCGGAACGAAAGATTTCACAGCCTCTGTGATTGCTGAGATAGGAGAACTGCTGTTCCATGGAGTTGCCGTAAAACCGGGAAAACCCGCAATGGTCGGGATCATCAATAACAAACCGGTCTTCGGTCTTCCGGGATACCCGTTGGCCGCTCAGACAGTATTAAGATTATTCGTTTCAGCACTGATCGAGCATTGGGGATGGAGCGGACCAGAGCAGAAAACGATTCCGATTGTCCTTGGTTCCCCTGTCGCATCCGATGGAGGAGTCGATGAATTCAGCCTCTATGCCGCCGCACGTATCGGAGATCATTACACAGGAATCCCCCTATCCAGGGGGGCAAGTGTCCAAATGACCGGGGTGAAAAGCAACTGTATTGTACATATCCCCCTCGGGGTCGAAGGATATGAAACGGGAGAAGTTGTCGACGCTTTGCTGATGGTCGAAGAAGAAGAAGAACTTGACCGGACGGTCCTCATCTGCGGTGTGGATGACGGATCACTTGACCATCTCACTGAACGCTGCATGAAAGAACACATCAGGATCAGAGTCGGGCCGGCAAGCGGGATATCCGCACTCATACTTCTGAGAAACGGATCATGTCATCTGGCATCCGTCCAAAACGGAGAGGATTGTTCGTTCTGCGGTATAGAGTATCAAACAAGAAATCTCGGCAGTCTCCTTCTTGTTACAAAAAAAGATATCACTGATAAAAAGGTGGAAAGAGTTCTGGAACTTGCAGCAGAGATTTAAATCTCTTCCAAATATTTTTTGAGCTTTTGCCAGTCGCGAATTTTGATGAAAGCTTCTGCCTCGCGTTTCTCCGGAACATTAAATGAACCGTCTGCAGAAACGGCATCGGAAAGTTTTGCGATCCTAACTTCTCTGACATCGTTATCACCTTCTTTTACGACCTGAGCAAGCTGCTCAAGGAGTTTAACAGCATCGTCCGCTTTCGTTTTCGACATAAATGATACTAAAACGGATGAGGTGATAATAGATTCTATCGGGGTAAAAAAGAAAGAAATCAGGCCTAATGCCTGATATTACATACTTTCAAGAGCCTCGATGCCAAGGACGCCGAGAGCCTGATAAAGGGTATTTCTGCAGGCATCGACAAGAGTAAGCCTTGCGTCCCGAACGTTTCCTTCCGCTTTGAGAACCGGAGCAAACCGGTAGAAGGAGTTAAAAAGATCCGCAAGATCGCGAACGTAGGTTGCGAGAAGATGCGGGCGAAGTTCAACTACGACTTTTTCGAGAACAAAGGGGAACTGCGCGATGTGTTTTGCCAGAGCAAATTCGTAGGGGTCCGAATATTCATAACACTCGACAAACCCGCCTTCGGCCTTCGCTTTCTCCATGATCGAGCAGGCCCTTGCATGGGCATACTGGATATACGGAGCACTCTGACGTTCGAAATCGAGAGCTTCCTTCCAGTCGAAAACAGTGGATTTTTCCGCAGAAACTTTGACGATATCATAGCGGACCGCTCCAACCGCGACGGCGTTGGCGATTTTTTCACGCTCGTCTTCACCAAGTTCCGGCCGGCGGACGGTGACTTCCTCCATCGCACGCTTCTTCGTCTCGGCGATCAGCTCGTCAGCCGTGATGAAAACGCCGCCCCTGGTAGTCATGGAGCCTTCCGGAAGTGAGACGAACTCGAAGTGAACGATTTCCGGGGGGCGCTCGCCGATAAGTTTCAGCGTTGTCTGCAGCTGTGCTCCGATCAGTTTGTGGTCAGCGCCGAGAACATCGATGCTTCTGTCGCACTGGGCATTTTTCCAGAGATGGAATGCGAGGTCGCGTGCTGCATACACAGAGGTCCCGTTGCTTCGCCGAAGAACGTATCTGTTTCCAAATCCTTCGTCGGAAAGATCGAGATACATCATCTGTCCTTCGTGATGTACCATTGGAAGCTTTTCAATTCTATTGAGGACTTCCTGCATAGAACCGTTCCAAAGGAAGGTTGTCTCACGCACGAATTTATCATGAAGGACGTTCATCGAAGACAAGGTCTCCTTGATTCCGTCTGCGCAGATATCGACCGAGTCGTGGAAGATTTTGACGGTCGCGGGATCGCCGGCTTCGATTTTTTCCATCAGCAGATCGAACTCGGGTTCGATCTCGAGTTTTGCCTTTGCGATTTTGTTTGCCTCGATATAATGGCGAACGATATATTCATCGCCTTTTTCTCCGGGGATCCTATTGTAATGGAGATTTTGAACCCCCCATGCAACGATCGCGATCTGACGACCCATATCGTTCAAATAATATTGTGCCTCGACCGGGTAACCTGCTTTCCGGAATGCACGAACAAGCGTGTCGCCGATCACGGTATTTCTGATGTGGCCCACATGCAGGGGTCCGTTCGGATTTGCACTGGTGTGTTCGATGATGACTTTGTCGGTTCTCACCGGGAGAGTTCCGTAGTCCTCTCTGCGTGCCGCGCGAACGGATTCGGCAACGTAGTCTCCGCCGAAGATGAAGTTGATATACGGTCCTTTGGCAGAAATCTCGATACCTTTTGCCTCTGGTTTTGCCGAAAGCACGGCGACGAGTTCACCGGCAATCACGGCAGGATTCTTTCTCTGCGTTTTTGCAAGCGCAAACGAAACGGTTGAGGCAAGATCAGCATGATCTCCTCCGTCCGTGGTCATGACATCCTCAAGACCTGTTACTTCGCGAAGCAGATCGATTGTTTTCTGAATATATTCTCGATACATGTTACATCCCCGTTGGATACCGAAGGACGGCCGCAATACCGCCGAATGCGGAGTAAAGCATGGCGCCTTCCTCGAAATCTTCTGAAATGATCTCTACTCTGGTGTTTGATGCATCAGCAAGCTCAGTCAGTTCATCAATGATATCTGCTTCTTTGGTAAGAACGAGTGGAGACTGACACTTCGGGCAGTGACCGAGAGGCAGGTCTTTGGCCTTTTTCCCTGATTCGATCTTGACGGTCTTGACTTCTTCATAGTCGCAGTTTCGGCAGCTAATGGTGAGCCGGAGTTTTCGCAGTTTTTCGGAGAGGAGAAGCGTATCAACTGCCCCTGCTTCCAGATTGAGCCTGACACTTTCTTCACCATACGCTGCTGCCCCGTTTTCTTTGATGAGTTCTTTGAAGAATCGGGATATCTCCATTTTTTCATCCATTATGCCAACGCCGCGAAGAGCTTCCTGGGCATTGTCCACCAGTTCACGAAGACCGAACTCATTGGTATAAGATGAGTCAAAGAGACCGATGATCCGTTTTTGGACCTCGTGGTGAAGGAACTCGCCCGCAGCGAACTCTTCTTTGGTCGGCATCGGACCGCCGATCAGTACTCCCTTGAACTTTTCAAAGAAGTTTGGTTCGGCAAGGAAAGCAGCTGATGCACGTTCACCAACTTTGCTGTAGAAATCATGGATCGCGATTAGTCTGAGACGCTCGAAACGGACACTGGACTGACCTCCTTTTCTCTGTTTGCCGGGAACGGTGGAGTGTGTTCCGTTGATCGGCTCGATGTGCGTGCCCCGAAGGAAACCCCAGTAAGCCTCACGACGGTCAAGGACTAAAAGTCCATAGACATATTTGTCATCGAGCATCGCTTTGAGCGGTTCCAGTTCAAAGGTAGAACTACATCGGTAACTGTAGGTCTGGATGACCTCCGGCGGCTCGACAATGATGGATTCCAAATCGGTTTTATCGCCGCCTACATTGATTGCCCCGCAAAAAACGGCCATACCGTTTGGGGGAGGAGTTTTGAAGTATTTCAGGCGTGCAAGGATTGAAGAGAGAGCACTCTGGACGTTTGAACGCGTTTGTTTGCTTTTGATGTTCGCGCACTGACCGTATTCATCGCGAAGCTGGGCAGTTACATCGTATATCTGCTTATCCGGAGGGATGTAGAGAGAGATCAGTTCTGTTCCGGATCCCTCTTTCTCTTCCAGTCGTTCCAATGATTTTTTGAACTCATATCGCTTTCTTGCTTCATCCTTTTCGATTTCGTGCTGGGAATGTTCCTCTGCCATTGTATATACAACCCTTTAATATCCGGCATTTATCCGGCGGTAGAATGTGGTGTGTTATTAGATGTACAAGGTGATTAAACATCGTGTCAGGAAATCACGAAAAAACGGGCCATGAAAAATAGTAACGCTCATTACATCCCCTGCCCAACGAAACATGTTATGAAAAAAGGTTATGGGTTAATACTGGGCTTGGCAGCATTTCTTATTCTGCTGATTGCTCCAATTGATCCTGCCGTTTTACCGGTTGAAGCGCGTCACGCAGCCGCCGTAACCGTTATGATGGCCATTTTTTGGATTACCCAGCCGATTCCAATTGAGGTAACGGCCCTCATACCATTGGTCGCATTTCCTCTTCTGGGAATTCTCACAACCACTGAAGCGGCAGTCCCATATGCGGATAAGGTTATTTTTCTCTTACTCGGCGGTTTTATCATTGCCATGTCGATGCAGAGATGGGGACTCCATAAAAGGATTGCATTAAAAATTATCAATATCACGTGAACAAGTTCAAAAAGACTTATCCTCGGATTTATGATCGCTACGGCGTTTCTTTCGATGTGGATGTCAAATACCGCGACCGCGATGATGATGATCCCAATCGCGATCGCGATTGTCGCGACAGTCCTCCCGACAAAGGTGTTTTCGGAGATGGAACCTCCCCCACAAAGCATTTGCCGGCTGCCTTTTTCTCGCCGTTGCCTATGCAGCCAGAGTTTGAGGCATCGGGACCCTGATTGGAACGCCGGTAAACGGGATTCTGAGCGCACAGATGGCGCTTATTTTCCCGGAGAGCACGCCAATCGACTTCTTTACCTGGATGGAATTTGGTGTTCCCTTCGTCATCGTAATGATCCTGATTATCTGGACCTGGCTCACCAGAGTCGCCTATAAGAAGATGCCGAATGTTCTGACCAATGCAAAAGAGGCACTGGATAAAGAGGTCAAAGAGTTAGGTCCGATGTCCCGCGGTGAAAAAAATACCCTCTTCGTTTTTGTTCTCACGGCATTCTGCTGAATCTTTGCGAAAAGCAAAGATTTCGGCGCATTCACCCTCCCGGGTCTCGATGTTTTTATTCCAAGCATCAATGACTCGACAATTGCCATTTTCGGTGCGCTTCTGCTGTTTTTCCTGCCGATCAGCTGGAAAAAACAGGAATACACAATGAACTGGCAGTGGGCGGTTCGTATTCCCTGGGGTATTCTTCTGCTCTTCGGCGGAGGTATGTGTCTTTCAGCTGCATTCATCAAAAGTGGTCTGGCCCAGACGATTGTAGGATATCTGGAAGTGTTAAACGGAGTTCCGGTTCTTCTCATTGTTCTTGCAATAGCAATTTTAGTGACGTTCCTAACAGAACTCACCTCAAATACCGCCATTGCTTCGGTTATGATGCCGATTCTCGCAGTTACGGCGATTTCTCTCTCCATGAACCCGTTGGTTCTTATGATGACCGCGGCAGTCTGTTCATCTCTCGCATTCATGCTTCCGGTAGCCACCCCGCCAAATGCGATCGCTTATGGTACAGAATATGTGTAGATGAAAGACATGGTCACAGCCGGACGGTTACTTAACTTTATTGGAATCCTGATATTCACCATCTTCGTCTTTACGGTAGTATTGTGGGCATTAGGCATCACGCTTGATCTCCCTTCATGGGCACTTGCATCGACCGTGAATATCTAACCTGAGAATTTCTAACAACCTTTTTTTCGACAGAAATTACTTTCTTTTCATACGTTGAGTAGTATGCATGGGGACTTTCAGCAGCTTTGGTCTCAACCAGGCATATCACGAACGTTATGAAAAACTTGGCGACCGTCTCTCCGACGTTGGTAAAACACTTGATTGGCATGTGTTTCGCCCTCTTCTTGAATCCATGTATACAAATAAATCCGGCAAGGGCGGTCATCCCAATGTTGATGTAATTCTCATGTTCAAGATTCAGCTTCTGGAAGTCTGGTATAGTCTGTCTGATCTTGCCGTTGAACGTGAAATCTATGATCGTCTCTCCTTCTGGCATTTTCTTGGCTGTCCTGACAAAATACCCGACAATTCAACGATCTGGTTATTTCGGTAGCGCATGTCCGAATCTGGCGTTGATACATTGGTTTGGTAGGAGTTTCAGAGACAACTTGACCTGAAAGGTCTCAAAATTGAACAAGGTATGATCCAGGATGCAACGTTTGTATATGCTGAACCTGGTCATTGTAAGAAAGACACGTCGCGAGGAGAGCAGGCAAAAACACGACGGGATAAAGATGGAAAAATCATGTCCAAGAACGGCAAAATGCACTATGGGTATAAACTTCATACCATCATGGATACGACGCACGATCTTATTCGACGCATTGAAACCACCACGGCAAATGTTCATGATAGTCAGGTGGATCTGTCAGAAAAAGGGGAAGTGGTCTATCGGGATCGGGGATATCAGGGAGCAAAATGCAAGGGATATAATGCCACAATGAAAAGGGGAGCGAGAGGGCATCCCATTGGCATACGAGATAAACTGGGAAATCTGAGAATAAGTAGGAAGAGATCAAAGGGCGAGAGACCCTATGCAGTGATCAAAAATGTTTTTCATGCAAGGTTGGTGAAGGTAACAACACTACAAAGAGTACTAGTGAAAAATATGCTGGCTGCATTTTGTTATAATATCTATCAGGTGAAAACGATTCAAAACAGAGTGTAAATAAAAAAAAACGTCAATGAATAATGGGTATTTTTCTTTTTTTTGGGGATGAGTGTGTAGGGATGTAGCCAATCTTCATTAAATCATGATTCGCGTTAAAAAATGGGTTGATAGATGTTCTCAATCTTTTTTCCAAATATAAATAGTATACGGCATATGAAACGACATTTGTCGGATCGTTGAGATACCTCCGTGATTTTGCCGAATGAATCGGGCCGGGAGACCATCCCCGGCATCAGACCTATATGTTCTCACAACCAACGTGTATGTATTATGATGCAGTCATACGAAGATATGTTAAAGATCGCGTATTCCGGGATGGGCGAGCCGACGGAGACCGGAGAACGGTTCGTCATGCCGAAGGCGAAGATCTATATCGAGGGGAAAACTACGGTTCTTGAGAATTTTTCCGAGATCGTCGACAGTCTCAACCGCGATAAGGATCACTTCATGAAGTTCATTCTGGGCGAACTTGGTACGGCTGGCAAGATCGACGGAAACCGCGCAGTGTTCAATGGAAAGTTCGAACAGGCACAGTTTGACGCGATCGTTGAGACTTATGTCGGCGATTACGTCATCTGTTCCGAGTGCGGCAGACCCGATACGAAACTCGTAAAGGACGACCGTGTCCTGATGCTTCTTTGCGAGGCGTGCGGGTCAAAAAGACCGATCCGTAAACGCAAAGCGAAGACCGAGGTTCAGGGCCCCGCAATCGAGGAGGGAAAGGAACTTGAGGTCCATATCGAATCCATCAGCAAAAAAGGCGACGGCGTTGCAAGAATCGGCAAATATATTCTGTATGTGGCCGGAACCAAGGCCGGTCAGAATGTGAAAGTGCGCATAACCAGGATCTCCGGCCAGGTTGCCTTCACTCAGAAAATCCTTTAAATCTTTTTTTTGTAATTGATCCATCCCACAATTATATAGTATCGTCCGGCGAATGTATAAGGGAATGAAGCTGAAGATTATCGAGCTTGAGAAGGATAAGATACGGGTCACTCTGGAGGGTGAAGGGCACACGATCGTGAATGCGCTTGTGGATGAGATCCTTGCAGATCCCGAAGTGGATGTTGCCAAATACGTGATCAAATATCAGTTCTCCGATCCCGAAGTGTTTATCACCATGAAGCCCGGAGCTACAAAAGAGCCGCTCACAGTTATGCGTGAAGCCGCCCAGCATATGATCGACCGCTGCGACGCTCTTCTGAGCTGTCTGAAAAACTAATACTTTTTGTTTCTCTCCTCAGAGGGATAGGCGAAGTATTATATTGCTCTAAATCTTATGCAATAGAGCACTCAGTTTAGTGGAGCAGTATCTGGCATACTGCGAGTGTCGACCTGCATATATCTTTTTAGATAATGTGCAGCCTTCCGATTCGTTGTAAGGAAAGATGCGGAGTTCTCTGTAGACGTAGCCAAGCCTGGTATGGCGCAGGTTTGCTAAACCTGTGTCCCCTGGGACTCGAGGGTTCAAATCCCTCCGTCTGCGCTTAACATACGCAACACGCACATTTTGTGTGTTTCAAATTTAGACTAAACTCTCCAAAAGAGAGGCGAAAAAATGGTTGAAGAGTCAGAATTAAAATATTTTGTGCGGATCATTAACACTGATCTGGACGGTACCCAGCCTGTGCAGCTCGCGCTCACCGGTATTAAGGGCATCGGCCTCCATGCCGCACTCATCATCGCACGCCGTGCAGGTGTAGATACCCGTGCAACCATGGGTCTCTTAGGTGATGAAGATGTGGCCGCGATTGAAGAGCAGGTAAAAGCATACCCTGCCTCAGTGCCAAAATGGATGGTCAACCGCCCGGTAGACGTGTATTCGGGAGAACCGAAACACCTCTACGGCAGCGACCTTTCCCTTGCGAAAGAAGATGACATCAACCTCATGAAGAAGATGCGGTGTTACAGCGGTATCCGTCATGAGAATGGTCTCAAAGTTCGCGGACAGCGTACGAAAGCAACCGGCAGATTCGGTAAGATCGTCGGTGTCTCCAAGAGGCGGAACTAATCAGGTGATTTAAAATGGGATACCCAGGAAAGAACACCAAACAATACTCTTCCCCGAAGCGCCGCTTCGAGAAGTCGCGTATTGAATCAGAACGCGTCCTTGCGATCACCTACGGTCTGCGTAACAAACGCGAGATCTGGAGAGCTACTGAAGTACTTAGAAAGCACAGGAGCGGCGCTCGTGAAGTTCTCGCAATGACCTCCTCTATCGGCGAAGCACCGAAGACAATCGCCCGCCGCGAGGAACTTGTTACCACGCTCCAGCGCTACGGCCTTCTTGGTCCGGACGCAGCAATGGATAACATTCTGTCTTTAAAAGTCGAAGATATCCTTGAGCGCCGTCTCCAGACGATCGTCTACTGCAAAGGTCTTGCACGCAGCCCGACACAGGCACGTCAGCTTATCACCCACGGACACATTGCTATCAATGGTCAGCGTGTAAGTGTTCCAAGCTACATGGTCTCAATTTCAGAAGAAGCTGGAGTTATGTATTACGCAACCTCCACTCTTGTTGATGAAGCAAACGGTGAACGTCAGCGTATCATGAATCATAGGGCATAATCATGGCAGAAGCAACTGAAAAATGGGGTATTGCCCACATCTTTGCCTCATTCAACAACACCATCATCACCGTAACCGATCTTTCGGGTGCAGAAACCGTCTGCAAATCCAGCGGTGGAATGGTCGTTAAGCAGGCCCGCAATGAGTCATCGCCATACGCAGCAATGCAGATGGCAATCAACATCGCCCAGGCCTCCAAGGACAAAGGCATAACCGGCTTCCACATTCGTGTTCGTGCTCCCGGAAACGGAAGACAGCGGTCACCCGGACCCGGCGCACAGGCAGCAATTCGTGCACTTTCACGTGCAGGTATGCGCATCGGCAGAATCGAAGACGTAACTCCGGTACCACACGACAGCATTCGTGCCAAAGGTGGCAGAAGAGGCAGGAGAGTCTGAATGGATCTGGTATTCAGCAGGCTCGATGACTCTGTCGCACGTTTTACTATTCACGGAGCGACTCCTGCATTTGCCAACGCACTTCGTCGCTCGATGATCGGTGAGGTGCCAACCCTCGCCATCGAAGATATCCGCATCTATGACAATACTAGCGTTCTCTTTGATGAGATGCTGGCACACAGACTAGGTCTCATCCCAATTAAGACCGACCTCTCGCAGTATGTTCCACGAAGTGAATGTTCCTGCGGCGGCGAGGGATGTCCACACTGCACGGTAATATTTACCCTGAGTGTTGAAGGCCCGAAGATGGTCACCACCGGTGATCTTATCTCCATGGACGAAAACACCGTTCCAGTTCATAACAATATCCCGATCGTAAAACTTTGGGAAAATCAGAAAGTTGTACTGGAAGCAGTTGTGGAAGTAAACTACGGAAAAGAGCATGCCAAATGGCAGCCGACTCTTGCCTGCGGTTACTCCGAATATCCGGTCATCACCATCAAAGATACCTGTGACGGCTGCGGTAAATGTGTTGCCGAATGTCCACGCGACGTTCTGGAACTCACGAAAGATACCGTCAGCATCCGTGTTGTAAACGGCGAAAGCAAGGAAAAAGACTGTTCATTATGCCGTCTCTGCGAGACTGCATGTATGGACAGCGGCATCGGCGAAGACCCGGCTATTATTATTAGTGCAGACAGCACGAAGTTCATCTTCGTTGTTGAAAGCGACGGGTCACTGCCGGTGAAAGAGATCATTGAAAGAGCACTGCTGCATATCAAGTCAAGATCCTCAGATCTTATTGAAGCATTACAGGAGGGACTGTAAATGAATAAAACTAACCCACGTCTCGAATCCTTAATCATGATGCTTAAACGTGCATCCCGGGAAAACGAGGCAAACATCTGGCGTGAAATTGCCGGTCGTCTTAACACGTCCAGCAAGAATCAGGCAGAAGTGAATGTCGGTAAAATCAACCGCTATGCAAACGAGAATGAGATCATCCTGGTTCCGGGCAAAGTGCTCGCAGCAGGTGTAATTGGTATGTCAGTATCAGTTGCAGCACTCAACTTCTCCGATGCGGCCCGCGAGAAAATAACTGAAGCAAAAGGCACCTGCATGACAATCGAAGAGCTTGTTGCTGCAAATCCGAAAGGAAGCCGCGTAAGGATCCTGAGGTGAGATGAGTATGGTAACAGTTATTGATGGAGAAAATCTCCTTCTTGGAAGACTTTCCAGTATTGTTGCAACCCGCATCCTCGCCGGTGAGGAGATTGCAATCATCAATGCCGAGAAGGTCATCGTATCCGGTGCCCGTGCAATGGTCTTAAACGAGTACCAGGTTACACGTGTTCGCGGATCCGTCGAGGGAGGTCCATTCTTCCCCAGACGTCCGGATCACCTTGTAAAACGCACTATCCGCGGAATGATCCCCTACAAGACCCGGCCGGGAGCAGCAGCTTTCCGCCGCGTCAAAGCATACGTCGGAGTTCCTTACGAATTCAAAGACGTCGAGGCGGAAGTTCTGGAAGACGCACATCGGAAACGATTAAGCGGAGCCAGATATATATCTGTTGGTGAGATCAGCAAAAACCTTGGAGCAAAATTCTAAACAGGTGATCTAAGATGAAAATTATTAACACCAGTGGAAAAAGAAAGACCGCAATTGCCCGCGCCACCCTTCGCGAGGGAAAAGGCAGAGTTAGAATCAACTCCATCCCCCTTGAAGTATACGGCAACGAGATCATCCGTATGAAGATCTCCGAGGCACTTGCACTTGCACCAGGATCCATCGACAACGTCGATGTTGATATTGATGTCTCCGGCGGAGGCGTCATGGGACAGGCAGAGGCAATCCGCACGGCACTTGGCCGCGGTATACTTTCCTGGACCAACAACCCGAAGATCAAGGAAGTGTACCTCTCTTACGACAGAACGCTCCTTGTCAACGACTCCCGTCAGAAAGAAGCAAAGAAGCCTCATGGACGCGGTGCCCGTGCACGGTTCCAGAAGTCTTATCGTTAAGGCACAGCATACAGAATATATGGTGGGGGCAACCCCACATATCAACAATTTAATAAGGACGTAAAGATAACTTATGATACCAGTTCGATGTTTCACCTGTGGAAAAGTAATTTCTACTGTATGGGAAGAATATCAACAGAGAAAAGCTGCAGGCGAGGATCCGAAAGAGATTCTTGATTCACTCGGGTTAGACCGGTACTGTTGCAGAAGAATGCTTCTCTCTCACAAAGAGACTGTTGATGAGTTGTATCTGTACACGTGAGACATGAATGAATTGCGGGGTCGTAGGGTAGCCTGGACCATCCTATTACGTTCGGGACGTAGTGACCTGAGTTCGAATCTCAGCGACCCCATTTTTCCATTCTCTCTTATTTGTGGATGTGATTTTCTATGACATATACACGTTATGAACGTGCCCGCATCGTCGGGGCACGTGCTTTACAGATTTCCATGGGAGCTCCAGTTCTCGTGAAAACCGTAAAGATTGATCCTCTTGACATTGTGTTAGAGGAGTTCGACGCTGATCGGGTCCCGATAACGGTGAAACGCCAGTTCGGTACCTGTTCAGAGGTGCTGTAAGCATGACTGAAATTTCCGACATTCTTCTTCGGACAATTCTGGACTCCCGCGGCAATCCGACCGTCGAAGCCGAGATCTCCACGATCTCCGGCGGATTCGGGCGTGCCTGCGCTCCGAGCGGAGCCTCTACAGGTATCTATGAGGCAAAAGTCCGTCCGTGCGACGAAGCCGTCGCCGACGCATATATAAATCTTATCCCGAAACTGATCGAACTGGACTCGGCCGATCAGCGCGAATTCGATGACACCCTGCATGAGGTCGATGGAACCTCCGATCTTTCCGGAATCGGCGCCAACATCGCCGTGGCTCTGTCCCTTGCCAACGCCAAATCAGCGGCAAGCACGCTCAACATGGAACTCTACCTGTATCTCGGCGGCGAACGGTTTATCTCCCAGACCCCGTTGCCGCTGGGCAACGTGATCGGCGGCGGCGCTCATGCCGTTGACGCGACCGACATTCAGGAGTTCCTTATTGTGCCGACCGGCGCATCTAATGCAGCCGAGGCAGTCTTTACCAATGCACTCGTCCACAAACACATCAAAGAGATCCTTATCGCGCGCGGTAAGGGCTGCGGTAAAGGCGACGAAGGGGCATGGGCTCCGCACATCGCCGACCTTGAAGCCTTTGAAATCGTGAACGAAGCTACCAACAAAGTCTTTGACGAAACTGGCATCGAAGTCCGCATGGGACTTGACGTTGCCGCATCGGAGATGTGGGATGCCGCAAGCGGTAGATACGTCTATAAGAATGCAAAGCGAACTATTGAGGAGCAGATTGCATACATTGCAGACCTAACCGAAAAATACAACCTCATCTATGTCGAAGATCCGATTCAGGAAGAGGATTTCGAAGGTTCTGCACGTATCACCGAGGAAGTTTCCGGCCGCGACACCCTTATCTGCGGTGATGACCTGTTCGTTACGAATGCCTCCCGTCTGGAAGAAGGTATCAGAAATGATGCCTGCAACTGTGTACTGATCAAACCAAATCAGATCGGCACGCTGACAGACACCTTCGAAACGATCAGTCTCGCCCATGATTACGGGTATGAAACGGTCATGAGCCATCGATCCGGTGAAACGACCGACAACACAATCGCTCATCTTGCAACGGCATTTGGTTGCTGCTTTATGAAGAGCGGCGTTGTCGGCGGAGAGCGCATTGCTAAACTAAATGAACTTATAAGAATTGAGGAGCATTTCTAAAATGATCGACAATGAACTTGGAATTGAATTAAACGAATCATTAGTATCTGTAGAAGAATATCTTGCCGCCGGTGTCCATATCGGAACCCAGCAGAAAGACAACGACATGAAAGACTTCATCTACCGTGTCAGATCCGACGGTCTCTATATCATCGATATCAGAAAGACCGATGAGCGGATCAAACAGGTAGCAAAGTTCCTTGCACGTTACGAGCCTGCAAAGATCTTCGTCGTCACCTCCCGTCAGTATGGTCAGTACCCGGCACAGAAGTTCGCAGACACGATTGGTGCACTCTCCCACGTTGGCAGATTCATCCCCGGAACCTTAACCAACCCGAAACTCCCGAAGTATGTTGAACCCTCGGTCGTCATCGTCACCGACCCGATCGGAGATGCCCAGGTCATCACCGAGGCAGTCCAGTCCGGTATGCCGGTCATTGCACTTTGTGATATCAACAACCGTACAAACAATGTTGATCT
This sequence comes from Methanocorpusculum sp., assembly GCA_965229365.1. Lineage (GTDB taxonomy): Archaea > Halobacteriota > Methanomicrobia > Methanomicrobiales > Methanocorpusculaceae > Methanocorpusculum. The sequence continues at coordinate 1,258,451 of OZ245878.1, read as the reverse complement.
CGTCATACCAACCAACAACAAGGGACGCAAAGCACTCTCTATGGTTTACTTCCTGTTAACCAAAGAGTTCCTCAGACAGAAAGGCATCGTCTCGTCCATGACGGTCGAAGACTTCGAGTCTGAGTTCTAAAGCTGACAAAAGCCGAAGGCTGCACTCAGCAAACAATAGAAAATCCCTCTTTTTTTAGAGATCACATATACAGATATGATATGATCTGTCACTGAGTTATAACCTGACTTTTCCAGTTGGCAACTCGCCCCTTTTAACGCTCTCGCTCCTCCCCCTTCCAAAAATGGGAAAAATAGAATTTGACATTTGCCTCTTCTCCCCCTATCCAGCCTCACTCCACCCCGCATTTTAGCCCGAGTATCGCCGTATTCAGCGCATCAAAATTGGAAAACAAACATCGGTGACCACTCTCTTTCCCCTTCATCATTGTAACTGTCAAATTCAGCAGCGAATATTTGATGAATTTTGTAGCCACATGCTTTGCTTCCGGAACCTCATACCGCACCAGAGACACAAACAGCTGTGCCAGAAACCCAATCAGAATTGCGCTGCGAATACTATTTTCCGTCCATACCCTCAGTGGTTTAATCTCGATCTCATTCTTCAGCGAATGAAAGATTTTCTCAATCGAATCCTTTTTTCGGTAGCGTTCAAGCGCTTCTGCAAGTGTCAAATTCCTGCTTGAAGTGAAGGCGAAAAACCCTCCTCTTCCAGAATTCAGCTTCTACCTGAGAAAGGCAATCGCTTTCTCTTCCGACATATGTATGAGCTTTGTCTGAATCCAATAGGTAATCTTCACCAGCGGATTTGCGATCCCGATCTTCTTTGGCAGCTTTTTGTTTCGGGAAATATACTCCTGAATCACCGCCGCTTCGATGAACTGCCGGTACACTTTCCGTGACAAAGCATCCAAATTCTGCGCCTCAAGCCCCTCCGAGAAATAGAAATAGGTTACACTGCCGGGTTTCACGATTTTGATGCCATATATTCCCTGTTTATCCGTTTGCTCATCATGATTGATCTTGGTCGGATCCCTCTGCCAAAACGTTTTGATGATTTTATCGTCACTGGTGTTCAGTTTCTTTGCGGTCAAATAGTCATGCCTGCATGCTCCAATGAGTTCCAGATTTTGTTTTGATCCGGCTCCTTTATCGAAGATAACCAAGGAGCCTTCGGTGATTTTCTTCTGGGATTGGAGGAAAGTTGACCGAAAATGGGTGATGTCATTTACATTTCCGGCTTTCACCGTTACGCCGATCGGTACATTGATAGGGTGAGCAAGTTCGGTGATCCCAAGAGTTATCTGCAGTTTATCTGATCGATGATCACGACTGTAGCCATATTTCCCCAAAGGTGAAGCACTGCCGTGAAGAACAAGACTTGTCCAGTCGAGATTTACGTCGGTGTGCTCGAACTGACAGCGGGAAAATATTCTATCCTGGAGTCAGGAGATGATGAATGCACTGTTTTGCCCGAGCGTTTCCAGAAGACGATACAGCGTTTTTCCTGTGAACGAAGGGAGATTATAGTATTCTCTGGTTTCCGGCTGTATGAGCCAGGAATGAGCACGTTTGATGCTGAAGTTGTCGCTGAGTTTGTAGGCGGCGAGGGCTTTGATCGGGTGGAGATTTCGATTCCTTTCTTTTTCAGCGGGGAGAAGAGGGAGGAGAGTTCAAGAGTGGTGAACATTTTTTCGCTGAGGAGGAGAGGGCCAATCTGAAATGATATGTGGGGGAGTGGTTGTAATACTGAGTGTCTCTGTGCGTCTGTTGGTTTTCATTGGGTAAATTTAAATTGACGGCTCACAGGGACTAGTTTTCTCTTTTGTTGCGTTTACGGGATGTTTGAATGAGGGCTATATTACCAACTGTCAAAGTCAGGTTGGAAACGCCACCCCGTGATACCGGATCGCACTCTTCACCGAATACGGACTGCATCCAAGAGCAGATGCAGCACCCGAGATCGTCTTATGCTTCTCAAGCAGGCACTTCAGGCGTTCCTTCTTTTTCAGATCCGGATACGAATACCAGTATCTCAATTGTTCACCTCATACACAACATACCCCTTCGGAATCACCCGTTCCGCGAGGAACTCCGCAAGTTCCGGTTGAGGAAGCCGGGCCTCCAGATCCTTCACATTCACCTCCTCATAATTTTCGATTCTCTCACCGATACGCTCCTTCACCGCATCATAGATGAATTTGCCAGAGAGGATCCTCGCCGCCTGAGGGGCCGGAACATGCACGATCTCGTAAAACAGATCAGGCATCCGTTCATTCAGCAGAGGGACATCCACCTCCCGAACCCTCTTCTCCTCGAACCGAAGAACATACTCCGGCGAGGTAAGACCGGACGAGACGATCTCATCCACCGTCTCCGAAAACCGGCTCTTATATACTCCGGCAAGATCGGTAAGAGCCCGGACCATGCACTGACAGTAAAACGCATCGGTATATTCATCCGCCGGATGAGGAAATATCGTCTCCAGTGCAGCCCTGACCGAAGCCGAATCAACGGTAGTCATACTAATCCTCCATCTGTTCCCCGATCCGTTCATCCAGCTTCTGCCGAACATCCCGGTACACAAAGAAGCTGACGTCATCTTCGGGCGTGTCGATTCTGAGAGTCGGCGATCTGCAGACCCGGCAGGGAACGAACAGTTTTTTGAGATCCTCAAGATCAGAGACCCAGACCTCCTCCGTCTGTGAAGACAGACAGACCGGATACGCGAATTTTACCCGGCGGAAGTACCGTTCCCCCGCCGTGAACTACCGTAGCACCGGTCATGGAATCTCCTTGTAACACGTTCGGTCAGCGATCCGGCGGATCGTCGATTCAGCAACACCGAGTTCCCGGGCGATCTTTCGCCGATACTCGCCGGCAGCACACCGCTCCCGGATCCTAACCACCTCTTCGGCGGTGAACTTCTGGGATGACTGGATCCTATTCTCTTCACCCGGGATCAGGCGGAGGTTTGCAAGGCGGCAGTAGAGGATATCATGATTGATGTGAATCGACTTCCATGTTGAGATCGGACGGAAGATGCGAAAGGTCACAGTGCTCGGCAAGATAGATGATCCGGTGCTTAAAGAGGGCGACGGTGAATCCGTTATAATACACATAGAGCCGTTCTTATTTGTCCCGATATTGGGAAAACGTAAGAGGGGTCTCGGTGATACGGTTGTAGATCTCGCCGTTTTCCGTATCGATCCGCCAGTCGCCTGACTCGATTTTGAGCATGGCGATGTAATTGGCAAGACGGACGCCTCTCCGGGGGTGAAGGATCCGGGAGGAGTGCATGCGTCCGTCACGGTTCACATTCCAGATAGCTTTCACAGCTGAAACTGTCGGGCGTGTAGTAATAGGCGTACTGGCTCTGCGGGTTTGTGCAGCGGCCAAGGCCCGGCCTGCGTTTGAAGTGCCAGTGGATGCAGGAGCTACAGAGAGGCAAGGGTATCGCCTCCGGGGGCCTCTTGAAATCCGGCGGATGCTTTTTCATCTAATACTGCTAATTGTGTATTGCCTGTTCTCTGATACTGTTTCGACACGGGTTTAGGGCAGGCATCTTTTTCTTTGGTCATGTTAGACTCCTTTGATTTTTGCAAATTTTGGATGGTTTTTCTTGAACTGTGCGATGAAATCTGTGTAGATGTCCGGGTGTTTGCTGAATAGGTCGGCCGAGCAGTTCAGTATCGCGGTCTCGGCGCTTTGCCGGTCGGAAAAGAGCGAGAGGAACTGCCGTTCGTTTTCGATGTTGCCAAAGTATGTGTGATAAACTTCGTCGATTGGAACAGGACCTTCGCGTGTGCCGCCGACAACGTTTTCCATGAATCCGACGATCATGCCGGATCCGCCTTTGCCGAACTGTTCTTTATACTGGTAAAGGACAGCGGCTTTTGCTTCGGGAACGTAGACTTTGTAGTCAGGCATCTCATGAAATGTCTCCATGCAGATGGTTTCTGATAAGCCCGAGTATGACACTGGATGTATGAGGGTTCGGATATCTGCGGGCGAATTGTTCGAACGTTTTTTTGTCGGTGTCGCCGATGAATAGCGTAAATTTCTCGCCTATGGGTTTCACTTCCTTGATTTTTTGTGATAGATGGGGGGTGTTTCCCATCCTGTCTTTCACATGATATGATTGGATTTTTACCAATATTAGTGTTTGTTTTTTGCAATAATGAATGAAAATATTCACAAAATAGTTGTAATTAATGATTAAAAAACGGATATTTGCGAAATGCGTGTGAGCGGGGATGAGAGGGAAAACATACAGGTTTTCAAATCCAACTGTCTCTTTTTTAAGGTGATGGTGTTTCTTGTAATGATCACTTGATTGGACCGGCAGCCGGAGGGGCCCAGATCCTCCGAAGCGGTCGGTTTGTTTTGGCAGATTGCCCAAACAGGGGTGTGTTGAATCAGAATAAGGTGTGCTTAGGTCTGCCAAATTACACATCAACGTGAGATGATATAAACCCCTAACCGCGCGGTGCGATAATGCCCCGGGATATGGAAAAAATGGTGTGGTCGGTGAGTGAGGATTGGGGTTTGGGGATGCAAAAAAATGAGGTTGGGAGGGGAAGTTACGCGGTGGCGGGCTGCTCTGCAGGAGCGGCCTCAGCTGAGCAAATCTTTGATTTGCGAGTCGATAATGCCACGGTTTTTGGTGAAAACACGGTGGTCAGTGAGTGAGGAGTGGAGATAAAATGAGTGAAAAGATTTCACCCGGCAATGTCTTTAAGTTCGAAAAGCATCACGCCTTTTTCCCCGGCTTCATCCAGTAATCGTTTCGTGAAGCCGGATTTCGAGAAAAGACAGTAGAACACCTCCGCATCGGACGAAGAAGGGAATTTGCGCATAAGGGAGTGCAGCGTATCGGTATCCGTCACTGCATACCTGTACTTGCATTCGCCAACAAGCATATGGGACCCGTCTGCATCGAGTGCCATAATGTCGATCTCGTCCGTTTTGTTCCACCATCTTCCGATTCTGATAAAATGAAACGGCAGAATGCCTATGTTGTTCTGTTTTCGCAGATACTGGACGGCGATATCCTCAAAGACCCGGGAAACATATTCGTCGAGAGAGGGGGCAACAGCGTAGGTATAGATTCCCGGGGCACCGCCGTACTCCAGTTCCGACGTATTTGGATAGACAAACACGTAGTAAAACCGGAAAAAGTTATCCGTGATCTTATACAGTCTATTTTCTGCAAGCGATAAGGAAGGATCGAACTGTTTGAGATAATGGGGGATGTCTCCGAGAATCGCATAGGCGGCTGTTTTGTCCTCCGGGCTGTAATTCGGGAAGAACTGGACGGCATCGAAAAAATCCATCTCTTTCATCTGTAGAATGCCGGTTGCTCTGCCATAGAGCGGATTTTTTTCTGCAAGTACTTCTTGTTCGATGAAGCTCATGGAACTGCCGGACAAGATGAGCATGATATCTTCATACTGCAGTTTTTCATCCCAGAGGGCCTACAGGATGGAGGGGATCTCGGGATTGCTTTTGACCATGTAGGGGAATTCATCGATTATGACGAGCCGTTTAGTTGCTGCATCAAGCTCGAGAAGGGCCAAAAATGCTTCCCGCCATGAGGAGAATACAGAGAGGTATTTTGCCGCCGGGATATTTTTTGCCAGAAGCCTTTTGCTGAATGCATCGAGCTGCTGGCGGTCGGCCGATTCGGTGCAGGCATAGAAGAGGTGTTCTTTGTCTTTGGCAAACTGCCGGAGAGTTTCGGTTTTGCCGATCCTGCGTCTGCCGTAGAGAACGAGGAGCTGACTTTTTGGCCGGTCGTATCGTTCCTGCAGCCATGTAAGTTCTTTTTCCCTGCCAAAGAACTACTGAGTCATATAATCGTAATTATTATAATCATGATTATATATTATTTTCGGAGGAGTGATGTATGATAAACGGCATGTATTTCCCGATGAAAACCATAAATCCTTTCAACCTAATCAAATATTCCAGTTATAATTGTAATCCTACAGGAGAATCTATGTAAAAAACCATCTGACCGGAAATAAACAGATACATTTCTTTTTTGGAGAATCAACGATAAGAAGTAAAATCCAATGATTACTCGAATTAACAGAAAGTTAGGCAAATTTATATGAGTTTCTCTCAATAGATATTATTATCGATCTTTATCCGAAGATCTCTGATATCCCACATAACAAATCAGTTGATAAATCGACACCCCACCCCGCAATAGATGAAGATGAAACACTTAATGCTATGCTCAATGAACTGAATGGCGGAGACGGAAAATCCTTTCAGAGCCTTCTTGGTGAACTCAACAGTCTCACGGTCTTGCATCTGTGAAAAAGGATGTAAACAATCTCATTAATCTGGTGAAAATTAGAAAAATCAGAGAGGAGAAAGGGTTAAAGCAGCCTGACATGTCCCTTCACATGGTATTCACCGGAAACCCCGGTACCGGAAAAACCACAGTCGCCCGTATTGTTGCCGAGATATATCACAAACTCGGGCTTCTTTCCAAAGGACAATTAATTGAAGTGGATCGGGCAGCACTCGTCGCAGGGTATGTTGGCCAGACTGCTATCAAAACGCAGGAAGTAATTGACACGGCAATGGGCGGGGTTTTGTTCATTGATGAAGCATACACACTCACCAGCAACAAGTCGGGAGAGGATTTCGGATTAGAAGCTATCGCCACCCTCCTCAAAGCGATGGAGGATAACAGAGATGATTTAATTGTTATCGTTGCCGGATATCCTGATTTAATGGAAGAATTTCTGCAGTCAAACCCCGGACTCAAATCGAGATTCAAAAAAGTTATTCTCTTTGAAGACTACTCTTCCGACGAACTCCTCGAGATGCTTCATATGAGATGCCGGAAAAACGGCATGACTCTTTCGGATACCGGGGATAAATATGCGAAGGCATTCTTTGAGAAACGCAGCGCTACAAAGTGAAAAGATTTTGCGAACGGACGAGATGTGCGAAACTTCTTTGAAAAGGCATATGCCAATCAAAGCAACCGTCTTGCTACAATGGATGATCTCTCCAATGCAGATCTCTCGTAATTGACGTTGGAGGATCTGAAAGGGATTAGTATATGAAGGGATTCCGCTTTTATGGTGGAAAAAATCAATATCCTATTTAGGTAGGTGATTTTTCGGACCATAGATCATTACTGAATCAACAAACTTCCATAGTGTACTATACGAAAAGAGTTAGTTGTCGGTGACGTTCCCCCAATCAACCCCAAATCATAAACTCAGTGCTAAAGATATTCTCCAGCAATCCGCCGTTTGGTTGATTTTAGTGAGTTTCGTGTGATGGATGCGACTGCCCAAAACATCCCGTACACGTAACTGAAAAAAACACACCAAAACTCCCCCACTTTCCACTCAAAAACCACCATTTCGATTACAGTTTGATCGATTTCAAACCAATTTTCACCCGCATTTTTCGATTGAAACTAGTGCTCAAAACCAAAATACGCCGAATCCTACCGATTTAAGAAAAAAAAATCACACTTATAATATATAAACCCGGCACACGTGCGAAAGAAAAATGATAAGGGAGAGAAAAGTCCGGTCGGACGGCCGGAAAATATTATATACCGCTTCTTTAGCCAGGCAAATCTCTCTCTCTCTCTCTCTCTCTCTCTTCTGTACTAAAAATAAGTATAATAATAAGAGACTACACGTGTGAAAAAAAAGTGATTGATGAGAGAGTTTTCTTACCGTAATTACGTAAGGACGGACGGAAGTTCACCCCCCCATACAGATTTTTTATCGCACGTCTGCACGATTTATATAGGATGAGTTCACTCTGCAGAAAACACGGCAGTATCAAGCGTATTTTCCATCCGACCACAGATTTACCCCGCTCAAACTACAGCAAAAACAGCATCCAAAAGGGCAAAATTCCAATCGACAACCCCATCTTCGAGTGGAAACGACGGGCTGCCCCGCAGTGGCGGCCTCAGCCTGAGCAAATCTTTAGATTTGAGATTGCGGGTTGCTCCAAATGAGCGGCCTTAGCTGAGGCGGGTTGGCGATGACCTTAGCCGAGCAAGTCGTCAGACTTGCGATCAAATCGTTAGATTTGCGACTGAGGGAGTTTTGCATGATACTCAAAGTCCGCAGACATCTCTGATCAGTGCCGCCGCCTCAATATCCCTCGCCCCTCCGCATTTTCGAACGATGCCCAGATGATACTCGATCAGATCACGCAGCTTTGGATCATGATTCATCACATATCGTGTTGCATGAACCGTCGCATCGATCATTGCATTAAACCCGCGATTCACCGGCCTCAGCTGATCACGGCAGTACTCCGACCCCACAGGTTCAAGCTCCACAAAATACGCCTCCTTCGTCTCATTGACCACGCGGGCGGTAAACGCCATCCATGCATCGGCATCGCGAAGCAGCTGCATCACCATCCCGCCGACAAACACCTTTCTGAGATCCGACTTCGCCACGTCCGAAAACGCATACTGCGGATACAGATACGAATCGCTCACGAAATTCGCCGTCACCCAGCCGTACTCCGTGATATTCTCCGCCGTCTTCGATCCCTTGAAAAGGATCATCTTCGGCGCCTGGCCCGCCCGCACGATAATCCCGATCGGTGCTGCATTATCCTTGGTGACTGCGATCACTTCGGTGATCCCTTCGCCTAACAGTCCCACTGCCACCCCTCCAAAAGTGCAGTAAAGATCCCTGCAATGCAGATATCCGCAAGGGATCCCGGATTCACCCCGCCGAGGAGGCACTCCTCGTCGAACCTGCTCAGCGAAAGGCCGCCAGCACGAACCAGCTGAGCACGTTCCATGATCGAAACCGCCCGGGCATACCCGAACTTCTTCGCGATAAACGTATCAGGATACGCGGCCATAAGGCGCAGAAACATATCCTGAATCGAATCGGCTCCGTCCTTTTCCTTAAGGATATCGGCGGCTTTCCGGGTCAGTGAAAAGCCGTTCGTCCATTCGCGGGCGACCATATCGGTCCCGCTTGAATAGGCCATCAAATCGTACATCGTCATCCTCTTCTCGCGGAGCATCGAAATCGACGCGGGATCGTTCACATCCATCTCATCCTCCTTGTTCATTCGGACCTGGGTCCTGCCGAAAGCTTGATAAAAAAGAACGGCGTCCTCGACCGTCGTCTGCAGAACAGCCTCGCACGCCCCGGCGATACCTTTGCCTTTGATAAGCGGCAGAAGAAGAATGAAAGCCCCGAAATGCGTATTCCCTCCCGCATGACCGTTCGTATGTTCGACGGCCGCATACATCGCCTCGCCGAGCGTCATCTGTGGGACCTTCTCGAAAACATCCCGGGCAAGCACTGCCGATGCCAGAAAATGCCGGAACTTCGTATCCTCGTAATCATGAAACCGGTCGATATTGCCCGGTTTGATATTGGCGCTCACCTCAAGGAGCATCGAAAGTTCGGAAGTTTCGGCAAGAGACAGCTTAGACATTTTCAAAGATTTTCTTCACGATCTTCTCAGAAAGCGTACGTTTCAGAGCCATATATTCATTCAGCGGGAGATCGATCGACTTCAGCGTCATATCCCGGAACATACAGGGGGTCGAGAATTTACAGCAAAAGGCAAGACTGCCGAAACAGGTATGACTGCCCTGTGAGAGAGGCGTCTCTATAGTCGACTCTTTTTTCAGCGTAAGATACTCATCCCGGCTCATCCCAAGCGACTCGAGAAAGGGAAGAAGCGGGCACTGTTTCACCGGCATGCAGCAGAACGTAAGCGAACGGAGATCGCCTCCCCTGCACAGCTGTTTGGGGGCATTATACCAGCCGATCTCTTCGGCGACGGCCCGGATATACCGGTCAAGCGTCTGCAGAACACTGAGGCTCGCACTTCTGGCGACCGAGACGAGATCTGCCCCGTGAGCGAAGTAGTCCATCATCTTGTCGGGACTGGAGACACCGTTGTTTGCAATGATGATTAAGGGGCAGCTGTTTCTGATCTGTCTGATCTTGGTGTGGCCCGTATCCATCAGATCGACATGCAGAATCGAAGCTCCGGCTTTCCAGAGCATCCGTGCAAGCTCGCGGTCGTCCACAACGCCGGCACGTGTCTTGATCGAAACGGTCACCCCTTCGGCGGCAAGCGCGGAAACGATCGCACACAGCTTTTCCGGGTTGTGAAGAAGATACTCCCCGCATCCCGCATCGATCATCGGCTGCTGACGGCAGTGGGCATCGATCTCGTAGATGACCGAAGGACCAAACCGCTTTGCAGCAGAAACGAACGCTTCCGGCGTCGCCCCCCTCAGGTTAAGACCGATGATGATATCCGCCCCTTCCAGAATATCGATCTCGGTGGCTATTTCGTCGAAATCGGCATTGAACTCGGTCCGGCCTGCCGCTTCCATCGCGGCCGAGGCTTTCCTGCTCGGTTCATCCGTATTGTATCCTCCGATAAAAGCAACGCCGACATGTTTACTGCGGGCGAGAACAAACTCCGCATCGGTTATTCCCGCCATTGACGCGATCACGATGGGGGTTTTGACATGCCTTCCGTTTATCGATATGAATCTTGTAGCTGCCGTCATGAATTCTATATTATTTGGTTTTCACCCCTAATTACTCTGATGGATTGAGACAGGGAAGACGGTAGCCTCCCTGGACACGCTCAAGCGCAGTGCATTTTCTGAACTCTTCGATAGGTATCCCCGCAGATGTTTCGAAAAACTCCAGAACGTTCGTCCACGGCATAAGATATGCTTCGTTTTTCGAACCCTGGCCCCGGAACTCGACGGCGAGATAACCGCGGCGGCCGGTGTATTTGACGTACCCGGAGATGTTGTCCACCTGATGCACCCCGTCCTTGTCTTTGTGGAAGTTGCTAGTAAAGTAGAGCCGCTTCCCGTTCAGGGATTTGCACTCGATCGCGAGATAATAGGCAGGATCCAGCGAGTCAACGATGATGTCCACATACTGCGTGTTGAAGTGAGACTGTTTGAGCCGGTAGGCAAACCCTTTCATCCTGTTTTCGGTGAAGAACCGGTTCATGCAGACGACCATCTCCCGCTCGAAGTCGTTACTCATCTGTTGTATGATTTTGTACTCAAGAGTGATGAATCTGGCGACCAATTCGCGGGCCCAGCGTCATTATTAATGTCTGTCAGAGCAAATGTACAAGTACATATCTCAAAGGAACATATTATGGGAAAGTACACGATTGTTCAGGCACGAGCCTTATCAGAAGCCGTATTCGAGATGTGGATCCATGCACCCCAGGTCGCACGCCATGCAAAGGCCGGCCAGTTCTGTATCATCCACGCCGATGGAGCGGGGGAACGGGTTCCTTTGACGATCTCCGCAAAGAAAGGAGACGATATCAGGATCGCTTTCATGGCTGTTGGAACAACGACGAAACTGCTTGCAACCCTCAAAACGGGCGACGAACTGCGCGACGTTGCTGGCCCTCTCGGGATGCCGAGCGACATCGCCGAAGGATCCGAGACCGTAATCATCGTCGGGGGAGGAGTCGGGGTTGCCTGTACGCCGATCCTTGCCCAGGCGGCAAAGGATGCCGGCAACTACGTCATCGGGATCATCGGTGCGAGAAACCGGGATCTGCTGATCTTCGAGGACGACATGCGGGAAATCTGCGACGAGCTGTATGTAACGACGGATGACGGATCATACGGGATCAAAGGATTCGTGAGCGGTCCCTTAAAAGATCTCTGCGAATCGGGCCGCACAATCGACAAGGTCTGGATCATCGGGCCTGGCATGATGATGAAGGTCACAAGCGAAGTGACCCGCCCCTCCGGCATCAAGACCTATGTTTCCTTAAATCCGGTGATGGTGGATGGGACCGGTATGTGCGGGAGCTGCAGAGTCACCGTCGGCGGCGAGATGAAGTTCGCCTGTGTCGACGGACCCGAGTTCGATGCGCACGAAGTTGACTGGAACGATCTTATGACCAGACAGAGAATGTACCTTTCCGAGGAAAAGCAGTCGATGGAGTACCGTGATGAACATCATGTCTGCCGCTGCAGGAAGGTGGAGTAAATGGACCGCGATGCAGATGTCAGAGTTGCCGACTTCAAAGAAGTTGATCTCGGACTTTCCAGAGAAGAGGCCGTTGCCGAGGCAAAACGGTGTATCCAGTGTAAAAAACCGAAATGCATCAGCGGATGCCCGGTCGGAATCGACATTCCTGCATTCATTCAGGCGATCACCGATGAGAAGTTCCAGGATGCCGTGGACATCATCAAAAAAGACAACATGCTGCCTGCCGTCTGCGGACGGGTCTGCCCGCAGGAAACCCAGTGTCAGGGAGTGTGTATCCTCGGCATAAAGGATACGCCGATCGCGATCGGCCAGCTCGAACGGTTCGTTGCCGACATTGAGCGCACAAAGGGCGCGAAGTGCCCGAAGTGTGCTCCTGCGACCGGAAAGAACGTCGCGGTCGTCGGCTCGGGGCCGGCAGGTCTTGCCTGTGCGGCCGAGCTCGCACGCCGCGGTCACTTTGTAACGATCTTCGAGTCCCTGCATGAAGCAGGAGGCGTACTGATGTACGGTATTCCGGGGTTCCGTATGCCGAAGGACATCGTCCAGTACGAGATCAATCAGGTGAAAAAACTCGGCGTCGAGATCAAAACGAATCATATCGTCGGCCGTTCGGTCTCGGTCGAGGAGTTTCTCGGCTTTAATGCCGTGTTCCTTGGAACAGGGGCCGGTCTGCCGTACTTCATGGGCATTCAGGGAGAAAATCTGCCCGGCGTGTACTCGGCAAACGAGTTCCTGACCCGGGTGAATCTGATGGGAGCAAACAAGTTCCCAGAATACGACACCCCGGTAAAAGTCGGGAAAAAGGTCGTAGTTGTCGGCGGCGGAAACGTCGCGATGGATGCTGCGCGTGTCGCCCGGCGGATGGGCGCTGACGTGACGCTGATGTACCGCAGAGGCGAAGCCGATATACCGGCAAGACTCGACGAGGTCAATCACGCAAAGGAGGAGGGCATCTTTTTCATGACCGCGACGAACCCGATCGCGATCCTTGGCGAGAACAATCCCGTCTCTGGCGTCAAAGCCATCAAGATGGAACTCGGCACGACCGGAGACGACGGACGCTGCTCTTTCTACCCGATCGAAGGAAGCGAGTTTGTGGTCGAGGCGGATGTCGTGATAGAAGCTATCGGTCAGGGACCAAACCCGCTTCTTCTCCAGATGCTGCCCGAACTTACCCGAAACAGAAACGGCAGTGTTGCCGTGAACTGTCTGGGTGAAACGAGCATCCCCAAAGTCTATGCCGGCGGCGATGTCGCAACAGGGGCTGCCACCGTGATTCTCGCGATGGGAACCGCGAAAGAAGCCGCGATCGCCATCGATAAAATGCTGAGAACATAACCTCTTACATATCCATCCTCTTTTTTTGTCCGGGCAGACCGACCCGAACACAAGACTGAATATTCGCCGTCTCTTATGAAAGATAATGCATCTTGAAACAACCGAGTCACTTCCGGAAAAACCCAATAAAGATCCTCTGCAGATCGACATAGTGCTTGTGGAGCCGATTTATGAAGGAAACATCGGTTTCGCCGCACGCGTGATGAAAAATTTCGGCTTTCATAACCTCTTTCTCATAAACCCGCCAAAACTCAGTATGGAAGCCGAAGCGCGTGCCTCGCATGCCAAAGACGTATTGGAAAACGCCGAACGGATCACGCTCGACGAGGTCTTTGCACGAAGTAATATCTGTATCGCAACAACAGGCGGTCTTGCAAAATCCGTCACGAACCCTATGCGGATGCCGTATTACTCGGTCGCCGAACTCCGCGAGATGATCAAAGACGTCGACGGTAGGATCGCGATCCTTTTCGGCAGAGAAAACTGGGGACTCAATAACGAAGAGATCGCACGCTGCGATATCGTCTGCACGATCCCGACCGATGAAGAATACCCGATCCTCAATATCTCCCACGCGGTCGGCATCGTCTGCTACGAACTCGCTCATCTTCAGCGCGGAGAGTATCATCTCGCAAGTAAAATCGAGATTGAATCGCTCTACGCCCACCTTGGACGGTTTCTGGAAGGGATCCAGCACCCGGGCGAAAAACGCGAGACGACGCTCCTCCTTGCACGGCGTGTCCTTGGACGGACAAAACTCACTATCCGTGAAGCAAGCACGCTGCACGGCATCCTGCGAAGAACCGAGTGGCATCTCAAACATCCGTGTCAGGTATATGACGCGGAAGACAGGGAATACTGGGACGGGGAGGAATAAGCGAAAGAAGGGGTGTTTTACCTGCCCCTAAAAACTCCAAATCGAATCCTTTTAATGTTTATACATCCTTGTAATTATTGCAAGCATCGATAGTGTAGTGGTTATCACTAGGCGTTGCCAACGCCTAAACTCGGGTTCGAGTCCCGGTCGATGCATTCTGTTTTTGGTGAGTTGAAATGATGTTTCTTTTCGGATCGGTATGTCTATAATTCTTCTCGGGATCGGCAATCCGCTGCATGCAGACGACGGGGCGGGACCGAAACTTGCGGATATGCTTGCCGGAACCCCCGGCGTGACCGCATTCAACTGCGGGACTGCCCCGGAAAACTTCACCGGACTTGTGCGCAAACTCGAGCCCGACCTGCTGATCATCGCAGACGCTGCGGATATGGGACTTGCGCCAGGATCAATCAGGGTCATCCCCCCGGAAAAAATCCGCGACACCTCGATCGGTACGCATACGCTTCCGCTGTATCATCTGGTCGATTTTTTAGCCGAATCGTCACGCAAAATCGTGATCATCGGCATACAGCCGGCGAGTCTTGCATGGACAGATGTCTTGAGCGTCCCGGTCAAATCGGCATTGAACGAACTCAAAATGATGATTGCCGAAAACACTCTCCTGAAAATCCCTGTTTTGTGATTTCACGTAAAGATAAAGTTAATCACTGTCGAATACCAGACGTTATAATGATTATGTCCGACATTAAGATCCCCCTCGACGTCCCCCGGGCCATGCGTGACGCATATATGTTCAATTATAACCTGATCACTGCGGGATCAGGCCGTCTGATGCTCTTTGCCGGAGATCAGAAAATAGAACACTTAAACGATGATTTCTTTGGTGCAGGGATTGCCGAAGATGATGCCGATCCGGAACATCTCTTCCGCATCGCATCCAAAGCAAAGATCGGCGTTCTGACAGCTCAGCTAGGACTTATCGTTCGGTATGCGGAGGACTATCCGTCCGTTCCCTATCTTGTTAAGATGAACTCCAAATCGCATCTGGTGAACGTGGCCCAGAAAGACCCCGTCTCCCCGCAGCTTTGGAGTGTTGAGCAGATCGTCAATATCGCTGAAGAGTCGGGAATAACGATCGCCGGGGTGGGCTATACGATCTATCTCGGCAGCGAAAACGAAGCAGACATGCTTGCCGAAGCTGCCCAGATCATCAACGATGCACATTTCTACGGCCTCGTAAGCGTACTCTGGATTTATCCGAGAGGTAAAGCCATCGGCGATGAAAAAGATCCCCACCTCATCGCCGGAGCGGCCGGTGTCGCCGCATGTCTCGGTAGCGACTTCGTCAAGGTCAATGCACCCAAAAAAGACGGAAAATCCTCGCCCGAACTTCTCAGAGAAGCGGTTCGCGCAGCCGGCCGCACGAAACTCGTTTGTGCCGGAGGCTCGACCACCACGGAAGAGAAGTTCCTCAGCGAACTCTATGACCAGATCCATATCGGCGGAGCATCCGGAAACGCGACCGGCAGAAACATCCACCAGAAATCCCTGGATGATGCGGTCAAATTCTGCAATGCGATCTATGCGATCACCGTGGAAAATAAAAGCGTAAGCGAAGCACTCGCTCTTCTCAAATAAAAATATACCCTATTTTCTTTACATTTTTTGGCCTTCACTGCAGAGTTCTCTCTGAGTCTGTCTAATCGTGGATTCTGTGATATAAACTCATCCCCCATTTACTCTTGTCGACTTTTTTGGAGGGGAACAATACCTTTATGTATCCCTGCGCCGAGTGGTATGTCTGAATTTCAAGACGAATATGATCGTATTTTCAACAATGGAGTCATCCCTCCGGATATGTCCATTTGCTGGTTCATGTCCCAGCTCAACATTAGTGACATTGTACGAAAAATCGAACAAACTTATTATTCACCTCATCTTCGCGATTATTTTCATTATCCCAGTGATTTTCTCATAAAACTGACTGTTGTCATGACTTATCGCAGAATAGCCTATCGTCATATTCGGCGTAAAATAACGCAAGAAGATCTCAGCCACATTCTTCCGGCAAAATCACCACTCTGGTTACCTTCGCCGAGTACGTTGCATTACTTTGTGAAATATCGGTTAGGTGAGGAGGGTATGGAAGTTCTTATGTTTTTGATAAGCAAAAAGATTGTCCATTTCCTCAAATCTGAAACCGAGGTAATTATCGATTCCACTCCTTTAGTTGCAAGCCGTTATTGTCCCAATAGTCTGTTTAACCCTCATTATCAGGTTAAAATGGATAAAGCACATATTTTGAATCTGGGGGCTTATCCCTTGTTTATGATTCATTCAGAAGGAACGGAGAATGACAAACCCTATGCGCATTTTTTGATTCAGATTGCCGAACTTCTCGGCGTATCCTGTGATCGTGTATTGATGGATGCGGGATATGACTCCCTAGAGCTACACACGTTAATATTTGAGAAACTTCATGCAAAACCCCTTATTCAACTGAGATCTGACGCGCAATTGTCCCAATTAGGTTCAGAGAAGACCATAATAAAACAGATCAATACTTTCTGGAGAAAAGGAGGAAATGCCCAAATGTCTCTTACAGAAAAACTGGTATTTCTCTGCAAGAATGGTAAACGGGAGATGGTAGGAGCATATCTCAGAAATCAGACTATTCTTCATGGAAGGGAGGTAAAAGATGCTATGAAAAGGCGGGGAACGTGCGAACGCAAGCATGCACACCTCAAAAAAACCGTCAAATTTGATGTGGTGCATTGCAAGAAAAACAACAGAGCGCTCTCTGCAATAATGAATTTTATAACGTTCCAATTATTGATGTTAGCCCATTTACAGAATAGATTTCAGAATATGAATTTTGCAAATTATCGATAAGAAGTCTAAAGAAGTCTGATTTGGCAGATTCCCCCCCAATCACATATCAATAGTGAAACGGTTGAATCATGATATTCCTAGGTGAAGTTATCTCGATCAAAAAAAACTCTGTCCAATGGACTGACGTATCGATTGGACAGACTCGGAGCAGTCTTTTATTACGGTCAAATCTATATTTTAAGATGCAGAACAGTACATTTCACCCAACGCGGTGGACACTGGTATTTTTACTCCTCTACTCCATGATGATATTAATGGGCGGAGCGGCCGTAGTCCCGTCTCTGCCGGAAATAAGTATTGCTTTTCCCGATGCCTCCGAGGCAATAATATCCTTCATAATC
The DNA here is from genome assembly GCA_965229365.1 of Methanocorpusculum sp. GTDB lineage: Archaea > Halobacteriota > Methanomicrobia > Methanomicrobiales > Methanocorpusculaceae > Methanocorpusculum. The sequence goes on along the minus strand of OZ245878.1, from coordinate 1,241,001 downwards.
ACGTTCCCGGCCCTCGCGATCGCCTGTACCGGATTTTTTATCGGAGCGGCTGTCGACAAAATCGGGAGGATTCCTATCCTTGCCGTATCGCTTATCATATTCACGTTAGCCGGGGTTTCCGGCTTCTTTTTGACGACACTCCCGGCAATTCTTGTCGGGCGTTTCGTCTTAGGTATAGGAATTGCCGGCATCATCAGTGCAACGACATCCCTGATCACGGATTATTACAACGGTCCCTGCCGGGCACGGGTTCTCGGATATCAGGCGGCTGCCATGGGAATCGGAGTCCTCATTCTGGATACGAGCGGAGGATTGCTTGCCGGCATTTCGTGGAGAATGTCATTCCTCATCTACGGACTCGGTCTTTTCATCCTGATCGTTACACTGATCACTATGAAGGAACCGGTCAAAAAATAGGTGGAGGTCAGCTGCGATGCGCCGAAAACCAAAGTGCCGGTTGCTTCAATCGCCCTGATCTATGGAACACTGTTTATCGGAATGATCCTGTTCTTTTTGATGCCGACCAAGTTCCCGTATCTTGTCTCCGAGTTTACCGGAGATTCGACGATTATCTCTGGTGTTCTCCTTGGAGTAATTGGATGTCTCGCTGCACTCGTAGGGATTTGTTACTGGAGGATCGCCGGCAGGATCCATCGGGTGATGAATCTTGTGCTCTCCTTTATCCTGCTTGGAGTTGGTTACTGTGTGTTTGATATCTCCACCTCGCTCTCGCTGCTCATCATCGCCGTTATGATTGTAGGTGTCAGAAACGGTCTGTTGATGCCCACAGTCCTTGGCTGGCTCGGTCTTATCACGCCGCCTGCCGTCATGGGAAAAGTGATGGGAGGGTATGGAATGTCCCTAAACCTTGGTCAGTTCGTCTCCTCCTTTGCCGCCATACCGATTCTTCTTCTCGCGTCAAGTTACGGGCACATGTTCCTGATCTTCGGGCTTGTTTCGATGTGTATCGGAGTCGTATATGTTATTGGCTATCTGCACGTCAGACGTAACCCTGATGCTGCCTGAGGACATGGCTCCTCATTTTTTAGATTAGAACCTATTTTCGAAATATGCCTCTTTTGATAAGGAATAACAATCCTTATCCAGCACCTTTCCGTCATACCGCTTTTCCGCCTGGGCCAGTGTTCCTTCATACCGGAACCCGAGTTTTTCAAGGACACGTCTGGAACGGAGATTAAATGGATAACATGTCGCCGAAATAAGATCCAGATGCATCATCTCGACCCCGAAAGCGACAACGACTCCCGCTGCTTCGGTCATGAACCCCTGTCCCCAGAACGCTTCACCGAGAGCGTATCCGAGCATCCTGACCGAATCGTTCTCGCGCAGAGGGTCGACGATCAGGCCGATACTGCCGATCATAACGTTGGTCTCTTTGAGGACAATGCCGAAGACGCTTTCCTGCCCAAGATAGATCTCCTGCATGATCTGCTTCGTTTCTTCCAGGGTTTCGTGCGGTTTCCACCCGGCATCCAGACCGGTGTTCGGCCCCCGCGAATAGGCAAAATATCCTCCGCATCCGAATCAACGATCTGCCGAAGGATCAGTCTGTCAGTCTCGATCATCATTCCCTCAGGAACTCTTTCAGCTCATCCCGTCTGGCATCATAATCCCCGATACCGAGATCATACTGCTCATGGATATCCTCTGAGTCTTTGGTCGTTGTTTTCACCTTTCCCTGATGGGACGGAGCAAAAACGAATGCACGCCCCTCCACCTCCAGCTTTTTGACGAAGGTTATCACCTTGTGATATTCGAGATGCCTGCTGTCAATTTTTCTGACGATCTCCGGATAGTTTCGCAGGAAGAAATGATAGAACGGTTTGTATTTCTGGGGCTGACGGACGAAACTCCGCGGATTTTCCAGAATCACCACCAGTTTATCACAGCCGTCGTCGATCGCCTTCTGCACCGGAATCGAATCGGAAACCCCGCCGTCGAAATACAACTTACCGTTCAGCTCGATCGGTTTGCATACAACCGGGATCGCACAGCTCGCCATGATGGAGCGGAGATCATCCTTCTTCATATCGGCTCTGGATAAATACTCGGCTTCACCGGTTCTGGCGTTCGTCGCCGTCAGATAATACTCCGCGGGATTTGCCGTCAGTGCCTGATAATCCACCGGATCGATCCCGGTCGAGTTCGTGATCGTGCTGTAGATGTACTGCAGATTGAAGTACGAACCGTGTTTCAGATAGTTTTTCATCACGAGATACTCGGGGTGATTCTGATATATCGTATAGAAATGCAGGTTTCTCTCCCGCTGGTTTGCGAGATAGGACGCAAGATTGGCGGACCCTGCCGACACACCTATGCACTCGTCGAAAGTAATTCCGTCATCCAAAAACCTGTCAAGGATGCCTGCGCTGTATGCACACTTCATCCCCCTCCTTCGACGATCAGCTCGCTTTTACTCATAAGTATTCTTATACACGAGATATTCTCTTAATACTACTGTATTTGTCCCGGGAATCAGGGGTATTTCATGTAAAAAAGAACGTGATTATGGGCTGAAGTACTCGACCAGCGACTCGAAGAGTTTCATGTCGAACACATCATCATAATTCTTGTAGAGTCCGTCGCCAATACGTTCCGCGTGTCCCATTTTACCGAGCACGCGTCCGTCGGGCGAGGTGATCCCTTCGATCGCCATCATCGAATCATTCGGATTGTAGCGGATATCCGAAGTTGGATGATTGGTCAGATCAACATACTGGGTAGCCAACTGGCCGTTTTCGATAAGCGTTTTGATGACGTCGTCGTTTGCGAGGAATCGTCCTTCCCCGTGGGAAATAGGCACCGCGAACACATCGCCGGGCTTCACCTTCGCAAACCAGGGGGATTTCACGGACGATACTCGTACGCGGACGATCTTCGACTGATGTCTGCCGATCGTATTGAATGTCAGCGTCGGCGAATCCACATCGACGTCGATGATCTCTCCGTAGGGAACGAGTCCCAGCTTGATCAGCGCCTGGAACCCGTTGCAGATACCAAGAATCAGCCCGTCCCGGTTCTTTAACAGATCATGCACGGCGTCCTTGATCTTCGCATTGCGGAAGAATGCCGTGATGAACTTGCCCGATCCGTCGGGTTCGTCCCCGCCGGAGAACCCGCCCGGAATGAAAATCGCCTGGGACCGGGAGACCGCTTCGGCCGCCCTCTCGACCGACTCGGCCGTATCCTTTGCCGTCTGATTGTTGATCACGAGAATTTCAGGAATGGCGCCGGCTTTTGCGAAGGCCTTCGCGCTTTCATACTCGCAGTTCGTTCCCGGGAAAACCGGGATCAGAACACGCGGATGGGTAGTCCGCTCCCGCGGTTTGATGAGACTTCGTGTCTCGTACTTGATCTTTTTGATCCTGCCCGAGCCTTGCGGAATATTGCACGGATAGACCGACTCCAGTTTTGCTTCGTATGTGTTCAGCAGCGTTTCCAGCGGGAGTTTTACGCCGGCATACCGGATTAACGCGTCCGATTTCGTCATGCCTAATGGGACGCCGACCTCGGAATCATCGGCGAGTTCGAGAACAAACGCTCCGTAGTTGTATCCGAAGATGTCTTTTGGATCGATACTGCTGTCGTACGTGAATCCGATCATGTTTCCGAATGCCATTTTTAATATGGCTTCGGCGATGCCTCCAAGGGAAGGACTATAACAGGAGAGGACTTTTCCGTCTCTCATAAGCTGAGTTACCAGATGATAAGTTGCGGTCAGCGACTCCGCTTTTGGAAGACCGTTTTCATCAGACTCCGCTTTCAGCAGAACGACCTTATGGCCCGGACTCTTGAACTCATTCGTCACGATGTTTTTGATCTTCTCCGTGGTCACGGCAAATGAAATCAGTGTTGGTGGGACATCTAGTTTCTCAAAGGAACCGCTCATCGAATCCTTCCCGCCGATCGCTCCGACGCCAAGCCCCATCTGGGCGGTGAATGCGCCGAGGAGTGCGCTCATCGGCTTACCCCAGCGTTTCGGATCCTTGCCCGGCTTCTCGAAGTACTCCTGGAACGAGAGATACACATCCGAAAACTCGGCTCCGGTCGCGATCAGCTTTGAAACGCTTTCGACAACCGCGAGGTATGCCCCGTGATACGGGCTCTTTTCAGAGATCATCGGGTTGAATCCCCACGCCATCAGCGAGCAGTCATCGGTATCGTTTTTTTCCACCGAGATCTTGTTCATCATCGCCTGGATCGGGGTCAGCTGATATTTTCCGCCAAACGGCATAAGAACCGTTCCGGCGCCGACCGTTGAATCGAACCGCTCGGAAAGTCCCTTTCTTGAACAGCTGTTTAGGTCGCCGGCAAGCTTTTCATAATTTTCGGCAAACCCTTCGCAGACCTCTTTTGCAAATGGCTGGGGGCCCGCGAGTTCGATCTCGATGTGTTTTTCCGTTCCATTCGTATCCAGAAATGCACGGGAGATATCGACGATCTTTTTCCCGTTCCAGTTCATGATCAGGCGGCGGTTCTTTGTGACTCGGGCAACGACCGTTGCTTCGAGATTTTCCGCGTGAGCGAGAGACCGGAACGTTTCCGCGTCGTTCTTGTCCACGACGACCGCCATCCTCTCCTGCGATTCGCTGATCGCGAGTTCGGTCCCGTCAAGACCTTCATACTTTTTCGGGACCGCGTTCAGATCGATCTCCAGCCCCTCGGCAAGCTCGCCGATCGCGACCGAGACCCCGCCGGCTCCGAAGTCGTTGCATCGTTTGATAAGACGGGAAGCTTCCTTGTTTCTAAAAAGCCTCTGGATCTTCCGCTCCTCGGGAGCATTTCCTTTCTGGACTTCCGCTCCGCAGCTCGTAAGGGAAGCGACCGTATGGGACTTCGAGGAGCCGGCAGCTCCTCCGCATCCGTCTCTGCCGGTCCGTCCGCCTAAAAGGATCACGACATCCCCGTCTTTTGGGACCTCGCGCCGGACATTATCCTGTGGGACTGCCCCGATAACGGCGCCGACTTCCATCCGTTTTGCCACATATCCCGGATGATACAGCTCATCGACGATGCCGGTCGCAAGCCCGATCTGGTTTCCGTACGAACTGTAGCCCGCCGCCGCCGTCGAGACAATTTTTCGCTGCGGAAGTTTTCCAACTAGCGTCCCGCTCACGGGAGTCAGGGGGTTTCCGGCGCCTGTCAGCCTCATCGCCGAATACACATATGCCCTGCCCGACAGGGGATCGCGGATCGCTCCTCCGAGACAGGTCGCCGCTCCGCCGAACGGTTCGATCTCGGTCGGGTGATTGTGGGTCTCGTTTTTGAACAGCAGAAGCCAACCCTCGTCCTGCCCGTCCACGTTCACCGTGATCTTCACCGTACAGGCATTGATCTCGGGTGACTCGTCCAGCTTGTCGAGTTTTCCCGCCTGTTTGAGATATAGTACGGCGATCGTCGCGATATCCATCAGATTGACCGGCTTGTCCCGGCCGACAGCTTTTCTGACCGCGAGATACTCATCGAATGCTTTCTGCAGAAGCGGGCTTTTCGTCGTTACCTTGTCGATCGTTGTTAAAAACGTCGTATGGCGGCAGTGATCCGACCAGTAGGTATCGATCATCCTGATCTCGGTGATCGTCGGGTCACGGTTTTCGCTGATGAAGTACTGCTGACTGAATCTGATATCGTCTAGATCCATCGCGAGACCAAGTTCACGGATAAGATCGGTCAGCCCTTTATCATCGAGTTTGGTGAATCCGGCAAGTGTTTCGACAGTTGTCGGGATATGGTAGGATACGGAAAGGGTCGCCGGTTTTTCAAGCGAAGCTTCTCTGCTCTCGACTGGGTTGATCACATATTTTTTGATCGCAAGCAGCTGTTCTTTGGAGATTTTTCCTTTGAGAATATACACCCGTGCCGTGTTCACGAGCGGCCGTTCCCTTTGTGAAATCAGCTGGATGCACTGGGCGGCGCTGTCTGCCCTCTGGTCGAACTGACCCGGGAGATACTCGACGGCAAACATGGTTTCGTCCTTGGCCGGCTCCAGCTCGTCGTATGTTATATCCAGCTGGGGTTCGGAGAAGACCGTCGACTTTGCGTAATCGAACAGCGGTTTTTCTATATTTTCGACATCGTACTGGTTGATTATTCTGACCGATGTCAGTTCCTTAATGCCGAGCAGACTCTGCAGTTCGTTCTGAAGTGAGCGTGCTTCGTTTGCCAGTGCGGGTTTTTTCTCAACAAATATCCTGTAAACCATATCAGTATCCCTTTCCTGTACCCGGACGTTCCTATGCCTATATGTAGGCTATGCATTCAAATTAACTGTTCCCGTAACGGTCTTTTGCGGCCCATAGTTTTATAATTATTCGGTATACATCTTATCCTGTATGACTTCATTTTTCGAGTATCTTACCAAAGAAGGATCGGTTTTTTCAACTGCTATCGTTCTTCTCGGTGTTGTAGTTATAATTGCGTCGGCAGTGGTATTTTCCGGTTATAACTTTATCCTGATGCTTGCCAGTATTTTTGCCGGGATTATCATTATCATCATCGGCGGCAAGTATTCCAAATTCAAAAAAGAAGGGAACTAGGGATTTAGGAGAAGGAAGAGAAAAATTCTTTCAGTTCTTTTTTCGTTTCGGCAGGGAGAGCTGATTTTTTTATGCCCAAAACCGCTCCTTCTAGTCCTTAGAGCCGGTGAAGGCATGCGGTTTCGTCGATCGATCTGATCATCAGCCAGGCCTGTCTGCTGCCGATTTCACGCAGTTGTGCGGCTGTGGTGATCCCGACTTTGTTCAGTTTTTCTTCGGTGTCTCTGCCGATGTTGGATAATGTTGCGAGTTCACCCATGTGGTTTACCTACGTTATCTATTGGCAGGAAGGGACGTTAATCTTACGCGGTGTTAGTGTTGATCCATTTCGGGAAAGGGTATGGCTGGGTGTGGAAGCATGAGAAAAACCAAATACGATTCTGAGAGCAAGCCAAAGGCTTGCGAGATTCGCGCCGATTCGCGGTTGGTTTTTCTCTTATGTCTACACGAATGCATTACACGAAATCAAAATACATCTTATCCGTACTCCGTCTTCCCCAACCTATTTCGAAATTCACCAATTTAGAAATAAAGCTAAATAGTTTCGCAGACAACAGAGTATGAGTAATATGGGATTTCCCGAGACGTTCAAAGCATTATCCGATCCGGTCAGGCGCGAGATCCTCACGCTCTTGAAAGAGGGGAAGATGTCTGCCGGAGATATCACCGGGCATTTCGACATGACCGGAGCGACGATTTCGTATCATCTGTCTCAGCTCAAAAAAGCGGATCTTGTGACGGAGACGAAGTACAAGAACTTCGTGTATTACGAGCTGAATCTTTCGGTGTTCGAGGAGCTTATGTGTTGGATTTCCCAGTTCAAATAGGTACAAAATGAAAATTGATAAACCCTGCTGATCACATCGGTGATCTGTCTTCTACCGATCGTGCTGGGTGTCGTGCTGTACGATCGACTGCCCGCTTCGATCCCGATCCACTTCGACTTTGCCGGTAATCCGGATAATTGGGCGCCGAAAGCTCTCGTGGTGTTTGGTCTCCCGGTTTTTCTCTGTCTCATAAACATTATCTGCAATGTTTCGACCAGAAAATACGGCGGGGAGAACCAGAGTATGCTGGTGAAGTTCTGCCGCTGGCTGGTCGCGGTCATCGCCCCGGTCCTGGTGGGCGTTGTGTTCGTCGTCATCGGGAATTACTCGCCGAAGACGAAGCAGAATCCGGTCGCCGGCGTCAGGATCAAATGGACGCTGGAGAGTGAGGAGAACTGGCGGCGGACTCACCGGTTTGCGGGGTATCTCTGGATGATCGGCGGGTTTGTGCTGATCGTGAATGCATTTCTCGCCTGGTTCTGGATCCCGGTTTTCTTCGGGGTGATCATCGCGATGATCGCAGCGCCGTTCCTCTACTCGTATCATCTGCATAAAAAAGGGATCTGAGTTTTTCAGGAGAAATCAGATATAATCTTTTTTTTCGGGATCGGGTAACAGAATCGATTTTTGTTGGGTTTATCTCGGTTTGGTGTACGTAATTCTGCGGATGGCGGCACCCATCACACGAAATGCACGAAAAACACACAAAAACACGAAAAATAAAGAATCAGTTGGGTGGAACTACAGATAGTACCCTCCCCCGTCCCCCACACGAGAAGTTTGCTCGGCTGAGTTCGTCGACTTCGTCACCAACTCGCCAACGAAATTCACGAAAAGGGTGACAGGGACGGAGGATTTAGATATTGGGTAATAGAGGAACAGCCAGATTATTTTGAGTGAAGGAAAATCCTTTCCTCCGCCCCTGTACCCCTTTTCGTGAATTTCGTTGGCGGGTTGGACGCTGAAAGCGGACGACCTCAGCTAAGCAAACCGAAGGTTTGCGAGTTTGTGATTTTTCGTGTGGGGGGGGGCGGGGAGGGTGGGGAGGGTACATACATGGAGACCGTCCATCGAACTTTTCTCTTTTCGTGTTTTCGTCGTGTTTTCGTGAATTTCGTGTGATGAGCGGGGTGAGAAAAAAAGTCATCGGATAAATGCGGTGTAGAGTCCAGGGTGATTAAGGTCGATCCTGCGATCTGAAAAAAAGTTGAGAATAAATCTCAAGTATATTATTTGGACTTAGATGAAAAGGTTCAGCAGGTAAATTACGACACCAACGACACCTGCGACCACTAAAACAACCGTTGGTTTAATGTGGAACGCTTTGCGGTCATCCGCATCGTAGTAGGTAACCAGACCTGCTGATGAACTTAGTCCTCTGCCCGAGCTCTTTGCTGCCATATCCTATTATATTCATCCTCTACCCATATAAAAGAACAGGAGATCACGGATCAATGCATGGAGAAATACTGGAAGGACTGGCATTCACTGGGGAGGAGTTTACCCCGCGCAATGTCAGAATCGTCATTGAAAACGGACGTATTGCCGAGATCACCGACATTAAAACCACTTCCACGCAGTGGATCGTCCCGGCTTTTTTCAACGCGCATACTCACATCGCCGACACGGTCGGGATGGATACAAAAATTGATCGGCCGCTGGCGGAACTCGTCGCCCCGCCCAACGGGATGAAGCACAGACTTTTGCGCGAAACGCCGGCGAACCGTCTGGTATCCGCGATGCAGGATACGATTGCTTTTATGAAGGCGACCGGGACTCTGGGTTTTGCGGATTTCCGGGAAGGGGGAATCCTTGGTGTCGATCTTCTCAATCAGGCGGCAGATCCGTCGGTAGGTATGGTTATTTTTGGCAGAGACGGCGGTGAGTTTACCGCTCGCGGATTTGGTCTTTCCAGTGCAAAAGGAACGAAAGCAGAGGAAGAAGCGGTTTACCGTGCAAAGGCTGCCGGCAAACTCTTCGCCGTGCATGCCGGCGAGGCTGGTGTTAAGGACATCGAGGCGGCTTTTTCTCTCGAACCCGATCTGATCATTCATGCCACGCATTTCACGAAAGAACACATCCGGGAGGCGGCCAACTGGAATATCCCGATCGTCATCTGTCCGCGATCTAACTGGCGGCTCGGCGTAACGGCCGATGCCCGGAGGCCGCCTGTTCATGAAATGCTGGATGCCGGATGCCGAGTTTTTCTCGGGACCGACAATGCGATGTTCGTCGCTCCGGATATGTTTGCCGAAGCAGCATTTCTCCAAACCATATCCAAAATCGATCCCATTGACATCCTTCGGATGATGACGGACGGATCCTCTCTTCTTGGCCGAAGGAACAGAATCGAGGCGGGCATGTCAGCCGATCTCCTTCTCCTTGACGGCGGGTATCCCGGCCGCTGGACGCAGGATCCCCGCAAATCTCTCTTTACCCGAATCGGATCCAGCGGGATCACCCGGGTCATTTCCGGGTGGAATACCAACTCTTTATAACCTTGGAGGAGTAATTTACTCATAAAGTAGGAGGTTGTAAAAAAATGTTTACCAAGATACTTGTTGCTATTGACGGATCCGACATCAGCAAAAGTGCATTCAATAAATCAATTGAACTGGCAAAAATGTCCAAAGCCGAGCTGCATGCGGTCTATGTTATCGAGTCCGGCATGATCTCGCCCGGTCCGGTGGATACATCCTGGGAGCTGATTTACCACCGGTTCGAGAAAGAAGGCCGGGATATCATGGAGGAACTTGTCGAAGATGCATCTAATAAAGGCGTGAAGGTAACGCCTCATCTTGAAGCCGGGCATGCCGGCGATACGATCATCGGCAAAGCAGCCGAGCTTGAATGCGATCTGATCGTTGTCGGATCCCGCGGAAAGAGCAAACTCGACCGCCTTCTTATCGGCAGTGTTTCGTCGCATATCGTTACGTATGCGAAAACCAACACGCTGATCATCAAAAACTAATTCCCCTTAACTTTTTTTCTGCGCGAATCTGTGATTCGCCGGCATTTCTCCCCGTAAAACCTCTGGAGGAATGTAAGCGTTATTTATCTCCAGCACTCCTAGAAATACACACGGATTTTCTGCAAAAGGAAATCACTTGGGCTGATCAATGTGAAAGGCCCGAATTCTGAGGTGAATATCATTACGGAAATGTTAGCAAAAGATTACATGACAAAAGACGTTGTCACGGTCGAGATCCCCTCAGGCCGCGATGATGTTTTACGTATTCTCAAGCGGACCGGAATCAGTGGTGTTCCGGTGGTGAAAGGTCCGGAGAAGAAACTCCTCGGTATCGTTACCAGAAAGGATATTCTGCGTAAACCGGAGGAGACTCAAGTGGCCCTTCTCATGTCCTCCGAACCGCTGACGATTCGTCCGGATGTTACACTATCGGAAGCTGCAGAGATCATGACGAAGATGAATGTCCGCCGTCTGCCGGTGGTCGAGAGCGAAAACCTCATCGGCATTTTAAGCGTATCCGATATTATCGGAGCGGTTGCCAAACTTCGGGACGTTCGCGAAATCAGAAACGGATTCGTCAGTAAAAAGACGTATGCCCTCTGGGAAGAGACTCCGCTTCCGGTCGTCGGCCGGATCATGGAGCTTGCCCACACCGATGCAATGCCGATTCTCAACTCGGAGAACCAGCTCACCGGTATTATTTCCGAGCGTGATCTTATCAGATGTTCAAGCATTGAGGATGACGTTCAGACGAGCGATTTCTCGACCGGAACGGATGACGATGAGTGGACCTGGGAAAGTATCCGCGACAATCACACGATTTCCTACGGCGTCTCCAAAGTCGAGCTTCCAAACCGCCCCGTCAAGGTCTGCATGGTGAGAAAAGTCATTGCGGTCCCCAATAATGCGGAGGTCAGCGACTGTGCTCTGCGGATGAAACGCGGACGGGTCGACCAGATGCCGATCATCGATAACGACCAGCGGCTTTCCGGCATGCTGTTTGATCGGGATCTGATCAAGGCTCTCATCAAATAACCTATCCTTAGACTTCTTTTTTTATTCCCTGATGGGAAGCTATATTAGTGTTCTTCTCCCAGTTTTAATTATGACAAAACCGGTATTGTACGATTTCTTCGCCACCTGGTGTGGACCCTGCAGAATTCAGAGCCCAATCGTTCACGATCTTGCCAAAAAAATGGAAGGCTTGTTTGATGTCCAGATGGTCGATGTGGATGAGCATGGGGACCTTGCCAACACGTATTCCATCAGCGTGGTTCCGACTCTCATCATCGAAAAGGACGGTAAGGTCATCCAGCGTCTGGAGGGAGTGACCGACGCTGCAACGCTTGAGAGCCTTTTGATGTCTCTTATTTAAGCTGAAACGTCTTAACGTTTCACCATTCTTTTTTACACGTCAGTGCTAATACTTTAGGTATGACTCCGATTTCTGTAGAAGTGATTGGCTATACCTACCGGCCCTGCGGTCCGTTTCCCTGCGATAAAGACCGTTCCTGCGGACTTGTAGAGTGTTTCGAGAAGGAGACGCTGGCGTTTGCGTTTCCGGTACTGGAAAAAGCGCTGAAAGAGAAGTACGGCGATCGGGTGTCGGTGACCCTTACGTCGCTGGATGAAGGAATACCCGAGCGTGTGGTCGAGATTGTGAAAATCGATCATCCGCCGCTGCCGATCATTCTCGTGAACGGACATGTTGTGCCGGTCGGGGCGGTGTCCGTACCGAGGATCTCGGAATATATAGATGCGGCACTATGATCTTTTCTTTTTTTTATTAGGGGATACGCGGTGTTCTTTCAATCGAAAAAACAACTGAATTTCTTATGAAATGTACGTCGTTTTCGTGTAAGGCATTAATCTGGACACAAGAGAAAAAAACAACCGCGAATATTTGCTTTTCTCATGCTCCCACACCCAGCCATACCCTTCCCGAATTGGCTTGAAACTATCACTGGGTAACTCTCATGTATTTTTCCGCTGTTCTGGCGCTTTTGTATACCAACCCGTGGCCACGTTATTCTTTTAGCATACATGCATGGAACATGGACGCCATTCCTGCGAGTAATAAGAGTAATCCGATGATGACTGCTGGAATCTGCAATATTTCCGGCGTGCTGAAAAGTGTTGGATACATTCCAAGAACTGCCATATATCCGGCGCCGGGAAATGCCATTACAAACCCGCCTGCAAAAAACAAACATCTTTTTTTCAATGTTCCAAGTGTTCCAAGGTTTGCGATGAAATTCATTGTCCGATGTTTGATACTATGCGTCTCTTCCTATAATTATTTTCAGTTTTCTACTCTGGATAATGATGTGCAATGCGAAAAATACGAAATTATCTGTAGGTTTTCATCAGATACAGAACTTTACAGCAGTGTTCGGCGAGCGAGGTGTACAAGTAAGCCTGATCCAGATCGAGGCCGGCTGCAAAGGTTCCGTGACCTTTGGCAATGACGATGTTGGCGGATGCGAGGCCTTTTGCCACGACGTCGGCAAGCTGCTGTGATCCGCAGGGTCCGTCTACGACCCTGATTGTCGGGGCGAGCAGGTGTCCTTCGCTGTCGATTGTCTCGATTTCGGCGTCGTTGAGGAGGGAGAGGGCCACGGCATACTGCGGGTGGGCGTGGACGATTGCTTTGTGTTCCGAGGCATTGTAGACGGCGGTATGCACCCGCCATTCGCTGGAAGCTCCGGGGGTGACCCGGCCGTTTAAAGGCATCAGGATGATCTGTTCGGGATTTGCGTCGAGGTAGGATCCGGTTTTCGTGATGAAGTATCCGTCATCGGTTTTTACACTCATGTTGCCGAAGTTTCCTCCGACCAGATGTTCAGAGAACAGCCGTTTGCCGATCCGCGGAAAGTCGGGCTGCATGTCAGTACCCTTGCGTCATCAGCCTGACGAGGATGGCTTTCTGGGCATGCAGACGGTTTTCCGCCTGGTCCCAGACCCCGCTCTGCATGGAGTCGATGACTTCGTCCGTGATCTCCTCGCCCCGGTGAGCCGGAAGACAGTGGAGAACGAGAGCATCGTCCGCCGCTTTGTTTAAGAGGGCGGTGTCGAGCTGGTATCCGACGAAGTCTTTGAGCTTGGTTTCTTTGATGTCTTCTTCGCCCATCGAGATCCACGTATCGGTATAAATTGCGTGGGCATCGCTGACGGCTCTAACGGGATCATCGTAGATGGTAACTTTCCCGCCGTTTTCTCTGGCGAATTTCACGGCTACCGGATCGGGTTCGTATCCTTTCGGGGTTCCGACGGCGATTTCCATGCCCGTTTGGACGGATGCCATGATCAGGGAATTACAGACATTGTTCCCATCGCCGATCCAGGCGATCTTCAGCCCGTTTAAGTCGCCGAACTTTTCTTTGAGCGTGAGCGAATCGGCCATGATCTGGCAGGGATGCTCTTTGTCGGAAAGGGCGTTGATCACCGGGATGGATGCGTATTTCGCGAACTCGGTGATCGTTTCGTGTTTGTAGGTCCGCATGATCGCTCCGTGGACGTATCGGGATATCACCCGCGCCGTATCGGCGACGGTTTCTCCCCGGCCGAGCTGAGTGTCTTTGGCATTCAGGTAGAGTGCATATCCGCCGAGATCATACATGCCGACGTCAAACGACATCCGTGTTCTGGTGGATGCCTTTTCGAAGATCATTGCGAGGGTTTTCCCGGCAAGGAGCGGCTGGGGGACGCCTGCATACCGCTGGCGTTTGAGTCGGGCTGCGAGGGTAAGAATGTCTTCATACTCCTCTGCTGAAAGGTCAGTGATCGAAATGAAATCTTTTTTCATGATCGTAATTCCTTCATATGGGCGATGTGTTTTGCAAACAGCGCCTCTGTTCCGATATCACTCCGGTATCTGACATTTCCGGACACATTTCTGCATGCAGATTCTGCATATTTTTCTGCTTCGGCGAGTGAGTCCCCGATCCCGACGTATGCTATCGTGCGGGAGGTCAGGGTTGTCAGGACACCGTTTTCAAAAGCGATGTTTGCATAGTAGAGGATGGTGTTTTCCGCCGGCCCGACTGTGATGACATCGCCTGCGTGGGGTTTGTCGGGGTAGTCCATCGGCACGATGTATTTGCAGACCGTGGCCTTTTTCTCAAAGGAGACGTTTTTTGCCGAAAGCGTGCCGCTGATAATGTGCTCTGCAATGGTCAGAAAGTCGGAGGTCAAAATCGACAGGACGTTCATTGCTTCCGGGTCCCCGAACCGGGCGTTGAACTCAATGACCTTGGGACCGGTCTTTGTATTCATGAACTGGCCGTAGAGAATACCTTTGTAAGGACTCCCCTCTTTTGCGAGGGCGTCGATCGTTGCCTGCATGATGGAGATCGCCTGCGCGTAGTCGTTGTCGGTGACGAAGGGGAACTTGTGGTCTTCGAGCGAGTAGGAGCCCATTCCGCCGGTGTTCGGGCCGATGTCTCCTTCAAATGCGCGTTTGTGGTCCTGAACGAGCGGCATGGGAACGAGATGTTTGCCGTCTACGAATGCCATGAGGGTGAACTCTTCGCCGTGAAGACGTTCTTCGAGGATGATGATCTGGTTTTTCAGGGTCATGGCGTATTCGACTGCTCCTTCGCGGTCGACCTGTTCGCCCATAACTTTGACCCCTTTTCCGCTGGTAAGGCCGGTCGGTTTGACCGCAAGGTCGCCGGGATATTCGCGAATGAATGCAGCGGCTTCTTTTGGAGTATTGCAGAGTTTGTATGCCGGGCAGCCGTCGATTCCGTATTTATTCATGAGGCCACGGCAGAATCCTTTATCGGTCTCGATTTTGGCAGCTGCTTTGACCGGCCCCACACAGCCGATCCCTTCTTTTGTGAGCGCATCGGCGAGGCCTGCTTCGAGCGGTGCTTCGGGTCCGACGACGGCGTATTGGATATTGTGTTCTTTTGCGAAGGCCAGAACTGCGGGGACATCCGTTTCCGCGTGGATGAAGGATTCGCGGGTTATTTCTGCGATGCCCGGATTCTTTTTTCCCATGACGGAATAGAGTTCAACGTTCGTATTTTTGGTGAGTGCTAAGCAGATGGCGTGTTCCCTTCCGCCACCTCCGGCCACTAATATTTTCATATCCTTATCTATGGCGCGTTAACAGTCAAATAATGTTTCCAATAACTTGGTATTTACGACCCTGTGTCACTGTATGGGCAAAATAATAGGATTACTCGTCTTCAAATGAAAACAGTTCCTCCACCGGCATTTGAAGGATCTTTGCCAGATCGAATCCGAGTTTAAGCGAGGGTTTGTATTTCCCCTTTTCCAGATGAACGATCGTTTCCCGCCGAACGCCGGAGATTTCCGCCAGTTCTCCCTGGGTCATACCGAGTTTTTGCCGGCATTCTCGAATGCGTGTCTGCATTATTCCTCACGGGTACGGATGTTTTCCGCCATTTCGTAGATGGTCAGACGCAGAATAAATACAATGAGCGAAATGCCGAGCACCAGCATAAATATGCCTGTGGTAAATTCCGATGTGCCGAGTATGACGACTGCACAAAGAGCCGCACAGAATAATACGACCGAGGTAAAGAATGCCAGGTTTGCGGATTTTTTCACATATGCATCAAAGAGTTCATCATATTTTTTCAGAGCGTAAGTGAAGAATACAAAGAAACTGAAGAATCCGAAGAATCCATAATTCCCGGAATAGAATCCGAGAAATCCGAGGAACCCGATAAGTCCCATCAATGAAATCACATTCACATGTGACACATTTGTCACAACATGTTATAAATATATCACACAAAGTTTCGATGTATCTGCCCTTTGGAAATGAGATGAAAAAAATTATGCGAGGAGTTCGCTCGCCCTTACTAATGGGTGAAGGGTGATCCCTTCTGCGGCGAGAAGCTCTTTTGCCCCGCCTTCCCGGTCAACGACGGTGACGACGGAATCGATCAACGCTCCGGCTTTGCGCAGTTCTTCGATGCCATACTTCGATGAACCGCCGGATGTTGTAACATCCTCAATTAACAGAACTCGTTTTCCCTGGACGTTTCCGATGACCATCTGGCTCTTTCCATGGTCTTTTGCTGCTGCCCGGATAATGGCGCATGGTTTATTTGCTGCCAGAGATACGGCCACGGCGAGCGGGACCCCGCCGACGGCAACACCGGCGATAAACTCGAAATCGAATTTTGCGGCGACGTCTGCCGCGATCTCGGAAAGCAGCTCCGGCTGCATGATTGCCGTTTTCACATCGATGTAATACCTGCTTTGAGCACCGGACGCCAGGGTGAAATCCCCGAATTCCACTGCTTTATATTGAACCAGAAGGTCTAGTATTCTGTTTACCATGGTACGTCATTTAACCCGAGTAAGTATCCGATAATATTTGTTCCTCTATGTAATAGAGGTGATAGTATAAGGATGTCAACAAAGGTCGCTATCAGGAATCCAACTGAGTGAAAGTTCTCGGTGAACCATCCGATATTCCCGGTCACGAGTAATGCTAGGGTCATCAGGACAAGAGATCCAACGACCATGTCATACATATCCGCGATCGGCCATTTTGATCCCCGGTCTTTTCCCAATCTCCGCTTGAAGTAACTCTTTACCATATCTCCGAGCAGAGCTCCGGTGGCGAGGGCACAGACGGTGATTATCGTCTGTTTCGGCAGGAAATCCAGTTGGAAGTAGTCCAAGAGAAAGATCTGGATGCATCCGAAGATGATACCGACAATGATGCCGCCGATAAGGCCGCGCCAGGTTTTTCCGTCACCAAGGATCCGCCGTCCGTCTTTTGCACATTTGCCGAAATCTACTGGTGTCCCTCCGCCAACAAGCGCGGCGGCAGGATTTGGAATGTATGCTGGAATCATGATCCATAATGCCCATAGACAGGCCATACCAACTGTCATCAAAATATCTGTTATCAATCTCTCACTCTCATTCTTTTATAGTTGCACGCGAATTACTATAATAATTATATTTTAAGGGAGTTAATCATGACGCCAATAAAAAGAACTAAAAGCCTCTGCCCCGTTTGTGGTAAATTGCTTGACGCGGAGATTACTGAGGAGGACGGCGCTATATGGATATGCCGGACCTGTCCGGAACACGGTTATGCAAGGACATTATACTGGTCGGACGCTGAGATGTACCGGCGGTTTGACACCTACGACCGTATAGGCAGAGGTGTGGAAAATCCGAATGTTGATCTTCCCGGAGAGTGTACGACCCGCTGCGGTCTGTGTAAAAATCATAAATCCGGAACCCTTCTCGCAAACATCGATGTAACAAATCGCTGTAATCTCAAATGCGAATTCTGTTTTGCGAATGCCAGAGCCTGCGGTTATATCTATGAGCCGACGTTTGATGAGATCGTCTCGATGCTCACGCTTCTCAGAAATGAACAGCCTGTGGCATGCCCTGCTGTTCAGTTTTCCGGGGGAGAACCAACCATGCGGGACGACCTTGCCGAGCTAATCAAAAAAGCCCGGGAGCTCGGGTTCAATCAGGTGCAGATGGCCTCTAACGGTGTCAAGCTTGCTCAGAATCCGAAACTTGCGCAGGAACTTCGTGATGCCGGCCTTTCAACTGTGTATCTGCATTTTGACGGCGTGTCGAAAGCGACGAATCCTCTTCTCGAAAAAACCAGTCTGCCGGCGATCGAAAACTGCCGGAAAGCAGGTCTCGGAGTGGTTCTCGTTCCGACGATCATCAACGGGAAGAACAACCACGAGATCGGCGACATCATCCGGTTCGCGAGCAAAAACGTTGACATCATCCGGGGTATCAACTTCCAGCCCGTTGCCTTCACGGGTGCGGCCAAAGAGGATGATGTTCTGCGCGAACGCGTGACCATTCCCGACATCACCCGCTGCGCCGAGGAACAGATGGACGGCAAACTCAAACCATCCGATTTCTATCCGATTCCTTCCGTCATGACGATCTGCGATCTGATCGAGGCATACACCGGCAAACCCCAAATCATGTTCTGTGCCCACCCTCACTGCGGAGCTGCAACCTACGGATTTGTGAATGATGAAGGCGATCTTGTTCCGATTACCAGGTTCGTTGACGTAGACAAGTTCTTCGCCGAGGCAAACATCCTTGCGGAAAAGTTCAAGACGACCGGCAAGACAGGCAAGTATCTGGCAATGGCCACCGGTCTTGGCAAGATCAACAAGGCTGTTTCCAAAGAAGAGGTCGAAGGTATCCGGATCGATTTAAAGAAACTCATCTACGATGCTCTCGTCAAACATGACTACGACTCGCTTGGAAAATTCCACGAAAATGCTCTCTTCATCGGCTCTATGCATTTCATGGATGCCTTCAACTACGACACCGAACGGGTATCCCGCTGCTTTATTCATTATGCGACCCCGGACGGCAGACTCATCCCGTTCTGTACATATAACAGCGGTCCGACCTATCGGGAAGAAGTCTGGAAGAAAGGCGCAAAACTTCTGTCAGAGTAAGGTGATCTGATGGGATTCTGGAACCGCGAGGGGACGTCCCCTTCGCGAACTCTTTTTTTCTTGGGATGAGTTTGCCCGCGTGTCCCGGAAAGGTGCTCTTCTTGCTCTTCCCAAAGAGAAAGGTCAGCTGTATTCCCCCGAAGATCTGGAGCTGATGCTTAACCGGTATGCAAAAAAGCTGGAGAATGTTCCCAAAGAATACGGGGATTCTCTCATGCAGTATGCCCGGATCCAGATCGTCGATGGCTATCATCGCATGATGACCGACGAGCTTACGCCGATCCATGCAGCGGTTTTGCTTCCTCCCTTGTGGCAAGCATTTACGGCCGACGCACGGAGAGCTGCTTCGAAAGGAATGCCGGGAGACCGTCTGCGTTCCCTCAAATATCTGATTGCTGCGTATTCCGTTTACATCAAAGACGAACCGGTTCATCCGGTAGGTATGCCGTTTCCCCGGGGCTTTTCTGTGGAACAATATGACGGCGAGTATTACTGCCCGGTCCGCGCAGTCTGGAACGATATAGATGACGCCTTCTGCAAATACTGTCCTGCAATCCAAAGCAGGGAACGTGATCTCCTTTTATCGAAAGCCGAGCGGGATATTGTGACGAAAAAAGAGAAACTCAATAATTATTTTTATAATTTCAAAGGATAACTCTCGGCATGTTTTACCCCTCAGGTCAACCATATATATTTTAACTCGCCGGCACCAACTAACTACTGCAATGAACAGTGGCATCTGCCCGAAATGTGGTTTACCAAAGGAACTCTGTATTTGTGAAGAAGTCGCAAAAGAACAGCAGCGTATTAGCGTTAAAGTCAGCAAGAGACGTTACGGTAAAGAAGTGACCGTTGTCAATGGTCTCGATCCGTATGAGATCGATTTAGAGGATCTGTCCAAGTTTCTCAAGGGCCGGCTTGCATGCGGAGGCACCGTGAAGGAAAACTCTATTGAACTTCAGGGAAATCACCGCGATAGGGTAAAAGCTCTTCTGACGTCACGCGGATACAGTCTCGAAAATATCAATTAACATATCCAATATTTTTCAGCCGCTCTTTTTTCTTATAGAGGATCGGCTCTTTTGAAAATTAAAAAAAAAGTTAGCTGTCGATAAACTCTTTTATCTTCTGATAAAGGAATTCATTCGCTTTTTCGATCTCCTCTTTCTTTCCCCGCAGTGCCAGCAGCTCGCGTTCGTCGTTCACCATGTTGGCATAATCTAGCGGGCGGGTGACACTCACGAGTTCTACGTCGAACTTGAGTGCGGCGTCTCGGATGATCGTTCTTGGCGTTCCTGGGGGAATGACTAAATCAAAATCTTCGTCTGCCATATTACTTACCTATCTTTTGGCGTTCCGCCATAATACAATGTCCGCCCCGAACGCCGCCGATCGGGCATTTGGGATTGCCGATACTGTTCATACAACGGCCCATAAGTGCCGCTCCGCGGGCGAGTCCGTCATCGACAAAGACTAGATGGTCTATAGGATCGTCATAGATCCCGCGCTCCATCACGCCTTCAAGGATATACTGGGGTTTGTTGCCGGAGATGATCGCACGGCCGGTGAACCCGATCGAACTGTTTTTTGGGAGGAAGTTTCTCTTGATGCAGATGTCGATGATTTTTAGCGCGACGTTTGCACAGATCCTGTCGACCACTTCTCTAATGACCTCCTTGTTCTCATGTTTGGCGATATCTGCTCCGATCGCTTCAAGATCTGCCGTCTTATCGCCGTTCACGCCGATATCGACACCTATCAGAACGATGCCGGAATCCTCGGCGACATCGGCGCAGACCGGCACCTTGCCAAAATGCGTGCGGTCACGCGGGACCTCGGCGACGTCAATCAGTTCCAAGCAGCGGTCGACATAAGGCTGGGCATTTTTGGTTGAGCGGTTCGAGGTCGACTTGCATTTTTCCCCGAAAAGATCGAGCGCCGTTCCTTTCTTTTTATAGACGAGGCCTGTTCCGCGGATTATTGCATCTGGTATTGCCCCGGCGAGGCCGCAGAAGTTTCCGATCGTCTTTGCAAAGGGGTTCTCCGCTTTATCATCCACGTCACTGGTGATACGGCCGTCAAGCGTGGTACCGAAGTCCATGGAGATACAGGGATTTCTGAAGTCGACGCCGGTCCATTTAGCTCCTTCCTTGATCCCGGCCATTGCGAGCTCTCCCTCCATCTCGTTTGCGACCATCTCGACACCGGTGGATCCGATTGGAGGCATTACGCCGGCGATTGCTCCGGTGAAAACTAGCCGGTCGGCATAGGAAAAGTCTCTGAGTTTTTTTGGGAGGCTGTTGATCCCCATTGGGGGAGTCATCTTTTTCGGCGGGACGCCGGCGAGCAGGCATCCGTTAGCGAGTGCCTTGACGAACTCGCCGACCTGATCGGGCGAGTCCATTGCGGCCACAACTCCCGTGCTTCTCACAACGAAATCAAGCTCGTCTTTGATGCTCAGATCTGCATCTTTGTGGCATTTGATCAGCGTGTCTCTGACAAGTTCGGTGACGGACTCTTTGGTAAGCTCCGTTCCGTCAAGCGTAGCTACAAAAACCTCTTCTCCGTTTTTTGGTTTTCTGACGTCTCTGCTCATGGACACGGTCTTGTTGATGATGTAGGATTTTCCGTCATCAAGGTTTGTGCCCGTTAGGATGCATTTGGTTGTAGTGTTTCCCATCTCTACGGATGCGACGATGAAATAGGGATGCGATTTGTATTCGGGTACCTGCATTCCTGCCCCGTGACCGGTCGATGGCGGCGGTACACTCTCGACGACCCAGGGTTTCTTTGCAGAAAACCGGTCAAAAAAACCTGCCGACATAATACACTAAATATGTAGGCTATGGAGAAATAGGTTTCGTTATTGATTGACAGAGAAAAAGAGTCTGTCCAATCGATACGTCAATCCATTGGACATAGTTTTTTTTTGATCGAGATAACTTCACCTAGGAATATCATGATTCAACCGTTTTCACTATTGACATGGGATTGGGGGGGGAATCTGCCAAATCAGACTTCTTTAGACTTCTTATCGATAATTTGCAAAATTCATATTCTGAAATCTATTCTGTAAATGGGCTAACATCAATAATTGGAACGTTATAAAATTCATTATTGACGGTTTTTTTGAGGTGTGCATGCTTGCGTTCGCACGTTCCCCGCCTTTTCATAGCATCTTTTACCTCCCTTCCATGAAGAATAGTCTGGTTTCTGAGATATGCTCCTACCATCTCCCGTTTACCATTCTTGCAGAGAAATACCAGTTTTTCTGTAAGAGACATTTGGGTATTTCCTCCTTTTCTCCAGAACGTATTGATCTGTTTTATTATGGTCTTCTCTGAACCTAATTGGGACAATTGCGCGTCAGATCTCAGTTGAATAAGGGGTTTTGCATGAAGTTTCTCAAATATTAACGTGTGCAGCTCTAGGGAGTCATATCCCGCATCCATCAATACACGATCACAGGATACGCCGAGAAGTTCGGCAATATGAATCAAAAAATGCGCATAGGGTTTGTCATTCTCCGTTCCTTCTGAATGAATCATAAACAAGGGATAAGCCCCCAGATTCAAAATATGTGCTTTATCCATTTTAACCTGATAATGAGGGTTAAACAGACTATTGGGACAATAACGGTTTGCAACTAAAGGAGTGGAATCGATAATTACCTCGGTTTCAGATTTGAGGAAATGGACAATCTTTTTGCTTATCAAAAACATAAGAACTTCCATACCCTCCTCACCTAACCGATATTTCACAAAGTAATGCAACGTATTCGGCGAAGGTAACCAGAGTGGTGATTTTGCCGGAAGAAGGTGGCTGAGATCTTCTTCCGTTATTTTACGCCGAATATGACGATAGGCTACTCTGCGATAAGTCATGACAACAGTCAGTTTTATCAGAAAATCAATGGGATAATGAAAATAATCGCGATGATGAGGTGAATAATAAGTTTGTTCGATTTTTCGTACAATGTCACTAATGTTGAGCTGGGACATGAGCCAGCAAATGGACATATCCGGAGGGATGACTCCATTGTTGAAAATACTTTCGTATTCGTCTTGAAATTCAGACATACCAGTCGGCGCAGGGATACATAAAGGTATTGTTCCCCTCCAAAAAAGTCGACAAGAGTAAATGGGGGATGAGTTTATATCACAGAATCCACGATTGGACAGACTCGAAGAGATATTAAAAAAAGAGATGATCAGTCTCTTCCGTAGAAGCCGTGATCGGAATCCCTTCTGGGGGAACTCGATCCGCTGCTTCCGCGGCTGAAACTTCTTCGGTCGCTGCTTCCGGAATTTCCGTAGCTGCGGCGTTCACCGCTGCCGGAACTTCGATCGCCGCTTCGATAATTACTGCCGCCGCGGCTTCCGTAGGATCCGCGGTTGTTGTTATAACTGCGACGTTCACCGCTGCCGGAAGAACCTGCATTTCGGTATCCGGAGGAACCTCCACGCCTGTCTCCGCCTTTGTCCCGATCACGCTCGTGTTCCTCTTCTTCAGGAGTACGCGGTGCTGCGATGGAAATCTCAAGTTCCTGACCGCGAATGGTCTTGGAACCCATGACTTCGGCGACAAGATTTGCATGCTCTAAGGGAACATCGACATAGGAGTAGTTGTTGTAAAGATCGATTCTTCCAATTGAAGAGCCGGGAATGTCGCACTCGCCTGCAAAGGCGCCGACGATATCCTTCGGACGGATCTGCTGGTTCTTACCAAGCGAAATCCGGAATCTGACCATGCCAGGCTCGGCACCGCTGTTCTCAATGGTCCCGGACGTGAACGTCTCCGAGATCGAGGGGGACGGCTGAAGAGGCTTAATCTCTTCACTCTGAGCGGCGTTTTTACCACTGTCAAGATGCATCTTGAGGAGAGCTGCAGCAACCTGAATACTCGTCACTTCCGCGGCAGACTCGGAGTCGGCCTCGGTCTCTGTTTCAAGAAGCTGCTCGACAAGGGGCAGATAAAGCTCAAGATTTCCTGCGGCCATGATGTCCCGGACCTTGTCCAGGAAGATCTGCTGCTTCATCTCGGCAACATCATCAAGCGTCGGTAGAGGAGTCTTGGCGATCTGAATCTTTGCATATCGCTGGATATCCCTGAGTTTGTAGATCTCACGCGGAGCAACAAACGTTACGGATTTTCCGGTTCTGCCTGCACGGGCTGTTCTGCCGATACGGTGAACATAATACTCGACATCCTGAGGGACATCATAATTGAATACGATATCCACATCATCAACATCGATACCGCGTGCTGCAACATCCGTTGCAATCAGAACGTCGATAGAACCTGCCCTGAAGCGTGCCATGACACGGTCCCGCTGCTGCTGCTTCATATCTCCATGGAGAGCTTCCACAAAATATCCGCGCGCCTGCATCCGGCTCATTAAATCATCCACCGTTCTCTTCGTGTTACAGAACACGAGTGCGAGTTCGGGGTTGTTCATATCAAGAGTGCGGCAAAGTGCTTCGAGTTTGTCGCGTTCTCTGACCTCAATATAAGTCTGTTCGATCTGAGGGACCGTAAGTTCCTTACGGGTGATCTTCAGGAACTGAGGATCATGCTGGAACCTTCTGGTGATGTCCAGGATCGGCTGCGGCATAGTTGCCGAAAACAAAATCGTCTGCCGGTTTTTGGGAGTATCGCGGAAAATATCCTCGATATCATCACGGAATCCCATATCGAGCATCTGATCAGCCTCGTCCAGAATGAACATGCTGATAGAATCGAGGTGAAGGGTCCCGCGTTTAATATGATCAATGACACGACCCGGGGTTCCGATGACGACCTGCATCGTGCCTTTAAGTGCACGAAGCTGGCGTTCGATCGGCTGTCCGCCGTAAATTGGGACCACGTTCAGTCCTTTTTTATATTTCATCAGCCGGGAAAATTCCTCGGCGGTCTGTATTGCAAGTTCCCTTGTTGGCGATAGGACAAGTGCCTGTACATTTTTGTTATCTGGATCAAGCCGTTCAATAATTGGAATCCCAAACGCTGCCGTTTTTCCCGTTCCCGTCTGAGCCTGCCCCGTTACATCTTTCCCATCAAGAATCTGTGGTATTGCCATTGCCTGAATAGGTGTCGGCTCCTCAAATCCCATGTCGCCTATCGCCTGAAGTAGTTCTTCAGAGATAGCGAACTCCGCGAATGTTTTTGTTTCCTCCATTCTTCGTACATATGCGTGTTATGAGGTTATAGAATGGTGGGTGCCGGATGTACAGAACTAAGAGTCTGTCCAATCGATACGTCAATCCATTGGACAGAGTTTTTTTTGATCGAGATAACTTCACCTAGGAATATCATGATTCAACCGTTTCACTATTGACATGGGATTGGGGGGAATCTGCCAAATCAGACTTCTTTAGACTTTTTATCGATAATTTGCAAAATTCATATTCTGAAATATATTCTGTAAATGGGCTAACATCAATAATTGGAACGTTATAAAATTCATTATTGCAGAGAGCGCTCTGTTGTTTTTCTTGCAATGCACCACATCAAATTTGACGGTTTTTTTGAGGTTTGCATGCTTACTTTCGCACGTTCCCCGCCTTTTCATAGCATCTTTTACCTCACTTCCATGAAGAATAGTCTGATTTCTGAGATATGCTCCTACCATCTCCCGTTTACCATTCTTGCAGAGAAATACCAGTTTTTCTGTAAGAGACATTTGGGTATCTCCTCCTTTTCTCCAGAACGTATTGATCTGTTTTATTATGGTCTTCTCTGAACCTAATTGGGACAATTGCGCGTCAGATCTCAGTTGAATAAGGGGTTTTGCATGAAGTTTCTCAAATATTAACGTGTGTAGCTATAGGGAGTCATATCCCGCATCCATCAATACACGATCACAGGATACGCCGAGAAGTTCGGCAATCTGAATCAAAAAATGCGCATAGGTTTTGTCATTCTCCGTTCCTTCTGAATGAATCATAAACAAGGGATAAGCCCCCAGATTCAAAATATGTGCTTTATCCATTTTAACCTGATAATGAGGGTTAAACAGACTATTGGGACAATAACGGCTTGCAACTAAAGGAGTGGAATCGATAATTACCTCGGTTTCAGATTTGAGGAAATGGACAATCTTTTTGCTTATCAAAAACATAATAACTTCCATACCCTCCTCACCTAACCGATATTTCAAAAAGTAATGCAACGTACTCGGCGAAGGTAACCAGATTGGTGATTTTGCCGGAAGAAGGTGGCTGAGATCTTCTTCTGTTATTTTACGTCGAATATGACGATAGGCTATTCTGCGATAAGTCATGAAAACAGTCAGTTTTATCAGAAAATCAATGGGATAATGAAAATAATCGCGAAGATGAGGTGAATAATAAGTTTGTTCGATTTTTCGTACAATGTCACTAATGTTGAGCAGGGACATGAGCCAGCAAATGGACATATCCGGAGGGATGACTCCATTGTTGAAAATAGGTTCGTATTCGTCTTGAAATTCAGACATACCACTCGGCGCAGGGATACATAAAGGTATTGTTCCCCTCCAAAAAAGTCGACAAGAGTAAATGGGGGATGAGTTTATATCACAGAATCCACGATTGGACAGACTCAAAAATGAAAGTTATTCGAGTTCGTCGAAGACCAGCTCGTAAATCCAGTCTTCGAGCATCTTACAGTGTTCAACGGTACACTCTTCATCGCAGGCGACGCACGGAACGATGGAATCTCCCGCCATCAAAAGGCTTGGATCGACTGCCTGGGATGTGTGGACGACGGTGATGAAGTATGTCCTCGTCCCGTCTTTTTTTGTCTCTTCCCGGGCGATGAGGCCTGCATCCTCCAGTTTTTTGAGGATGCGCGAACAGGTGCGGCTGTCCACCTCGATCGCTTTCCAGAGGTCGCTCTGCAGAACTCCTTTCGGGTGTTCTTTGAGATAGGCAAATGTTTTTTCGTCCGCTTCTTTTAGTTCAGCTTCTCTGGACATATTTAGTTCAGCGGAGAGATGGTGAGGATGTTGTTTCCGCGGATGACGACAGTGCCGATGTTTCTTCGACCGTTTGCGGTGATCTCAACGGTTTCTTCGAGGTGAAGATTGAGATACTCATCCATTGCGACGAGCCGTCCCTCGAATTTACATCCCTCATCTTTTATTTCCACGGAAATCTTTGAGTCAACGAGTGAGTTGACTTTTTTTATCGGAAGGACAATGCTGGATACCATATCTCTAAGTGTTAGTTATATGACGTAATTAATCTGTTCTTTTGAGACAGGGCGTGGTCTGTTTTAATACTGAGAAATAGAGTGATCGCAGCACTATCCAGCGAATTATTGCTCAAACATCTCAATCGGGTATTTTCTCATATTTTGTTCTCAGTTTTTCCGGAAAACCCCTCTGATGATGTTGTTATCTTCCTCGGAACCGAAGAGGATTAAAAAAATGGGGTGTATCAGAGAGAATACGTGAAATTTTCCCTCTCACTATTCCGTATATGGTCCTTTATTTTTTGCGAGCAAAAGTTCTATTCTTTTTCCCACCAAATGTGGGCATATTTTCCATTGTTAGGCAGAGCATACCACCCATCATTTTGCAGGATTAAATGTTCATTGAGATAGGTTTCTATGATATTTTTCTGTTCGTCATCAGTTACTGAAAACTGCCTGAGATACATGGAAACAACGTCATCAATGTTTTTGTATCTGTCTCCCTCTGTTCTCGCGTGTATGGTGAGATTTGCATAAATATTCTCCTGATACAGGGCTTGCCATACAACGTTTGCATAGGACATCCAGTCTGGATAGTCTTCGTGATACAATAACGCGTAAAGATCTTTCTTGATTTGACTCCATGATTGTGGATTCAGGAACCAGAAGATGTGGGCCTCTTTCTTTGCGACGGCGTTCATTTTCATCAGTGCTTTTTTCAGGTCAGGGACTCCGAGAGCAAATGAGGAGATGACGTAATCGTATGGAGTCTGTCCAATCGTGGATTCTGTGATATAAACTCATCCCCCATTTACTCTTGTCGACTTTTTTGGAGGGGAACAATACCTTTATGTATACCTGCGTCGAGTGATACGTTAGTGACATTGTACGAAAAATCGAACAAACTTATTATTCACCTCATCTTCGCGATTATTTTCATTATCCCATTGATTTTCTGATAAAACTGACTGTTGTCATGACTTATCGCAGAATAGCCTATCGTCATATTCGGCGTAAAATAACGGAAGAAGATCTCAGCCACCTTCTTCTGGCAAAATCACCACTCTGGTTACCTTCGCCGAGTACGTTGCATTACTTTGTGAAATATCGGTTAGGTGAGGAGGGTATGGAAGTTCTTATGTTTTTGATAAGCAAAAAGATTGTCCATTTCCTCAAATCTGAAACCGAGGTAATTATCGATTCCACTCCTTTAGTTGCAAGCCGTTATTGTCCCAATAGTCTGTTTAACCCTCATTATCAGGTTAAAATGGATAAAGCACATATTTTGAATCTGGGGGCTTATCCCTTGTTTATGATTCATTCAGAAGGAAAGGAGAATGACAAACCCTATGCGCATTTTTTGATTAAGATTGCCGAACTTCTCGGCGTATCCTGTGATCGTGTATTGATGGATGCGGTATATGACTCCCTAGAGCTACACACGTTAATATTTGAGAAACTTCATGCAAAACCCCTTATTCAACTGAGATCTGACGCGCAATTGTCCCAATTAGGTTCAGAGAAGACCATAATAAAACAGATCAATACGTTCTGGAGAAAAGGAGGAAATGCCCAAATGTCTCTTACAGAAAAACTGGTATTTCTATGCAAGAATTGTAAACGGGAGATGGTAGGAGCATATCTCAGAAATCAGACTATTCTTCATGGAAGGGAGGTAAAAAATGCTATGAAAAGGCGGGGAACGTGCGAACGCAAGCATGCACACCTCAAAAAAACCGTCAAATTTGATGTGGTGCATTGCAAGAAAAACAACAGAGCGCTCTCTGTAATAATGAATTTTATAACGTTCCAATTATTGATGTTAGCCCATTTACAGAATAGATTTCAGAATATGAATTTTGCAAATTATCGATAAGAAGTCTAAAGAAGTCTGATTTGGCAGATTCCCCCCAATCCAATGTCAATAGTGAAACGGTTGAATCATGATATTCCTAGGTGAAGTTATCTCGATCAAAAAAAACTATGTCCAATGGATTGACGTATCGATTGGACAGACTCTTTTAACACGCGAATATCACACGATATATTTATATATACTAACATCCAATTAGATTTTGTCCAAGATCATACGTCAGCCCAATGTCTTACATATGTCAGACAAATAGCAGACAAATGACAGACATTTGTCAGAACAGAGAAAAATGGACAGAATCACCATACGCCTACCCCCGCAGCAGGTCGAACTGCTTGAAAAACTTGTCGAATCCGGCGAGTTTCCCACCGTTTCAGAAGCAGTACGATATGCAGTAAGGGAGTTCCTCTCGCAGAGAGGAGACCGCATAATGCGTGACAGCGATCAGATATCTACATTTGACGCACGATTATAACAGTAAAATTATTGGGGTGTTTACAGAAATGCAGAGTATTATCAATGAGGCACTGAAGAACTCGGAGCTCGAAAAAGGAATGCAGACGACATCGATCGTTGATGACGACGACATGCTCGGACACCCGAGAATCGTCATTGTCGGATGCGGAGGAGCAGGAAACAACACGATCAACAGACTTCACAACATGAAGGTCGCAGGTTCCGAGACCATCGCAATCAACACCGATAAGCAGCACCTGGATATGATTCAGGCAGACAAGCGCGTTTTAATCGGCAAATCCCTGACCCGCGGACTTGGTGCCGGAGGATTCCCGGATGTCGGCCGCCGTGCCGCCGAGATGGCTCACCCGACCCTTGAAGAGATCCTGAAAGATGCAGATCTTGTCTTCGTCACCGCAGGCATGGGCGGAGGAACCGGAACCGGATCGGCACCTGTCGTCGCACAGATCGCCAAAGAGCACGGAGCAATCGTCATTGCAATGGTTAGCTATCCGTTCCAGGTAGAGCGAGCGAGAATGCTGAAAGCAGAAGATGGTCTCGAGGCAATGCGCCAGGCTGCCGACTCTGTGATCGTTCTCGACAACAACAGACTCAAGAACTTCGTTCCAAACTTGCCACTCGGTCAAGCATTCTCCGTCATGGACCAGCTCATCGCCGAAACCGTCAAAGGCATCTCCGAGACGATCACCGAACCTTCCTTAATCAACATCGACTACGCAGATGTACGCGCAATCATGAGCAAAGGCGGCCTTGCAGTCATGCTTGTCGGCGAGTCCAAACAGCAGAACAAGGCCGAGTCCGTTATTCGCGACTGTCTTGCCCACCCGCTTCTCGACATCGACTTCCGCGGAGCAACCGGCAGCCTGATCCACATCACCGGCGGAAACGACCTTACGCTCCACGACGCAGAAGAGATCGCCCAGCAGCTCACCTACGAACTCGACCCGCACGCAGACGTCATCTGGGGAGCAAGAGTCCGCAAGGATTTCGAAGGAAAAGTTTCCGTCATGGCAATCATGACCGGTATCCAGTGCCCCCAGGTCCTCGGCGGCCACTCGGTCAACACATTCCAGATCGGGAATTCCAGCTCAAACAAATCCTCACAGAGCCCGTCGGCATCTTCCACCCATCAGCAAAACACCGCAACTGCACGCAGCGGTTCTTCGTTTGACTGGATCATGTAAACCAACTCAACCAAACATCAGTTTCACACACCACTCATACATATAGAAGGGAAGCATGACGCCAAAAGGTACGTCGTCGCTATAACTCTGCTTCCCAAAAGGACATATATCCGGGCACATAGATACAATAATCTGCCCGTAAACACCCGACCCGCAGATATATGGGTTGAGGTGAACAGACTGTTTTTTCACAGAAATTATACGACACCTTTATTTCCCAATACCACCACTAATTATATGAAAGTCGTATATCTGCGGAGTCGGAAGATTCCAATGAATCGGCCGCCGGTACAGGAGATTGAATACTATCATTGAAACTTTGCACTTATTTTTACGTCATTTATCATGCATTTTGGTATCTTCTCCAGCGCGGGCGACCCTCGAATTCATCTCTCCGCGGACGGCTGCTCAGGATAGGTAAGAACGTTGACCGAAGATCTTGTCGATAAAAGAAAATTACTCCTTGAAGAGTCTGAAGAACACAAAGCAAAGCGTAACGAGTTAAACTCCCAGGCAAGCCAGTTTGCCCGCGAAAGAAACGAGTTAAACAACGCAACCCGCCAGTATGTCGAGGACGCACAGAAAAACAAAGAGCTCCGTGACCAGTCCAATAACGACGTTCAGTCCCTGAAAGAGAAGAGGAACGAGTTAAACGACAAGGCAAACACCCTCTTTGAAGAAATCGATGCTCTCAGGGGTGAGCAGGGGACAGGTTCGGCGGCACAGAGCCACGAAAAGAGGCCCTCGGCAAAAGACATCCAGCGTCAGATCGACCAGCTCGAAGAGAGACAGCAGACTGAGCAGATGTCCAAAGAGAAGGAAAACGAGCTTGTTGACAAAATCAAACAGCTCAGAGCCGAACTCAAGGACCAGGAAGTCGAGCACGAACAGAATAAAGAAGTCCGCACCCGCTTAATCGAGGCACGCGAATTCCGCAAGCAGGCATCCGCAATCCACGCTGAAGTAACGGAGAAAGCCGAACTTGCCCAGAAACACCACGACCTTATGGTCGAGTGCTACAGAAAGGCAGACAAGTCACGGGAAGGCGCAGACGCAAAACACAAGCAGTTCGTCGAGGCACAGGAAGCTGCAGATGCTGAGCACAAACGGTTCCTCGAATGCCAGAAACAGCTCCGCGACTACGATAAAGTCTTAACCGGCATCCGCTCAAAGCAGAAGAAAGTCAAGAGCTTAAAAGAGAACAAGTCCGCAAGAAAGGAAGCAGAAACCATCTTCAACGCATTCAAGAGTGGAGAGAAGCTGACCACCGAGGACTTATTAAAACTTCAGCGCTCAAAGCTCATCTGAAGTTTTCAAATACAACCCATATTTTTTCCCGCTTTTTTCCCACAGATATTTAATCCATAAATGGTAATTGTATAACAATGAGGGTACGGACTCTTATTCTGAGCATTGACAGAGATGACGACGTGGGATATAAAGCCGGCGTGAAGAGCCCCGCGGTTGGAAGGGAAGCCTGCCTCGATGCGGCAATACGCCTCGGAACAGCCGATCCCGAGGATTCCGATACGAATGCCATTTTTCAGGCCATCAAAACCTACGATGAGCTGAAAGGAAACGGCGAGGACGTGGAAGTCGCCGTAATCGGCGGGAATCACATGAATATGCTCGAAGGTGACAGGAAAGTCAGCGATCTTCTGGAACAGGTTATCGAAACCACCAAAGTGACCGAATGCATCCTCATCTCCGACGGAGCCGAAGATGAATACGTCCTTCCGATCATCCAGTCCCATATCAAAGTAGCCAGCGTTGTACGGGTAATCATCAAACAGCTCCCGAACATTGAAGGAACGTACTATATCATCAAGAAACTGATGAACGATCCGAAGATCGCAAAAAGCGTCTTGCTCCCGATCGGATTCGTCCTTCTTCTCTATGCTCTGGTCGCCCTGCTGGCACCCGGCATTTCGGCAGCTCTGGTGGCTGTTGGAATCATCGGCCTCTATCTTCTCTTTAAGGGATTCAATTTCGATGAGTACTTCATTTATGCAGGGTATGCAGTCATTGAATCGTTCAAAAAAGGCCAGTTCTCCTTCATTGCCTATCTGGTCGCCGTGATTCTGGTCATCGGTGGAGTCATCTCGGGACTGATGAGCGTAATTACCAATTATCCTAACACGGGCGATGTAGGTGTCATCTACCTTGCACTGACATTTCTTTTCGGTGCGGTCATCTGGATCATCATCGCCGCCCTTGTCGCCGCCGCTGGAAAGATCACGGATTACATCCAGAATAATCAGGAAGGTATTTCTAGAATATTCGTCGTGCCGTTCTTTGTCGTTGCCATAGGAATGATCACCTACGGCGCTGTGATCTACTTCCTCTCCATCGCACCGGTCGAACCATTCCCGTTCACCACTACAGACGGGATCATCGCAATGATGCTTCTTACAATAGCCGGGCTTGCGGTCGCTTTTATGGGCATCTACTTCAGACCGCGGGTGCAGAAAAGAGTTCAGACATGGATGGAGATCCGGGAGAAACTTGAGGTAGAGGAAATATCAGGAAATAAAGGAAAGCCCGTATATAAAAAAGTAAAATACTAATAGGAATTACGCGGTTCGATCTTAACCGGAAAAAAACTGAAGTTCTTATGAGATGTACTTCGATTTCGTGTACGGCATTAGTGTAGCCCGAATTTGACGGTTGGGAAATATACTTCTCCCACATCTCTCTCCTTTTTTCTGCTTATGGGGGTGCGGGAGGGCGACTCCGGCGCGGAGCCCGACGCGGTGGAGATATCGTATGTCGAAGGCTCACAATAACGTTCTGCTTAGCTAATCTGTCATTGAATAGTTAGAATGGAAGGGATTAGGGGTTATGAAATATATTTTGAAGGGAAGTGACTTGGGAGTATTATCTCAGTCTCACACTTCCCGAATTGAATCTCCACCCCCAACACCGCGTACGTAATATCTGAATATTCCATCACCATAGAACTACACGGAAACAAATAGGGCCATGGTAGATAGGATATTTCCGCCGCGTCGGGCTCCGCGCTGAAGTCGCCCTCCCGCACCCATCAATCAAAAAAATATATTGAATATTGGAGATTTATTCTGAAAAGTAAGTGACTCATGAGAGCGTTTATCAAGGATTTTGAAAAAAAATCTCGTGGTATTCATTATGTGGTATTTCCACAAGCTGTCAAATTCAGGTGTCCAAACCGGACAATCTCCCTTCCGAATTGGATTGTGATTAACACTGCCTATGTCCTATCCTAAACATCCTTTTTTTCGAAGACGATTACGGATAATTTACTGGAAATATCCGAAACCTTTCGACATGACCTGCGTATTGGTATAGGTTTTGGTTTCATTCGGACCGAGGATAAAGGTCAGTTTCGGGATGAAGGTGCCAAACGTATGGGCCGGATACCAGTATGATCCGTCCCCATAACTGATCGCCAAATTTTTCACCGTAATAACCGCACGGTTGTTGTCAACGTATGCGTATGTCACGACCTGGGAATCTTTTCCCGTCTCCGGATAGCCGACTACGGAGAGAACACGATTCCTCAGATCCTGTTTGCCGAATAGAAAGACCAGAAAGGCGATCCAGGGAGTAACGGAATAGTGCACGGTGATCTCGACATCGGTTCCGGAGGCAATCACTTCTATCGAGTCAGCGGTCAGATACCCGTACCGGTTCGATCCTTCCACAAACACGGAGGTGTTATCATCATCGACCGTCTGATTGTCATCGGGCAGCGTGATGACCAAGCCCTGATCTGCCAAAGCCTGGCCTGGAACGAGCAGAAGCAGAAATGCGGTTATCATGAATAACGACAGGAACCGGGTAAAGTTCATTGTGATACGTATGTCGTGATAAGCAGATAGTCTTTTTCCCTACTCGAAAAGAATCGGCATATCTTTGAACGTATCTCCGTCAAAAAGGCCGCGCGGCGTGATTCTGAGATGAGGGATCATCGTAAGAGAAAGGAACGACAGATTCATGAATGCGGACGGCGGCGCACCGGTCGCCTGAAGCCGTGAGGCCAGTTCATCCATGCAGACAAGGAGTTCCTCGTAGGGCAGGGGCGTCATTAATCCGCCGCACGGAAGAGGAAGAACGGTTGTGATCCCGTCACACACGACCGCCATCCCTCCGCCGCTGTTTTTTACCGCGGCGACGGCCGAAATGATATTGTGAGCGTCATGCGAGATTGAGGCGGCAACGGCCCCTTTCGCAAATGAAAAACCTTTCACGAGTCCAACGCCGAATCCTTCGGACCGGTAGCGATCGACACTCACAACCTTATGGACGTTGCCGGTAGTCGAGCTTTCCAAAGCCTAGGTAATGATTTCGCCAGGAACAAGACCCATAACCCGGAGATTTCCTTTTGGAAGAACAAGCTCCTCTTTTGTCGGGATACGGCAGGAGAATGGCGGGCAGGTACACGGACCGGCGGGCCCCGGTTTGGGGATGGATGATACCGGAACCCCGCATTTATAGACGTTCGAAACGAAAAACTCCGGGCCACCCTGCAGCACGCAGAAATTGGAAACTCTGCCGGGAGCGATCATCCCGCGGTCGGCGAGACCGAAACACTCGGCTGCAGAAAGCGTCGCAAGCCGTAGAGCCAGCTCCAGACGCATCCCGGATTTTACCGCGATTCGGATACAGTGGTCGATCGACCCTTCCCGAACCCGGGAATCCGCATGCCTGTCGTCCGTGCAGAAACAGCACCGGGCGGCGGTCAAATCGTTCACGATTGATGACAGAGCGGACACATTTTTCGCAGCATCCCCTTCGCGAAGAAGAACATACATCCCAAGAGAGAGTTTTTCGTGTGCTTCCGCAGCGGAGATACACTCGTGATCGGTTTTTATATGGTGAGAGACGTATCTGCAGAGCGCCTCGCCGGAAAGTCCCGGGGCATGCCCGTCGACGTGATCGAAGACGGCGAGCTTTGTCGTGACCTCGGGATCGTCAAAAAGAACGCCCGGAACGTTCATCATCTCGCCAAGGCCGATGACCGAAGGAGTATTTTTGTAGGAGGCCACATCCTCTGACGAGACGACGGCACCTCCTTTGTCCAGGGGTGTAGCCGGCACGCAGGACGGGATCATGAAGAAGATATCAGCCGGCGAACTCTTCGCATCCTCAAGCATGAAATCGATCCCGGTGCATCCGGATACATCCGCGATCACTGTGGTCACGCCGCTGACAAGAGAGAGAGACGGCCGAACTCGCGTGGAGTCAGACGAGAACTCTCGATATGTACATGGGCATCGATCAGACCCGGAACAACCCGTGCACCGCGGAGATCAGATACATTGTCTCCAGTAAGGTATCCGGATTTTCCAACTATCGTCACCACACCGTCTTCGAAGGAGAACGACGCCTCCTGCCACTCGCCGACGGCAGGATTAAAAAGAAGATCATTATCGAAAATCTGCATCATGAAATCAGAATATTCTGAATAAATCCGGTAATTCGGGGGGTTCCGTCAGCGCGTTCGAGAACGTAGATGAACACCTTGTACTTACTCGGGGGCAGATCGATCTCCAGTTCGGTGGTGAAGTCGCCTTTTGTCAGCGTTCCAAGGACCGATTCGGATTCGCACACCTGCGTGGACTCGAGAAGAGTGTCCTGACGGAAGATATTGTACTGGAACCACACATCTTTTTCTTCACCGTCGTAATGGATCGGTGTCGTCAATACGCCGTTTTGATAGACCGAAGTCCCCGCAGTAATAGTGGTCCCTCCGGTAAATACCAGAATGAGAGCAACAGCAGCAAGAACACACACGCCGCCGCCGATGATCAGCAGATGTTTTCGTTCCATATCCAGGTTCAGTCGGCCCTCTCAACGGTAATTCGGACTTTGTCGCCTGCCTTGAAACCTGACCCTTTCGGCACATCGATGTTGAACCAGTGAGGGCCCTGCTGCGCCATGAGGCAGTCTTTCTCCCCGTCAATATCGGATACGAATTCCAATGTTTCCACTATCTCAAAAATTTTAACAGCCATACTAACATAGAGGAAAGCAAGAGTAATTAAGTTTGTTGTTTTCCCTGGGAAAACAAAAAATAAGGGGTTGGATGATATGGATTATTAATATTACATGGATTTGCTTGTTACCATCCAGGTGGTACTGTTGGAGTAGCTCCAGCGGCTGATGTCCAGCTCATCACAAATTTCGGAGAGGATGGCGAGGTTAGTCCCTACTTCCTTCGAAGAGAGACCGAGATCTTTGGCGATATACTTCGCTTTAAAGAATCTTCCACCCTTGGATACACCTGCTTTCAGGTATCCGAGGATCTTCGCCTGGGTTTCATTGTATCTTTCAAGAATTGTTTTAGGTTCGGCCATTTTGACTTACCTCACGTAAGTATTGAATCTTTTACATTATAAAGATATTGTTACGTTCTTCGTAACATGTATGTCTAACGCAAAAAAAAGAGATCAGGGTGTTTAGAGAGAAGTTACGGGGAATTCCGAGATCTTCTCGATCATCTTCTCGATTACCTGAGCACGCATACCCTCGACGAATTTTATACTGCCGACAACGAGGTGACCACCGCCCGAAATACCGGCTCCAGTCATCTCGTCCCGCATGGATCTGACCATCTGCGGGATGTTCATCCGAACACCGCGGGATCTGATGACCGCAAAGTCTGGACCAAGGCCGAGCGTGACGACGGGTTCGTTCACATACTTTTTGCAGAGGATATCATGCACTTCGCCCGAGGATTTGCCCGGGGGCGGGAAGGTAAACCGGTGGGCAAACATCTCCACATCGGCAAGGAACAGATTCGCACCCGAGGTAAGCTTCTGATCATGGATGTGCGGCATCATGGTGTTCATCTGATCCTCGATCGCGAGGTTTGCCTCGGTAACGAGGAGGTTCACGAGTTTTGCATGACGTTCAGGTGCATTATTGATGTTGAGGATATCTTTGACGATCTCGCGTCCGTCATTGAATCTGAGCCAGTACTGCTCGTAATCAAGGGACAGGGCCATGTCTTTGCATTCATCGCGGGTGTATTTTCCTTCGATCAAGGCAAGATAGGAATCGAGTTCGGGAGCCTCACTTCTGTCCGCAACGCCGGCAACTGCCGGGAAATGCATGATGCGTGATTCGACTGCGGGATTGATCAGCCGGGCAATTTCCGTTCCAAGCATACCTGCGGTGACACCGAAGTCGCCGCCGACATGATATGGGTTGACATGGCAAAGGAGATACTTGTCGATAGTATCATCGGGATGATGGTGGTCGGCAACTATGACGTCGAGGCCGTAAACCTCGGTCATTTTGTATGACGGCATGTCTTCTTCGGTCGAGCCGTTATCCATCAGAAGGATGAGCGGAAGTTTCTGACCGAACCTGACATTGTCTTTGAGCATCATGTCCAGATCGCGGGTGACGTCCTCGATCTCATAGAAAGGAGCTTTCGAGGGCGAGCGGCGCAGAAGGAAGTTGTCCTGATCCGGGTCTCCGCCGTTGTCCCGGATGAACTGGGTCACGGCAGTTTCGACGGAGACGGCGGCACAGATTCCGTCGGCATCTGCGTGATGACGGATGATGATCGGCTGCTGGGTCAAAACGGCACGGCGGACGATCTTGGCGAGTTTGCGCATCTCGGGCCAGAGTGCTTCGATGACCTCACTTTTCACAAGAGGGGTTACTTCCGGCGGTTCGGCACGGGCTTCGAGGGCACGGTTTATCCGGCTGCGGACGTTGTAGGCTTCCTCTCCTTTGAGAACCTGCATCCCGGAAACTTCGATCTGCATCTGGTTGTTTCTGCGGGTTGCTTCGCCGAATACTCTGACGATATCGCCGAGATTCACTTCGGGATAGGAGCGGATGCCTGCTTCGGTGAAAGCCGCGGCATCCTCGACACCCGAGTCGTCACAGATGGTAAAAATGGTCGGACCCGATGTCTGCTTGATCTGGACGACGTCAGCTTCGATCGTTACGTTTCTGCCGATCTTGGAGATAAGATCGGAGAGTTTCGTAAGCGTGATCTTCTTTGCAACGAGCTGGGTCTCGTAGCTTCCTTCCGGAATGACGACCTCTCTGAGATCGATGTTTCCGTTTGGGCGGACCTGATTGACAAGAACGATGATGAAATCGCGTTCATGTTTTTCATTCAGGACGTTGCTTTTATGCAGGAGACCTTTGGTTCTGTCGTTTAACTGAACGAATGTGCCGAACGTCGCAAAACCCTGGACTTTGCCGATGTACATGTTGCCTTCAACAATGTCATCCACTTCACAACCCGGACCGAGCCGGTATACGATATCTGTCATATTTTTACTCCTCTTCAAAATTATCTATTTCATCGGTATCTGCTCCGCAGAGACCATAGAGCTTTTCTTCACCATCACGCCTACCGCGGGCGACCAGAAGGTCTCCTGCATACAGGCATACATTTCTCGCCGGACGATAGATCCACCGGTTGTCATGTTTGACGGCAAATATTACCATTCCAGTCACGGTGCCGACATGAGACTCGGCAAGGGATTTTTTGTCAAGAGTGGATCCTTCATGGACTGTGACCCACGCAATGATTTCATCGGACTCGCGAACGATGCGTTTGATGATCGGCGGGACCTCGATCTCACGGAGCACCACGTCGGC
Organism: Methanocorpusculum sp.; assembly: GCA_965229365.1. GTDB lineage: Archaea > Halobacteriota > Methanomicrobia > Methanomicrobiales > Methanocorpusculaceae > Methanocorpusculum. The sequence goes on along the minus strand of OZ245878.1, from coordinate 1,201,880 downwards.
AATCGAGCTTGCGGCGTCCGAGATCGATTCGGCAAACGAGGACATATAGAGCATGCCCCGCAGACTCGCGACGTCCTCGGTCCGTTTGGCGGCTTCAAGGGTCCACAGATCGAGCCGAAGACGCATCTCGTCGAGCTCTTCTTCAAGCGCCACGACCTCGTTTGACAAATCCAGATTGTCATGAAGCAGGGCCGAGTATGCAAGACCGACGGAGAGTTCGCTGATGTTTTTCATCTCGATCATGAGGGCTGCTGCGCGGTCGAGATTGCTGATGGGAGACGAAGTCAGATCATCGTCGTTTGGCACCGGCTGACCGGCAAGTTCGCAGAGTTCGGGAAACCCGTACTCCGGACCGCGGCCGACAAGGACATCGCCGGAACGAAGGACCGTATGCTTGTCGGGATCATAGATCCTCTGACGCATCCTCCGGATCATGATAATCCGGATTCCGGTGACCGACTGAAGTTTGATATCACCGAGCCGTGCGCCGTCAAGGGGACTTCCGGCAGCAACGGCGGTTCGATGGGTGGCTTCTTCCGCCTCGGGAAGAGCTCTGCGGAGATTTGCGGGGAAGGAGACATGCCGCATGATATTTTTCGCGATATCAGCCGCATGATTCGATATCCTTTCCGAGGCTTCGGCGAGCTGGAGAAGACCGCTCATCGGTTCGGTTTCTTCGATGCGCCGTACACTCATCATACTGGTGATTCGTGCCTGGTAGACGAGATCATTCATACGTTCTTCGAGTTCTATGACTTCATCTGCTATGGCGTTGCTTTCTAAAAGCACCGCAGAATAAGCCAGATCAACCATGAGTTCGCTGATGTCCTTCATCTCGATGAGAACATCTTTGAGGTTGATCGGTTGGTTTTCACGGTCCATGATAGTGTGTATATTAGTGAGAGTTCTGACTACTTAATAAATAGGATGCTGAGATCGAGGGGAAAACAGGATGAAGTATGCGATTCGCCGCGGGAGGTGAGATGAAATGGGCGGAGAGCAGGACTCAGGGGTTCAGCTGAAAAAATCCAGCTGCTTTTGTCTGACCCCGATTTTACCTTTGGTCATCTCTTCGAATGAACGGCGGACGGAAAACTCCAGATCGGCATTCCGGTTTTTCACCCATGCAACCATCTCCCGCCAGCCGCCGGCAGGAATCCGGTAGCCGAATCCGGCGGTCATTCTGGAGAAGAGTTCGAAGGCGAGCATTCCTGCCTCGGGGAACTGAGCAAGAAAAGCCTCGTAGAAGAGGAAACACTGTTCAAACTGATGAGCATTCTCTTTGATCTTCCGATTGAAAGAAGAGATCAGCACGGCAAGATCCTTTTTCGATTGAGAGGAGAGGGGGGCCGCATCGATATTCTGATAAAGGATGTTTTGAAGCTGATAGACCATACGGGGCGTCAGACGCTCTTTTTTTCTGTGCAGCCGATAGGCGTTATGAAGATTCTGCACGACGTTTACATCATACAGGCGTTTGCCGCGCGGGATCTCACCTGCGGAGAGGAGACGGGAGACCTCTGCGGGCGTAAAATCCACGGCGGCCGTGCGTGCGGCGGCGGAGATGTCGGCCGCCGCTTCACGTTCCGGGTCTCCCGGGGGAGACCGGGCAAGAAGATATCTGAACCGTTCCAGTTCGAAGTATTCATTCTCGTCTGCATATTGCTCGAAGGTAAACTTCCCCGCACGAAACTTCGCCACTTTGTTCATGCATTTCATCTCGAGATCGGATCCGAAAAGTGCGATCGTCCGGGACATCTCGGCTTTGGTCGGCTTCGTTCCTGATTTGATAACGCGTGTTGCCGCAAATTTTTTTGCATCGGTGTTGACTTCACGCACCAGATAATATCTTTTCAGACCATTTCGGACACGGACTTCAA